>NZ_JBITMT010000004.1:0-567625 GCF_044466505.1 Streptosporangium sp. NPDC049376 | reverse complement strand
GCCCCCCCCGCGGGCGCCCCCCGCGGCGCGCCGCCCGCGCCGCCCCCGGCCCCGCCGGGCCCGCCGGGACCCCCGGGCGGGGGGGGGGGCGGGTGTTGTTGGCTGTTGAGCGTCCCGGGTGGTTTTCAACCCGGGGGGGGCGCCCACGCCCGGCGGCGACGCGCGGCGTGGATCCGTGCCGCGCGTCGCTTACCAGAGCCGAACTGAGCGGTGTTCACCGGCATTCATCGCCGTTGGCCACCGGCGAGCGCCGCTTACCGGCGTTCATCACCGTTGACCGGCGCCCATCGCCGGCGAGCGCCGTTGATCAATGGTGATCAACGGCGATCGACGGTGGCCGGTGGCGATCAGACGAGGCGCAGGAGTACGTGCCGCAGCCGGGCCGAGGCGCGTTCCGCGTTCCGGCGGGCGCGCCTCAGGCGCAGTATGCCTGTCACGATGCGCTGCTCCTCCGCCTCCCGGTGAAGGGTTCGTATTCGGTCCCTCACCAGTTCTTCTTGCATAGGCAGCATGTCGAAACCGGCGGTGGCGCTGTTGGGGTAGATCATCGGAAGTGGTCCTTTCGGGACATACGGTCTTTTTGGTTGATCAGGTTCCGCGCCGGTCAGGCGGCGACGGGGGTCTTGCGGGGACGGCCACGCGGGCGCTTCCTCGGGACGATGGCGCCCCTCAGGATGAGCTCGCCGCCCCAGACACCCCACGGCTCCTCGCGCTCAAGCGCGCGGGCCAGGCAGGCCTGCTGGATCGGGCAGCCTCCGCAGAGTGCCTTGGCGAACTCCACGTCCTCCGGAGACTCCGCGAACCAGAGGTCGGGGTCGGTACGACAGGGGATTGCGGCTTCGTCGATCAGGTCCATGATCGTCTGGGCCCCCATCTGCTTCACCTCTCAGTTAGGTGTTGGTCTTCGATTACCTCTAGGTGGGGGGACAGGAACAACGCGGACAAACAAGAAGGCCGCGAATCCTGGGTGCGGATCCGCGGCCTGAAGGCTCTTCTTCGGTCAGGTTATGACCGGAGGTTGCCTCCAGGAATACGGACCACGCCGTCCACCATTGCCGGTGTGCTTGGTCAGTGCGTAGCTGCCGCCCTCAGGAGCCAGAACGGCGCCTGCGCCTGCCGCCTTAAAGGCGGCCGGAGTGGCCGGTCGGCTGCCGAGAACTTGGGTACGGACAGTCGTGTCCTGCCGGAGCTGGGCCTCCCGCTGGACCTGGATCTCCTGTCGGAGTCTGGCCGCGGCACCATCGGCGAGGATGGCGCACGTGCCGAACGACAGGGTCATGGCAGGGGTCATGAAGGTAAGCCCAGACTGGGACGGCATCAGAATGTTCTTCACAGCGGACTCACCTCCATTCGTGGATCGTCGGACAGGAGCGTCCGACTTGCTTGAGCATGACCCTAAACCCCGGCGACAGGGAGGGGCAACATATTTTCTACCTGCAGTTTTACCACTAACTCACACGGATCATGGCTTCCTGGACCACCGACACGGCCAGTTCCCCGGACCGGGTGAACATCTCCCCCTTCGCCAGGCCTCGGGCGGAGCTCGACCAGGGCGACTCCTGGGCGTACAGCATCCACTCGTCGACGCGGAAGGGGCGGTGGAACCACATGGCGTGGTCCAGCGAGGCTCCGGAGACGTTGGGGGTTCCCCAGGCCTGGCCGTGGGCCAGCAGCACGGTGTCCACCAGGGTGAAGTCCGAGGTGTAGGCGGCCAGCACCACGTGCAGCAGCGGGTCGTCGGGCAGCTCCGACTCGTAGCGGAACCAGACGTTCGTCGTGGAACGGCTCAGCGAGGGATCCCGCAGGGCCTCCCAGGTAAGAGGTGTGGCGTAGCGGGCGTCGAGCGGACGCGGCCTGGCCAGCAGTTCCCGCCAGGGGGAGTCCTCGGGCATGTCCGCCAGGGCCTGCCGCATCCGCTCCGGGAAGGGCGCCAGTTCCTCGGGGCCGGGCACCTCGGGCATCGTCGTCGCCTGGTGCGCGAGGCCCGGCTCGTCGATGTGGAAGGAGGCCGACATGGTGAATATCGCCTTGCCGTGCTGGATGGCCACGACTCTGCGGGTGGTGAAGGAACGGCCGTCCCGGACGCGTTCCACGTTGTAGACGATCGGCACCGCCGGATCGCCCGGCCTGATGAAGTAGGCGTGCAGCGAGTGGACGTGACGCTCCGGGGGGACGGTCCTGCCCGCCGCGACCAGCGCCTGGGCGGCGACCTGGCCGCCGAAGACCCGTTGGACGTCCTCGGCGGGGCTGCGTCCCCGGAAGATGTCCAACTCGATCTGCTCCAGGTCCAGCAGGTCGAGCAACTCCTTGAGAGCCTGGTTCACACGTCCTCCGTCCGGTCTGCGGCGGCACGGCAGAGAGCCAGCACCGCCTCGCCGTACCGGTCCATTTTGACGCGTCCTATCCCGGTTATAGAGAGCAGGTCCCTTTCTGTGGCCGGGGCTCGCTCCGCGATGGCCTGGAGGGTGACGTCGGTGAAGACCACGTAGACCGGAACCTTGGCCTCCTTGGCGGCCGAGGCACGCCAGGCCTTGAGGCTCTCCAGCAGGGCCTCGTCGTAGTCGGCCGGGCAGGTTGCGCACCTGCCGAGCTTCTGCTCGGCGGCTGCGGCGAGGGTCCTGCCGCAGACACGGCAGTTGATCGGCGTGGCCACCTCGCGACGCCCGGCGGACCTTCTTGAAGCCGAACCCTGGGACGCCCCTCCGGACACGAACGCGGCGAAGGCCGACGTCGCACGGCCGGACCCTCCGGAACGTCCTGTGAGGCCGTCGAGGAAGCGGGAGGGCCTCCTGGAGCGATGCCCGCCGGGTGAGCGGGCCAACGCCCACGACAGCGCCAGGTGCTCTCTGGCCCGGGTGACGCCGACGTACAGCAGGCGGCGCTCCTCCTCGATCTGCTCCGGTGTCTTGGCGTAGACGATGGGCATCATGCCCTCGGTCATACCGACCAGGAAGACGGCGTCCCATTCGAGGCCCTTGGCGGCGTGCAGGGAGGCCAGTGTCACGCCGTCGACCGGCGGCGCGTGCTGTTCGCCCGCCCTGCGCTCCAGCTCCGCCACGAAGGCGGTCAGGTCGGCGCCCTCGGCGGCCATGTCCTCGGCGAGGTCGGCGAGGGCCCTGAGCGACTCCCACTTCTCCCGGGCCCCACCTCCGCCCGGCGGCACGGGGGTCAGGCCGATTCCGGCGAGGATGTCGCTGACGGTCGGGGCCAGTTCGTCGTCCCGCGCGGCCGAGCGGGCGGCGCCGCGCAGCAGGACGACGGCGTGGCGCACCTCCGGGCGTTCGAAGAAGCGGTCGGCCCCGCGCAGCAGGTAGGGCACGCCGACCGTGGTGAGGGCCTGCTCGTAGGCCTCCGACTGGGCGTTGACCCGGAAGAGCACGGCGATCTCGCGGGACGGGACACCGCCGTCGACGAGGGCTCGGATCGCGCGTGCCACCCCCGCGGCCTCGGCCTGCTCGTCGTCGTACTCGGTGAAGCCGGGTTCCGGACCGTCGGGGCGCTGTGCGACCAGCGTGAGCCGGTGCGGGCTCTTCGACCGGTCGATCAGCCTGTTGGCCAGGGAGACGACCTGGGGGGTCGAGCGGTAGTCACGGACCAGCTTGATCACGGCCGCCTCCGGATGCTCGACGGAGAAGCCGGTCAGATATCTGGGGGTCGCGCCGGTGAAGGAGTAGATCGTCTGGTTGGGGTCGCCGACCACGCACAGGTCGTCGCGTCCGCCGAGCCAGGTGTCGAGCAGGAGTTTCTGCAGCGGGTTGACGTCCTGGTACTCGTCGACGACGAAGTAGCGGTACTGCTGGCGGATCTGTGCCGCCACCTCACGGTGCTCGGTCATCACGGCGGCGGTGAGTTCGAGGATGGTCTCGAAGTCGACCAGGTGCCGTTCGCGGCGGAGCCGTTCGTAGGCGTCGAAGAGCCGGAAGACCTCCTCCGCGGGCACCGGCGGCGTACGGCCCGCCTTTCGCGCGGCCTCGGCGTAGTCCTCGGGGCCGATCTGGGTGGCCTTGGCCCACTCGATCTCGCCCGCGACGTCGCGCAGTTCGGCCCGGTCCGGGGCCCTTCTGACGAGTCGGAAGGCGTCGGCCAGCAGCGGCAACTTCGACTCGATCACCTTGGGCGGGTCTCCGCCGATGACGCGCGGCCAGAAGTAGGTGAGCTGGCGCAGCGCGGCGGCGTGGAAGGTACGGGCCTGCACCCCCGGGGCGCCGAGCGCGCGCAGCCGCTGCCTGAGCTCACCGGCGGCGCGTGTGGTGAATGTCACGGCCAGCACGCTCTGGGCGTCGACCACTCCGCTGCGCACCGCGTGGGCGACGCGGTGGGTGATCGCCCGGGTCTTGCCGGTCCCCGCTCCGGCGAGCACGCAGACCGGTCCGCGTACCGCCTCGGCCACCGCCCGCTGTTCCGGATCCAGTCCCGCCAGGACGTCGTCTGTGACCACGGGGACTCCTTACACGGGTTGTACAGGCCAGCTGTGAACATCCTGGCAGTCGGTGGCCAAGCTCCGCCCATTCTGGCAACATGCCGCCGTCAACCTACGTCGTTCCAGAAGATGCGTAAAAAGGGCAGTTCCTCCACAATGAGGGGGGATTTTGGGGTCCGAGGGAAGGAAGAAACCTGTGAGAACCGCGGCGACCGTGAGCGCTCTCGCCCTGGCGGCGTTGGTGATCGGCCCCGTGGCGCTACAGACATCCTCCGCGGCGCACGCCTCCCCCGCCACGCTGGCGCACTACGGCGGCGCGTCCATCACCGCCTCGAAGGCGACCACCACGCGCAAGGCCAGGACGAAGCACTCCACCAAGGCGAAGCACTCCGCCAGGAAGGCCGATCCGAGCCCCGAGCCGTCCACGACCACCTCGGCGTCGGCCACCTCGACCGCCAAGCCGACGCCCAGCCCGACGGCGAAACCGTCCGCAGGCGCGACCGCCAAGCCGAAGAAGCCGTCGGCCACCGCGACCCCGAGGGTCGCCTCGACCGACAACCCGCTGCTCGACGGCACCGTCATCAACACCGTCGCGTACGGCCCGCACCCCCGTCAGCGGATGGACGTCTGGCACCAGACCGACGGCCTCAAGCGGCCCGGTGTCTTCCTGATCCACGGCGGCTGGTGGTCGAGCGGCGACAAGAAGTACATGACCGCGATCACCACCAGCTACGCCGAGCAGGGTTACACGGTCTTCAACATCAACTACCGCCTGTCCGGTGACGCGGCCTGGCCCGCGCAGCGCACCGACGCGCTGGACGCCATCGCCACCGCCCGCAGGCACGCCGCCCTGTGGTCCTTCGACCCCAACAACTACGTGGTCGTCGGTTTCTCCGCGGGAGGGCACCTGGCCTCCGCCGTCGGCACCTACGGGGACGGGCTGCCCGGCCTGCGCGGGGTCGTCGGCATCTCACCGGTGACCTCGCCGATGCTGGCCTACGAGGACGGCGCGACCGACGTCTTCGACCTGAACAAGCGCAAGCTGCGTGAGTCGGCCATCCAGCTCGCCGGAGGCTGCGAACCCGTCAAGTGCCCGAAGATCTGGGCCAGCATGGAGGTCCCGAGGCACGCCAGCAAGGGCGACGTGCCGGAGCTGGCCGTACATTCCCAGGACGAGTTCGTGCCCGCCGAGCACAGTCTGCGGCTCAAGGAGCGGCTCAAGGCCGTCGGTGTGAGCATGACGGTGCTGACCGAGCCGGGAAGCGAGCACAGCACGCCGATGTACCGGCTTCCCGGGGTCGCCGAGACGGTCCAGGACTGGATCGCGGGCAAGCTCCTCTGACCGACGGAAATCCAGGCGACGGGAAGATGAACGGCTCTCACTTTGTTGCCACTGAGCGCTGAACATCTCACGAGGGGAAATCTCACGAAATGGCGCTGACGGTTTACACCGCCACCTGGTGCGGCCCATGCAAGCGGCTGAAGTCCCAGCTCACCCGCGAGGGGATCTCCTACCGGGAGATCGACATCGAGCAGAACCCCGACGCCGCGCAGTTCGTCGAGAGTGTCAACAACGGCAACCAGACCGTGCCGACCGTGCTCTTCGAGGACGGCACGTCCCTCACCAATCCCTCGGTGATCGAGGTCAAGGCCCGGTTGAACGCCTGATCACCAGTTTCCGGCAAGAGGCTCGCCGTACCAGGTCTCGATCAGCCTCCTGGCGATCGAGACCTCGGGCGGCGGAAGCACCTCGCCGCTGTCCAGCGCGGCCCGCAGTTCGGCGCGGCTGAACCAGCGGGCCTCGGCGATCTCTTCCTGGTCGACCGTGAACTCCGTCGTGACCGCCCGCGCGATGAAGCCGAGCATCAGGCTGCGCGGGAAGGGCCACGGCTGGCTGCCCAGGTAGCGGGGCTCGACGACGCGCACGCCGACCTCCTCGGCGACCTCCCTGGCCACCGCGTGCTCCAGTGACTCCCCCGGCTCGACGAAGCCCGCGAGCACCGAGAAACGGCCCTGGGGCCACTGCGGCCCCCTGGCCAGCAGGCACCGGTCCGCCTCGTCGTGCACGAGCATGATCACCGCGGGGTCGACCCGGGGGAAGTGCTGGCTGCCGTCCTCGGGACAGACCCGCACGTGCCCGCCGGAGCGCGTCTCGGTACGGCTCCCGCAGCGCGGGCAGAAGGCGTGGGTGGCGTGCCAGGCCTCAAGCGCGACCGCGTAGACCAGCAGCCCGGCGTCCAGGTCCCCCAGCAGCGAGCCGACCTGCCGCAGCCCGGCGACGACGTCCGCCCCCTCCTCGATGGCCGAGAGCGCGACGGCGGAGACGATCCGCCCGGGAAGCGCGGCGGGCCCGTCGGCCGGGAGCGATCCCGAGACTGCGAAGTAGGCGATCCCCTCGGCGTCCAGGCCGAGCAGGTAGCGCTCCCCCTGCGGCGCCTCGTCCGTGGGCAGCAGGACGAGATCGACCCCGTCTCCGTGCCGCCTGACCAGCGCCCGCCCGTCGTCGACCACGACGACCCGGGTCGCGCCGTCGGCCCACGCGCGTTCGAGCCACTCGGCGTCACCGCGTAGCGCGGCGGAGCGGTCGATCGCGCTGCGCGCGAGAAGCAGCGGCCCCAGCAGTCCTTCTTGGGTGGTGATGTCCACGTTCTTCCCCGTCTCCCAGATCGACTGGCATCCTACGACGCTCGCCGTGGACGGCTTTCCGGGGAGCGGCAAGCCGGGCATATGCGGTGAATATCCAGTCAGCCGAGCGACATGATCTCTGTACGGCTAGGATGCGGCGAGTTAGGTTAGGCTTACCTGATTCCGGGGGTCCCATGCGGCTGTACCTCACCGCGCTCAAGCCGACCGACTCGGTCACCGACGGATTCCTGCCCGCGGCACGCGCGCTGGGCTGCGACGTCACCGTTCTGACCGACAGACCGGAGCACCATCGGGACTCGGGGGCCGAGGTGCTCGGCTGCGACGTCCGTGACGCCCGCGCGGTGATCGACACCGTCTCCGGCCACCACACGCCCGGCGCGATCTTCTCCAACTCCGACCACCTGCAGGCCGAGACGGCCCTGGCCGCGGCCTACTTCGGCCTGCCCGGCAAGGACTGGCGGGCCTGCGTCACCGCGAAGAACAAGGCCCTCACCCGCGCGCGCCTGGCGGAGGCGGGCGTCGAGACCGTCCGCTCGGTACGGCTCGCCCCCGGCGACCCCGTACCCCGGGACGTGCCGTTTCCCGCGGTCGTCAAACCGCGCGAGGGCGTCGCCAGTGAGGACGTCGTCCTGGTGCGGGACGACCGTGAGCTCGAAGAGGCCCTGCACGCGATCGGCGCCAGACGGCCCGGTGAGGCGCTGGTCGTCGAGGAGTACCTCGAAGGCCCACTGCACACGCTGGAAACGCTCGGCGACGGGAGCGGGACACGGGTGCTCGGCGGCTTCAGGACGACGCTCGGGCCGTTGCCGTACTTCGTCGAGGAACGACTCGACTGGGAGCCTCCGCCCGCGGCAGGCCATGTGCTGCGGGCGCTGGACGCGCTCGGCGTGGGCTTCGGGGCCTGTCACACCGAGTACGTGATGACGCAGGCGGGGCCCAGGATCATCGAGGTCAACTACCGCGTGATCGGCGACCACTGCGACCTCCTGCTCGGCAACCTGCTCGGCGTTCCGCTGTTCGAGAGGATCCTCGGCGTCCACCTGGGCCTGCCGGCCGGGGACCTGGGCGGTGCCCGGGAGCACGGGACCGCGCTGAGCGTGGTCGCGGAGCGGGCCGGGACCGTCGTCTCCGCTCCGGGAGCGGTCGCCCCTTCCCCCGGCGCCCGGGTCAGGCTCTGGCACCGGCCGCTGCGCGCCGTCGGCGACCGGATCGAACCGACCAACACCAACCGTGACTATCTGGGGGTTGTCCGCGCGATCGGGCCCGACCGGGTGAGCGTCGACGCCGCCCTGACGGCCTTCGCGGCGGACAGACCATGGGTGATCGCGTGACCGCGCGGGAACGGTACCTCGCCGCGCGTGTCCTGGACGCGCTGCTGCGCGAGGACTACGGCGGCCTGGCCGGGCGGATCACCGGGAACAGGGGCGGCGTCACACTGGCCCTGGCCGGTGGGCGCGGGGTGCGCCTGGTGCCGGGGTCGCTCTTCCAGGACTTCGTGGTCGCCCCCGAGGAGACGCTCGGCCTGCGCGAGGTCCTGCTGACCCTCGGGGAGGTCGCCCCGCCGGAGGACGGCCCGGGGATCGAGGCGTTCGCCCAGGAGTGCGAGCAGGCGCTGCGCGCCCTGGAGCTGCACGCCGCCCACCGGGAGCGGGTGCTCGGCCTGCTGGCCGCCGCCGGGCCCGGGGAGCGGCTGGACGCCGTACGGTACGAGACGCTGGCCGCCTTCGTCGACCATCCGGTCTATCCGACGGCGCGGTGCAGGAACGGGCTGTCCGACGACGAGCTGACGGCCTACGCGCCGGAGTTCGCGCCCTCCTTCGAGCTGCGCTGGGCGGCCGTGCCCCGGGAACGGGCGCGCGGCGCGGCCATGCCGTACGCGCCGGGCTTCGCGGAGGTGGGGCTGCCGTCGTCCCTGGCGCGCACACATGTGCTCTTCCCCGTGCACCCGCTCACCGTTCCCGTGGTCGAGGAGATCCCGTGGGCGGTCGTGGGGGCGCGGCCGTACCTGGAGGTCAGGCCGACGCTGTCGACGCGCACGGTCGCGCTCGACGCGGGCACGCACGTGAAGCTGCCGCTGCCGACCAGCACGCTGGGACTGCGCAACCGGCGCTCCATCAAACCGGGCACGCTCGCCGACGGCGCCAGGGCGGAGCTGCTGCTGCGGCGGCTGCCGCACCCGGGGGTGCTGCTGGCCGACGAGCAGACCTACGGCCACGCGGACCACGAGTATCTCGGCTGGCTCCTGCGCCGCCTGCCACCCGGCGAGATCGTCCCGGTGGCCGCGCTGCCCGCGCCGACCCCCCGGGGCGTGCCCGTCGTGGAGGAGCTGGCCGGACGGTGGTACGGCGGGGACGTCACGGCGCTGCTCGGCGCCTACCTCAGGCTGCTGTTCGGCTTCCAGGTGCGGCTCTTCGTCCGGTACGGCACCGCCCTGGAGGCCCACCAGCAGAACCTGGCCCTGGTGCTGGGGAACGGTCCGGCCAGGCTGCTGGTCAAGGACAACGACGGGTTGCTGACCTCACCGGACCGGCTGCTGGCCGAGGGCGTCGCGGTGCCGGACTTCACCGACGAGCGGATGCTGACCGACGACCCGCACGCGCTCGCCGACGTGTTCGTGACGATCACGCTGCACCTGGCCGCGGCGGCGGTCGCCTTCTGCGCGCTGCCGCCGGCGCGGGCCTGCCTGCTGGTCCGCGACACGCTCGGGGAGGCGCTCGCCGAGTACGGCGACGACCCGATGGCCCGGCTGCTGCGGGCCAGGACCCTTGAGGCGGCCAGGCTCGTCGGCAAGTCGATGATCGTCGCCGGAACCCTGGTCGACAAGGCGCGTACCGGGGCCCGTGACGTGAACAAGTTCTACGGCACCAGCGGGCCCAACTACCTGCGCCACCCTCCTGCGGCCATCCAGAACATGACGATGCGAAGGATTCCATGACCGGCCTCGCGCTCGACCCCTGCTCCGCGGCCGTCTCCCCCGCGGCCGTCGCCGAGGAGGCGACGCTCGCCGCGCTGCTGCGCTGCTGCGTCAGGGAGGTCGCCGGGCCTCGCGGACAGGTCTGGCACGCCGAGCCGTACGTGCTGCTGCGGGTCGGCGGCACCGTGCTGCGGGCCAGGACGCACGGCGGGCTCGCGCTGCGCTTGGCGGGCCGCCCTGACTGGCTCGACGGGGGTGACTGGCGCCCGCTCGACGCCGACCGGCTCGTCGGGCTCGTGGAGAGCGAGCTGGGCGGGACGAACGAGGAGTTCGCCGCCCAGGTCGGCGCGAGCAGGCGGGCCATGGCGGCGCTGCTCGCGGCCAGGCGGAGCGGGCGGGAACCGGCCGACCCGTGGCTGGCCTCCGAGCAGCGGCTGGTCTTCGGGCACCCGTTCCATCCGAGTCCCAAGGCCCACGACGGGGCGGGCTGGCTGCGCTACGCGCCCGAGGCGCACGCGAGCTTCCCGCTCCGGCTGCTCGGGGTCCGCGACGACGTGCTGGCTGAGGCGGGTGAGACCGGGCGGCTCGACGAGCTCGGCCCGGCACCCGAGGGGTACACGATCCTGCCCGCGCACCCGTGGCAGCTCGACCTGCTCGCCGACGACCTCGCCGTGCCGCTGGCCGACGGCCGCCTGGTCGACCTGGGGTACGGCTCCCGCCCCGCGGTTCCCACCTCCTCGGTCCGTACGGTCTACGACCCCGGGATCGACCGGTGCCTGAAGTTCAGCCTGGATGTGCGGATCACCAACTGCGTCAGGAAGAACGCGTGGTACGAACTGGCCGGAGCGGTCGAGCTGACCCGGCGCCTCGGGCCGGTCTTCGACGACCTGGCCGCCTCCTTCCCCGGGACGCGCTGGCTGAGCGAGCCCGGCTACCGCTCGGCGAACCTGGGCACCCGGCTGTTCGAAGGGCTCGGTGTGATCATCCGTACCAGCCCGTGGTCGGTGTGCAGGCCGGGGGTGACCCCGCTGCTGAGTGGCGCGCTGGCCGTGCCCGGATCTGGACCCGCCGACCCGGCCGGTTGGTGGCGGGCCTATGTCGAGTGCGTCGCGCCTCCGGTGCTTGAGGCCTACCTGGAGCACGGCGTGGTGCTCGAACCGCACCTGCAGAACGTGCTGGTCGGCGTGGACGCGTCGGGGTCGCCGGTCGAGGCGGTCTTCCGCGACCTGGAGGGGACCAAGCTCGTGGCGGGCAGGCACGACCTGTCCGGGCTGCCCTCGCGGGTCGCCGAGGCGCTCACCTACGATTCCGGGCCGGGGTGGGACCGGGTGGTCTACTGCCTGATGGTCAACCATCTGTCCGAGATCGCCGCCTCTCTGGCGGGCGACGGCCCGGTGCGGGAGCTGTGGGCGGTCGCCGGGGAGGTGCTGGCCGGATACGCGGGCTCCAGGGGGTGGCCGCGTCCGCTGGCGGACCTGCTGGCCGGGGCGCCGCTGCCGGCCAAGGCCAACCTCTCGGTGCGGTGGGCGCGCTCGGCCGACCGCCGGGCCGGGTACGTCCCGGTCGCCAACCCATTGGCGATGCTCTCCTAGAGCTCTCCTGGGCTCTCCTGGGCCCTCCTGGCTTCCGTCCGGCTCACATGCCCGGCGCCGGTTTCCTCCGGTAGCCGGGCTTTTCTCTGGGTGATTTATCACGCCATCCACACATATCTCTCCTGCTGGGCGACAACTGCGACCATCCAAGAAATATGGATAAAATCCACCTTCCATATGACACAAGAAGCCGAAATAAGCGACAGAACACATCAGTCAATTCTTTGATCTTCGTTAATAAACCAAAAGCATCACTGTAACGATCACCGGGTACTTCACCCCTGCCGCCATCAGGCGGATCATGTATCCGAAATCATCAACGACATGGAATGCGATGACTTCTAGTGGTACCGGACGGGCTTCCACCGTCGACTCCAGCAGGTACGTACGGGGATTGATCACCACGGCGGCGACAATCGGTACTTTCCTCGCGCTTGCCTCCCAGTCGCTGGCGAACGCCGCGACCCCTGGCTCGGAAAGCGCCCAGCAGGGCAAGCCCGCGGGCCTCGCCACGCGCGGTGAGACTTTCCATATCGGCAGCCTCTCCTCCAGATGGTGTGGGTGCTGGAGAAGGCATTGCAGGTGCCACAACGGCCGTAACGGCCACAATGGCCGTAACGGCCGGGATGGCCACAATGGCCGGGATGGACGCGACGGTAAGACAGGGCCCCGAGGCCCTCAGGGACCGCAGGGTGTCCCCGGAACCCCGGGTGGGCCTCCCGGACCTCCCGGACCTCCCGGACCTCCTGGGCCTCCCGGGCCTCCCGGGCCTCCTGGACCTCCCGGGCCCGCTGGAGCCGCCGGTCCTGCCGGCCCCGCAGGCCCCGCAGGCCCTGCCGGTCGCGAGGCCGGACCGCGGGGTCCCGCAGGCCCTGCCGGAGCCACCGGTCCCGCAGGCCCTGCCGGCCCCGCAGGTCCCGCAGGTCCCGCAGGTCCCGCAGGCCTCACTGGTCCTGAAGGACCCGCAGGCCTCACTGGTCCTGAAGGACCCGCAGGACCCACAGGGCCTGAAGGGCCCGCAGGACCTGAAGGACCCGCAGGACCTGAAGGACCCGCAGGACCCACAGGCCTCACTGGTCCTGAAGGACCCACAGGACCCGCAGGACCCGCAGGTCCTGAAGGACCCGCAGGACCCACAGGCCTCACTGGTCCTGAAGGACCCACAGGACCCGCAGGACCCGCAGGTCCTGAAGGACCCGAAGGACCCAGAGGACCCGCAGGACCCAGAGGGCCCGAGGGACCTCCTGGGTGTCATGTACCTGAGAAGCCTCGGTGTCATGGGCCCCACAAGCCCCATGAGCCCCGCAAGCCCTGCGAGCCCTACAATCCCTGCGAGCCCCACAAGCCCGGCTGGACCGCAGGGCCCAGCGGAGTCGGCTGGACCGCAGGACCCAGCGGGGCAGGCTGGACCGCGGGCCCCAGCGGAGTCGCCTGGACCGCAGGACCCAGCAGGGTCGGCTGAACCGCTGCCCGCTCCCACCGCCTGTCCATCCGGGCAACCGCACCCCGTTCAGTGACGAGGTGGTGCCCTGACGGGTCCGGCCCCCTTCAGGGGGCGAGGAGACGAACCGGATGCCGTGCCCGACCCATCGGGCGCGGCATCCGCGTTTCCCCGGCCGGGCCGTACTCAGTCGTCGAGGTAGCGCAGGATCGCCAGCACCCTGCGGTTGTAGCCGGGGTCGCGCGGCAGGCCGAGTTTGTCCGTGATCGCGTTGATGTGCTTCTCCACGGTGCTCAGTGACACGTGCAGGCGTCCGGCGATCGCCGCGTTGACGAAGCCCTGCGCCAGGAGGCCGAGCACCTCGCGCTCGCGCCCGCTCAGGCCGTCCAGCGGGTCGGTGCGGGTGGTTCGGGCGAGCAGCCGGCGCACCACCTCCGGGTCGAAGACCGTCCCGCCCGCGTGCACCCGCTCCAGCGACTCCAGGAAGTCGGCGACCTCGGAGACACGGTCCTTGAGCAGGTATCCGACCCGTCCGCCCGCCCCGGAGAGAAGGGTCGCGGCGTAGGTCTTCTCCACGTACTGCGACAGCAGCAGGACACCGACCTCGGGCCTGCGCCCACGGATCTCCAGGGCCGCGCGCACCCCCTCGTCGGTGTGGGTCGGCGGCATCCGCACGTCGATCACGGCCACGTCGGGGCGGTGCCGTTCGACGGCGTCGAGCAGCGCCCGCGCGTCGCCGACGGCCGCGACCACCTCGTGCCCGGCCTCGTCGAGCAGCCGGACCAGGCCCTCGCGGAGCAGTACCGAGTCGTCGGCCAGGATCAGCCGCACGGCACGTCTCTCGGCAGCGTCGCGACGACCCTGGTCGGCCCGCCGGGCGGGCTGTGGACGTCGAAGGTGCCGTCGAGCGCCAGGACCCGCCTGGCCAGGCCGGACAGTCCGCCGCCCGAGGGGTCGGCGCCACCCGCTCCGTCGTCTGAGATCGTCACGCTCACCGTCCGTTCGTCCTCGGCCACGACGACCAGGATTTCACGCGCGTCCGCGTGCTTGACGGCGTTGGTGATCGCCTCCCTGGCGACGAAGTACAGGGCCGTCTCGATCGCGGAGGCGGGGCGCCCGGCCAGCCCGTAGTGCACGGTGACCGGCACCTGCGACCGTTCCGCGACGCCGGCGAGCGCGGCGCGCAGGCCGAGTTCGTCCAGGGCGGTCGGGTAGATCCGCCAGGCCACGCTGCGCAGTTCGTCGAGCAGGCGGCGCGACTCGGCGTAGGCCTCCTCGACCAGCGCCGCGGTCCTGGCCTGGTCGGGATTGCCCCGGGCCCGGCCGAGCAGCATGGCCAGCGCGACGCCCCGCTGTTGCACGCCGTCGTGCAGGTCGCGCTCGATCCTGCGCCGTTCGTCGTCCACGGCCCTGACGACACCCGAGCGGGTCGCGGTCAGTTCGGCGATGCGCCTGCGCATCAACTCCCGCGTGCCGGGACCGAGGAAGTGGTCGGCCAGGCGCCGTTCCACGGCCCCCGCGGCGAGAAGCCAGAGCACGGTCAGGGCCAGCACGACCGTCCCTCCGGCGAGGCCGAGCACCCCGTCGCTGGTCACCAGCCGCACCCCCGGCAGGTGCACCGGTACGGCCCGCGCCCTGTCCCCGGCCAGGTTCCACAGGCCGCCGAAGAGGAACAGCCCGCCGAGGAACAGCCCGGCGGCGCTGCCGTACCCGGCGAGGAGACCGAAGAGGGCGCGGACGGCGAGATAGCGACGGCCGTCCCGCCGGGGGTGCCCGGTCGTCTCGTGGTCGAACCAGGCGGCCAGCCTCGCCCGTTCGAGGGCGGTCAGCCGGTTCAGGATCCGCTCGACGCCGGGCCGTACGGCGGGCACCGGGTGGACGAGCGCCGCCGCGCAGAGGAAGAGCAGTTCGACGAGGCCCAGCACGGCGCCCGCGAGCACCCCGACCAGGGCGCGGGTGATCCGGTTACCTGACACGGGCGCGCAGTCTATGCGTCCCTGCGGCGCAGTACGGCATAGCCGGCGACCGTCGCGGCCGCCGCCCAGACCAGCAGCCACACCAGCCCCTGCGTGGCCGGGTAGGGCACCGGGCCGCCCATCGGGGTGTCCGAGCTGCCCATGAAGGCCAGGCCAGCGAACAGCGGCATGCGCAGCGAGGCCTCGAAGCCGATCGAGGTGCCCGTCATCACCAGCAGCAGCGGCGCGCCCATCAGCAGCATGAACGCCGTGGTCAGGGTGCCCGCCGCGCTGCGCGTCGCGACTCCCACGCCCAGCGTCGTCACCGAGACCAGGGCGAGGAAGACGCCCACGCCCAGCAGGTCGGGGACGACCTCGGCGGGCGGCGCCGTCACCCGGCCGCCGAACACCTCCGCGGACAACACCAGGTGGACCACCGCCGTCGCCACACCTGCGGCGACCACCCCGGCGACAAATGTCACCGGCGCCAGTACCAGCGCCTTGGCGGCGAGCACCCGGCCCCGGATCGGCGTCGCCTGCAACGTGGTCCTGATGCCTCCCGAGGCGTACTCGGGGGTGATCGTCAGCATCGCCAGCGCGACCAGGCCGAACTGGGCGAACGCCGTCGCCGAGGTCACCGGGTCGCTGGCGGACAGAGTGCCGGCCAGGTCCCGGCGCACCATCTCCGTCACCGTCCCGCCGCCGATCGCCAGCGAGCCGAGCACCATGAGCGCCGTGGTGCAGGCCAGGCACCACCAGGTCGAGCGGACCGAGCGCAGCTTCACCCACTCGCCGCCGATCGCCTGAGCCAGCTCTCTCACCGACGTGTTCACGCCCGCCCCTTCCGTGCGCCGTACTCGACGCTGTCGGCCGTCAGTTCCTGGTAGGCCTGCTCCAGGGAGGCCTCGCGGTGGCGTAGTTCGTGCAACCTGATGCCCGCCTCGTGCGCCAGGTCGCCGACGCGCTCCGCCGTGGCTCCGGTGACGACCAGCTCGTTCTCCCCCGGCCGTTCCCAGTGCAGGCCCGCGGCGCCGAGCCGTACGGCCAGGTCGTCCGTGTGCGGGGTGCGGACGACCACCGCGCCCAGCGAGCCGCGCGCGATGATCTCGGCCAGCGGCGCGTCCGCGATGAGCCGTCCCCTGCCGATCACCACGAGGTGGTCGGCGGTGAGCTGCATCTCGCTCATCAGGTGACTGGAGACGAAGACCGTCCTGCCCTCGTCGGCCAGGGAGCGCATCAGGTCGCGCACCCAGCGCACACCGTCGGGATCGAGGCCGTTGACGGGTTCGTCGAACATGAGCACCTCAGGGTCGCCGAGCAGGGCGCCCGCGATACCGAGCCTCTGGCTCATGCCCAGCGAGAGCGCGCCCGCCCGCCTGCGCGCCGCCTGCCCGAGCCCGACCGTCTCCAGGACCTCCGTGACCCGGCGGCGCGGGATGCCGTTGCTGCGGGCCAGTGCCGTCAGGTGCGCCCGGCCGCTGCGCCCGGGGTGCAGGGCGCGCGCGTCCAGCAGCGCGCCGACCGTCCGCAGCGGGTTCCTGATCCGGTGGTACGGCAGGCCGCCGATGAGCGCCGTGCCCGAGGTCGGGTGGTCGAGTCCGAGGATCAGGCGCATCGTCGTGGATTTCCCCGCCCCGTTCGGGCCGAGGAACCCGGTGACCGCGCCCTGCCTGACCTCAAGGGACAGGTCGTCGATCACCGTCCGGTCGCCGTACCGTTTGCGCAGGCCGTTGAGTCTGATCATGCCCGCAACGCTAGGCGGGCCCCGGGGTGGTGACCATGGAGGCGATCCTCCGACCTCGATGGCGGAAACCCGTAACCGCGTGACCGTGCGGGCCGTCCGGGGAGGGGCGGACGGCCCGCACGGATCCCGGTCAGACCTGGTTGAGGTACCAGATCTCGTTGCCCGCGATGACTCCGGCGCCGGAGTCGTTGTTACCGGTGATCGTCTGCTGGTCGAGGGTCGTCCCGCTGCCGGACGGCGCGTCGAGCACCTTGGCGCTGTAGCGGTTGACCAGGTAGAACGTGCCGTCGGCGACCCTCTGCAGGGTCCACTGCTGGCTGGTCCCGCTGCCGCAGGTCGCCTGCCTGATCTGGGTGCCGTTGGTCGTGCTCGCCGTGACGAGGTCGAGGCACTTGGCGCTGTTGACGTTCACCAGCTTCCAGTAGGAGCCGCTGGCCTGGAGGGTCCAGCGCTGGCTGGTCGCCCCGGAGGGCGCGTTGTGCGTGACCAGCGCGCCGGAGGCGGTCGAACCGCCGGCGGGCTCGACGTTGTCGTGGCTGGCGAACCCGTTCAGGTAGTAGGAGGTGCCGTTGACCGGGGAGGCGTCGGTGACCTGGTTGAACACCCACTGCTGGTTGGCCGCGCCGGTGTAGGTCTGCTGCGTGACGGCCGCCGGGTAGGCGCCGCCCGCGGTCAGCGCCAGCCCGGAGAGCCAGTCGAAGATCGCGTAGGTGTTCGTGCCGGTCTGCAGGTAGGCGAAGCGCATGCCGTCCTGGCCGTTGCAGTAGTACTGCAGCAGCGTCGTGCCGGGCGTGGTGCCGCTGTAGGCGCTGTCGGCGCACAGGCGACTGCCGACGTTGATGAACTGCAGTCCGGTGTTGTAGCTCATCAGCCACTTCTGGCTGGGGGTGTCCACCCGGGTGCGCTGGCTCAGCTCGGTCAGCGCCGTGGTCGCGCCGCCGATGGGTTCGAGCGCGCCCCCTGTCGAGGCGTTCGTTATGACGTAGGTGTTGCCCACCTTGGGATGGGGGTCGCTGTCGGCCGTCGAACCCGCGATGAGGTAGGCACTGTCGGCCACGTTCCAGTGCGTGGCCAGGTAGCTCCCGGCGGTCGGGACCGCGTTGTAGTAGTCGTCCCGGTTGCAGTCGGGCAGCCGGTAGTCGTTCCACTGCAGGCAGCTCCAGGTGGGCGTGCCGCCGTAGCACATGATGTCCCACTGGTCGAGGCAGTGCCAGGAGCCGTCCGAGTGGGCCGCGCTGAGCTGCACGGCGCCGAAGCTGTGCCCCAGTTCGTGGGCGATGGCGTTCGCCCCGAAGCAGTTGGGACTGGCGTCGACCCGGGAGAAGGCGAGGCCGTTGTTGAGGTTGGTCGACCCGGTGGTCAGGTCGTCGTTCTTGATGTCGGAGACACCGCAGATCACCGTGGCCTCGGTGAGCATGAGGTAGTGCCGGTCGTTGCTGTTGTAGCCGAGGGCCTGCAGGGCGGTCTTTCCGGCGTCGAAGGTGGCCAGCGAACCGGCGGGCACCACCACGTTGCGCACGACGGGGACGCAGCCGCCGCTGACCGCCGTGGTGACGTACCGGATGTGCCTGCTGCGGTCGGAGGTCGCGGCGGCGTCGTTGAACTGGTCGTCGGCGTTGGCCAGCCAGGCCCGGAACATGGGCAGGAGCTGCGCGTAGCGGTCCGGCATCGTCGCCTCGCGCACGTACAGGGTCTCGACGCGCTTGCCGCTGGTGCCGTCACCGTCGCAGGCGACCAGCTGGGGGCTGACCCGTGCGGTCTCCTCCTGCTTCTCGGCGTTCTTCCCGGTGTCCTTGACGGCCTTGGGGCCGACGCGCTCACCGAGCCTGGCGCCGGGGAAGACGTCGGAGGTGACACTGGACTGGCCGCCGTCCGGCGGGGCGGCCGACGCCGCGGGGGGTGAGGCGACCAGGCCGACCACGGCGAGTATCGACGCGGCGGCCAAGGAGAGGTTTCGCCTGAGCTGCATTCCGATGAACTCCGATCGGTACGGATACACCCGCACAGGGCGATTCATCGGCAATGATCACATTTCAAATATTAAAAGCGACCCCCTTGTAAGATTTATCACACCATATTGACGCGAGGCCTTCCAGGTGTTCTCACATTCAAGGTGAACACGTGCGGTAATACCGGTGAACACCACAACCCCATTACGTCCCCGTACATTCAGGGAATGCGCCGCGACGGAGCGTGCGCACCCCTCCGCCCCACGTGACGTCGGGCTTCGACCGGCACCCCACACCCTTCTCATCGGGAAAGACCCAAGGACAGGAAATCCGAACATTTCCCTCCCTGGAGGGAAACCCGGGGAATCGGCCGGGAGAATCAGGGGAGGATTTCCAGCCGGACGCCGGGAATGTCGTCGTAGAGGTGAGGGGCCGGGGTTATGACGCGCCAGCCGCCTCTGGACTCGGCCAGCAGTACGGCATGGGCCGCGGCGAGAACGGCCACGAGGTCGGTTCCCGTGACGGGGCCCGGGGTGTGCCGTTCCAGGTTGGCCGCGATCCTCGGGCCGAGCCCGGCGGCGTGCGCGACGTCGGCGGCCGTCAGGCTCCCCACCGTCACCACCGGCACCCCGAGCAGGGCCTCGGCCTGCTCGGGCCGCAGGGCCGTCACACACTGCGCGGCGGCCGCGGGCAGCAGGAGTGTGGTGTTGCGCAGCACGGACTGACGGACGATCTCACGCCCGTAGTTGCTCCTGACGTCGAGCAGATGGCAGACCGCGTCGAGATCGAGGACGTGGCCGGTCAGACCGTCGTCCTCCGGGGTCACCCGGCCTCCCGCACGTCCGGGGTCACGCGACCTCCCGCGCGGAGCCGAACAGGCGGTTGGCGCGCTCCCGGTCGGCGTCGGTGATGTCGTCCTGCCAGCCGGGACCCCACAGCCGTTCCAGGGCCGCCATGCCCTCCCTGATGCGACGCTGCTCCCGCAGTGCCTCGGCGATGTAGCCGGAGGCGTTACCCGAGCGCTGCGCCTCGTCGGCGAGGTCGTCGGGCAGGGAGATCGTGATCCGCTTGGTCATACCGAGGAGGGTAATCGCGTCATACTCCCCCCGTCCACGAAAGGGCGATCATCCGCGTGGCCGGTCACGCGGAGGCAACGGGTCAGTCGACTCGGGGAGATTCCGTACGGCTCCGCTTGAGCTCGAAGAAGCCCGGGGTCGCCGAGACCAGCAGCACACCGTCCCAGAGCCCGCCCGCCGCCTCACCACGCGGCACCGGGCTGACCACCGGCCCGAAGAAGGCGTTGACCCGCCCGTCGGGGCCGGGGACGTGGATGGCCGGGGTGCCCAGGTCCTCACCGATCGGGTCGAGACCGGCCCGGTGGCTCAGCAGGAGGGCCTCGTCGTGGTCGGTGCTCTCCGCCGCCTCGGCGAGTCCCGGGTCGAGGCCGAGTTCGGCCAGCGCGTCGCCGTACAGGCCGGGACCGATCGGGACCTTCCCATGGTGGATCCGGTCGCCGAAGGCGGTGTAGAGGTCGCGCAGGACGGGCGTGCCGTACTTCTGCTCGGCGGCGACGAGCACCCGGACCGGGCCGAGCGTGTCGGTGAGCCAGTGCCGGTACCACTCCTCCAGGCCCTGCCTGCCCTCGTTGAGCAGCCACAGGCTCATCACGTGCAAGCGGACCTCCACGTCACGGACGCGTTCGACCTCCAGCAGCCAGCGTGAGGTGTTCCACGCCCAGGGGCACTTCGGGTCGAACCACATGTCGGCGACGGTCAAGACATAACTCCTCGGCTGTTTCCCCGTTGGTCGAGTCCATCCAACGGCCTCGATTGGCTCCCCAGAAGGGCCAATTCCCCGGAAACCGAAAGAGCCAATGTAGGGTCTCCGCGTGGATCCGCACGTCAGCCTGGACGGCCCCGGCGACCTGGCCTCCCGCATCTACCGGCAGCTCCGCGAGGCGATCCTGGACGGCAGGCTCCGTCCCGGGGAGCGGCTGCCGCCCTCGCGGGAGCTGGCCCGCCGCCTCGGCGTCTCGCGCAACACGGCCTGCACGGCCTACGAACGGCTGACGGCCGAGGGCTTCCTCCTCCCCCGCGTCGGCGCGGGCACCTTCGTCGCCGAACCCACCACACCCGCCGGAGCCGTACGGCGTGGCGCCCCGCAGGGCCGTGGGGTGCGTCCCCGCCCCTTCTGGGACGATCTCCCCGACACCGCGGAAAGCCCCGAACCCCCTCGCTACGACTTCCGGGTCGGCAGACCCGACGGTGGCCTCTTCCCCCTCGCCACCTGGCGCCGCCTTCTCGCCGCCGAACTGCGCGCCTCGACGGTCAGAACCTCCGGGTACGGCGAGCCAGCGGGCCACCCCGCCCTCCGGGAGGCCGTGGCCCGCCACGTCGGCCTGTCCCGTTCGGTGCGCGCCGACGCCGGGGACGTCGTCGTCACCCAGGGCGCGCAGCAGGCCCTCGACCTCGTCGGCCGAATCCTCATCGAGCCGGGTGACCGGGTGGCCGTTGAGGAGCCGGGCTATCCCCCGGCACGGCTGCTGTTCGCCTCCCTCGGCGCCCGGGTCAGCGGGGTGCCCGTGGACGACGAAGGCCTCGACGTGGACGCGCTCCCGTCCGGCACCCGGCTGGTCTACGTCACCCCGTCGCACCAGTTCCCGCTGGGCACGCCGATGTCCCCGGCGCGGAGGGCCGCGCTGCTCGACTGGGCCGCGCGCCACGACGCCGTGATCGTCGAGGACGACTACGACAGCGAGTTCCGCTTCGGTCAGCGTCCTCTCGACCCGCTGCAGAGCCTCGACCGGGACGGCCGGGTCGTCTACGTGGGCACGTTCTCCAAGACGCTGCTGCCGATGCTGCGGCTCGGCTTCCTGGTCGCCCCGGCCTCGTTGCGCCCGGCGCTGCGCGCGGCCAGGCGGCTGACCGACTGGCAGGGCGACCACGCCGCGCAGGCCGCGCTCGCCCGGTTCATCGACTCGGGCGAACTGTCCCGGCACGTCCGCAAGGCGACCCGCGTCTACGCGGACCGCCGCGAACGCGTCCTCACGGCGCTGCGCGAGGACCTCACCGACTGGTTCGAGCCTGTGCCGTCGGCCGCGGGTCTGCACCTGTGCGCCAGGCTCAGGCCCGATGTGCCCGTCGATCTCGGCCGGATGTCGGCGGAGGCGCGCGCGTCGGGCGTCGCCGTCGAGAGTCTGGAGGCATACTGCGCCGAGGACCGGTCACGCTCCGGGCTGGTGCTCGGCTACGGCTCCATCCGCGCCGAGCGCGTCACCGAGGGGCTGCGGCTCCTCACCCACCACCTGGCCACGCAAGTCCGAAAAACGCACCGCGTGCTTGACAAGGCTCTAAATTACGATTTTCCGGCGTAGCCCCCCGGCATGTGATCCTCGATCACGGCTCATAGAGTTTGCGCGCCCCCGAGGCGTTTTCTCCGAGACAGTCATCCGGATTGACCAGCTTGCACAGTCCCAGGGACAGGCAACCGCATCCGATACATCCGGCGAGCCGGTCGCGGAGCCACTCAAGACGCTGGATTCGGCCGTTCAGGTCTTTTTGGTAGCATTCCGAAAGCTTGGCCCAGTCTTCCCGTGTCGGCGTACGCCCCTCGGGAAGGAGGGACAGGTAGAAGCCGATCTCCGCAAGAGAGGTCCCCAGCTGCTGGGACGCACGGATAAAGGCCACCCTGCGAAGGGTGTCACGTGAGTAACGTCGCTGATTGCCCGCCGTACGGCGACTGACTATGAGCTGCTTGCGTTCGTAGAAGCGCAGGGTCGAGGTGGCCACACCACTACGCCTGGACAATTCCCCGACCGTCAGCTCCACGGCTCGACGATATCCCATATAAATGGGGACAACCATTATTCCGTTCATTGCATGAGCGGCTCTTACGCTCCTCCACCCGACTCCGTAAGAGTCCTGGCGATGGAGTGGGTCACCACCGGACGCGGTGAGATCTCCAGGAATCCCCGCTGACCAGAACGACACCCGGACTTGTCCTCCCGGGGAGGACGCAGGCGACGCCTCGTTTTTGGACCTGCCCACCGTGGCCATGCCCCTCCCGCCCGGACAGCTGGGAGAACACGATCTCCGGCACGGAGGTCGAGGCGTTGGCGTGACCTGACACGTCAGCTGTTCAACCGATCGCGGGGACCGACTCGATGAGGGCGACCAGGCCGCGTTCGTCGAGGAGGTCGGCGGGCCGTACGGTCTCGTTGAGCCGCACGTAGTGGAAGGCCGCGCTCACCCGGCCGAGCGGGACCTCCGCCAGGTGCGCCCAGGCCAGCCGATAGGCCGCCAGCTGTACGGCCGCCGCGACCTCGGCCTTCTTCCCCTTCGGCCGTCTGCCGGTCTTCCAGTCGACGACCTCGTAACCGCCGTCCGGTGTCTCGAAGACCGCGTCCATCCGGCCCCTGACCAGCCGGTCGGCGATCATGGTCTCGAACGGGACCTCGACGTCAAGCGGCTCCCTGTCCGCCCACTCGCTCTCCTCGAACCGCTCGCGCAGCTCGGCCAGCTGGATGTCTGCGGCCTCGTCGGCCTCGCCCGTCTCGTCGGCCGAACCGGGCAGGTCGAGCTCGTCGATCAGCCGCTGCTGGCCCCAGCGGGATTCGAGCCAGCTGTGGAAGGAGGTGCCCCTGCGGGCCAGCGGGGCGGGCTTCCTCGGCACGGGACGGCGGATCTGCCGGGCCAGAGCCTTGGGGTCGGAGGCGAGCGTGACCAGCGAGGACACGGTCAGGTGGGTGGGCAGCTCGACCCGGCCGGGACCGCGCCGCCGGTTCAGCTCACGTTCCCTGAGCAACAGCTCGATGTCGCGTTCCCAGGCCCTGGCCCGCTCCCTGTCCCACCCGCGCAACGCCGGGGAGACCCGGTCGGGGACGTCGTCATAGGGTTCGGGGAGAGGCCGGCCCGCCGGGCCGAGGTCCCCGTTGAGATCCTCGTAGGGATCGTCGTAGGGGTCGTCGGGGAAGGGCACCTCGTCGTCCTCGACGACGAACATCTCCTCTACCGGGACGACCTCCGGCTCCTCGGATTCCTCCGACAGCGCCGCCAGCGCCGCACTGACCATGTCCGCGCCGTCCCGTACGGCCTCGTACCGTGCCCCGGCCGGGGTGACGGGCCACCTGGACTCGGCGGGCTCGGCCAGCAGCGGGTTGGTCTCCCCCTCCTCAAGGGGCGGCGCCCAGACCTCGGCCCGCCCGCACGTGTCGCGGACCTCGACCAGGAAGTCGGACGGGTCGAGGGGCTTCGACCCGCCGCCCCAGCGGTAGCCGGAGGCGATCAGCAGGTAGTGGGCACGGGTGACGGCGACGTAGGCCAGACGGCGTTCCTCAAGGAGCTCCCGCTCCCGGCAGCGCTCGTCGAAGTCGCCGATCTCCTCCTTGGACAGGCCGCCGAGTCTGGGCAGGTCGGAGGCGTCGCCCCGTAGCGGGTACGGCAGTTTGCGCGCGTTCTCCGTCCACCTGGGGCTGACGGTCGGCCTGGCCGGGAAGACCGTGCCGACGGTGAGCGTCCCGCCCTTCGACAACGCCTGGGACATCCCCGGCACGATCACGACCGGCCATTCGAGGCCCTTCGAGGCGTGGACCGTCATCAGCTTGACGCTGTTGCTCTCTCCGACCCGGCCCGCGTCGAGGCCGTTCTCCTCCTCGTCTGCGGCCTTCAGGAACGCCAGGAACGCCCCCAGCGTCGGGTCCTCGGAGTCTCCGGCGAAGCGGGAGGCGGCGTCGAGGAAGGCGTCCAGGTCGGCGCGGGCCGCGAAGACACCGGCGGAGCCCCTGGCCGCGACCTCGATGTCCAGGCCGAGCCTGCGTTCGATCTCGGCGACCAGGTCGGGCAGCGGCTGCCCGGTGTGGGCGCGCAGGACCCGCAGCTCCTGGGCCATGGCCACCAGGCGGACCCGGGCGAGCGGGGAGAACGCCTCCTGCCACTCGGGGCGTTCCGGCAGCTCGTCGAGGGCGTCGACCAGACTGCCCCGCTCCTCGGCCATGTCCGCGACGACCTGGTCGAGGGGGTCGGCGACGCCGCCGGGCCCGTCCTCACGGGTCTCCCGGCTCAGCTCACGCGCCCGGTCACCCAGTTCCTTCAGGTCGGCGGGACCGATCCGCCAGCGTGGCCCGGACAGCAGCCTGACCAGGGCGTCCCCGGCCGTCGGGTCGTAGATCACCCGTAGCGTCGCCACGATGTCCGCCACCTCGGGCACGGTCAGCAGCCCGCCGAGACCGACCACCTCGACCGGGATGCCCCGCGCCTCAAGGGCCCTGCGCAGCGTGGGGAACTGCGACCGTTTGCGGGCCAGGATCGCCACGTCGTGGGGTTGCAGGCACTGCGGCCCGCCCCAGGCGCTCTGCTTGGCCCGTTTGCGTTCGCCGTCGCCCCAGGGCAGCCCGTCGGGGGCGCTCTCGCCGCCCAGCAGCCCGGAGATCTTCGCCGCGATCCACTCCGCCTCGTCCTCAGCGGTCCCGTGGAAGGCGGTCACGACCCGGCCCCGCTCGATCCGGTTGCCGCCGGGCACCAGCACCGGCACCTCACGGGCTTCGAGCCGCAGCGGGATCTGCACCCTGGCCGCCACGTCGAGTACGGCGTCGCCGTTGCGGAAGCTGACCGACAGCCGGCGGACCGGGGCGGGCTCCCCCGAGGCCGTCCTGAAGTCGCGGGGGAAGCGGGTGAGGTTGCCCGAGGAGGCCCCGCGCCAGCCGTAGATCGACTGGCAGGGGTCGCCGACCGCCGTCACCGGGTGCCCGTTCCCGAACAGCGAGCGCAGCAGGACCAGCTGGGCGTGGCTGGTGTCCTGGTACTCGTCGAGCAGGACGACGGCGAACCTGCCCCGCTCGGCCTCCCCGACCTCGGGGTGCCGTTCGGCGATCCTGGCCGCGAGCGCCATCTGGTCGCCGTGGTCGACGACCTCGCGGCGGCGCTTGAGCCGTTCGTAGGCCTCGACCAGCGGAAGCAGCTGCTCCCTGGCCCGCTGCGTGGCCAGTGGCCTGCGCTGGAGCTGGGTGGGCGTGCCGGGCAGCCTGCCGTACCGCTCGGTCAGCCAGGCGCCGATCTCCCGCACCTCCTGCGGGGTGCGCAGGTGCTCGGCCATCTCCCCGGCGAGGTCGAGCACCGCCCGCGTGACGGTCGCCGGACCCCACTCGATCTGCTCCATCGGGCCGTCGTAGCCGCTGACCACCCGTCCGGCGAGCTGCCACGCGACGGCCGGGCTGATCAGGCGCATGGTGGGTTCGAGCGCCTCCCGCAGGGCGTGCTCGGTGACCAGCCTGGCCGCGTAGGCGTGGTAGGTGGAGATCGTCGGCTCGCCCTGCAACAGTTCGGCGGGCACCTGCTCGGCCGCGACCAGCCCGTTGAGCCGCTCACGCACCCGTACGGCCAGCTCCCCGGCGGCCTTCCTGGTGAAGGTCAGGCCGAGCACCTGCTCGGGGCGGACCAGGCCGTTGGCGACCAGCCACACGACCCGTCCCGCCATGGTCTCGCTCTTGCCGGAACCCGCCCCGGCGACCACGACCATCGGTTCGAGACCTGCCTCGATGACCTCGGCCTGCTCCGGCGTCGGCGGGAGGATGCCCAGCTTGGCCGCGAGCTGAACCGGGCTCAGCACACCTGGTCTCCGTTCTTGCTGACCGGGCAGCTCGCCCGCACGACACAAGTGCGGCAGCCGTCGTTGACCTTCGCCTGGAAGACCGGGCCGGACATCCCGGCCGCCACGGTGTCCACCATGTCACGTGCCCAGCCCGGGTCGGTGTCGTCGGCCAGCGGGATCTGGGCCTGCTCCTTGGCGGCGTTCCTCGTCGCCGCGTCTCCGACCTGCACCAGGGCCGCGCCGCCGGGCTCGGTCATCCCATGCCGTTCGAACGCGCCGAGCAGCGTGGCGAGCTGGTAGACCCCGAGCTGGGGGTGGCGTTCGAGGTCGGCCTCCTTGGGGCCGTGCTTGCCGGTCTTGATGTCGATGATCACGGCCCTGCCCTCGCCGTCCCGCTCGACCCGGTCGACCCGCCCCTTGATCTGCACGCCCTCGGAGACCGTCGCGACGAACGACTCCTCAAGGGCGACCAGCTCCCGGGGGTTGTCCCGCTGCCAGCGCAGGAACCGGGAGACCATCTCCTCGGCGACGCCGCGCTGCTTGCGGTTGTACCAGGCGCCGCCGAAGTCCAGCTCGTGCCAGACGTCGTCGAGCCGTTTGCCGAGCGTCTCCTCGGTCCCCTCGCCGGTCGCCGCGAGCACCGCCAGGGCGTGGATGACCGTGCCGAGGCCCCTGGCGACGTCGGTGCCGCCCGCGCCGACCGAGGTCTCCAGCAGCCAGCGCAGCCCGCACTTGGTGAAGTTCTCCACCGCGGACGGCGAGACGCGCACGATGTCGTCCGGCCAGCGCAGCGGCCGCTCGTCGGAGATCTCCGTCAGGGCGTACCACTCGTTGGGGTGCGCGCCGGGCACCCCGGCGGCGGCGAGCCTGGCCAGGTGCTCGGCGGCGGCCCGGCGCAGCGCCTCGGGCCGTGTCGGGTCGGAGACGGCCGAACGCAGGTCCGCGACCAGCGCGGACATGCTCAGCCAGCGGGAGCGCTCGTCCACGACCGTCTCCCCCGTCTCGCCGGGGGCGAGCTCGGCCAGGAACCTGGAGGGCCGCTCGTCGGCGTCGTCCCCCCCGACGGCCGTGACGACCAGCTTCCTCCTCGCCCTGGTGGCCGCCACGTAGAACAGGCGCCGCTCCTCGGCCAGCATCTGCGAGGCCAGCGCCGCCGAGACGGCCGCGGGGTTCTCGTGCTCGGAACCGGCCGCCTTGGCGACCATCTCGTCGGTGCCCAGCACCGACCCCCGCAGCCGCAGGTCGGGCCAGGCCCCCTCCTGCACCCCGGCGACGACCACGACGTCCCATTCGAGGCCCTTGGAGCGGTGGGCGGTCATGATGCGCACCGCCTCGCTGTCGGGGGCGCGCTCGGCCAGGGAGTCTCCGGGGATCTCCCGCGCGATGAGGTCCTCGACGAACACCTCGACACCGGCGTGCGGCAACCGGTCCACGAAGCCCGCCGCGTAGTCGAACAGCGCCACGACCGCGTCGAGGTCACGGTCGGCCATCGTGCCCCTGAACCCGCCGGACAGGCTTGTCTCGGTCCACCGTCCGGCCAGCTCGGTGGCGCTCCAGACGCCCCACAGGACGTCCTCGGCGGTGCCGCCGCGCCGTACGACCTCCGCGGCGCCCGCGATGAGCCTGGCGAGCCGTTCGGCGGGGAGCGCGACGTGCGGCTCGATCCTGACCAGCTCCCGCTCGTCCTTCAGCGCGGCCACCAGCAACTCGCCCGAGGAACGGGGCTCGGCCGCAGGGGCCGGGTCGTCGAGGTCGTGCTCCTCCGGACTGGTCACGGCCTCGTGCTCGGCGACACGCAGGGCCCTGCGCAGCCGCCGTACCCCGATCATGTCGGTGCCGCCGAGCGCGCCGGTCAGCAGTTCCTCCGCCATCGCCTCGTCGAGGATCTCCGGGTCGAGCGCGACCTGGATCAGCCTGATCAGCGGGCGCACCCCCGGCTCCTGGAACAGCGGCAGCTCACCCGCGCCGACCGCGACCGGCACTCCGGCCGCGACCAGCGCCCGGCGCAGCAACGGCAGCTGACGGGTCGCCGAACGCACCAGCACCGCCATCCGTGACCACGGTACGCCGTCGAGCAGGTGGGCCCTGCGCAGCGTGTCGGCCACCAGCGCCGCCTCCTGCGCCTCGCCGTCGGCCACCACGACGTGGACCTCGCCCGGCTCCACGTCCGGCAGCGGCCTCAGGTCGCGGTGCCCGGCGCCGCCCGGCGGAACCGGCAGGCGGGCCGTCACCCGCCGCGATGCCTTCAGCAGCTCGGCGCCGCTGCGGCGGCAGACCCGCAACGCGATGACGGGGGCCCTCCCGCCGTCCTTCCTCCTGAAGCGGTCGGGGAACTCCATGATCCCGCGCACGTCCGCGCCCCGGAACCCGTAGATCGACTGGTCGGGGTCACCCACCACGACCAGGTCACGCCCCTCCCCCGCGAGCTGCCCGAGCAGGAACTCCTGGGAGGGGTCGGCGTCCTGGTACTCGTCGACGAAGACGACGTCGTAGGCGGAACGTTCGCGCTGCCGTACCTCGGGGTCGGTCAGCAGCGCCCCCGAGGCCCGGATCAGGTCGGCGTAGTCGAGCACCGGCTCCAGGTCGAGGTCGAACCGCGCCTGGTAACGGCCCGCGAACCGGCCCGCGGCCACCCAGTCGGCTCGGCCGTGCGCCCGGCCGAGCGCGACCACGTCCTCACCGTCCAGGCCGCGTTCGGCGGCACGGGCCATGAAGTCGCGCAGTTCCTGGGCGAACCCCCTGGTCCTGAGCGCCTCCCGCATGTCCTGCGGCCACAGCGGGGCACCGTCCTCAAGCTCGCCGTGGAGCAGACGGCGGATCTCCAGCAGCTGCTCGGGCGCGGTCAGCACCCGGGGCGCGACGTTCCCGGCGAGTACGGCCTCGCGGCGCAGCAACGCGTAGGCGTAACTGTGGAAGGTGAGCGCCAGCGGCGTCCTGGTCGTACGGCGCACGCGCGCCGTGATGCGCTCGCGCAGCTCCTCGGCGGCCTTGCGGCTGTAGGTGAGGACGAGCACCCGTTCCGGGTCTGTCCCTCTGCGTTCGATCCGGTCGACGACGCTCTCCACGATCGTGGTCGTCTTGCCGGTCCCCGGCCCGGCCAGGACCAGCAGCGGGCCGCTCTCATGCGTGACAGCCGCCCGCTGGTGCTCGTCGAGCACGGGGGCAACAGCCCTCCCGGCACCCACACGACGCACCAACCGCCAGCCCTGACCACTCACAACTCGTCATTCCACCAGATCCCGGACGATGATCGTGCCGACTCCGCCCCTCCGGCCCCTCTTGTAGGACGCCAAAGCGGACTGGGTCACGAGGAGTTCGACCTGGCCATCACCCCCGGCGGACGCCAGACCTCCTGGCCTGTGCCCCCCGGTCCTGCTCCTTCATCCCGGCCTCACGCCGGTGACCGGCCTTCTCCCACAGGGCACCGACCGGGACGGCCGGCGTCCGACCTCGGAAGGAGCCGGTCCCACCGAGAGGGCATGGGGTGGTCGCTCTCCGAGCGGCTCGCCGTACGGCCCCTTCGCATGGGTCCGCCGACATGTGGTCGGCGTTATCGATCAGGCGTCCGGTTCCAGGGTTGTGACAGTCAGGAAGTGCCGGGTGTGGAAGAGGCCGCCACCAGTGGATCACGAGTCTCGACGTCCACACCCACCGCGGCTCACCCTGTCCTGCCCGATGCGTTCGACGATCGCTGCTACCCGCTCAGCGCCTCGCGCAAGACGGAGGGGGCTTCGCCGAGGTGTTTGCGGACGGTTCGGGTCAGGTGGGCGTGGTCGGCGAAGCCATAGCGGGCGGCGAGATCCGCGAGGCAGTCGCCACCAGCGGTCAGATCGTTGAGGACGGCGCGGACGCGTAGGTCGTTCCGGTAGCCGGTGATGGTGCGGCCGGTGACGGTATGGAAGATCTTGCTCAGGTGCTTGGGGGACGCGCCGACCATTCGGGCGAGATCTTCGAGGTTCGTCGTGAGATAACCGGCGTTGAGGGCTTCCTGGACGGCCAACGCCAGCCGACGATGCACCACACGTGTGGCCATCGAAGTGCCGGCGGAGGCTTTCCACGCCGGCCGGGACGGGGTCAGCGCGTCGAAGAGCAGGTAGAGCCGTTCCTCGGCTTCGAGGCGGTCGGTTCCCCGCAGAAGGGCTCTTAGCAGCTTCCGATGGCGAAGGTCGGCTTGCGCGCTGACATGGAGGGTCCAGTCGTGACGCAACGGACCGCTGAAGCGATCGGCGAAGCTGCCCGGCTCGAAGAGGATCGCCGTGTACACCCAGTCCCGGCCCAGGGGCTCGGCGAACCTCTCCTCTGTGCCGGCGACATTGACGTATCCGGTGACGGGGTCGAGATAGGACGCCATGCCTTCGGCGTCGCGGACGAAGCCGCTGGCCTGGAAGAGGACGACTGCGTCCGTCTCGTCGGGTGAAAACCCTGACCACTCCGTGGGAGGACCGCCGTCGCCACGGGCGCGCTCGATTCTGATGCCGATGTCGGGCGCGTGCATCAAGTTGTCCCTGGACATGGCCGAAGCATTACACGTCATCGGGTAGGAGTAAACACCCGTGTCAATTAATACCATTCGAAACAGTCAATGCATGGAGCCATTTCCGCATCCGGCGATCATCTCCACGACGAAAAGACCTTCGATCGCAGATATCAAGAAAAGCTCTCGGCATTCGCCCCTGTAAATCAACCATGCTTTTCGGACCCGATGACCGTCCCGGCGGGCTTCGAGAAGCCGCGTACCGATGTTCAAGCGCGAGCGGGTTCGAGCGGAAAAGATGGTGGCACAGGGGCTCCAGCCGGGCGGCCCGAGCAGAAGGAAGGCCACGACATGACGGTACACGTAGCCCTGGTCGTCTTCTGTGCGTCCAAAGTCCCGAACGAGGCCGTCCATCCCATGAGCGGCCCGCACGCGCCCGGGCGCGGTTTCGGCGACCGCCCCGACGGGCGCGGCCACGCCGACCTTTTCAGGCCCCGGATGTCACCGATCCAGGAATGGAGAGTGAGGCATTCGCGCCCCGCCCTCGATCAACGGATCCTCACAACGGAAGGGAAGAACATGTTCAGCCTCATCAAGTCGACGAACCCGACCCCGGGTCGAATGGTCGCGCCTTCGGTGACCGCGGTTGCGGCCAACTGCTGGTCGTAGGCGGGGCCTGGTCGGACCGGCTCAGGCAGCAGTACAAGTGCGATCCGGAAGCAGCCACGGGACCCGGCTCCTGCGCGAACCGGCATCTCGCCCGTCCAAACCGTGAACGGTCGTGTTCCGCGCCTGTACCGGCGGCTCGGAGTCGTTCTGCTGCACCGCACCCCTCGCGCCGTCGCCGACCTCGTCCGCACCGCGACACGCCTCTAGCCGCGCGATCCGGGGTTCTCCCGCCGGTCACAGCGACATCGCCTTCCGGTCGGCGACCGGCGGCAAGAACCGCTCATGCCGGATCGACGACGTTCAGCCGTGACCGTCGACGACAGGGCACCTGCCCGAAGACCGCCCGTGAGCATCGTGGGATGGAGCCCTTTTGGGCACTTTTCTCACCTGGGAACGGCCCTCGGTAGGGTCGTCGGCATGCGAATCATCAAGGGTGCGGGTGAGTGGGCGCAGCCGGCCGGTGGGGCCGCCAACGACTGGGTCGAGCAGCTCAAGGTGCCTGATCTGTCCGTCGGGACGTACTGCATCCCGGCGGGCGGGGTCGACACCCAGAGCCCGCACACCGAGGACGAGATCTACGTGGTGACCTCGGGCCGGGCCAGGATCGTGACGCCGGACGGCGAGGCGGAGGTCGGCCCCGGCGCCGTGATCTTCGTCCCGGCGGGCGAGGAACACCGCTTCGTCGACATCACCGAGGACCTGGCCCTACTGGTCGTCTTCGGCCCGTCCTACGGCTCACGCGCGGTTCCCCAGTCCTGACGATCGGCTCGCGCGAGGTGACCGATCTGTTGTGCGAGCGTGCGGGATTCGACGGCCGGGTGCCGGACGGCCCTCAGGAGTGATTCCGAAGGTCCGCCCGGCCGCGGGAGGGTTACTCGACGAATTCGGCGATGTGGTCCCGGATCCAGGTGGTGAACGGGCGGGCCGGGTGGCCGGTGACCCGTTCGACGGTGTCGCTGAGCGGAGTCAGGCGGCCGTCGTTGGCGTGCCAGTAGTCGAGCAGGGCGTCGGCGTAGGACGCGGGGATGTAGGCCGCCACTTCCCGCCTCCATTCCTCGGAGGTGACGTGGTTGACGGTGATCGGGCGGCCGACGGCCTCGGAGAGCCGGTCGATCTGCTCGCTGAAGGTGAGGGTCCGCGGGCCGGTCAGGTGGAGGTTTCCGCCCTGGTGGTGGGGGTCGGTGAGCACGGTGAAGGCCACCTCGGCGATGTCCCGTTCGTGGATGGGGTCGGTGTAGGAGCCCGGGTAGGGCAGGTTCACCGGCTGCCCCGCCTTGATCGCCCACGCCCAGGCGCTCGCGTTGCCGGCGAAGGAGCCGGGGCGCAGGAGCGTGGTGGTCAGCGGCGAGTTCAGCAGGGCGGTCTCGACGTCGAGATGGGAGGCGGCCAGCGGGTTGTCGGCCGCGCCGGGGTCGAGGACGCTGGCTGAGGACAGCAACGCCACGTGCTTGACGCCCGCGGTGGTGGCGGCGCCGACGAACTCGTCGATGTGTGACGCCTCGGCGTACAGGAAGACCGCGCTGACACCGTGGAGAGCGGCAGGGAAGGTGGCCGGGTCGCCGAGATCGCAGGTGGCGGTCGCGACGCCGTCGGGGACGCGGAGTTCGCCGGGAACGCGGGAGGCGACGCGTACGGGGTGGCCTGCCTGGTGCAGCAGGGCGGTCAGCTGGGTGGCGACCGCGCCGCGGCCTCCGGTGACGAGAATCATGAAAGTGTTCCTTCGGATGGTGTGGTCAGGTTCGGGCCGGTGGAGAGACACCCGGCCCAGCGTCAGAAGGGCCTGCGAGGCTCGGTGGCGGCGGGCCCCGCGCCGGAGCGGACATGGACCGAGGCACGGATCGAGACGGCGCCGTCGAAGAACGGGGTCGTCCTCAGACCCGCCGGCGATCGTCGGGGAGCCGGACTCCTTCAGGATGGTGAAGGAGGGCCACGAGCAGGAGGACCGCGCGTACGCGCGAGGGGAAGGTTGCGGGCATGGCTGAGCACGCTCTCCACTGAGAGATCCAGACAGCCTTGCTGAGGCTGCCGTGCCGGCCGGATGTCCCGACGCGCTCACCGAGGAGCGCTGCACCTTACGAGCGGGAACGTACCACAAATCACGACATCCACGATCACCGGTACGCCTCAAGGGACCCGGGAGTAGCCTCTGCCGAGGCTGTGAACGACCCGTAAGGCGGCGGAGGGACGAGATGGGCGCGGACGATCGGATCGAGCGGGCCGGGGTGTTGTACGAGCGGGCGGTCTTCGGGGGTGACGCCGACGCCGTGGCGGCGGCCGATCGGGAGTTGGACGCGGTCGAGGCCGATCTCTCCCTCGCCCGGGGGCGGGTCGCGCACGCGCGGTTCCTGGCCGACGGGCGCCGGGAGGCGTACGAACCAGGTCTGTTCGAACGCGCCGCCGAGCTCTACCGGAGCCTCGGGGACGTACGCGGCGAGGCGGAGGCCCTGTTCTGGATCGGGTGTTTCCACCAGGTCGTACGGAACGACGACACCGCCGCGGTTCCCGTGCTGGAACAGTCCCACCGGCGGGCGGTGCGTGCCGGTGACGCCCTGACCGCGTCCTACGCCCTCCGGCACCTGGGTATCGCGGAGCACCGGGCGGGCCGGCTGGGAGCGGCAAGGGAGCGCCTGGAGGAGTCGACGCGGCTCCGCCGTGAGGCCGGGTTCCTTCCGGGTGTCGCCGCCAACCTGGTCGGGCTCGCCTATGTCACGGCCGGGGAGGGTCACCGCGACGAGGCGCTGAGGCTTCTCGACGAGGCGGGTTCCATCGCCGGGTCGTCCCGGGCCGACGGCGTGCTGCGTCAGGTCCAGGAGGCGCGGTCCCGCCTGTGACCTGCGACGAGGGTCAGGTGAAGATGTGGTCCACGAGGCGGGGGGTGGCCTTGCCGTCGTCTCGGGGGGTGTAGGTGTTGCGGAAGTGCTCGTAGCGTTCGGCGTGGGCGGCGGCCACGGTGTCGATGGTCCTGAGGGCCTCGATGACGTCGGCGCCGTTGGTCAGCAGCGGCCCCGGGGCCTCGGCGGCGAGGTCGAGGTACAGGCCGCGCTTGGTCGAGTAGCGCTGCAGGTCGTAGGTGAAGAAGAGCATGGGCCTGCCGGTGGCCGCGAAGTCGAACATGACGGACGAGTAGTCAGTGATCAACACATCCGCCACCAGCAATAAGTCCGTTATATCCGGATAAGCGGTGACGTCGCGGCCAAGCCCTTCGGGGATGTTGGGCGCCGCCTGCATCGAGTGCGCCCTGATCAGGAACTCGTGTCCCGGGCCGAGCGCCTTGTGCGCCCGCGCCAGGTCCAGCTTGAGCGAGGAGTTCTTGCGGTCGTAGTCGCGGAAGGTCGGCGCGTACAGCACCACCCTGACCCCGTCGGCGACGCCGAGCCTGCGGCGCACCCGGGCGGCCAGTTCGTCCCGCTCGGGCGAGGAGAGCACGTCGTTGCGGGGATAGCCGCACTCCAGGACCTCCCCGTGGTAGCCGAACGCCTTGCGCAGGATCGGGGTCGCCCAGGGGCTCTGCGAGACCAGCAGGTCCCAGCCGCGCACCTCGGCGGCCTGCCGGTGCCAGGCGGCGGGCTTCGGGTCACGGGACATGTGGGGCAGGTCGTTGCCCAGGCGCTTGAGCGGGCTGCCGTGCCAGGTCTGCACGACCATCTGGTCGTCGCGGGCCCGGAACCAGGGCGGCAGGAAACCGTTGGTGACGACGTACCGGGAGCGTGCCAGCACGGCGTAGTGCTCCCGGCTGCCCGCCCTGACCACCGTCGGCCGGATGCCCGAGCCGAACCCCAGCTCCGCCGAACCGGGCGGGGTGAAGGCGCCGTCCTTGACGATCCAGACGTGCGCGCGGTCGTCGCCGCGCCGTACGCGCTCCTCGTAGATGGCGCGGACGTTGCCCTCGTACTGGCGGCCGTCGTAGGCGACGTAGACGGTGGCCTCGTCCAGCTCACGACGCCGCTGGTCGGGATAGAAGGAGCGCTGCAGGGCGTACAGGCCCCCGGCGCCCTTCTCGTCGTCGGGGATGTCCTCGGCGACGATCAGCACGGGCACGTCGAACCTGGTGGACAACAGGCGGTAGGCCCTGCCGTCGCGGACCCTCGGCTCCTCGTCGAGGGTGTCCAGCGCGGCGTGGTCCACGCGGAGGGGGACGACCTCACCCGAGGGGTCGCGGGTGGTCATGCTCCAGCTTCCGCTCCCCATCGCGACGGCCTCGCCGAACTTCGGCATGGCCGAGGGCGTCAGCCGTACGGCGAAGCGGTCGTCGGTGCGCTCCATCGGCACGGTGTGGACCGTCCCGCCACGGTGCCTGAGCGTCAGCTCGGCGGCCCCCGAGCCGGGGTAGGAGCCCTCGATGGTGAGCGTGCCCTCCTCGTCCCAGGTGGCGGAGGAGATGACGGGGCGGATGCGGTGCGCGGCGACGCTGACGCGGTCGCGCCGGTCGCGCAGCACAGTGATCTCCCGGTCGCCGACGACCAGCCGGCTCTCCCTGGCCTGGCCGATCATGACGGGTGCGGCGGGGTCGCCCTTCGGCTCGATCCAGAGCCTGCCGCCGTCGCGCTCCTGCAGCAGCGAGGGTACGGCCAGCGGCACGACGACCTGGGTACCTCCCTCGACGGGGGTGAACTCGGCGGACATCCGGTGGCCGTCGAGCCGGGCCTGTCCCCTGGTGTGCTCCCCGCCGGGCAGGAAGACCGTCAGTTCGAGGCGGTCGCCGTCGAGGCGGATTCCGGTCAGCGCGGCCCTGGTCGGCTGCAGGGCGATCTGCAGCGCGCGGTCGGAGGTCCAGACAGGACGGATCCACCAGCCGCCGGGGAGCTCGAACCCGGCCGGACGCTCGGTGCGGCCGTTCGAGGGGCCGCGGAGCAGGCCGGTGGCTCGGGCGCCACGGCTCCAGATGGCGATCTCGGCCCGCCAGGTGGTGGTGTCGGGCACGGTCTCCCTGCGGCGCAGGGTCCGCCTGACGCCGTTCACCAGGGAGCGCAGGGCGCCGCGCCAGCGCAGCGGCCAGGCGGGCATCTCGGCGACGAAGCCGGACCAGTCGTAGTTGCAGCCGGGCTCACGGGCCCCGTGGGTGGCCTCGGGGCGCAGGACCCTACGGGTGCGCAGCCGTACGGGAGGCAGCCAGCGGGGGCCGCGCAGCACGACGAAGGCCCGGTTGAAGCGGGGGCTGCGGACGGAGAGCCCGGCGAGGTAGGCGTGCCCGGTGACGCGCAGCCGACCACCGGTCCAGGAGACGTCCTCGATGTGCGTCATCGGGATCAGGTCGGCCGCGCGCAGCCGGTACATGGCCTCGGGCAGCTCGTCCTGCAGGGGCAGGTTGGCGTACCAGCGCAGGCGTCTGCGGACCCGCCGGGAGGGCTCGGCCGCCGCGGTGGTGAGGCTCTGCAGCGCGTCGCCCTCGGCGAGGTCGTCGATCGTACGGTGCTCGACGAGGTGGAAGGCGAGCCTCCTGGCGACCGGGAGGTCACGCTTGACCTTGGGGTCGACACCCGTGATGTAGGGCTTGAAGAGCGTGACGAACTCGCGGCGGCGGGCGGCGCCGCGTTTGACCGCGAGATCCAGGCGGCTGCCGAGCGGACCGGAGAGGACTCCGGCGTCGAGGCGGCGGCGTTGCGCGGGTGTCAGTCCCTCGGCTGTCACGGCCGAGAGGATCGATTCGAGCGGTTCTCCCCGGTCACAGAGATCTTGGACAACCCGAAGACGGTCGGCGACGGAGTCGCCACCTGTTCGGGCGGGCGTGACGCCTGTGGCCATGAAGGGGGCACCGCCTTTCGGACAGAGCGCTGTCCTAGGCAATGTTAGTGGGCCACGAAGAAGCCGGTTACGTCGTGATTTCTGGTAGACCGTCCCAGCGTGCGAAACGCATGTCGGCGCGCTCGCCCCGCATGGGTGTGCCCTCCTCGCGCCACCTGGCCAGGCAGCGCGCCTCGTGCCCGGGAGCCGGGGTCCCGTCGGCGTGCACGACACGCCACCACGGCACGCCGCCGCCCCAGGTGGACATGACCCTGCCGACCTGACGGGGACCGCCCTCGCCGAGGTATTCGGCGATGTCGCCGTAGGCCATCACCCTGCCGGCGGGGATGCGCTCGACCAGGTCGAGCACGCGCTCGGCGTAGGGGGTCGGGTGGCCTACTGACTCCATACGGAGGGTCCGGCCGCGAGAATCTCGTCGATCTTCCCGAACTCGTAGGCCGTCGAGCCGTTCAGCTGCTCGACGAGGCCGTCACGGATCGCGTACTGCTCGCCGTCCTCACCGACCAGGCGGGCGCCGAGCAGCGCGGAGACCCTGGCGAGCTGAGCCACCTGCCAGTCGGAGCCCGGCGCGCCCGAGAGCTTGCCGTCCCAGACGGCCACCGCGTGGACCCCGTCGCCGTGGCGGGCCAGGACCTCACCCTTCTCCTGCGAACCGCGGAACTCGAACCCCGCTCGCCCCAGCACGTTCGCGAGCTCCGCGAAGGCGAGAGGCGCCGGGCGCTCCACGCGCAACTCGTACCCCATGATGCGCGACATTAGCGAATGTTCGACGTTCGCCGGACCGTGAGAAGCCGCATGGAGCCGTCCGCGTCCGAACGGTGTCCAAAAAGACTTCGAACCGAATCAAAGCCCGTCCCATATATGACGTTATATGGCATTTATCCGGAACGTCGGGTGAGTGTCACCACGGTCCAGCAGAACGCGAGCAGGCCGACGGCCAGGCCGGTGCCGTACACCCAGAGCCTGAGGGTGTCGGGGCCGGGCCTGGCGGGCTCCTCGGTCGGGAGGCCCGCCCCGAAGTGACGCTCCCCCTCGTCGGGTGGCGTGCCCGCCGAGGCGCGCAGCAACTCCCCAGCCCTGGCCAGGGCGGCGCCCGCGTCGACCACACCGAAACCGACATGGTCGTCGTATCCGGCGATCGGCGCGGAGGTGGCGGTCGAACTCAACGCTCGCGCCACCAAATAAGGCGGCATATCTGGATATTTCGCTTTTATCAGTGCGGCGACTCCGGCGACCAGCGCCGCCGCCGAACTGGTCCCGTCCGAGGGGCGGTACCCCCCGCCGGGAACGACCACGGGCACCTCGACGCCCGGCGCGGAGACCAGGACCGACAGGTTGTCGCTGCTGAACCCGGCGGGCTCGCTCCGCTCGTTCACCGCGCCCACGCCGATGACCCCGGAGTAACCCGCGGGGAAGCTCCAGAAGGAGGTGTCCTTCTTGACCGCGTAGGGGGTCTCCCCGTCGTTGCCGGCCGCCGCGACCAGCACGACCCCCTTCGCCAGGGCGTAGGAGACGGCCTCACGCTCGCTCTTCTGCGGGCCGTACGCCCCCAGGGACATGCTGACGACCTTGGCGCCGTGGTCGGCCGCGTAGCGGATGGCGCGGGCGACCGGGCTGTTCGTCCCGGTGCGCCGGTCCTGCTCGGGGAGCGGGGGGGCGCTCTGCTCGCTGTCACGCAGGATCAGCGGCAGGGACAGGACGCGCGCCTCGGGGGCGATCCCCAGCAGGCCGCCCTCGCCCCGGCCTCCCCCCGCGATGAGCGAGGCCATCGCGGTGCCGTGCCAGACCTCCTTCGCGTCGTCCCCGACCGGCCCGGCCGAACCCATCTCGGGCCCGACGGTCACCCTGCCGCGCAGCTCCGGGACCTGGGCGTCCACGTCGCTGTCGACCAGCGCGACGGTCACCCCGACCCCCTTGGTGATCTTCCACGCCTGCTCGACGTTCATCTTCTCCAGCACCCAGCGCTGGTCCCGGCGCACGTCGTCGGCGACCGCCGGGGCGCAGACCCCCAGACAGAGCGTGATCAGGGCTCCCGCGGCCCCCAGCCGCCTCAGCACACGTTCCCCTGGGTGCACTGGGGTACGGCGCTCGGCTCGTCTCCCAGGGCACGGGCGATGCGTCCCGCGATGGACTGGGCGGTCGGCCACAGCTCGCTGTGCAGGATCTCCTCGGGCGGAACGGCCTCACGCGTACGGCCGTCGGCGTATCCGGCCGTGGAGAGGACGACGTACGGCCCGGCCGCGATCCAGGAGTTGTGCTGGCGCTGCGCGGCGCCGAACAGCTCACCCGCCGTACCGGGGAAGGCGACGGGGCGCACCCCGACCCGGTCGTCCACGGGCAGTTGCCCGGTCGCGGCGATCCGGCGCTCCTCACTGCCGAGTACGGCCACGCCGACCGTGACCACGAAGGTCGAGGTCTGGTCCACGTAGGTCGCCCGCAGCAGGGTCAGGCAGCCGTGCTCGGAGAGCACCGAGCCGACCGGGGCGTCAAGGCCCGCTCCGCAGGAGGTCTCCGGGGCCAGCCCGATCCGTCTGGCGTACTGCTGCGCGCGGCCGAGGGCGACGTACTGCAGCTCGGTGGGGAAGATCAGGTCGGCCGACCAGGTGTGCCAGCGGGCCGCGATGTCCTCCTGGATGTAGCGGGCCTGCTCGGCGGGGGTCAGCGGGCGGGCCCTGGTCTCGCGGAGGACGCCGACCGCGCCCGCGAGCACGTCGCTCACGGCGATGGCCAGGATGACGCCCATCAGGATCAGGAAGATCACCCGCAGGCGCATGCCCTCTTCGAGGCTCGCCGCCTCGACGCGCTCAAGCGCGGGACGGCGGTGCCAGCCGTTCTCCCGGCGCCCCGCGGCGGGCCAGGCCCGGACCCTGGCACGTCGCGGCGCGCCGGGGGCACCGGGAGCGCCGCCTGCGGTGGTCCTGCGAGAACGGGAGCCCCGGGGCACCCGGGAACCGCTCGGAGGCCAGCCCGTGGCACGGCCCCCGGCGCGCCCACCGGTGTGTCCACCGGCGGACGGAGCCTGGGAGCCGCCCGTGTGCGGTCCCGAGGCCTCCAGGTGCCGTTCAGGCTCCTGGGACCGCCCGGGCTTCGACATAGTTCGATGCTACGTCGCGCGCCCCCGCCGCCCTATCGCCGGAGTGTGTTTGGCGGGTCGCCCCCTGCCGTCCCCGGCACCCCTCAGGGCGGCGCGGGAACCGTACGGGCCCGGCGGACGGCGAATCCGGCCGTCACCAGGCAGGCGGTCGCGCAGAGCGCGGCGGCCGCGGCGACCCCGCCGTTGAGGGCGATCCCGCGCCGGTCACGCCGGATCACCTGGACCGGCCCGGCCGCCGCGCCCATCGGCAGGGCGGGATCGTGGACGCCGTCCCCGCCCGCGGTCAGGGTGTGGCGGGAGATCCTCGCGGCCTCGGCCAGCGCGCGGGGGGCGTTGACCACGCCGAAGCCCATGCCGGTGTCGTAGCCTCCGCTGGGCCGCCTGGTCGCCCCCTTGGTCAGGGCCTGCGCGACCAACGCGGGCGACATTTTCGGATATTTCGCTTTTATCAGGGCGGCGACTCCGGAGACCAACGCGGTCGCCTGGGAGGTTCCCCGGCCGATCCAGTATTCGTTGCCCGGCCCCGCGCCGAGGATGTCCACCCCGGGCGCCGCCACCACGACCGAGGGGTTCCAGTTGGAGAAGGAGGCCCGGCGCAGCCTGCGGTCGGCCGCCGCGACCGAGACCACCCCGGGGAAGGCCGCCGGATAGGAGTAGGGGGCGTAGCCGGTCGCCTCCGGCCTGCCCGCCCCCTCGTTGCCCGCCGCGGCGACGAGCACGACCCCCCTGGAGATCGCGTAGCGGACCGCCGCCCGCTCCTCCCTGGTCGCCAGTTCCTTCGAGATCGACATGTTGATCACGTCGGCGCCGTGGTCGACGGCGTACCTGATGCCCTTGGCCACCACGTTCTCGAACCGCTCGGCGGTGTTGAAGGTGCGAAAGCCCGGCTCCTCGTCCTCCAGGATCACCCGCACGGACAGGATCCTCGCCTTGGGCGCGACGCCGATCACCCCGCTGCCCCCGCCGGGACCGTGCCCGTGCCCGGCGATGAGCGAGGCCATGTAGGTGCCGTGCAGCCGTGAGGGGGCCACTCCCCGTGGGTTGGCGCCCACGGTGAAGTCCCTGCCCTCGGTGACGGAACCCGCCAGGTCGCGGTGGACGGGATCGACCCCCGAGTCCAGCACCGCGACCAGCGCGCCCGCCCCCTTGGAGACGCGCCAGGCGTCGGCCAGGTCCAGGGTCCGCAGCACCTGCCGCTGGTTGCCCCGCACCTCGTCGGCCCACCCGGCCGGCACGGCGGGCACCAGCCAGAACCCGGTCAGCGCGAGCGCCACAACCGCCCGCCGTACCCTCAGCACCGCCACCGTCCAGCAGACTCGGAGCCGCAGTCGGGGCGTTCCGGCGTCGCGAGCCCTGCGAGGATCCGGTCGGCGATGTCCCCGGTGAAGGCGAAGATCGTCGGCCGCTGCTCCCCCACGGCCTTGCCCGGCCTGCCGTCCACCTGGCCGACCGTGGTCATCACCACGTACGGCCCCGCCTGCCGTACCAGGCCGCGCTGCCTGCCGACGGCGGTGAAGCGGTCGGTGACCGTACCGGGGAAGCCGAGGGCCAGCAGACCCGGGGAGGGGCGGCCGGTCCTGGGCAGCGCGGCCTTGGCCCTCGCCGCCTCCCGCTCCCCCGCGAACGCCACGACGCCGACGGTGACGACGACTCCCTGGAGCGCGTCGATGTAGGTGGCGCGCAGCACCCCCCGGCATCCCGTACGACGCAGCGCCTCACGCAGCCCGGGGTCGACGGCCCGGTCGCAGCGGGTCTCCGGGGAGATGCCCACCCGGTGCGCCTGCTCCCTGCCACCCTGTTCGGCGGCGTAACCGACGGTCTCGGGGAAGATCCGCCCGGCTGGCCAGGCCCGCCAGCGGCCCGCGGTCTCGGCGGCGACGGCGCGGTCGAGCTCCGCCCTGGAGGGGCCCCTGGTCAGCTCGGTCACCGCGGCGCCCGCCGTGACCGCCGCCACGGCCGCGCAGGCCAGCGCCAGCGTGGACGCCATGATCAGCGTCATCCACGCGCGCCTGCGCTGACCTGGGACTTCGTTCACATTCTCGACCTTAAACCGGCCTCTAGGGATCTCACCCGCTCTATCCCCAAATAACGGACGCCTCATGACAACGGATGTCCGTGACAACACACGCCCCACGGAGCGAGGCTCCGCGGGGCGTGAGGTACGGCCGTGACTAGTAGGTCGGCAGGCTGGGGTCCACGGACTTGATCCAGCTCAGCACACCACCGCCGACGTGGACGGCGTCGGAGAAACCGGCGTTCTTGACGATCGCCAGCACCTCGGCCGAACGCGCGCCGGACTTGCAGTGCAGCACGATGCGCTTGTCCTGCGGGAGCCGCTCCAGCGCGGAGCCGTTGGTGAACTCACCCTTGGGGATGAGCACGGCGCCGGGGATGGAGACGATCTCGTACTCGTTCGGCTCGCGGACGTCGATCACGTAGATGTTCTCGTCCGCGTCCTGCATGGCCTTGAGGTCGGTCGCGGTGATCGTGGAGCCGGAGGCCGCGTCCTGGGCCTCCTGGGAGACCGCGCCGCAGAACGCCTCGTAGTCGTCCAGGAGCTGGGTGACCGTCGGGTTCTTGCCGCAGAGCACGCACTCGGGGTCCTTGCGGACCTTGACCGAGCGGTAGGTCATCTCCAGGGCGTCGTAGATCATCAGACGGCCGACCAGGGGCTCGCCGATGCCCGCGAGGAGCTTGATGGCCTCGTTGACCTGGATGGAGCCGATCGAGGCGCACAGCACGCCGAGCACGCCGCCCTCGGCGCACGAGGGCACCATGCCGGGGGGCGGGGGCTCGGGGTAGAGGCAGCGGTAGCAGGGACCGTGCTCGGCCCAGAACACGCTGGCCTGCCCGTCGAAGCGGTAGATCGAGCCCCAGACGTACGGCTTGCCGAGCAGGACGGCCGCGTCGTTCACCATGTAGCGGGTGGCGAAGTTGTCGGTGCCGTCCACGATCAGGTCGTAGTCGGAGAAGATCTCCATGATGTTGTCGGTGGTCAGCGCCACGTTGTGGACGATCACGTCGATCAGGGGGTTGATCTCCCTGACGCTGGCCGCGGCGCTCTCGGCCTTCAGCCTGCCGATGTCGGACTGGCCGTGGATGACCTGGCGCTGGAGGTTGGACTCGTCGACGACGTCGAAGTCGACGACGCCGAGGGTGCCCACGCCCGCGGCGGCGAGGTACAGCAGAGTGGGAGATCCCAGGCCGCCCGCGCCCACACAGAGCACCTTGGCGTTCTTCAGGCGCTTCTGCCCTGCCATACCCACGTCGGGGATGATCAGATGGCGCGAGTAGCGACGCACCTCATCGACGGTCAGCTCGGCTGCCGGCTCTACCAAGGGTGGCAACGACACAGTTCTACTCCCGTTTCAGGGGGTTTTGACGACACGGCTGGCACAGCACGCACCATTCACAACCTAACCGGATGCTCCTGTCATTCCCCAATCGGGACAGGTATGGACTCGGAGATGAGCCTGCGGGCCTCACGGGCGACCCTGCCGGGCACCTCCATCTGCGCCACGTGTCCGGCGTCGGGCAGCAGCACCAGCCTGACGTGCGGGAAGGCCCGGCCCGCGCGGACGGCCATGCGAGGGTGCACCAGCCGGTCGCGCCTGCCGTGGATGACCAGCGTGGGCGCGGACACCAGGGCCGCCTGACGCCACAGGTTCTCCTCACCCCGCCTGAAGTACTCGGCGACGATCCCCCTGGCGTAGCCCGTCAGGACACCCGCCGAGTACGGCAGGCCGTCCCTGCGCCGCAGTTCCTCGGCCGCCTCCTTCAGCCGGTCGGGGTGGAGCCGACCGAAGTCGGCGTAACACATGGACATCGTCATCGTGATCCTGCGCTCCGCGGGCAGCATGCGCATCCGGCCCACGGCCCACTCCCCGACCTTCGGCACGCTCGACAGGGCCACACGTGCCGGGCCGTACCGGGGCAGCAGGTCGGGCAGGGCCGGGGAGACGAGGGTGAGCGAGCGGACCAGGTCGGGCCTGGTCGCGGCGACGCGCACCGAGACCGCCCCGCCGAGGGAGTTGCCGAACAGGTGGACCGGGGTGTCGGAGACGCGCTCGATCAGCGCGACGACGGCCCGGGCGTGGGCGGCGACGGAGTAGTCGCCGCCGGGCGGCTCCGGTGAGTGCCCGGCACCGGGCAGGTCCAGCGCGTATCCCCTGACCACGTCGGACAACTCGCCCATCAGGTCGGTCCAGTTGGTCGCCGAGCCCGCCAGGCCGTGCACGTAGACGGCGCTCTCCTTGGGCCCCGGCGGAGTCGAGCGCACGTGGACACGTCCGTCCCATCCGTTCTCCGCCAGGTCGACCAGCTCTCCGGGCCAGCTCGGAATCGGCTCGCTTCCCACGACTTCCCCCCTCGTTCGCCTTCCGTTTCGACGATAGCTCCCCGCCGTACAGCGTGGGCACAAAAGCGACATTAAAGACTTATCGCATCAAAACAATTAATAAGAGTCCAACGCCGTCAATAGAGAGATAAGGAGACAGTAAAAGCCACCGATCGCCGTTTGGTAGGCGAGATGCACGGAAATACAAGACTGCGAAGGATGACCGATTAACAGTCATCCGGGGCATTTTCCGACCAGTGTGGAAAATGCCCAAAGAGTGGGGGCAACCGATCCTTTCAAGGGGGAAACGAAATGCCCAAGTTCAAGAGCATTCTCACGGGACTCGCGCTCAGCACCGCCCTGTCGGGCGGGCTCGTCGCGATGAGTGCCGCGACCTCGACCGCCGAGGCCTCCGTGGTTCCGGCCTTCCAGACCAGCGTCGGCTTCACCACCGGCGGCTGCGGATGGGGCTGGGGCCGTCGCTGGGGTGGCTGGGGCCACCGCGGCTGGGGCTGCGGCTGGAGGCGTCACCACCACCGTAGGCTCGTCATCATCAACACCAACAACGTCGGCGCCGGCGGTGGCGGCGGCGGTGGCGGCGGCGCTGCCCGCAACGCCAACGACAACGACAACGACAACGACAGGCGCGGGCTGCTCGGGGCACGCTAACCCCGCAGACGGCTGACCGCCGGGCCGGCGCGCCACGTGAACGTGACACGAGGCCGAGTCACGTGACCGGGCGCGACCGGCTCCGGCGGCCGCCGAAACTCCCGCCCACGGCGAATGGGTGTGGTGTCCGCCTTCTCCTCCGAATACGCGGGGAAATGACGCGGACATCCGGGAGTGAATCAATCGATTCGCCTTTCAGATAGACGCGAAGCACGGTTCTTCGTGGAGACCGGCGAGGGCCCCGGGGATTCTCGAATCTCCGGGGTCCTCATCGCGCCCGCCTTTCCGCTGGGCGTTCTCACGCGAGGCTCACGCCGTACCCCGTGTCTCCTCACCGGACGCCGCGGGGCGCCTCCGCCCGCCTTCCCCGGGGGCGGGACGCCTCCGCTTGGCGGCCTCGACACTGGCCCGCAGCGCGGCCATCAGGTCGGCCGTCGGGCCCGGCTCCGGCGGCGGGCCCACGGAGACGACCTCCCTGCCCGCGACCTTCGCCTCGATGACCTCCTGCAGCGCCCTGCGGTAGGCGTCGTGGTGGCGCGAGGGGTCGAAGTCGGCCGTCATGCTCTCGACCAGCGACTCGGCCATCCGCAGCTCCTGCGGCCTGGCCTCGGGCTCCTCCTCCAGGAAGGCGAAGTCGGCCGGGCGCACCTCGTCGGGCCAGAGCATGGTCTCCAGCACCAGGACCCCCTCCCTGACCCGCAGCGTCGCGAGCGACTCACGCTGCCGCAGCGCGACCTTCGCGATCCCCACCCGCCCCGAGCGCCCCAGCACCTCCCGCAACAGGACGTACGGCCCGGCGGCCCCCTCGTCCGGCTCCAGGTAGTAGGCCCTGCCGAGCAGGACCGGGTCGATCTGCTCCGCCGGGGCGAACTGCAGGACCTCGATCCGGTGCGCCGTGGACAACGGCAGGTCCTCGAAGTCCTCCCCCTCCAGCACGACCACCTCACCGGTCGGCAGTTCGTAGCCCTTGGCCACCTCGGCGTAGGGGACCTCCTGCTCGCAGGCCTCGCAGAACCTGCGGAGCCTGATCCGGCCCGCGTCCTCCCGGTGCACCAGGTTGAAGGTGACGTTCCGCTGTTCGGTCGCGGCGTACATCCTGACCGGGATCGTCACCAGACCGAACGAGACCGCGCCGTTCCAGATGCTCCGCATGGCGTCTCCCTGGATAGGGGCTTTCCCCAAGTCTCGCACGCGTGTTCGGATACGTCACAGGACGAGGGCGAACACCCGCTCACGGGACCGGGCACATCCGAGGCCATACGCTGACGATGTCCGGCCATGTCCGGTATTCCCCAGAGAACGGGGAAGGTGTCCACCGAGGAATCCGGAGAGCCAGGGAGAGCAACGGGAGGGCAGATGTCAGAGATGGACGTTCACGGCGAAGGCGCGCAGGACGAGCCGCAGGAGCCTTTCAGCGAGGAACTCGACATCGAGGCGCCCGAGGCGGACGCCGTGGAACAGCAGCGCCCGGCACGCGAGGAGGACTCCCCGACCTGGCCCGACCACATCCCCCAGGAGGCCGACACGGCGGACACCACGGAGCAGAGCCGTGCTGTTGATCTTGATGAGGACGATTATCGCTGACGTGGATTACCCGCGCGTAGGATGAGCGAGACAGCATGAGACCCCGCGAGGAGACCGCCGTGACGACTACCCCGGACGCCAAGCCCCGGGGCACCCGGCTGCCCCGGCTGGCCCGCCGCCGCCAGTTGCTGAACGCGGCCCAGGAGGTCTTCGTCGAGAACGGCTACCACGCGGCGGCGATGGACGAGATCGCCGAGCGCGCCGGGGTGAGCAAACCGGTTCTCTACCAGCACTTCCCCGGCAAGCAGGAGCTCTATCTGGCCCTGCTCGACCTGCACGTCGACGACATGATCGCCCGCTGCCGCGACGCCCTGGCCTCGACCACGGACAACAAGCAGCGCGTCCAGGCCGCGATCGGCGCCTTCTTCGACTTCGTCTCCGGCCAGGGTGAGGCCTTCCGGCTGGTCTTCGAGTCCGACCTGCGCAACATCGCCCCCGTCCGCCAGCGCATGGAGCGCAACCTCCGCGAGAGCGCCGAGATGATCAGCCAGGTCATCCAGGAGGACACCGGCTGCTCAAGCGACGAGGCCCGCCTGCTCGGCGTCGGCCTGGTCGGCATGGCCGAGGTCAGCGCGCGCTACTGGATCAGCAGCACCGGCTCCATCCCGAAGGACGCCGCGACCCAGCTCATCGCCCGCCTGGCCTGGCGCGGCATCTCCGGTTTCCCCAGGACCGCCGACCACTGATCCGGCTGTTCGCTTGACGCGATCAGCCCGCATGTCGTGCCTCCGATGGGGCGACCATGGGACGAGCAACCCTCGTCGAAAGGGAGCAACATGGAAATCAAGATCGGCGTGCGCTCGGTGCACCGCGAACTCGTGGTCGAGACGGACCTGACGGCCGAGCAGGTCGAGGAGGAACTCGGCAAGGCGCTCGCCGCCGACCGCGGGATCTTCTCCCTCACCGACAGCAAAGGTCGCAGGGTCCTCGTCCCCATCACCTCACTCGGTTTCGTCGAGATCGGCGAGGAGGAGGCACGCCCCGTCGGCTTCGGCGGCACCCTCTGACAGACCCGGTACGGCTCGCGCCAGGCCGTGACGCCGGTCGTGAGACCGGCGCACCGGTCCTGGCGCGACCCGTCACCGAGCCCTGGGCGATTCCGGCGCCGGCGGAGACGAGACGTCCCGCACCGGCGTCGGCGGACGCCTCAGTGCGGTCTCAGCACTCCCCGGGGCACTCTCCCCTCTCTCCGAGTCCGCACCCGCGCGGACGGCGGGCCCTTCTTGCGGAATGGCCCTCCGAAGGGGCCGCCGGACAGTCGGCGCCTCCCCTTCGCAGCACCGGACGTGACGTCCAGGGGTTCGGTCCACATCTCGTTAGGAAACTGCCATAGCGGCGCGAGGCCCTCATGTCTCGCACGGTACAACCGTTTGGCGCCTCGACGCGTGGTCTCGCCGGGCGCCTTTTCCTCCCGCACCCCACATCTGGCCCGGCGTTCCGCCCGATGGCGCTTTCGCCCGGCGCCGCCCCCGACGCCGGGAGGCGCTCACGGACCGGGGGTCAGGCCGAGGGCGGCCATCCGCCCGCCGTGCGCCTCGGTCAGCCTGCCGAACATCCGGGTGATGTCCTCCCCGGCCGCCTCGACCAGCAACGCCGCCAGCTCGGGGCGCGCGGCCACCACGTGCTGTCCCTGGCTCAGGGCCTCACCGACCAGCCGCCTGGCCCACAGGGCGAGCCGCCCCGCCTGCCTGTGGTCCTGCCTGATCGCCGCACCGACACGGTCCACCGCGAACTGGGAACGACCCTCGTCGACGAGCACCTCCTCGACCAGTTCCCGCGTCTTGTCGTCGACGTGGGCGGCGGCCTCCCGGTAGAAGTCGAGCGCGATCCCCGTGCCGACATAGGCCTTGACCAGCGCCTCAAGCCAGTCGGAGGGCGTGGTCTGGGCATGCCAGTCGTCCAGGGGCCGCACGAAGGGCTCCATCGCCTCCTCCGGATCGACCCCGAGCGAGGCTATCCGGTCACGCAGAAGACGGAAATGGGCGTACTCGGTCGCGGCGAGGTCGCTGAGCGCGGCCCGGTCGGTCAGTGTCGGGGCGTGTCTCGCGGCGTCTTCGGCGAACCTGAGGAACGCGGTCAACTCGGCGTAGGCGAGCACTCCGAGCAGGTCGGGGACGCCAGGAGGGGAATCACTCATGCAGGAAGCCTATGAGTTACGGCGCCTGCCCTTTCAGCTGGAATACGAAGAAATCGGCTGCACGTTGTGGTATCGAGTACACTACTGTGTGAAAGTGCGACCGCCCTGTGTTAATCCAGGAGACCTGCTCCTGGACGCCCCCAAGTCGGCATGACGCCGCAGCGGTCGCTGATGACATTGAGAGGGCTAGCCCTTCCGCGAGGACACGGCACGGGGAACCTTTGCGCCCGTGGTCCCGGCAGGACTGCCTTCAACGGAGATTAGGCAGGCCAAGCTGACGACGTTCCGAGACCTCGGAGTCACACCAGAGATCGCTGACGCCCTTGAGACCGAGGGCATCACCGCGCCGTTCCCGATCCAGGAAATGGCCCTTCCCCTGGCCCTGACCGGCCAGGACATCATCGGCCAGGCCCGCACGGGTACCGGCAAGACCTACGCCTTCGGCGTGGCGATGCTGCAACGTGTCGGCAAGCCGAGGAAGAACCGAAAGAAGCCGCGCGGGCTGATCGTCGTGCCCACCCGTGAGCTGGCCATCCAGGTCACCGAAGACCTGGTCACGGCCGCGGGCAAGCTCGGCTCCCGCATCCTCACCGTGTACGGCGGACGCGCCTACGAGCCCCAGATCGAGGCGCTCAAGCAGGGCGTCGACGTGATCGTCGGCACCCCGGGCCGCCTGCTCGACCTGGTCAAGCAGAAGCACCTCGACCTCGGCCAGATCGACGCGCTCGTCCTCGACGAGGCCGACCGCATGCTCGACCTGGGCTTCCTGCCCGACATCGAGCGCATCATCAAGCTCGTCCCGGCCAAGCGGCAGACGATGCTGTTCTCCGCGACGCTGCCCGGCGAGATCGTCGCGCTGTCACGGCGCTACCTCAACCGCCCGACGCACGTGCGCGCGGAGAACAACGACGCCGAGGCCGAGGCGACGCCGCAGACCACCCAGTTCGTCTGGCGCGTGCACCGGATGGACAAGATCGAGATCCTGGGCCGCCTGCTCCAGTGCGAGGGCCGGGGTCTCACGATGATCTTCTGTGAGACCAAGCGCGCCTGCGACATGGTCGTCGAACAGCTCAAGGAGCGCGGGTTCGCCGCGGCGGCCGTACACGGCGACCTGGGCCAGGGCCAGCGCGAGCAGGCGCTGCGCGCCTTCAGGAACGGCAAGATCGACGTCCTGGTCGCGACCGACGTCGCGGCGCGGGGCATCGACGTCGACGACGTCACCCACGTCGTCAACTACGACTGCCCGCAGGACGAGAAGGCCTACGTGCACCGCATCGGCCGTACCGGCCGGGCGGGTAAGACCGGCGTCGCGGTGACCTTCGTCGAGTGGGAGGACCTCACTCGCTGGAAGGTCATCAACAACGCGCTCTCGCTCGACTTCGCCGAGCCCGTCGAGACCTACTCGACCTCACCGCACATCTTCACCGAGCTGGGCATCCCCGAGGGCACCAAGGGTGTGCTGCCGCACGCCAACCGCTCCAGGGCGGGCCTGGCGGCGGAAGAGGTCGAAGATCTCGGAGAGACGGGCCGGACCCGCTCACGCGGCCGCAGGGGCCGTGAGGAGGAGCGGGAGGAGCGCCGTGAGCGCCCCGCCCGCACCAGGGAGAGGCGCCGCACCCGCGGTGGCCGTACCGGCGCGGAGGCGGCCGAGTCCGCGGGGGCCCAGGAGTCCCGGCCGGCCGTCGCCGAGGCACAGCACGAGGAGTCCGGGCGCCGCCGCTCGCGGGGGGACCGTGTCTCCGAGGAGACCCAGGCGCCGCTCGCGGCGCGGAGGGTCGAGAGCCCGATCGTCGAACCCGCCGAGCTGGAGGTGGACGTGGATGTGACGCCCCGCAAGGACATCCGTGACGACCGGCCCGCCGAGACCGCGTCCCGCAGGGGCCGCAACCGGAGGGCAGGCCTGAACCCCGAGGTGAGTCTCACCGACGAGGGTCCCGGTGGGGAGGCCGCCGAGGCTCCGCTGTGGGATGACGAGCAGGACTGGGAGGACGAGGCGCCCGCGCCGCGCCCCCAGCCGGAGAAGATCATCCCGCCCAGCCCGTTCGCGGTGATCTTCCAGTCTCCCGACCTGGCCACCGACGACGACGAGATCGCGCCGTCCGCCGCCTCCGAGCGGGCGCAGAGCCGCCGCCGTCCGCAGGTCAGGGGCCAGCAGCGGGGTCCCCGCCGCCAGGGCTAGCCGTACCGGTGTGACGAGGGGCGCGACCGCGAGGTGGCGCCCCTTTGCCGCATCTCGGCACGTCCGGCCTCGGGGCGCGGAGACATGTCACCAAGAGAGGTATCGTGGGGCCACGTGAGTACGCCGCGTTTTCTGACCCTGCCTCCAGGCGTCCGTGCCCGTCGGCTGGAGACTGCGGCCGGCACGTTCGCCGCGCTGGAGGCGTTGCCGGTCAGCGGCATCGCCGAACGCATGCCCGCCCTGCTGGTTCCCGGTCTCACCGGCAGCAAGGAGGACTTCCTCGCGGTTCTTCAGACGCTCGCCCAGTCGGGCCGTCAGGTCGTCGCGATCGACATGCGGGGGCAGTTCGAGACGGGCGGCCCCGACGACCCGTCGGCCTACACGTGCGCGGCGCTGGGCAACGACGTCGACGCGCTGGCGCAGCTGATCGGCAGGGGTGAGCCCGTCCACCTGGTCGGGCACTCCTTCGGCGGCCTGGTCACCCGGGAGGCGGTCATCGACGGCCGCACCAAGTTCGCCTCCTACACGATGATGAGCACCGGCCCCGCCGCGATCGTCGGCCCCAGAGAGCAGGTGGGCCGGGAGATGCTGACCAGGGCCCCCGAGGTGGGGCTCGAACGGATGTGGGACACCCACCTTGAGCCGGAGGCCCTGTCCGCCGGGGTGCCCGACGAGATCGTGGCCTTTCTGCGCAAGCGTTTCTTCGCCAACTCCCCGGTCGGGATGTCCGTGATGACCAAGGAGATCCTCGCGGCACGTGACCGCTGTGACGAGCTCAACCAGGTGGACGTGGCGACCCTGGTGCTGTTCGGCGAGCACGACGACGGCTGGCCGCCGATGGCTCAGTCGGAGATGGCCGACCGGCTGAACGCCGACTGCGTCGTCGTGCCCGGCGCGGCCCACTCTCCCGCGGTCGAGGCCCCGGAGACGACGGCGGCGGCGCTCATCCGCTTCTGGACCGCCGCCGAGGCGAACCTGCGCAGCTGAACCGCGTACCTCAGGGGTTCGGGCCGACCGCCTGGCGTGGCGGGGTGAGCCGTTCCGGCCGCCGGTAGACCAGCTCTCCGTCCCCCGCCGACTCGACCAGCTCGGTGATCAGGTGGTGGTCGGGTGAGAGCCCACACGCCGGGTCCGTACGGCTCGCGTCCCCGGTGAGCGCGTAGGCCTGGCAGCGGCAGCCACCGAAGTCCACCTCCTTGCGCGGGCAACCGGCGCACGGCCCGCTCATCCACTCCGTGCCCCGGTAGGCCTCGAAGGCCGCCGAACGCCGCCAGATCCACTCAAGCGAGTGATCCCTGACGTTGGGGAACTCCAGTGGCAGGTCGTAGGAGGCCGGGCAGGGCAGCACCGATCCGTCCGGGCCGACGGTCAGCGAGATCGCCCCCCAGCCACCCATGCAGGGCTTGGGCACCCCGTCGAAGTAGTCGGGGACGACCCAGATCAGTTCGACGCCCTCGACCCGCTCGCGCAGCCGTTCCACGGTCTCCTTGGCCCGGGTGAGCTGCTCGCGCGTGGGCAGCAGCGCGCGCCGGTTGCGCAGCGCCCAACCGTAGAACTGGGTGTTGGCCAGCTCGACCCGCTCGGCGCCCCAGGAGGCGGCCAGTTCGACGATGCCCTCGATGGAGTCGAGGTTGCGCCGGTGGAGGACGACGTTGAGCCCGAGCGGAAGCCCCGTCTCACGCACCAGGGCCGCCGCGCGCTCCTTCGCGGCGAAGGAGCGGGTCCCGGCGATGAGGTCGGAGGCCGCGGCCGTCGAGTCCTGCACCGAGAGCTGGACGCTGTGCAGCCCCGCCTCGACCAGCCGGGCGAGCCGGTCCTCGTCAAGCCCGACGCCACTGGTCACCAGCTGGGTGTAGACGCCGTTGCGCGCCGCGGCGGCGGTGATCTCCTCAAGGTCGGCGCGCAGCAGCGGCTCGCCGCCGGACAGGTGCGCGTGGACCACCCCGAGCGCGGCGGCCTCCTCGAAGACCCGCACCCAGTCGGCGGTGGCCAGCTCCCGGGAGCGCGGGATGAGCCCGACCGGGTTGGAGCAGTAGGGACAGTGCAGCGGGCAGCCGTGGGTGAGCTCGGCCAGCATGGCCCACGGCGGCGCGGGCCCGTCGCCCGTCTCACTCATCGCACCCACCCCTCCGTGCGCACCCGGCTGAGAAACTCGGTGACGTCGTCGGCCACCGGCGCCCCGGGGAAGTCCGCGCTCAGCCTCTCGACGATCTCCTCCACGGTCCTGACCCCGTCGCACAGCCGCAGTACGGCGACCGCCCCGCCCTCAAGCAGCACGATCCGCTCGGGCATGACCAGCAGGTCGGCCCGCCGTACGGCGTCGTGCCGCAGGATGATCCCGGAGCCGAGGCGGGGCCGCCAGTCGGCCTGGGGCACGGTCTCCGCCCCCGGGGAGGGGGCCTCGGCGGCCGTCACGCCTGGTCCACCGCGTCGAGCAGCGCCCACAGCACGTCGCACTTGCGGGAGAGCGCGGCCACGGCCCGCTCCTGCTCGGCCCGTCCCCTGGCCCACTCCAGGACCATTTCGAGGGCCTCCCCGCTGTCCTGCCGTCCCTGGCTGATCCTGCCCCTGAAGTACTGCAGGCCCTCGGAGTCGATCCAGGTGTAGTGCCGCTCGAAGGCCTCGATCCTGGTCCGCATGATGTCGGGGGCGAACAGCTCGGTCAGCGACGCGGCGACGGCCTCAAGCGGCGTCCCCAGCCTGCACAGGTTCACGTACGCCTCGACGGCGAACCGCACGCCGGGCAGGACGCCCTCCCCGGACAGCAGGTCCTTGCGGTCCAGGCCCGCGGCCTCTCCCAGGCGCAGCCAGCGCTCGATGCCGCCCTCGCCCGCGCGCCTTCCGTCGTGGTCCTGGATACGGCGGATCCACATGCGGCGCAGTTCCGGCGCCTCCAGCTTGGCGAGGATGAGCGCGTCCTTGATCGGAATGTGCCGCTGGTAGTGGAAACGGTTGAGAATCCACCGGCGGATCTCCTCCGGCGACAGCTCCCCGGCGTGCATGCGCACGTTGAAGGGGTGGCGGTTGTGGTATCGCGCCTCGGGCACGGCCCGCAGACGGGCCTCGAACTCGGCGGGGGTCCAGGATTCGGCGTTCACAGCTCGATCACCATTCCGTCGGCGGCCACCTCGACGCCCAGTTCGGCCAGCCTCTTGTGCTGGGGCGCGTCCGGGTCGACGAGGGGGTTGGTGTTGTTCAGATGCGTGTACAGGCACCGGCCGGGCAGCCGGGACAGTCGCTCCGCCGTCGCCTCGACGGGCAGGTGGCCCATCTCGGTCGCGGTGCGCGAGGAGATCCCGGTACGGCGGGGCTCCTCGTCGTCCCAGAAGGTGCCGTCGACGATCACACAGTCGGCCTCGGCCATCGCCGACTCAAGCTCGGGCGACCAGACGCCGAAGGCCGGGGCGTACAGGCACGTCCCGCCGCTCGCCCGGTCGGTGAAGCGCAGCGCGACCACCCAGTCGGGAGCCGCCGCCTCGTCCGAGGCGTAGCGGGGGCGTTTCCCGGAGACCGGGACCGCCTGGACACCGACGTCCTCGGCGAGCGCGACCTCGCCGTCCGCCGTCAGGTCACGCCAGCGCAGGTCGGCGTACGGGGAGAGCACCTCAGACAGCCTCAGCCCACCGGTGAGCGCCCGGCGGACCGTGGGGGTGGCGACGATCTCCAGTTCGTCGGCCTCGCGCAGCCGGAACAGCCCCAGTGTGTGGTCGAGTTCGGCGTCGGTGAGGACCACGCGCATGACGCGTGTCCGCTCCGTGGGCGTACCGCCGGAACGCAGTGTCTCGACGTGTTCGGCGATGTCGGGGGTCGCGTTGACGATGTGGTCCTCGACGGCCAGCGACGCGTGGGTGCGCCGCCAGGCCGGGTTGGTGCGTGCCCCGGTACACCCGGGGCACGCACAGTTCCACTGGGGGACGCCACCGCCTGCGGCGGTTCCCAGAATTCGCAGTCGCATGGCGTGAACCCCCGTCCGGTTACCTGGTGGCCAGGAAGTACGCCGTCATCTCCATCGACGCCTCGACGACCTGGTAACCGGGCTTGTGCCAGGTGGCCTTCTCGCCTTGGCGCTCCGTGGTCTCGACCATGAGAGTGCACCGCCTTCCATGTGACGCGTGGGTTTTGGGTCACAACCGTTATGACCCGATATCAGTGCTTTCGTCAATGGTTGGCGGCAATTACGTCGGACCTATTTTCTGTTATTGGCCCCAAATATAATAATCTACCACTTTTGATACATATTTCATCGGATCAATCCGGGGCACAACACGACAGAAGCCCTGAGATACTCATGCACTGAACGCCAAATTCCGGACACCCGCGCCCCAGTCATCACCCGCCCCCGGAACCTCGTCTCAAGGGGCGCTCAGGCGTGCCGTAAGGGCCGCTCCTGAGACCTGTGGAGATGCTTCGAGAACGCCTCAGTCGTCGCCGAGGCCGTCCCACGGCTGACGGCCGTCGGCGGCCCGCTGTCCCTCCGGGCAGTGCGCGCGGAAATCACACCAGGAGCAGAGCGGGCCCGTCCTGGGCGGGAAAACCTCGTCGATCCGAGGTGGTACTGCGGGCGGCGTGCGCCCCGCGGCGGCCGTACGGGAACCTCGGGGGGCCTCGCCCGCCCAGGCCCGGTAGGCCTCGTCCGCCTCCGACGCCTCGACCGCGATCGCCTCGGCACGCCCGATGTGCCGGGCCAGGGACTCCTCGGAGTGCTCCCACTCCACGATCGAGCCCGTCGGCAGATGGTGCAGCTCCACCCGGTGGCAGGAGCGGCGCATCATCCGGGAGGAGGCGACGGCGTAGACGGCCAGCGCCAGCGAGGAACGCGCGTCGTCCTCGGTCAGCGGGCGGCGGCCCGTCTTGTAGTCCACGACGACCAGTTCGTCACCGCGCCGGTCGAGCCGGTCGACCCGCCCTGAGACGGCGATGACGGACGTCCTGGTGGCGACCGTACGCTCGACCCCGACCGGCTCGTCAGCGGGGTCCAGCGAGGCGGCGTAGCCCATGACCATCTCACGGGCCCGCGCACGCCACGCCGCCGACTGGGCGGCGTCGCGGAACCCCTCGCCGATCCAGCCGTTGTTCAGCAGGACGCCCGCCATCACGGGCGTGCGCCGCTCGTACGGCTCCCGCCACCACCCGGCCAGCGCGTTGTGCACGCTGACGCCGACGCTGTTGTGCGCCCACGGCGGACCCTTCTGCGGCGCCGGCCGGTCCAGGTAGGTGAACCGGTAACGCCTCGGGCAGTCCAGCCAGGTGTTCAACCGCGACGGCGTGCACGAGTACAGCCGCCGCGGCATGCCCTCCAGGGGCAGCTGGTCCATGAAAGGACTACTCGTCGTTCAGGTTGATCCGGATGCCCGCGGCCCTGGTGCCGTCGGTGAGCGGCCCTTCCTTCTCCTCGACCGTGCCGCGGGTCAGCGAACCGGAGAGCCAGGCGTCGAACTGCGGCTCCAGGTCACCGATCGTGGACTCCTCGCCGTGCGCGGGCAGCACCCGGGTGCGGTGCGGCAGCGTGAACAGCCTGCCGCCGATCGCGGTGAGCTGGTCGGCCAGCGCGGGATACTCCCCGCCGATCCTGCCGGGACCGTCGGCCTGCAGCGTCTTGCCGCTGAAGACCGCGTCGAGCGCCTCGCAGTACAGCGAGACCCCGCCCTGCGAGACGCCGGGCGTCGAGAGGACCTCAAGCTGGACGCCCGCGACGCCGAACAGCCCCTCGTCCTCCATCTCGATGTCCGGCCACGTCTCCGACCAGGTCAGCCGCCACAGCGGCCGGTCCTTCGGGTGGAGCGCGACCACGGCCTCGTCACGGGCCGCCACCTCGATGGCCGCACCCACGTGGTCGGGCAGACCATGGGTGCAGACGACCGCCAGCACCTCCCGCTCGCCGACCTTCTCCAGGATCGCCTCCGCGTCACGCGCGGGGTCGATGACGATGACCTCCTCATCGTCACCCACGATCCAGGTGTTGTTCTCGACCTTGTGCTCGACGCCGTCGACATCGACGACGCCCTCGGTCACCACTCGCTCGATACGCGCTGTCACGCTTCCGCACTTTACCTGTTTTCTTTGCGACGCCTTCGGCGTCGCGGGTCCGGGCGCCCTGTCTCTTTGCTCCGCCTGACGGCGTCGCGGGGTTCGGGCGCCCTGTCTCTTGCTCCGCCTGACGGCGTCGCGGGGTTCGGGCGCTTCGAGCCGACGCTTTCCCTCGTCGCTCATCCGCTTCGCTCCTTCGCTCCTCAGTCCAAGCGCCGGCGCGCCCGAACCGAAACCCTTCACACACGACACCGGTAAGTCCCTTCACGCCGCCTTCGGCAGAGCGGGCTTGGACCCCCTCACTCCCAGCACCGGAAAAGCATGAGCCGAACCCCTCGCACACAGCGTCGGGAGGGCCTGAGCCGAAAGACGGAAAAGGGGTCGGTCTCAGGTAGGGGTGTTCAGGAGGGTGCGGATGGCGGTGATGATCAGTTGTACGGCCAGGGCGGACAGGAGGAGGCCGGAGACCCGGGTGATGAGTTCCACGCCGTTCTCCTTGATCACTCTTATGACGGTGACCGAGAAACGCATGAACACCCACAGCAGGATGTGCACGACGGCGATGGCCAGGGCCAGGGCCAGGATGCCGCCGTCCTTGTGGCCGGCCTGCTGGGCGAAGACGATCGTGGCGACGATCGCGCCCGGCCCGGCGAGCAGTGGGGTGCCGAGCGGGACGAGCGCCACGTTGACGTTGGACCGTACGGCGTTGGCGGGAGGCTCGGTGTCTCCGGTGAGCAGTTGCAGGGCGACCAGCAGAAGCAGGAGGCCACCGGCGATCTGCATGGCCGCCACCTCGACGTGCAGGTATCCCAGGATGGCCTGACCGAAAACAGCGAAGATCACGATGAGGCAGAACGCGACGATGGGGGCCTGCCAGGCGATCCTGCGACGTTCGAGGGCCGTACGACCACCCGTGTAGGCGAGGAAGAGCGGGATGATCCCGGGCGGGTCCATGATCACGAACATCGTGACGAACGCCTCGACGAAGAACTGGACGTCGAACACCCGTTTCCCCTGACCCTCGGTAAGGAACACGCCATGACAGACCAGACGTTCCCGACCCGCAGGGTAGCAAGCATCCCCGTTCCCCTCACTCAAAGTAGCCCTCCCGGAATTCGGCCCCCTCAGACCACCCGGTAACGGCCCACCGCCCTCGGGCGGACACGCCTCACCACCTGCCCGAAGAACGACGAGGAGTTCTCCCGGCTCACACAGACGAGCCGCACCGGCCCTCAGACCCCCGGCCCCACACGGAAAGAAGAGCGCACGGCCAACCACAAGCCCGAAGCGAAGACTTTGATCTTGGCCCTACCGGTGCCGTGCGCGAGGGGTTTCGGCTTGGGCGCGTCGGTGCTTGGACTGAGGAACGCAGGAGCGAAGCGACGGAGTGACGAGGGAAAGCACCGACGCGCCCAAGCCCGCGACGCCGAAGGCGGAGCAAAGAGACACAGCGACGAGGGAAGACACCGACCCGAAGCGCACAAGCCCGCGACGCCGCCAGGCGGAGCAAAGAGACACAACCCGCGACGCCGAAGGCGTCGCAGAGAGACACAACTAGTTTTCCAGGCGCGGAGAGAAAGCTCCCAGAGGGAGGTCGAGGGTTTGGTCGTGTTCCCTGAGATCTCTCAGGGAGAGTTCGGCGAGGGTCACCAGGTAGCCCGCCTCGCCCGGCCAGACGACCGCCCACAGCCAGTTTCCCAGGGCCTCGCCCGCGTAGACCGCCCGGTCGGGGGCCGCTTCGACGCACCACATGGGTGTGGGATGGCCCATGATCTCGACCTTGGCGTGCGGCGGCCCTTCGCCGAAGCCCTCTCCCGGGTCGGTTCCCGCGATTCCGGCGAACCCGGCGCCGAGTCCCACTCCGGGCTCCTCGGCGATGATCAGCATGTCGGCGGGGCCGTGGGTCAGTGAGGGGCCGGAGATCGCGACCACGGTGCCTCTGACGCCGCTGCGTTCGTCGCCCGCCTCCGCGAAGCCCGTCACCAGCCATCCCTGCGGCAGCGGCCACGGAAGCCAGGCCGGGACCCTGGAGTTTCCGAGGCCCTCGATCGCAGCCTGAGAGGGGCGTTTCGGCGACTGCAACGGCAGGACGTCACCGTGCGGTCCACACCGCCAGGCGCTCGACCAGGCACTGGGCGGGCGGAGGGGGCCGAAACAACGCGGACAAATGGGCTCGGCTCTCACGCCTACCCACGGTGCTTTGTCCACACCCGGTTCGTCAAGGGCGCTTCTCGTTGCGCAGCCGTAATCTTGTTCATGTGCGCGTAAATTGTGTGGGAGCGATCATCCGTGACGCGGAAGACCGGTTGCTCCTCGTACGGCGAGGCCGTCCCCCGGGGAAGGGCCTGTGGTCCATCCCCGGAGGGCGGGTCGAGCCGGGCGAGTCCGACGCCGAGGCGCTGGCCCGTGAGCTGCGTGAGGAGACGGGCCTGACGGTCAGGGCCGTCGGCCTGGCGGGCACGGTCGACCGTCCGGGCCCCGGCGGCGTCGTCTACGAGATCCACGACTATCTCGCCGAGGCCTCCGGCGGCACGCTCCGCGCCGGGGACGACGCGGAGGACGCCCGCTGGTTCACCGAGGACGACCTGGCCCGGCTGCCTCTCTCGCCGGGCCTGCTCGACGACCTCATCGGCTGGAAGATCATCGGGAGGCCGTCAGGGTCGAGCGCCACAGGGTGAGGTGGTCGCTGTCGTAGGTGGTCGAACGCCCCAGGGCGACGACCTGGTCGCCGGCGACGGTGACGGCGCCGAGCCGTTGCGCACCTTCCCCGGCGAGGCCGTCCTCCGTCTGGGCGTGCGGCTGCCACTTCAGGCCGTCCTCCGAGGTCCACGCGACGCCGTCCCCCTCGCCCGGCGCTCCCTGCCAGCCGACCGCGACCACGCCGTCGGCCGTCGCCGCCATGTCCAGTACGGTGGCCGCCCCTTCGGCGGGCAGCCAGGAGAACTCCCACGAGATGCCGTTGTCCTCCGACATCGCCCCGAAGGCCCGTTGCCCGTCGCCGGTGACGGCGGTTCCGGTGGCGACGATGGTCGTGCCGTGCTGGACCACGTGTCTCAGGCCCGCCGCCGTCGCGCCCTCGGGCAGCACGGGTTTGCGCGCGACCCAGTTGATCCCGTCGGCGGACACCCAGACCACACCGGTCTCGTGGCCGTCGGTGCCCATGCCGCCGACGGCGACGTACCCGGAGGAGGTGACGGAGACGTCGTACAGGCGCACGCCGACACCGCCTGCGGGCAGACGCGCCGCCCGGGTGAAGCGTTTGAGGTCGGCGGTGAACCACAGCACCGGGACGGTCGCGGACGGCCCCCGGTCCTCTCCGGCCAGCACGTAGCCCGAGGGACCCGCGGCCACCGCGTGGGGGGCGAGGAAGTCGTGTTCCGCGGCGGGGGCGAGGGGGCCGGTCGCGGGAAGCCTGCGCCAGGTCGCGCCGTCGGCCGAGGCGACCAGGAGCGGCCCCGTCGAGGAGGCGTCGGTCATCGTGCCGCCGACGGCGAGCCAGCCCTGCCTGCCCCGGGTGACGTCGCTGAGGGCCTGGCGCCACGAGCCGCCGAGAGCCTGTGCCGGGCCCGCGCCCTTCCAGGTGTGGCCGTCCCTGCTGGTCCATATGCCCGCGTCTCCGGCGACCGCGCCGACGGCGACGAATGCGCCGTTCCCGGCGGCGATCCTGGCGGTGTCGCGGGAGGCCCTGGTCAGACCGTCGATCCGGTCGAGGGCTACGGGACGCGCCTGTCCTCCCTCGGGGGCCGTGATGAGGACCAGGCGGTTGTCCACGTCGGCGGCGCGTTCGTCTCCGCCGACGACGAGGGTGCCCTCCTCCGAGATGGCCAGGGCCCGTAGCGAGCCGGGCACGTCGCCCAGGTCGGTGGACCTGCGCCAGTCACGGCCGTCCCTGCTGGTGTAGACGGCGTACCGTTCGAAGCCGGATTCGGCGACCGCGGCGATTCCGGCGTCCGAGGAGGCAAGGCGCCTGACCCCGGAGCCCTCCCGGGCCAGGCCGGTGATGCCGCCGCACCGCTCCCAGTCGTCGCCCCTCGCCGAGCAGTAGACGACGACGTCGCCCTTCGCGTCGCGCCGCTGGATCGGGACGAGTACGAACCCCGAGGAGGAGGCCGCGAGCGCGCCCGCCTCAGGGGTGACGCCCGAGGGCGCGGAACCGGCCCGCGTCCAGGTCTTCCCTCCGTCCGCCGAGCGCAGGACGGCCGGAGAGCCGCTCCGTCCCGGGTCGCCGAGCGCGACCACCGAGTCGCCTCTGGCCACGACCGCCTTGAGTCCTCTGACCCGGTCCGGGGTGCCGAGTTCACCGGCTTCGACCCTGCTCCACCCCTGCCCGTCGGGGGAGGTCCAGGCCACGGCCCCCGATGAGCCGTCCTGGAGCACTCTCGTGCCGACCGCGACGAACCCGGAGGAGGTCCTGGCCAGGTCCATGATCTTGTCGCCGGTCATGAACGCGCCCAGTTTCGCCGGGGCCACGGCGGTCCAGGTGGTGCCGTCCTCGCTGGTCCACAGGCCCCGGCCCGCGCCCAGGAGGTCGTTGCCCGCGGCCAGCCAGAGGCCGTCGCCGCCCGCGACCCTGCCCACGGTCGTGGGGCCGTTCTCGTAACCGGCCGGGCCGGTCACCTTGCCCAGCTGCCAGGTCGCCCCTCCGTCGGGGGAGACGAGGAACAGCGGCCTGGGCACGGGGCTGGTCGTGTCACTGCCCACGGCGACCATGACGGAGCCCGCCGAGGCCACGGCGTTGAGCACCTGGCTCGATCCGGTGCCGCCCGCGTCCGCCGGCGGGGCGAAGTCGGTGTCACCGGGACTCACCTCGGCTCCGACGAGTTGCAGGCCGGTGGTGAACGGCCCGCCGTTCCAGCTCCACAGCACCGCTCCCCCGCCGACCGCGGCGGCCAGTACGGCGGCGACCACGACGGGCACGACCAGGCCTCTGCGCCCGCGTCCGGCCGGGCTCGAACGGCGCAGCGCGGAGGGGGCGGTCGTGGAGCGGTGGTGCCGTCCGCCGGACCCCCTCCTGCCCGGCGGCCCCTCGGCGACCAGCAGGTCGGGCCTGGCGGGCCTGCCTCCGGGGGGACGTCCGAGCCGGTGCACCGGCTCAAGGTCGTCGTCCTCCCCCGGTACGGCGGGCTCGTCCTCGTCCGGTTCCCACGGCTGGGCCGGCGCCTCCTCCTGGAGGTCGTGCCACACGTCGTACGGGCCGGTCCGGTCCTCCTGGGCGGGCTCGGCGGGTCTGCGCGGCGGCCCCGAGGCCACCAGCAGGTCGGGCCGGTCGCCACGGCGGCGTCTGACCGGTTCACGGGGGACGTCCGGCTCCTCGGTCTCCCCCCAGGACGCGTCGGGACCGGGGGCCGAGAAGACCGCGTGGGCGTCGTCGCGCCCCGAGTGGCCGAGAAGGTCCCCGTAGTCGCCCTCTCCGGTCCTCCTGGGCGTCTCGGCCGCCGGGCCGAGAGGGTCGGAGTCGTCGAACCAGGAGGGGCTCAGGAGGTCTCCGTAGTCGCCGTCACCGGGGGCGTCGTCCCGCTCGCGGGACGGCCCGGAGGCCACCAGCAGGTCGGGCCGGTCGCCGTCCCGCCTGCCGTGCCTGCGCTCGGGCGGCCGGTCCGGCCACAGCTCGGGGCCGGAACGCTGGTCGGGGTCCGGCGGGCTGCCCGCCGGGGAGGCGTACGGCTGGGTGTGGGCGCGGCGGCGCTCACCGCCCAGGCCCTCGGGGCGGGCCCTGGGGGGCTCGTCCTCCGGGGTGGGCGCGGCGAACGGCGGCAGCCTCCACGGGGAGGCGAGCGGAAGTCCTCGGGGGTCGTCGTCGGAGGGGCCTGGGGGGGAGTGCTGGATCGTCGGAGGCGAGTCCGGATGCCGCCGGCGTCCGCCTCCGTGCGTCCCTTCGTCGTCCGCCGGCCACTCTCGTGAGCGCGGTTCGTGGGGGCCCGGGGCCACGCTCAGCACCTCCTCGCAGGAAGCCCGTCCAGCCCGGGGTTGGGCACTCCGGACCGTTCCATTCATCTCCGTGACACTCCGTCGCGTCACCGTACGGCCACGGCGAAGCGCAGGAGACCTTACTACTACCCCGTTCCGCGGAAACGATCACCTCCGTGGGGCGGCGGGGGTTCCAACCGTGCACATCAAGAGCAACACGCCGGAGCCCCGATGACGAGACCTCTCTAGTCAGATTTATCGGCGCGGCGCCGGAATTATCACTATCTGTGGCTTTAATTCCGAGATTTCATGACGGGAAAAACCCTCGGGCCGGGAGTCAGGGGGCCGGTGGGGTGAAGGCGGTGGTCCGGGTCATCCCCGCCGCCCTCCCCTTGGCCGTCACGACCAACGCCATCTTGCGGGACGCCTCGTCGATCATCTCGTCACCGAGCATGACCGCGCCGCGCCCCTCGACCGTCGTGTAGTGGTCGTAGGCGTCCAGGATCAGCTCGGCCCGGTCGTAGTCCTCCTGGGACGGCGAGAACACCTCGTTCGCCGCCTCGATCTGCGTGGGGTGGAGCACCCACTTTCCGTCGAAGCCGAGGGCCGCGGAGCGCCCCGCGACCCGGCGGAAGCCGTCCAGGTCCCTGATCGCCAGGTAGGGGCCGTCGACGGCCTGCAGGCCGTGCGTGCGTGCGGCCATCAGGATGCGCATCAGGATGTAGTGGTAGGCGTCGCCCTCGGTGTAGCCGGGAGGCTGTTCCCCCACGACCAGCGTCCGCATGTTGATCGAGGCCATGAAGTCGGCGGGGCCGAAGACCAGCGTCTCAAGCCGCCTGGAGGCTCCGCCGACCGCGTCCACGTTGACCAGGCCCCTGGCGCTCTCGATCTGGGCCTCGATGCCGATCCGGCCGACCGGCAGGCCGTTGGCCTTCTCGATCTGGGTCAGCAGCGTGTCGAGCCAGACCACCTGGGCCGGGTCCTCGACCTTGGGCAGCATCAGGCAGTCGAGGAACTCCCCGGCGCCCTCGACGACCTCGATGACGTCCCGGTAGGTCCACTGCGTGCTCAGGTCGTTGACCCGCACGACCCGGGTCCTGCCCGACCAGTCGCCCTCCCGCAGGGCCGCCACGACGTTCTTGCGCGCGCCCTCCTTGGCCGACGGCGCCACGGAGTCCTCAAGGTCGAGGAAGACCTCGTCCGCGGGCAGCCCCTGGGCCTTCTCCAGGAAGCGGGGATTGCTGCCGGGCACCGCCAGGCACGAACGTCGTGAGCGCATGACCCAACGCTAGCGGCAGCCCGCCCCGCCGGGGACGGCAGGCGAAGGCCGTACATTCGTGCCATGGGAGTGATCGAGGAGGGCGCCAGGAAGTCCGGGGTCCTGTGGCTGTCACTGGACCGGCAGCGGCTCGCCTGGCACGTGTGGCACGACGGCGCGATCTATCTCGTCACCGGCGGGGACGAGCAGGACCTGCCCCGCCTCGCCGAGGTGGAACGGGTCCAGGTGACGCTCAGGAGCAAGGACAACGGGGCCCGCCTGGTCGTCTTCGACGCGACCGTCGAGGTGGTCGACCAGGCCGCCTCCCCCGAGGCGGTCGCCGTGCTGGCCAAGGAACGGCTCAACGCCCCCGACGCCGCGGGTCTGCCCGAGCGCTGGGCCGCCGCCTGCACGGTGGTACGGCTGACGCCCCAGGAACCCGCCTGAGGCCCGGCTGAGGCCTGTCTGGAACCCGCGGCCTCAGCCGACCCTGGCCGGTTCCCCGGCCTCGACGGGGACGGGCAGGGCCGCGGTGGCGCGCTGGGCCAGGTAGGCGCCGAACAGGACGATGAGACCGCCGACGATCTGGAAGGGGCCGAGCGCCTCACCGACCAGCACCCAGGCGATGATCGCCCCGGCGATGACCTCAAGCGAGGCGACCGTCGAACCGACGGCGGCCGACAGGCGGCGTACCGCGGTGACACCGAGGATGTAGGCGGCGACGGTCGCGATGAGGATCATCCACAGCGCCGCGGCCAGCACGGGCAGGGGGTGGCCTCCTGCGGGAGCGACGACCTGGCCGAAGGCCCGCCACGGGATGTTCCACGGCTGGGAGACCGGCACGAGCACGATCGCCGCGCCGACCAGGCCCCAGGCGATCAGGCCGAGCGGGTCGACGTCCCCGCCGAAGCCGTCGCTGAGCAGGAAGTAGCCCGTGCAGCAGGCGGCGGCGCCGAAGGCGAGCAGCAGTCCGAACGGGTCCAGGGCCATGCCCGACCACACCTCGACCACGATGCCGAGGCCGACGACCGCGACCACGGCGCCGACGAAGGCGGCGCGCGGCAGCCGTACCCGGCGGACGAAGCGCACCCAGAGCACGACCAGCACCGGGGCGGTGAACTCGATGAGCAGGGTGACGCCGACCGGCAGCCTGGTGATCGCCGCGAAGTACAGCGCCTGCACCCCGGCCACCGCGACGACCGCGTAGGCCACGAAGAGCGGCAGCCGGGAGCGCGGGATGCGCAGCGCGGCGGGCCGCAGGAGCGCCAGTACCCCGGTGAGCAGCAGCCCGGCTCCGGCCATCCGCACCCAGACGGCCTCAAGAGGGGACAGCCCGGCCGCGCCGAGATATTTGGCCATCGGCCCGGAGAACGCGAAACACCAGGACGACGCGAAGGCGATCAGCAGACCGTCACGCCGCACGGATTCACCACCCATGTAACTACCGTTCGCATGCTTTGATGCTGACATATCGGATATGCGCCCAGCAAGGGGACGTCCGAAATGTGAGCGAGCCTTGAACCGCCCCGGCGAGAAGGCGACCTACCCTGCAAATGTGAAGATCTTCATCGCGCGACTCGCGGGAACCCCGGTCTTCGACCCGGTGGGTGACCAGATCGGGCGGGTGAGGGACGTCGTGGTGGCGTTCGCGGGCGCCGCTCCCCCACGCGTGCACGGCCTCGTCGTCGAGGTGCAGCCCAGGCGGCGGGTCTTCCTGCCGATCACCAGGGTCCGCGGCATCGAGGCGGGCTCCGTCGTCTTCAGCGGCCAGATCAACGTGCGGCGTTTCGAGCAGCGGGCCACGGAGAGCCTGGTCATCGGCCAGATGCTCGACCTGGAGGTGCAGGTCGAGGGCGAACGCGTGACCGTCCTGGACCTGGCCATGGAGCAGGTCAGACGCGCCGAGTGGCTCATCACCAAGGTCGCCGTCGTCAGGGTGGGCCAGGGCCTCGGCCTGCGGCGGCGCGGCCCGGCCAGGATCGTCGACTGGGCCGAGGTCAGCGGTTTCAGCGCGGTGCAGAAGGACCAGGGCGCGGCCGGCCTGCTGGTCGCCTTCGAGACGATGCGCGCCGCCGACCTGGCCGGCGCGCTGCACGAACTGCCCGCCAAACGCCGCACCGAGGTCGCCGCCGCCCTCGACGACGTACGGCTCGCCGACGTGCTCGAAGAGCTCCCGGAACGCGACCAGATCGGCATCCTGGGCAGGCTCACCCCCCGGCGCGCCGCGGACGTCCTTGAGGAGATGAACCCCGACGACGCGGCCGACCTGCTCCAGGACCTGCCGGCCGAACAGGCCGAGGCCCTGATGGCGCTGATGGAGCCCGAGGAGGCCGCCCCCATCCGGCGGCTGCTGGTCTACCCGGAGGACACCGCAGGCGGCATGATGACCAGCGAACCCGTGGTGCTCCCGCCGAGCGCGACCGTCGCCGAGGCGCTCGCCCACATCCGCCAGCGGGAGGTCACGCCCTCCGTGGCCGCGCAGGTCTACGTGGCCAGGCCGCCCATCGAGACCCCGACCGGCCGCTTCCTCGGGCTGGCGCACTTCCAGCGGCTGCTGCGCGAGCCTCCCTCGACGCTGCTCGGCGGGGTCGTGGACAGCTCGCTCGACCCGATCAGGCCCGAGTTCACGCTCAACCAGGTGGCCTCCTACATGGCCACCTACAACCTGATGGCGGTGCCCGTGGTGGACGAGCTCGGCCGTCTGGTCGGCGCCGTCACCGTGGACGACGTTCTCGACCACCTGCTGCCCGAAGACTGGCGGGAGCGCAACCACGAACCGGGAGCCGAACATGGTTGACCGTCTCGACCAGCCGAGACAGCAGGGCCTGCGTCTGCGCGCGCACTACGACCCCGAGGCCTTCGGGAAGCTGTCCGAACGCATCGCGCGTTTCCTCGGCACCGCCAGGTTCCTCGTCTACATGACCGTCTTCGTCGGGGTCTGGGTGGTGTGGAACGCCCTGGTTCCGGGCGAGGGGAGGTTCGACCCCTACCCGTTCATCTTCCTCACCCTGATGCTCTCGCTCCAGGCCTCCTACGCGGCGCCGCTGATCCTGCTCGCCCAGAACCGGCAGGACGACCGGGACCGCGTCCAGACCGACATAGACCGGGCCGCGGCCGAACGCAACCAGGCAGACCTGGAGTACCTGACCCGGGAGATCGCGGCCCTGAGGATCGCCCTTGGCGACGTGGCCACCCGCGACTACGTCCGCTCCGAACTCCAGCGCCTGCTGGAGGACCTCCAGCAGCCCCGGCCCCCGGCGAACGACCTCCTCTGAGGGGTCAGTCGTCCGCGGGGAAGAGCTCGGTCAGGATCGAGGCGCACCGGCGCAGTTCCTCAGGGCCCAGGGTGTCGAGGAGCTGGGCGCGGATGCCCCGCAGATAGGTGGGCCGCGCCTGCGCCAGCCGTACGCCACCGGCCTCGGTGAGCACCGCGAACAGGCCACGCGCGTCGCTGGGACAGGCCTCGCGGTCGACCAGGCCGTCACGCTGGAGGCGGTCGATCAACCGGGTCAGGCCGCTGCGGGAGAGCAGGACCCGCTCGGCCAGGTCGTTCATGCGCAGTCTGCCCTCCGGCGCCTCCGCCAGATGGGAGAGCACGTCGTAGGAGGCCAGGGCAAGGTCGTGACCGACGAGCAGTTCGGTCTCCAGTGCCCGGGTGACACGCGCCTGGACGCGTTGCAGCACCCTCCAGACCACCAGTTCCTCTGAACTGACGGCCTCCTTCGGCTCGTCCGCCGTAACGGTCACGCAGTAACCTTAGACTGTTGCACACGCACCTACATAGGGGATCACCCGGGTGCGGGAGCCCGGAATTCCCGGCGTCAACTCCCGGTTCATACCATGGGTCCGTGGCCCCTCCCACTCTCAGCCGGGAGCGGCACGAACTGTCCGTGAAACGCCTGGACGACAATAGACAAGGAGGGACGGCAGCCCCGCCGCCTCATCGCGACGTCCGTTGCCGACACTTCGATGGCACCTACCCCGGAACTGGTCACGGCCGCGCTGGCGACCGTCAACGACCCTGAGATCCGTCGGCCGATCACCGAACTCGACATGGTCAAGAGCGTCGACATCTCCCCCGAGGGGGTGGTGCGCGTCGGAATCTACCTCACCGTGTCCGGCTGTCCCATGCGTGACACCATCACACGCGACGTCACCACGGCCGTCTCCAAGGTCGAAGGGGTGACCGGCGTCCAGGTCGAGATGGACGTCATGAGCACCGAGCAGCGCAAGTCGCTCCAGACGAAGCTGCGCGGCAACCGGGGGCCGGAGAAGGAGATCCCCTTCGCCCAGGCCGGTTCCCTGACCCGGGTGTTCGCGGTCGCCTCGGGCAAGGGCGGAGTCGGCAAGTCCTCGGTGACCGTCAACCTCGCCGCCGCGATGGCCGCCGGCGGTCTGAAGGTCGGTGTCGTGGACGCCGACATCTACGGCCACAGCGTGCCCCGCATGCTCGGCGTCTCCGACCGTCCGACCAAGGTCGAAGACATGATCATGCCGCCGGTCGCGCATGACATCAAGGTCATCTCGGTCGGCATGTTCAAGCCGGAGGGCAACACCCCGGTGGTGTGGCGCGGCCCGATGCTGGACAGGGCGCTGCACCAGTTCCTCGCCGACGTCTTCTGGGGCGACCTCGACGTCCTGCTGATGGACCTGCCCCCCGGCACCGGTGACATCGCGATCTCGGTGGCGCAGCGGATGCCCTCTGCCGAGATCCTCGTGGTGACGACCCCGCAGCAGGCCGCCGCCGAGGTGGCAGAGCGCGCCGGTTCGATCGCCGTGCAGACCCACCAGCAGATCGCGGGCGTCATCGAGAACATGGCCTGGCTGCCGTGCCCGCACTGTGACGAGCGGATCGCCGTCTTCGGCGAGGGCGGTGGCCAGACGGTCGCCGACGCGCTCACCCGCACCCTCGGCGCCCGTGTGCCTCTGCTCGGACAGGTGCCGATCGACATGCGGCTTCGCGAGGGCGGCGACGAGGGCAAGCCGCTCGTGCTGACCGACCCCGACGCCCCGGCCGCCGCCGAGCTGATCAAGATCGCCTCGGGCCTGAGCAGGAGGTCGAACAGCCTCAAGGGCATGCAGCTCGGCATCTCCCCGACCAGGGGCCGCTAGAGCGGGACGTACGGCGGGCCCCAAGAGGTCACTGCGGGGTCACCGAGAGGTCAGGTGGCCTCGGAGTCGTAGGGCGGGAGCTCGCCGTACCCCAGTTCGTCGAAGTCGTCCAGGACGTCGGTCCCCGTGCGGCCGGAGACGGCGGCCCCTCCGGCGACGCCCGCCGTGGCGCTGCGCCACTCGTCCTCCAGGTCACCGGTGAGGTGCTTGCGGACGAAGTTCTTCGGGTTCAGGTCGGTCGGGTCGAAGTTGGCGAACTCCGGCCCGAGACCGTCCTGCAGGTCCTGCTTGGCGTTGTTGGCCATCTGCCGCAGGGAACGCAGCGTCTTGCCCGCCTGCGCGGCCGCCTGGGGCAGCTTGTCCGGCCCGAAGACGAGGAGCGCGATGACCACAAGCGCCAAGATCTCAGGCCAGCCGAGTCCGAACACCGTGATCTCCTAGCGGGATGACACCAAGGCGGCGCTCCGGGCACACGCCCGGAGCCTTTTCCAGACTAATGCCCACGACCCGTGCCCGCACCAGCCCCTCCGTCGATCATGAGGGACTGGGCGTGGGCTGCGGGGACGCGGCACCGACGGTCACGACGACCGTCTTCTCCTGGCCGCCGCGCTGGAACTTCACCGTCAGCCTCTCCCCCGGCGCCTTGTTGCGGATCAGCGCGATCAGCTCGTAGCCGTCCTGCAGCACGATGCCGTTGACCTCGGTGATGATGTCCCCGGGCTTGAGCCCGGCCTTGTCGGCCGGCCCCTCGGGCTCGACGGGCTTGGTGGCGCCCCTGACCTCGGTGTCGATGCGGACGCCCGCGCCCTGGTAGGACTGGTCGATGGTGACGCCGATCCGGGACTTCTTCGCGGTGCCGGTGGTGATCAGCTCCTCGGCGACCCTGCGGGCGTGGTTGACCGGGATGGCGAAGCCGAGGCCGATGCTGCCGCTCTGGCCGCCGACCGACCTGCCGAGGGTGGCGATCGCCGAGTTGACGCCGACCACCTCACCCGCCGAGTTGACCAGCGGGCCGCCCGAGTTACCGGGGTTGATGGCCGCGTCGGTCTGGATGGCGCTCAGCCAGGTCGTGTCGGTGCTGTTCTCCTCACCGGCCTGGACGGGACGGTTGAGGGCGCTGACGATGCCCGAGGTGACGGTCCCGGTCAGGCCGAGCGGGGAGCCGATGGCGACGACCGGGTCGCCGACGACCACGTTGTCGGAGTTGCCGAGGGCGATCTCCGGGGCGCCGAAGGTCTCGTCCGGCTTGACCACCGCGAGGTCGGACTCCGGGTCACGGCCCACGACGTGGGCGGAGGTCGACTTGCGGTTGCTGAACTGGATCTGGATCTGGCTGTTGTTCGGCTCGGCCCCGGCGACCACGTGGTTGTTGGTCACCACGTAACCGCCCTTGATCAGGAAGCCGGAGCCGGTGCTCGCGCTCGTGCCCGCGTTGACCGACAGCGAGACCACGCTGGGCAGGACCTTGGAGGCCACGCCCGCGATCGACTCGGGGGCCCTGGAGTTGGAGCCGCTCGGCGCCGTCCCCAGCCGGTAGGACGGGTCGAGGTCGGAGTTGGCCGGGCGGGTGAGCAGGTAGGTGCCGAAGCTGCCCGCCGCGGAGGCCAGCAGCGCGATCACCACGGCCAGTACGGCCAGCGTGCCGGTGCGCGGGCCACGCCGCTCGGTGACGGCCGACCCGCCGAAGGTCCCGTCGTACGGCCCCGGCCCACCGGGGACCGGAGGCGCGGGCGGCGGTGCCCAGCCCAGCCCGAGGCCGTGCGCCCGCGACGGCGGGGGCGGCTGGTTCCCCGGAAAGCCCCCGGGGGCGGCGAAGACCGCGGTGTCGCGGTAGGTCCTGCCCGACGGGTCTCCCCAGCCGCCGTTGGCGGGAGGCGCGGCCTGACGCCCGGTCCAGTCCTCGTATCCGGGCCCCTCGGGCTCCCGGGCGCCCCAGCGGGCACGCCCCGGGGGCTCACCGAGCTGGCTCCAGCCCTCGCCGTACCCCTGGGAGCCCTGGACTCCGTGGGACCGGTCCACCGGCGAGGGAGGCGTCTGCCCTGCGGGCAGGAACTCCGGCCTGGAGAACTCCGAGGTCGCGCCTGCACCGCCTCTGTCGTCGGTGAGGCCCGACTGCGTACGCCCCTCGGCGTCGTCCGCCTCGTGGGTACGGTTCTCGTCGGTCATCGAATGTTCACCACTCCTCGCCTCGCATGAGGCAACTCACCGGGGGGCACCCGGCAATCTTCCCCTGAACGGCATACGAGAGACGTAAAACGCGCCCTATCCGAAGGGATTGACCCAGGAAAGCAGGCGGTGGGCTCCTCTGCCCAGCCGGTTCCACAGGTTCGGGGCGGGTTCGTGGGGCAGTGCCGCGACCGCGGCGTCGACCGTGTCGGCCGGAGCGTCCGCGAAGACGGTGTAGACATGGTCCCCACTGGCCCAGATCGTCCCCTGCTCGGCTGAGTTCCGCATCCAGATCGTATGCCCGTCATGACGCTGGGCATGCCACCCACGGAGCTTTTCCCCATCAAGCACACCAGAGTCCACGAAAACCGACACGACCGACAACCCATCCGAATATCCCAGATACAAGTATCCGGCAGGTGCGGTGTGCGCCGCGAACAGCTCAAGGCGACCGGGCAACTCGGCGGGGAAACGCCACCCCCGGTCCAGGAGCTCGGGCACCTCGCCCAGGTCGAGCCCGCCCGGAGGCGGCACGGGGACAACGCTCCCACGCGCAACCGGATCGAGGGTCAGGTCGAGGAAGCCGCCCACGTGGACGGTCCGGCCCCGGCCGTCGAACAACTCACGGCGCAGCGCCAGGCCCCCCGACTCGTCCAGCCAGTAACGCGCCGCGGGTGTGCCGTCCGTGCGCAGGACGTCCACCAGGTGGGCGGCACGTCCGCCGGTACGGGTCCTGCCCGCGTCGACCACCCGGTAGTTGCGGGCCAGCACCTCAAGCATCGTCTCCGAGGGGGCGGCCATGCTCCCCGCGGGGGTGCCGGGGTCGACCCAGCCCGCCGTACCCGAGGGGCGTGAGCTCACCGACAGGCCACGCCCGGGGACGTTGCGGACCTCGACCATGGAGGAGAAGGACCCGGAACGGCCCCAGGTCGTGACGTACTGGGTGCCCGAGTAACCGCGCCCCCTGGCCGCGGCGGCCGCCTCACGCAGCAGCCGCAGGCCCGTGTCCTCGTCGCGCTCGCCCTGCTGCACAGACTGCTGTACGGCTCGCGCCGGGCTGCCCGCCACCAGGCCCAGCGCCATGGCGACCACCACGGCCAGGCAGGCGGGCAGCCGGATCACGGAGTCGGCGAGAAGCTCGGAGTCGCCGAGCCTCCGTACGGGGCGGTGTTCCTGTGCTGGTTGGCGAACATGTCGACCGGAGGCACACGCGGGCCGGGGTCGGGACCGCCGACGACGAACAGCGTGCCGATGGCGACCGCCGCGGAGGCGACGCCGACCGCGACGTAGCCGACCCTGCGGGCACGGCGCGTCGACGCGGCCCGCCCGCGCGGCCGGTTGTCCGGCGGCGCGACGGTGTGCATGCCGGGGATCGGCGCCCCGCCGAAGGTCCGCGAACCGCTGGGAAAAGGCCGCTCACGCGGCGGTAGCGGGTCGCCGGGGTCGGCCATCCGCAGCAGGGACATCGTCAGGTCGGCGGGCATCGCGGGCCCGTCGAGCGACCTCAGGCGGCTCTTCAGCGCCCGCATGGCCTCCACCTCGGCCCTGCAGGAAGCGCAGAAGGCGAGGTGGGACAGCGCCCGGTCACGCTCGTGGTGGTTCAGCTCGCCGTCGACCAGCGCGGAAACACGTTCTCCAAGATGACTCATGACCACTCCTTGCCAAGCGGCTCGTCGTGACATTCGTCATAACTGCGGCTTCTCATGCGAGTTCCTCCCCGCGGGTGATGGTCGGGGGGAGTTGATCTCCGCGGGGCGCGCGGTGTTCCAGCGCGTCACGCAGCTGAGCCCGGCCACGGTGGATACGGCTGCGGACCGTGCCGAGCTTCACGCCGAGTGTCGCGGCGATCTCCTCGTAGGACAGCCCCTCGATGTCACACAGAACGACGGCCGCGCGGAACTCGGGCGCGAGCGCGTCGAGTGCCGCCTGGATGTCGGGTTCGAGATGGGTGTCGTCGTACACCTGGGCGGGGGACGGCTCACGGCCACGCAGCCGTTCCGCCGCGTCGTCCGCCAGGCCCTCGAACCTGATGCGCTGCTTGCGCCGCGCCATGTCGAGGAACAGGTTGGTGGTGATGCGGTGCAGCCAGCCCTCGAAGGTCCCCGGAGTGTAGTTCGACAGGGACCTGAAGACCCGGACGAAGACCTCCTGTGTGAGGTCCTCGGCGTCGTGGACGTTACCGGTCAGCCGATAGGCCAGCCTGTAGACACGCGCCGAATGGGTCCGAACCACCTCCTCCCAGGTGGGAGGTGTCCATTCAGACACGGGAGTATCCGTCTGGTGGTCGAACTCGTCCACCAGCACTCCTCTCTCCGGGACCACCGCTATCGCCATAGTGCCTGGTTTCGTCCCTTCGTGCGCACTCACTACCCTCAGGACCGGCAAAGGCCGCTTAAACCGTGCAACGCACCAGGCATGACATGAGTTCCCGATCGGGCTTGGCTCCCCTAGGCTGCGACCCAGTCCCTATATGGCTCTGTACGGAGAAAGCGGGAAGGAGAGGCCGATGGCAGAGACGCCGACAAGTCCGTTGGAGGCCGCTCTGGCCTATGCCGAGGAATTCCACCGGGAGGACGAGATCCTCTGGGAGGCGCGCCGACGCGCCGCGGAGGTCGGGGTCACCCCCATCCCGCCCGGCACCGGCGCCGCGCTCTGTTTCCTCGCCTCGGCCACCAACGCCAAGGCCGTCGTGGAGGTCGGCACGGGATGCGGTGTGTCCGGGCTGTGGCTGCTGCGCGGCATGCGCCAGGACGGCACGCTCACCAGCGTGGACGTCGAGCCGGAGTACCAGCGCCTCGCCCGGCAGAGTTTCGCCCAGGCGGGCTTCCCCGGCGGCAGGACCCGCCTCATCACGGGACGGGCCCTGGACGTGCTGCCTCGTCTGTCCGACGGCGGCTACGACCTGGTCTTCTGCGACGGAGCCAAGCAGGAGTACGCCGACTACCTGGCCGAGGCGGTCCGCCTGCTGCGTGTCGGCGGCATCGTGATCTTCGACAGCGCGCTGTGGCAGCACAGGGCGACCGACCCCACCCGGCGTGACCCGGACGTCGTCGCCCTGCGGGAGCTGGGCAAGCTGGTCCGCGGTGACGAACGACTGCGCCCCCTGATGATCCCTCTCGGCGACGGCGTCCTGGCCGCCGTCAAACTCGGCTCCTAGCCGCCCGGCTCAGCTCCTGGTCAGCCAGTCGAGCAGCAGGCGCACGCCGTAGCCGGTGGCGCCCTTGCTGAGGAAGCCCTCGTCCGCGGTGCTCCTGCCGACGCCCGCGATGTCCAGGTGCGCCCACGGCCGCCCGCCGGTGAACTCACGCAGGAACAGCGCCGCCGTGATGGAACCGGCGCCGTAGGTCGATCCGGCCTCGATGTTGGCCAGGTCCGCCACGCTCGACTCCAGCGCCGGAGAGTAGTCCTCGATGAGCGGCATCCGCCACAGCCGCTCCCCCGCCTGCGTGCCCGCCTCGGTCAGCTCGGCCGCCAGGGCGTCGTCGGAGGCGAAGACGGCCCCCACGTCCTTGCCCAGGGCCACACTGATCGCGCCGGTGAGCGTCGCGACGTCCACCATGACGTCCGGGTCGAGCTCGGCGTCGGCGTAGGCCAGTGCGTCGGCCATCACCAGCCGGCCCTCCGCGTCGGTGTTGAGCACCTCGACGGTCCGCCCGCCGTACTGGGTGATCACGTCGGAGGGGCGCTGGGCCGTACCGGAGAAGGCGTTCTCCGCGGCGGCGACCAGGGCGGTGACCCGCACCCGCGCGCCCAGCGCGGCGAGCGCGGCGACGGCCGCGATGACGGTCGCGGCGCCCGCCATGTCGGTCTTCATGAACTTCATGCCGTCGCTCGGCTTCAGGGACAGGCCGCCGGTGTCGAAGGTGATGCCCTTGCCGACCAGGACGACGTGCCTGGTGGCGCCCTGCGGGCTGTAGGAGAGCCTGACCAGGCGCGGCGGGCTGACCGAACCCTGACCGACCGCCAGGATGCCGCCGAAGCCCTCGGCGCGCAGCTCGCGCTCGTCCCACACCTTCACGTCGACGCCCCCGGCCGCCTCGGCGCGCTCCGTCGCGCGCTCGGCGAGCCACTGCGGCGTCTTGATCGAGGCCGGGGTGTTGGCCAGGTCCCTGGCGAACGAGACGGCCTCGGCGACCACGGCGCCCCTGGCGACCTCGGCCTCGACGCCGTCACCGACGAGCTCGACCAGGGCCGCGGGGGCGGACCTGGTCTCGCCGATCCTGAAGGTGTAGGTGGCCAGCAGCGCGCCCTCGACGAACGCTGCCACCGGCCCCTCCGGCAGCACGACCCTGATGGAGGACCTGCCCCTGCCCCGCCGTACGACCGTGGCGCCGGCCTTGCGCAGCGCGCCCGCCGAGCCGTCGCCGACCCCGTAGAGCAGCACCCGGCCGACGCCGTCGCCGTTGGCCACCGGGACCTCGACGACCTCACCGGCCTCGCCCTTGGCCTCGTAGTGCGCCAGCAGGGCCTCGACGGGCAGCGGCAGCTCCACCTCGGGCGCGCGGTCGGCGGAGAAGGGTACGGCGAGCAGCCCTGCCTCCCCGAGCGGCGGCACCCCCGCCGGGACGGCGGCCCCGGGTTCCGAAGGGGCACCGGTGAGCAGGGTGTACGGAGAGATGGGCATGTGGAACTCCAGTCATCAGCCGGGGGACACCGCGGCCCTGGCACGAGCCGCGCTCCGGCGGTCCGGTGGCCAGGGCCGTGTTCGTCGATCGGGGGCGCACGGGCCGCAGTGGCTGTCGTGCTCCGCGAACGAGATCGAGTCGGGGCCCGGCGTCACCGCTGGTCTCAGGCCGGGATCAGACGACGACCTTCTTCAACTCTTCGCCAAGGGCGCTGGCCTCATCCGCCGAGAGCTCGACGACGAGCCGGCCGCCACCCTCAAGGGGAACCCGCATGACGATGCCCCTGCCTTCCTTGACGACCTCCAGCGGACCATCACCGGTCCTCGGCTTCATAGCCGCCATGCGTGTATCCCTTCCTGCTTCGGGCTCCGGATCTCCGACTGACCCGAGGGTGGCCGACGCATTCACGTCTTCTGTGATGTCCTATTATCCCGTCTCCGCGCTCGGAATGGGAACGATCAGCCCCAGCATCGACTCATCGGGCAATCAAGACCGTCCTTCGCGCTCGGGGACGGCCCCGCGGACATCCGGGCCGTCGCGGTCCGCGGGACCTCTCACTTCCCTGACCAGGCCACAGAGGTGGCAGGTTACGAAGCGGTCCCGGAGCGGGCGGGACGGGCGCGCGTGGCGGCGCGGAGAATTTACCGGACCGAGACGATCAACTGAACGGCTCGGGGGTCGCCGGGAAGACGTTCCGGCTCGGCGGGGTCAGGTCCGAGGTCAGTAGGTGCCCCGCACCCAGCAGTCCTCCAGATGGTCGTTGACCAGTCCGATGGCCTGCATCAGGGCGTAGGCGGTCGTCGGGCCGACGAAGCGGAAGCCGTTCGCCTTGAGCTCCTTGGCGAGGGCCTTCGACCCGGGCGTCTGGGGAGGCACGTCCGCCAGTGTCCTGGGGACGGGCGCGCCGGGATCGGCGTGCTTCCAGATCAGGTCGGACAGGTCGACGTCGAGCGCGGCCCGCGCGTTCGCGACGACCGCCTCGATCTTGGCCCGGTTGCGGACGATGCCGGTGTCGGCGAGCAGCCGCTCGACGTCGGCCGCGCCGAACGCCGCGACGGCGGGGATGGAGAAATCGGCGAAGGCCGACCGGAAGTTCTCCCGCTTGCGAAGGATCGTGATCCACGACAGGCCCGACTGGAAGGCCTCAAGGCACAGGCGCTCGAACACCAGGTCGTCACCGGTGACCGGACGGCCCCACTCTTCGTCGTGGTAGGCGATGTACTCGGGCGCGGAGCTCACCCAGCCACAACGTGTCGGTTCCGTCACCGGCCCTCCTTCACGCCCTGCTTCTCCCGCTTCTTGTCCTTCTCATCTTGCCCGTCCGGGTCCTTGTCGGCGCTCTCGGCGGACTCCTCAGGGGACCGTACGGTTTCCAGGGGCTCCTCGGGTTTGGCGGCTTCCTCGGCCGCGGGCTTCCCGGTTTCCTGAGGCTCCGAGGCTTTCCGGGGCCCTGCGGCCTCCCCGGGTTCTTCGGCCTCCTGAACTTCCCGAACGGCCTGGGGCTCGTCCGGCTCCTGAACCTTCTCGGGCGCGTTCGCCTCACCGGTCTCCACCGCGCCGGCTTCGGAAGCCTTCTGAGCTTCCTGAACCTTCCCGGGGTCCACGACCTCGTCCGTGTCCGTCTCTCCGGCCGCCGGCGGCTCCTCGGACTCGGGGTCCGCGCGCCGTACCGTGTCCGTGGGCCCGGGGAGGGCCTCGCGCATGACCGGCGGGGCCGTGAGGGCGGCGTCGTGGCGGGCCTGGAGCCTGCCCGCGAGCAGTTCGGCGATCTGCTGTTCGAGGACCGCGATCCTGGTGTCACGCTCGCTCAGCGCGTTCACCACGCGGTTGAGGGTCTCGTCGACGCTCTGCGTGTTGTAGCCGATCACGCTCACCGGCAGCTGCAGGGCCATGAAGTCGGCGGCCCCGAGTCTCTTCGGCTCGGGCAGCTCAAGCGGGGGGACGTCGGGGACGAATCTGGCCAGTTCACCACCCCTCCCCATGGAGACCGCCACGACTGCGGCGATGACGGCTAAGGCGGCGAGGGCGAGTACGACCAGCACATACGAATCGTGCCACAACTCCCACTGATCTAGGATCGCCTCATGACCGCTCTCACGGTGCTCACCCCCGGCGACCAGGGCGATTCCTCCTGGGCCGAGGCGAGATCGATCGCCGAGATCGAGAAGTTCGTCCGGGCCGGGCACACCGTCGTCGTCACGCCCGCCGAACTCGCGGGACACGACGGAGAGGCCGCCGAACTCGCGGCGGCCTCCGTCTGCGCGTGGGCCGGAGCCAGGGTGTTCCGCACCAACCGTCCCGAGCAGGTACGGCTCGCGGTCGAGATGACCGAGTCACTGGCCGGGCGGCGCCCCCCCGCGCTAACCCGCCGTGGCCTCGCCTAGCTCCTCGATGCCCGGCTCCAGGTGCCTGGTCCGCTTCTCCAGGTGCTCGAAGGCCTCCTCGACCGTGGTGGTCCAGGAGATCGCGTCGAAGACGTTGGGCCGGGTGAAGCCCTCCGCGTGCATGCCCTCGACCAGGCTCCGCAGCGGCGCGTAGAGCCCCCACGGGTCGAGGAGCACCAGCGGCCTGTCGTGGAGACCCAGAGTCCTGGTCGTCCAGATCTCGAACAGCTCCTCCAGCGTCCCGATGCCGCCGGGCAGCACGAGGAAGGCGTCCGAGCGGGCGTCCATGACCCCCTTGCGCTCACGCATGTCGGTGGTGACGACCAGTTCGTCGGAGTCGTGGTCGGCGACCTCGACGTCCACCAGGGCCTGCGGGATCACGCCGACCGTACGGCCGCCGCCCGCCCTGACCGCTCTGGCGACCGCCCCCATGCACGAGACCGTCGCCCCGCCGCTGACCAGGGTGTGCCCGCGCCGGGCCAGTTCGGCCCCGACCTCCTCCGCCAGCGTCAGGTACTTCCTGTCGATCTTCCGGTGTGATGCCAGGAAAACGCATATGAACACATCGGAACCATAGTCGTGGCCCGGGATCGCGGGGAAACCCTTATTCGGCGTCGGCGACCGTGCTCCGCGCGGCCTGCTGTCCCTTCCCGAGACCGCTCGCCCGGTCCCTGTCGGCCTCGACGATGATCCGTACGGCCTCGTCCACGTCGTCGGTCACCTGGATGAGGTCGAGGTCGGCCGGGGAGATCTTGCCGGTGTCCACAAGGGTCGTCCTGATCCACTCGTACAGGCCGCCCCAGAACTCCGTGCCGAGCAGCACGACGGGGAAGGAGGTGACCTTGCGCGTCTGGACCAGCGTCAGCGCCTCGAACAGCTCGTCCAGCGTGCCGAAGCCGCCGGGCAGCGCGACGAAGCCGCGGGAGTACTTCACGAACATGGTCTTGCGTACGAAGAAGTAGCGGAACTCGATGCCGAGGTCCACATATTCGTTCATGTGCTGTTCGAAGGGCAGCTCGATGCCCAGGCCGACGGAGACGCCGCCCGCCTCCCTGGCACCGCGGTTTGCGGCCTCCATGCAGCCGGGACCACCACCGGTGATCACGGCGTAGCCCGCCTCGGAAAGCCTGCGGCTGAGCTCCACGCCCAGTTTGTAGTCCGACGACTCCTGCGGGGTACGCGCGGACCCGAAGACGGTCACCGCCTCGGGCAGTTCGGCCAGCTGACCGAATCCCTCGACGAACTCCGCCTGGATGCGCATAACCCGCCACGGGTCCATGTGCAGCCAGTCGGCGGGGCCCCTGCGGTCGAGAAGGCGCTGGTCGTGGGTGGAGTCGGAGACCAGGTCACCGCGGACGACCGCGGCTCCCTGACGGCGTTCGGGGCGTGTCTTCTTCATGCCGAACACGCTAGCGCCGCTTCTGGAAAAATCTTGAAAATTCTGGGGGAAAACCGGGAACCGGATTTCTCCGGAGCCACGTCTAACTGCCGAGGGTGCTGCTCGGGACTGAAAGTGGCTTTCCCCGCCAAATGGCCGGCGAGGAAAGCCACTTTCATTTGTGCCCGTGTACCGTGCGGCGCTCAGCCGCGGAGCCAGCCGATCATCCTGCGTTCACAGTCGGCGATCTTCTCCAGCGAGACGTACTCCCCCCGCTGGTGCGCCAGATTGGGGTCGCCGGGACCGTAGTTGACCGCGGGAATCCCGAGCCCGGAGAACAGCGAGACGTCGGTCCAGCCGAGCTTGGCCCTGGGCGTGCCGCCGACCGCGGCGACGAAGGCCCCGGCGACCGGGTCGGTCAGCCCGGGACGCGCGGCCGGGGCGAGGTCGGTGAAACGGAGCTCGAACCCGTCGAAGACCTCGCGCACGTGCTCCTGCGCGGCGTCGAGGGAGAGATCGGGGGCGAAGCGGTAGTTGACGGTCACCACGCACTCGTCGGGGATCACGTTGCCCGCGACGCCGCCGCGGATCGCCACCGCGTTGAGCCCCTCGTGGTATTCGAGCCCGTCCACGACCGGCTGCCTGGCCTGGTAGGCGTTGAGGATCTCCAGCACCGGCATGGCCCGGTGCACGGCGTTGACGCCGAGCCACGACCTGGCGCTGTGCGCCCTCCTGCCCCGCACGGTGATCTCGGCCCTGAGCGTGCCCTGGCAGCCGCCCTCGATCTCGCCGTCGGTCGGCTCCATGAGGACGGCGAAGTCGCCGGTGAGCCAGTCGGGGTGGTCGAGGCTGAGCCTGCGCAGGCCGTTGCGCTCCGCCTCGATCTCCTCGCAGTCGTAGAAGACGTAGGTGACGTCCCTGGCGGGCTCGTCGAGCGCGGCGGCGAGTTTCAGCGCGACCGCGACGCCCGCCTTCATGTCCGAGGTGCCGCAGCCGTACAGCAGGCCGTCCTCGACGTGGCTGGGCAGGTTGTCCGCGACCGGGACGGTGTCGATGTGGCCCGCGATCACCACCCGCTCGCTCCGGCCAAGCCCGGTCCTGGCCACGATCGACTCGCCGTCACGGTCGACACGAAGGTGCGGCAGTGCCCGCAGTGCCTCCTCGACCGCGTCCGCCAGGACCTTCTCGTCTCCGCTGACCGACTCGATGTCCACGATTCGCGCGGTCAGCGCGCCGACGTCCTGTGTGAGGTCCAGCCGCGTACTCATGCGGCGACCCTATCCTCAGCCGGTCCTCGGCCGCCCCGGACCCGGCCGTCCGCCGTCACGAAGGGCGATCCCGTTCGCAAAACCTGTGAAACGATAACAGAGCGCGACGGCTCCTCCGGGGGTTCGCAGGAAGTGCCGTCGCCTTCCCGCTGTCTGCGATCGGTAGGTTCTTCAGCGTGCGTCGGCGCTTCTCCAAAGGGGTCATCGCGATCGTCGCGATCGTGACCGTGCTCGCCGCGGCCATCACCGTGGGGGTCTTCACCCTGATCAACCGGGTGACGCCGTTCCGGGAGACCGGTGAGGGGTGCAAGATCACAACGCCCGGCGGCACGCTCGAACTGGAGATCGACCAGGCCCAGGTCGCCTCGGTCATCGCGGCGGTCGCCGCCCGCAGGAAACTGCCCGAACGGGCGGTGGTGATCGCCTACGCCACCGGCATCCAGGAGTCCAAGCTGCTGAACCTGCCCTTCGGTGACCGTGACTCCGTCGGGGTCTTCCAGCAGCGGCCCTCACAGGGCTGGGGCACCCCCAAGCAGCTGATCGACCCGGTCTACGCGTCGGGGAAGTTCTTCTCCGCGCTGGTCAAGGTGAAGGGCTACCTCAAGCTGCCGCTCCACGAGGCGGCGCAGCGGGTGCAGCGCTCCGCCGACGGGTCGGCCTACGCCCAGCACGAGGACGAGGGCAAGATCCTGGCGGCGGCCTTCACCGGGCGGGTGCCCAAGGCCGTGCACTGCTGGTTCCCCGAGCCGACCTCGACCCCCCGCACGTCGGGCACGGCCACCACGACACCGCGTCCCCCTGCGGACAGGGCGATGCGCGGGCTCGTGCACGCGCTCGGCGCCAATGCCACGTTCGAGGCGGCGTCCTCACGTGACGGCTGGCTGATGGCGAGCTGGTCGGTCGCCCACGCGCAGAAGTTCGGGCTGCGGCGGGTCCGCTACAGCGGCCAGGCGTGGACGTCCGCCGACGGCGAGAACGGCTGGCGGCCCGACACGACCACCCCCAAGGGCAAGGTCGACATCTCCTAGGCCCGTTTCTGGATGGTGATGGAGCCCGGGGCCAGGGGCTGGGCGTAGGAGGAGGTCCAGGGCTCGTCCTGGGGACGGTCGAAGGAGAGCAGGCGGCCGTCGGAGGCCCGGTAGTCGGCGAAGTCGAGCAGGCCGCGTTCGGGCATGAAGGTGACGCCCTCCGAGCGGAAGGCCGCGGTGCCGCGGCCGACGGGGAAGAACTCGACGCCCTCGACGCTCAGCGTGGTCCTGGCCGGGACCATGCCCTGTGTCGGCACCGGCGTCCACAGCAGCACCTCCAGGTGCGGCGCGTCGGAGTCGGAACCGGTCCGCGTCTCGATCGACAGCCACTGGTAGCGGCGGCTGCCGTCGTCGAGGAGGTACTCGGTCCACTCGACGCCCTGCGACGACAGGTACAGGGCGCCCAGGACACGGGTCCGCACGCCCTGGCAGTCGATCGTGTCACCGACCTTGATCGTGCGAGGGTCGGGGTAGTCGATGCCGACATGGCCCGCGCTCGGCCTGGCAGGCTCCGCGGCCTGTGCCGCCTGGACGGGGGACTCGCCGGGGGCCCCGGACCCGCGTGGCCTCCTGTCCTGGCGCGTGGTCGCGAACAGCGCGCCCAGCAGCAGAACGAGCGTGACCGCGCTCAGTCCCAGTATCGCGGCGACCTCAGGGGTCATGGCGCGCGATCCTACTGGAGGCGGCTCACCGCCGCACTTATGCGCTCGTCACTCGCGGTCACGGCGATCCGGACGTGTTCCGCGCCGGCCCTGCCGTAGAAGTCTCCGGGCGCGACCAGGATGCCCTTGTCCGCCAGCGAGCGCACCTGCTTCCAGCAGTCGGTGCCGTTGGTCGCCCACAGGTACAGGCCCGCCTCGGAGTGCTCGATCCGCCAGCCGGCCGCCTCAAGGGCGGGGCGCAGGAGCGCTCGACGGGCCGCGTAGCGCGCGCGCTGCTCGTCGGCGTGCGCGTCGTCGTCGAACGCCACGGCCATCGCCGCCTGGACCGGCCCCGGCATGATCATCCCGGCGTGCTTGCGGACTTCGAGCAGCCGCCCGACCAGCGCCGGGTCTCCGGCCACGAAGCCCGCCCGGTAACCGGCCATGTTGGAGCGCTTCGACAGCGAGTGCACCGCGAGCAGGCCCTCGTGCGAGCCGCCGCAGACATCGGGGTGCAGGATCGAGATCGGCTGTTCCTCCCAGCCCAGCTCGATGTAGCACTCGTCGGAGGCCACGACGGCGCCGCGCTCACGGGCCCACGCGACCACCTTGCGCAGGTGCTCGGCGGGCAGGACCTTGCCGCTCGGGTTCGAGGGGGAGTTCACCCAGACGAGCGGCACCCGCTCGGGACCGAGGGAGAACAACCCGTCCGTCGCGTACGGCTCCGCCCCCGCCAGGCGCGCTCCGACGTCGTAGGTGGGGTAGGCCAGCGCGGGGAAGACCACCCGCTGCCCCGGCCCGACACCGAGCAGGGTCGGCAGCCAGGCGACGAACTCCTTCGAGCCGATCAGCGGCAGCACGTCGGCCTGGTCCAGGTTCACCCCGTGACGGCGGGAGAGCCAGCCCGCGGCCGCGGAGCGCAGCCGTTCGGTGCCGTAGGTCAGCGGGTAGCCGGGACTGTCGGAGGCGTCGGCGAGCGCCTGCCGTATGAGAGGGGGCACCGGGTCGACGGGGGTGCCGACGGAGAGGTCGACGATCCCGTCGGGATGCTCCTGCGCCAGCGTCTTGAGCGGCGTGAGCCGATCCCACGGAAAATCTGGCAGGCCGATCACAGCTCTCCCCGCTGATGACTGTCCCCCCGCCTCACCGGCCGGGAGAAGGGACCTCTTCGCCCGGGACGTCCGGGTGACTGACTCTCGCGGGCGGACGGCGTCGCCCCCCGCCCGCGGGGATGTTTTCTAGTGCTCCTCGGCCTGCGGGGGCAGAGCCGAGACGACGGAGTGGTCCTTGGCGATCTTGCCGATCTTGGAGGCGCCACCCGGGGAGCCCAGGTCGTCGAAGAACTCGACGTTGGCCTTGTAGAAGTCCTTCCACTGGTCGGGAAGGTCGTCCTCGTAGAAGATCGCCTCAACCGGGCAGACGGGTTCGCACGCGCCGCAGTCCACGCACTCGTCGGGGTGGATGTAAAGCATGCGCTCGCCCTCGTAGATGCAATCGACGGGGCATTCCTCGATGCACGCCTTGTCCAGGACGTCCACGCAAGGCTGCGCGATGACGTAGGTCACCTCGGGCTCCTTCTTTTATCCGCACCTAGGCACGACTTCGACCGCGGGTTGCTACGCCCTAGTATTGCCGTGCCCACCAGATGTCTGAAACGGGAGGGGGCAAAAGACGATGATCCTCGGTATCAGCGCTGCCCTCAAAATCACCCTAACCCCTTCCGACGTGGGCAAAAGGGTAACTACCCGGCGTCGTGTTCCCGAGGGCTTCCGTGACGCCGTCGGCGAACTTGAGTTCTGGCGTGACGATCTTCTCGGGGTGCGCAAACGCGACGGCACGCTCGTTGAGATCCGCCGTTCCGAACTCGTCGCGGCGAAGGTCGTCCAGGGCGGACGGCCCGGCCGGACGTAAGTCGTTCCCCAGTCGTTTCCCAAAAAAGGCCGCGCCTCCTCGACCCGCCGCGCGATCACCGAGAGTATTCGATGAGTGACCGTACGCATCAGCGCCGCCGCCATGCTCCTCATCGCCACGACCGCCGGATGCGGCGGCACACAGGCACAGGACGACGGGAAGCTCCCGCCGATCAAGCCACAGGCCGCCTCCCTGAAGGACGGCTTCTCGACGATGGACCGCCTCGTCGAGGCCGCCAGGAAAGAGGGTTCGCTCACCGTCATCGGGCTGCCGCGTGACTGGGTGAACTACGGCGAGATCATCGACACCTTCTCCGACGAGTACGGAATCAAGGTCAACCAGGTGGAGCCCGCGGCCAGCAGCCGCCGGGAGATCGAGGCCGCCGCGCAGCTCAAGCCGGACGTGTTCGACCTGAGCCTGGAGGTCGCGGTCGCCAACGCCCCGATGTTCGCCCCCTACCGGGTGCAGCAGTGGCCGGACGTGCCCGACAACCTGAAGGACTACGGCGGGCGCTGGTACGCCGGATACGGCGGCTACATGTCCATCGGTTACGACCCGCGCAAGGTCGCGACGCCCGCCTCCTACCAGGACCTGCTCAAGCCCGGCTACAGCGTCTCGCTGCCCGGCGACCCCCGGCAGACGGCCGCCGCCTTCAACGGGGTGATGGCCGCCTCGCTCAGCGCGGGCAAGGCCGAGGCCGCCAGGGGAGTCGCCTTCTTCGGCCGCCTGAAGAAGGCGGGCAACCTCGCGGCGAACGAGCGGGCGGCCACCGTGGTGGTCGACTGGGACTACCACAACGCCGAGCGGGCGGCCCACGAGGCGAACGGCTGGAAGGTCGCCATCCCCGGCGACAGCGTGCTCAGCGCCTACTACGTCCAAGCCGTCAACAAGGACGCCCCGCACCCGGCGGCGGCCCGCCTCTGGCAGGAGTTCCTCTTCTCCGACCGGGGTCAGAACCTCTTCCTCAAGGGGTACGCCAGACCTGTCAGAATGGAGGCCCTGCAGATGCGTGGCACCCTGGACACCGAGGCCGCCGCCAGACTCCCGGTGACCGGCGCGAAGCCGGTGATCCTGACGATCCCCGAGACCGACACGGCCAAGACCTACCTCAAGAAGGAGTGGGGGGAGAGGGTCGGTTAAGCCGGAGGCTGATGCGACTGATATGTCGGGACATCTTTGAGGCTCTAAAGTGTCTGGGGAGGACCGATAAGAGGCCGTGGCGTCTCGGAATGTGAGCTGATCGTCTTGCGATACGACACCCCGAGTCAGATGAGGTGGAACGCTCGCGCCTACGACAGCAGCTTCGGATACGTCTCGGCCCACGGCGCGCCCCTGGTCGACCTGCTCGACCCCCAGCCGGGGGAGCGTGTCCTCGACCTCGGCTGCGGCACCGGGCTGCTGACCGCCGAGATCAGCTCACGGGGGGCACGGGTGCTCGGCATCGACGGCTCCTCCGCGATGATCGAGAAGGCGCTCTCCCTGCATCCCGGGCTTGAGTTCATCGTGGGGGACGGGCGCGACTTCACGGTCGCGGAGCCGTACAACGCGGTCTTCTCCAACGCGGCCCTGCACTGGATGGGGCGGGAGCCCGACACGGTGATCTCCAACGTGTGGCAGGCGCTGACGCCGGGCGGGCGGTTCGTCGCGGAGATGGGCGGCGCCGGCAACTGCGCCGCGCTGACGGCGGCGCTGTCCACCGCCTGGCGGGAACACGGGCTCCCCGAACCCGATCTTCCGTGGTACTTCCCCAGTCCGGCCGAATACGCCACACGGCTGGAGAAGGGCGGTTTCACCCTCCGCCTGCTTGAGTACTTCGACCGGCCGACCCCGCTCGACGAGTGTCCGGGGGGAGCCGCCGACTGGGTGCGAACGTTCGCCGGTTCCCTGATCCAGGGAAAGCCGGTGGAGCTGGTCGAATCCCTGCTGCTTCGGGTGAACGAACTGGCCGCTCCCGCCCTGCGGCGGGAGACCGGTTGGATGGCCGACTACGTGCGGCTCCGCTTCGCGGCCGTACGACGCTGACCAGACCCGATGCGCTGGGGCGATTTGCCAGACTATGGTCTGTTCCATGAGTCTCGTTCCCCGGCGACGAGGAGTGACTCGGGCGGCTTGAGGGGCTGGTGAAGGGAACGGATGAACTTCTGTCTGAGTGACCTCGTGCCGCCGCTCCGCTGGAGCGACGCGGCCACGATTCCACTCTTGCGCGACCAGTCTGAACTGCCCGGCGCGTGGTGGCGCAGCCTGCCCGTCTCCCGGGTGCTGGCCCTGCTCGGCCCCGAGCGGTTAGCCGGGATCCTCGCCGGGATCACCCTGGAGCACTGGCCCGCCGCCGCCGTCGGCGACGTGTTGCCCGCCCTGTACGTCCTGGACCCCGAGGACGCCGACGAACCCTGTACGGCCATCGCCCTCGACCGCGCGGGCTCGTGGGCGGGGCTGCTGGCCCTGACCGGTCACGAACTGCGCGAACAGCCCTTCATTCAGCCGCTCCCCGTGCTGAACGCGCTGTTCGGCGCGGTCTTCGCCCGTCTGGCCGCCCCCGGCGTCGCACCCGCCCGTACCGGCGGGACCGCCGAGGACGTCGCGGAGAACGCCGAGGCCGCCGGAAACGTCAAGGACGCCAAGGCCCCCGAGGCCGCCCAGGACGCCGCGAGCGCCGAAGATGCCGGGAAGACCGAGGACGTCGCGAGCGCCGAGGGCATCGAGGATGCCGGGGACATCGGGGGCTCCGAGGACTCCGGGGAGGCCGCGCCGCAGGACGCCCCTGAGGCTCCTCAGGAAGCCCCCCAGGAGGCCCCGCAGGGCGACGCCGAGGCCGTACCCGAAACCACGCCCGAAGCCACGCCTGAGGCCGTGTCCGAGGGCATGCCTGAGGCTTCCGAGGTCGAGAAGGCCGAGAAGGAGGACGCGGAGAGGGCCACGGACAAGGCCGGGGAGGAGCCCGTGGAGGCTCCGGCTCCCTCGGACGTCCCGTTGGCCGTCTCCCCTGCCGCTCCCCCGGCCCCGCCCGAGCCCAAGCCGATCCCCCTTCCCGTACGGCCGAAGCGGACCCCCGGGTCCACGCTCCCCAAGCCACCGCCCCAGGTGGGTTCCGCTCCCGAGCGCGGGCTCTTCGAGCCGATGACCGCCGTGAGCCCGGAGACCGGACCCGAGCCGAAGCCCGAACCGGAACCTCAGCCCGAGCCGGAGGCCGCACCGGAACCAGAGGTCGCACCGGAGCCGGAGGCCCTGCGGGAGCCGGAACCGGAGCCCGTTGAGTCCGCTGAGGCCGTTGATTCCGCCGAGCCCGTTGAGCCCGTCGCCGAGCGGGCCCCCCAGCCGGACGACCTGTACGCGCTGCTCGACGGCGCCTTCGCCGACCTCGACGACAGGAGCTGGGCCGTCGCGCAGAACAGGGTGTTCACCGACGCGCCCGCGGCCGTCGAGGCCCTGTCCAAGCTCTTCGCGGTGCCGCCCGAGGTCATCGACGAGGTCGAGGCCGCCCTGCGGCACCGGCTCGGCGAGTGGCTCGCCTCAGCGGAGGCGGAGCCGTACCGGGAGCATCTGGCGGAGGTCGGCAGGGCGCTCGGCAAGGCCGCGCCCAAGGCCCGTCTGGCCACGGTCGCGCCCTGGCACGCCCGTGAGCTGCGCTCGCTGGACGTGCCCGCCTGGCAGTTCGTGCTGGCCACCCTGCCCCACCACCGGCTGGCCGAGGACTGGCTCGTCGAGGGGGACATCACCGAGCTGCGTCACCTCACCCGCGACGTGATCAGCGGCGCCAAGCCCCCGCTGACCATGTCCAAGGCCCTCGACCTGGTCGCCTCCCTGGGCATCCACCACGAGGTGGCCAAGGACTGGCTCGCGGGCGTCCCGCAGCTGCGCATCCTCGGCGCCGGGCAGCGTCCTGCGCAGCAGGGGCCCCCACAGCAGGGATCCCCGCCTCCGCGGCAGGAGCAACCCGTCCAGGAGGACGAGGAGCGCAGGGAGGGCCCGTTCCGCCCGCTGAAGGACGTCTCGCTGACCCGGCGTTGCTTCAGGCAGCCCGACGGCCGCTGGTGGCTCAGGATCGACGTCACCGCCGAGCACCTCCAGGGCGTCGAGTGTCCGCTGCCCAGCGGGTTCGCCGCCTATCTCGGCCTGTCGCCGGGGAGCGCCCGCAGGGTGCAGAGCGCGGTCGGCGAGCTGGGCCTGAGCTGGCAGGAGCGTCCCGTCCTCGAATCGCTCAGGACACTCCTTGAGGACGCGGGGGCCAAGCCCGGCGGCCACCTGTTCGTGACGCTGTCCGACGAGGGGGTCCTGCGGGCCAGGCACCTGCCCGCGGCGGGCGGTGACACGGAGCCGGTCGCGCGGGCGCTGCGGCTGGTCGGCTACACGGCACCCGGCGGTACGGCGGAGCAGGCGGCCAGGGTCATCGCCACCCGGGTCGGCATGACCGGGCAGGTCGGACTGCCGGACCTGCTCGCCCGGTTGAGAGAGCGTGGGGACCGCGACCTGTTGTCCCTGCTGGCCTAGCCCATGCCCCGACTCGCGATCTCCCCGGACTTCCCCGCCGAACTCGGCGCGCTGGCCCAGCCCGCGCGCCGGGACGCCGTCGTCGCGGTACGCCGCTTCATGCAGAACGTGGCGGGGGCTCCGCACCCGGAACGGGTCAGGGGGGCCAGGGACCCCAGGGTCGTCACGCTCAGGCTGGCCGAGGGCCATCGCGGCGTCATGGTCAGGCACCGGGACGTCCACTGGCTGCTGACCGTCCTGCCGGAGACGGAGGCCTGGGCCTACGCGAGACGCCACCGCTTCAGCGTCAACACCGCGCTCGGCGTGGTCGAGATGTGGGACGCCGAGGCGCTCGAACGGATCGAGCCCGCCGTACTCAGGGCGGCCGGGGCGACCTCGGTCCGGCTGTTCGCCGACACCTGTGACACCGACATGGCCGAGCTCGGCGTCGAACGCGGGCTGCTCGGCCTCGTCAGGCAGATCACCGACGAGCTGACCCTGGAGGCGCTCGAACCCCTGCTGCCCGCCACGCAGTACGCCCCGCTGGCCGCGCTGGCCAGGGGTGAGTCGATGGCCGGGGCCTGGCGGGAGCTTGAGGCCTGCCGGGCGACCGCGCCCCCCTCCGGGCCGATCGACCCCGACGACCTGACCGCCGCGCTGCTGCGCAGCCCCGACCGTGCGATCTTCGTGGGCAGCCCGCGTGAGCTGAACCACGTCCTCGACGCGCCCGCCTGGTGCGTGTTCCTCCAGCCGACGCTGCACCGCCTGGCCCGCTGGGAGACCCACGAGCAGCCGACCCTGGTCACCGGCGGGGCCGGGACGGGCAAGACCCTGCTGGCCCTGCACCGATCGGCCTTCCTGGCCAGGCGTGGCGCGGGTCAGATCCTGCTGGTCACCTTCTCCCAGCGGCTGAGCGCCGACCTCGCCTCCCGTCTCGACCTGCTGATCGAGGACGAGGTGACCCGTAAGCGGATCGAGGTCGGCAACGTGGACCGGCTGGCCCACCGCATCGTCGCCGAGGCCGAGGGACGGGCGCCCGCGCTGGCCGGGGCCGCCGAGGTGAACGCGCTCTGGCTGGAGACCGACACCGGCCACAGCCCGGCCTTCCTGCTGCGTGAGTGGGAACAGGTCGTGCTGGCGCAGAACCTCAAGACTCTGCAGGAGTATCTCGACGCCCCCAGGTCGGGCCGTGGCGTCGGGCTCTCCGCCGAGGAGCGGACCGAGGTGTGGCGGGCCGTCGAGCACGTCACCCTGCGGCTCAGGGAGCGCGGCAAGCGCACCCTGCTCCAGCTCGCGGGCGACGCCTGTCAGCTGCTCGGCCGTACGACCGGGGACCTGCTGGCCGACAGCGCGCCGCGGCGGGAGCCGTACCGGCACATCGTGGTCGACGAGGCGCAGGACCTGCATCCGGCGCAGTGGCGGCTGCTGCGGGCGGCGGTGCCGTACGGGCGGGACGACCTGTTCATCGTGGGAGACCCGCACCAACGGATCTTCGACACCCGGGTGACACTCGGTTCGGTGGGAATCGACGCGATCAGACGGCGTCTGCAGGTGTCGTACCGGCTTCCACAGGAGATCCTCACCTGGGGCGTGCGGTTGCGCGGCGGCGGCCCCGCGGACGGCCTGGTCGACGGAGTGCAGGAGCTGTACGGCTTCCGCGCGACGCGGAACGGGGCACGTCCGATGGTCCGTGCCTACGATTCACCGGAGGAAGAGCTGACCGGTCTGGCCACACAGGTGGGACAGTGGGTCCAGGAGGGCGTGCCGCCCCAGGAGATCGGGGTGGCCGCCAGGACGGCGGGCCTCGTGCGCGACGCCCGTGACGCCCTGCGCGAGGTGGGGGTGCGGGTGACGACGTTGCACGGCATGAAGGGCCTGGAGTTCCGCCGGGTCGCCGTGATCGGAGTCGCCGACGGTGTCGTGCCCGCTCCCGACTCCCTCACCCCGGCCGAGGAGGACCCGACCGCGCGGGCGCACGACCTCCAACGGGAGCGTGGCCTGCTCTATGTCGCGTGTACCCGAGCCAGGGAGCTTCTTTACGTGTCCCACTCCGGACGAGCAAGCCCCTTTCTCCCGACCTAACGACATACTCTGAACTGCGGATATATTCCCCTTTGCCGGTTGGACCTCAATGAACCTCAGCCTGAGCGACATCGCGCCCCCCCTGCGCTGGACCTCTCCCGGCCAGGTAGCGCCGATCGCAACCGACCCCCGTCTTCCCGAGGCGTGGTGGCAGGCGCTCCCGCTCGACCGGGCCTGCTCGACCATCGGGACGTCCGAGGTCGCCGGACGCCTGGCCGACCTCGCCCTGACGTGCTGGGGCCACCTGATGCTCGGCGACGTCCTGCCCCTGCTCAGGTTCTCCGACCCGGCTTCGAGCGTCAGCACGCCGGAGGGCCTGGGACGCGAGGTGGTGCACCGGATGTTCACCGGGGTCATCGAACGCCTCCTGGAGCCCGTCACCGAGGAGAGCGTCGGCCAGACCCGTCCCACCCGCCCTGACCGGCCGCTGCCCGAGCTGATCGACGAGGTCTTCGCGACCCTGGACGAGCGGCAGCGGGCCATCGCCAGGGACCGCCTCTACGCCTCGCAGCGGGCCACGCTGGACGACCTGGCCCAGCGTTTCTCCGTGACCAGGGAGCGCATCAGGCAGATCGAACGCGACCTGCGCGACCACGTCGAGGCCTGGCTGACGAGCGAGGACGCCGCCCCGCTGGTCGGGCACGTCTCCTGGCTGCGCGGCAGGCTCGGCTCCGCGGTCCCCGCCGACGACCTGGCCGCCGCCGTCCCTTGGCACCGCAGCGACCTGGCCACCCTGGGCATCCCGTCCTGGCGGTTCGTGCGGACCCTGCTCACCGGCTACGACCAGGTGGACGGCTGGCTCGTCGCGGGCGGCGCCGACGAGCTGCGGGAGAAGACCAGGCAGCTGTTCACCGACGGGCCGCGCCCCCTTGAGGAGGCCGTCTCGCTGGTCAGCCAGCTCGGCATCCGCGAGGACGTGGCCGAACGCTGGCTCATCGCCGTACCCCAGTTGCGGGTGCTCGACGGGCACGTGGTGCCCTGGCCGCGCAGCGTCAACGACAAGGCCGAGGCGGTGCTCGCGGTCGCGGGCACCGCGCTGACGCCGGAGGAGATCCAGGAGCGCATCGGCGAGGACTACAGCCTGGTCGGCATCCGCAACCAGCTGACCGCCGACGACCGCTTCCTGCGCCTCGACCGCAACAAGTACGGCCTGGCCAGGTGGGGCGGCGAGGAGTATCTCGGCATCCGGGAGATGATCGCCAGGGAGATCGAGCGGGCCAACGGAGAGGCCTCGGTCAACACCATCGTGACGAACCTGACCTCGCGCTACGACGTGAGTGAGAGCTCGGTGCGCGCCTACGCGGGCGGCCCCGGGTTCGAGCGCACCCAGCGCGGCTGGATCAGGGTCGCGGGCTCCGAACAGTCGGACTACCAGCCCCGCAGGGACGTCTCCTCGACCAGGCGGTGCTTCCGCAGCCGTGACGGGCGCTGGTGGCACCGGGTCGACGTCAACGCCGAGCACCTGCGCGGTTCCGGCTCCCCGCTGCCCACCGGGTTCGCCGCCTACCTGGGCATGGCCCCCGGAGGCCAGCTGACCGCCTCGACCCCGTCCGGCGACGTGGTGATCAGCTGGCACAACCAGCCGACCATGGGCTCCATCCGTCCCATCCTGGTGGCCGCGAACGCGGCCGAGGGCGACCACGTCTTCCTCACGGTCTCCGACGGGGGTGAGCTGCTGACCCGCTACCTGCCCTCGGCGGCGGCGACCCTGCCCCCACTGAACCGGGCCCTGCACCTGATCGGCTACACCGCGCCCGTCGCCTCGGAGGCCGAGGGCATACGTCTCATCGGCGCCCGCATCGGCCTGCCGGACGGCTCTCCGAAGGAGGATGTCGGCGCCCGACTGCGTGACCGGGGCGATCGCGACATTCTCGTCCTTCTTGAGGGGGCCGTCTGAGGCTTCCCGTAGGCTCGAAGAATGCTACGGCTGTATGACACGCGGCACCGCCGCGTCGAACCGGTCCTCCCGCAGGGCGCCCGTTCGATGCGCGTCTACGGCTGTGGCCCGGCCGCCGGGCGTGTGACGAGCCTGGGCGACCTGCGCGCCGGTCTGCTGGCCGACCTGGTCAGGCGGGTGGTGGAACGGCGGGGCGTCCGGGTCGTCCGCTGTCTGGGCCTCACCGATCTGGGCCGCCCTCCCGCGGGCCACGGGACCGAGGGGCGTGGTCGGCGCGACGCGTTCGAGGCCGAGGCTCTCGCGCTGAACATCCATCCGCCCCAGCACTCCCCCGAGGTCTCCGAGACCGTCGGCCCGGTGATCGAGATGATCGCCAGGCTGGTCGAGCGGGGGCACGCCTATCCGGCCTCCGACGGGTCCGTCCTCTTCGACGCCACCTCCTTCCCCTCCTACGGCGAGCTGTCCGGCAACCGCCCCGAGCGGCTGCGGCCCCGCGCCGGGGAGGCCGGCCCGCGCAAGCGGCACCCCGCCGACTGGGTGCTGTGGCGGCCCACCGAGGAGGAACCCGCCTGGCGGGCGCCGTGGGGGCGGGGGGTGCCCGGCCGTCACATCGGGTGCTCGGCCATGGCCCTGCGCTCCCTCGGCGAACGGATCGACCTGCACGTGGGCGGGATCGACCTGTGCTTCCCGCACCACGAGAACGAACGCGCCCAGTCGGACGCGGTCACCGGGCACGAGGTGGTCGCCCACTGGGCCCACTCCGGTCACCTGCTGTTCGACGGGCACGAACTGGACGGACGCGCGGGCGGGGCGCCGGCGCTCGGGGAGGTCACCCGGGCCGGTCTCGACCCGCTGGCCGTACGGCTGGCGCTGCTCGAACACCGCCACCGCGGACGGCTGGACCTCACCTGGCAGGCCCTGCGCGTCGCCGACGCCACGCTGCGGCGCTGGCGTTCGCGGGTGGCCGGGTGGGCGGAGGCGCCGAGCCGCCCGATGCCCTCGGGGCCGGTCTCCGCGATCGAGGACGCCTTCGACGACGACCTCGACACACCGCTGGCGCTGCGCCTGCTGCGCGGGCTCGAACGCGACGAGGCGGTCGCGCCCGGCGCCAGGCTTGAGGCGTTCCTGCATCTGGACCGTGTCCTGGGCCTCGACCTGTCCTGCGGGATCGGCCGCTCCGAGAGCCTGCCGCCGGGCGCGGCCGAGCTGCTCCAGCGGCGCCCGAGGGCGCGGGAGGCCGGAGACTGGGCCGCCGCCGACCGTCTCCGCGCGGAGCTGGCCGATCTCGGGGTGCTCGTCCGTGACACACCCGAGGGGCAGGACTGGTCGGTGCGGCCCTCCTGAAAGCCGTTTGTCGGTGGCGACCGGTAGCGTCCCGATCATGAGTGACAATGGCGTTGTCGTACGGCCGGCCACGGCCGCCGACCTCGACGGGGTCGTGGCGTGCAGTTCGGCCCTCTTCGCCGAGGACGCCGGCAGGCGTGACCCCTCTCTCGACGTGAACTGGCCGAAGGAGCACGGCCCGGTCCACTTCGCCGCCGCGCTGGGCGACCCGGCGCGCCTGGTGATGGTCGCCGACGACGGGGGCAGGGTCGTCGGCCACATGACCGGCTCGCTGTCGGGGCCGACCCCGATGCGGCCGGTCGCGGTCGCGACGCTGGGCAGCATCTACGTGCAGCCCGCCTACCGGGGGCAGAAGATCGGCAGCAGGCTGGTCGCCGAGTTCAGGACGTGGGCCGGGGGCAACGGGGCGCAGTACGCCGGGGTGACGGCCTACGCGGGCAATGAGGGGGCGGTCCGCTTCTACCAGCGCAACGGATTCGCCACGCGCTCCGTCGTCCTGGAGACACCGCTGTGACCCATCGTCGTCGCCGATAACCGGCTGTCACCGTCCTCCTTGAGCCGTTCCACCGTCTTTTCCCGTCTCACTGCGGGTTTTCCCCTGTTGTACACGGGGCCGCCACGCGGTTCCCCGGGGGTCGCGGAGGTGGAAGCGGCGTTCTGACGTGCGAAGAGCTGCCAAACTTGTTCGAGCACGCCGCCTAGGAGGTGTTTGTGAAGTTCCGGCCATATGCCCGGATGCCCCGACCGCTCATGTGGCTCGCGCGGGTGGTGACCACCCTCGTGGTGCTCTGCCTGGCTCTGGCCGGAGCGGGGGTGCTGGCCGTACGAGCGTCGTTCCCGCAGGTGTCGGGCGACCTCAAGGTGAAGGGCCTGACCGGAAAAGTCACCGTATATCGCGATAAAACAGGGGTGCCGCATATCTATGCGGACTCCTCGGAGGACCTGTTCCTCGCCCAGGGCTACGTGCACGCCCAGGACCGGTTCTTCGAGATGGACTTCCGCAGGCACGTGACGGCCGGACGCCTGTCCGAGATGTTCGGCCCCTCGACGCTCCCCGAGGACAAGGCCATCAGGACCATGGGCTGGCGGCGGATCGCCGAGCGGGAGCTGCCGATGCTCTCCGAGCAGACCCGCCGCTATCTCGACGCCTACGCCAGGGGCGTCAACTCCTGGATGGAGCAGCACGAGGGCGCACTCGGCAAGAGCCTGGAGTACGGCCTGCTCAGGCTCACCAACTCCGGCTACCAGCCGGAGCCGTGGACCCCCGTCGACTCCGTCGCCTGGCTCAAGGCCATGGCCTGGGACCTGCGCTCCAACCTCTCCGACGAGATCGGCAGAGCGGTGGCGGCGAGCAAGCTGCCCCGTGAACGGGTCGAGCAGCTCTGGCCCGGCTACCCCTTCGGCACGCACCGGCCGATCGTCACCAAGGGCTCGGTCACCGACCACGGCTTCGACCAGGCCCAGGAGCCGCGTGGCGCCTCGCCCGGCCCCGAGGAGAGCGCCGACCCCACGGCGCTGACCGGGGCCGCCGCGACCGTCGCCGCGGTACCGAGTCTGATGGGCGACCCCAAGGGGGGCAACGGCATCGGCTCGAACTCCTGGGTCGTCGGCGGCGCGCACACCGCCTCGGGCAAGCCGCTGCTGGCCAACGACCCGCACCTGGCGCCGGGGATGCCCTCGATCTGGTACCAGGCCGGGCTGCACTGCCGTACCAAGAGTGAGCGGTGTTCCTTCGACGTCACCGGGTTCACCTTCTCCGGGCTGCCCGGCGTGATCATCGGGCACAACGACCGGGTCGCCTGGGGGTTCACCAACCTCGGCCCCGACGTCGCCGACCTGTATCTCGAACGGGTGAGGGACGACTCCTACCTGTTCATGGGCGAGTGGCGGCCGCTCACCACGAGGGCCGAGAAGATCGAGGTCGCGGGTGGCGATCCGGTCACGCTCACGGTGCGCGAGACCCTGCACGGGCCGATCATCTCCGACGTCATGGGCGACGCGAAGGACGCCCTGCCCGGCGCGGCCGCGGTCTTCAGGGAACCGGCGGACGCGGTCGCCCTCAAGTGGACCGCGCTGGAACCCGGCAGGACCGCGGACGCGATCTTCGACCTCAACACGGCACGTGACTGGCCGAGTTTCAGGGCGGCGGCGAGCAAGTTCGAGGTTCCCTCGCAGAACATGGTCTACGCCGACGTGGACGGCAACATCGGCTACCAGGCGCCCGGCCGCATCCCTGTCAGGACCAGGGGCGACGGCACCTGGCCCGTCCCCGGCTGGACCGGCGAGTACTCCTGGCAGTCGACCATCCCCTTCCAGGACCTGCCCAGCGCCTACAACCCGCCGGAGGGCTACGTCGTGACCGCGAACAACGCGGTCGTCGATCCCGGGCGCTACCCGCACATGTTGACCAAGGACTGGGCGTACGGCTACCGCTCCCAGCGCATCCTCGACCGCCTTGAGGCCGAGATCGCCAAGGGCAAGGTGGACGTCGAGACCATGGGCGCGGTCCAGCAGGACACCGGCAACGGCCTCGCGCCCTTCCTGGTGCCCCGCCTGACGGCCCTGAAGGTGGCCGGGGACCCGGCACGCGCCCTCGACCTGCTGCGTTCCTGGGACGGCTCGCAGGGTGTCGACTCGGCCCCCGCGGCGTACTTCAACGCCGTCTGGCGGCACCTGCTCATCGAGACCTTCAACGACGACCTGCCGGAGGTGGCCTGGCCGACCGGCGGCGACCGGTGGTTCGAGGTGGTCCGCGTCATGCTCGACCGGCCGGAGGACCCGTTCTGGGACGACACGCGGACGCCGCAGCGGGAGACCCGCGACGACATGCTGCGCCGGGCCATGGCACTCGGCTACGACGAGCTGCGGCGGCTCCTGGGCGAGGACGTCAAGGCGTGGCGCTGGGGTGAGGTGCACACGCTCACCCTGACCAGCCAGACCTTCGGCTCCTCGGGGATCTCTCTGGTCGAACGGCTGTTCAACCGTGGCCCGTTCCCGGTGCCGGGCAACGACGACGCGGTCGACGCCGCGGGCTGGGACGTCCAGGAGGGGTACGAGGTCAGCTGGCTGCCGTCGATGCGGATGGTCGTCGACCTCGCCGACCTGGACAGGTCACGATGGATCAACCTGACGGGCGCCTCGGGACACGCCTTCCACGCCAACTACTGGGACCAGGCGCCCCTGTGGGCCGACGGCGGGACGACGCCGATGCTCTCCCGCGAGGAGTCCGTCAGAAAGGCCGCCGTCGACACCCTGACCCTCACGCCGTGACCCGTCTCACGGCAGGACACGGGACTCGCCGACGGCCAGGTCCCACAGGTCGGCGCGGTCTCTGCCCGCCGCGGCCCATGCCGCGCGGGCCTGTTCGACCGGGGCCAGCAGCGGCTCGCCGGACAGCAGGAAGGTGCCCCAGTGCATGGTCGCCATCCGCCGCGCCCCGACGTCCGCGCACGCCTGTACGGCCTGCGCCGGATCGACGTGCGAGTTCTTCATGAACCAGCGGGGCTCGAACGCGCCGACCGGCATCAGGGCCAGGTCGACGCCCGCCGGATAGCGCTCCCCGATCTGGGCGAAGCGCTCGCCGTACCCGCTGTCCCCGGCGAAGTAGACCGTCTGGTCCACGGTCCTGATGACCCAGCCGCCCCACAGCGTCCTGCAGGTGTCGCTGATCGACCTGCGGCTCCAGTGGTGGGCGGGGACGAAGTCGAAGGACACCTCGCCGATCTCGGTGCTCTCCCACCAGTCGAGTTCGACGACGTCGGTGAAGCCCCGCCGGGTGAACCAGGGCCTCAGTCTGGCCGGGACGAGGACGGGGGTGTCCCTGGGCAGGCGCCGTACGGTCGGGGCGTCCAGATGGTCGTAGTGGTTGTGGCTGATCACCACGGCGTCGATCCTGGGCAGGTCCGTCCAGGCGACGCCGGGCGGGGTGAGCCTGGGCCTGCCCCCGGGGATGCGCCTGGCCCAGACGGGGTCGGTGAGGATCGTCAGGCCGCCCATCTGCAGGACGTAGGTCGCGTGCCCGACCCAGGTGACCACGGTCTCGGTCGCCACCGGCCTGGGCAGCCCGTTCCTGGTCACCGGGATCAGGTCGGCGTCCCCGGTCTCCGGCCGGAACCCGCCGTGCCACATGGCGGCGAGCAGTTCCTGGAAGGCGGGCAACGGAGAGGTCAGCCGGTCTCTGAAGCTACGTGGCCACGCCCGTTCCGGTGCGCGCGGCGAGATCTCAGGCTGGATCGTCTGAGACATGGGTGACCCCCTTGGCAACCACCGGTCCGGGCGATGATCCCTATATGAGGTGATTTATTCCCATTAAGGTGACTTAAGCCGAAACCGCCAGGGCGATTTACGGGTCCAGTTCCCGTCTTCCAGGTTCGCGAGGCGCTCGGGCACGCACGGGACCCCAGGCCGGAGGGGCCGGACCGCGCACGCGGCCCGGCCCCTCCACTGTGGATCACCACAGTGTTTCCGCTCCGTCACGGAGAACCGCGGAGTCCGGTCCCACGCCGTTCATCGACGAACGAATCAATGCCGACGGAGATGTTCACCGAATCATCCGCGACCGATCACACCCCAGAGGACCGGACGTGGAACAACCCGGCGACCGTCTCCCCGGAAAACGGCGTCGTCCCGATGTTCCTCGGTCTCCACCGCCACGGAGTCGGTTCAGCGGGGACCCTTCGCCCAGGCGTACTCGATGTCGTACGGCATGCCGGGCAGGGTCATCCCGGGCTTGACGCACCGGTCGTATCCGGGCCGGTCGAAGGTCCGCCCGACACGGATGAGAACCCGGTCGAAGGAGCCACAGTGGTGGTAGCAGGCCACGGCACCCCTTCGTGTTCTGGCTGGAATTTCGTCAAAACTATCCGCCGGACGGACTCCGGCTCCACCGTGACCCCTGCCAAATGACGAAGGTTTGCCGCCAACCTCTTCCGCCGTCACAAAATCCTAAAACCGCGTCCTGAACCACCACGGTGATTTACGGATGTAGTTTCCGTCCTCCAGGTTCGCGAGGCGTTCGAAGACGTTCCACGAGGAGGGGTCGCCGCAGACGAGCACCGAGACGACCACCGCCACGACGTACAGCGGAAGCATCGGCAGTCCCGCGCAGAACATGTACTGCGAGGCGTGCCTGCCCTCGTGCCTGACCAGGGACTCGGTCAGACTCCCCTCCTGCGACCTGGTCAGCACCACGTTGCCGACGGTGAACGCCCCGGCGACGGGGAACGGGATGCGGTAGCCGTAGGCGAGGATCAGCCCGTCCGGCCCCGCCCTCCTCCTGGCGCCGCCCAGCCGTACCAGCAACAGTCCGAGCGGGGTGGACAGGTTGAGGTAGTTGAGCGTGCGCCGTACGCGATGCAACCGCCGCATACCAGGATTGTGCGCCGCCGTGCCGCGGGGAGCCAACGGCTCTCCGGTACGGGAGATGACCGGATCGTCTGCCTCGTGACCGTTCGCGAGTCCGAGGTTACGCCTGGCGGCTGCGACGCGGTGGCGCGATCGTCACCGCCAACGTGGACATCCTCAGTGGCGGGTCAGCAGCCAGGAGCCGCCGTGTGAGGTCGGGGTGATCAGGACGGCCACCAGGGCGGCGATCATGCCCCCGTAGAGGTAGACGTAGCCCGACAGGTCGGCGGCGATGATCACGTCGCCCTCCTGTCTGCCGGAGAGCCACATCATCGTCATCACCAGCCAGCCGCTCGCGGCGGCCAGGGCCGCCAGCTTGCCGCGCATCATCCGCCCGGCCCCGTAGCAGACGGCGAACAGCGCCAGGACGCAGCCGAAGGAGGAGATCGGGACCGTGGTCGGCCTGAGGTACCACGAATGCTGGAAGGCGCCCAGAAGGCCCATGAGAAGGCCGAGAACGAAGAGGACGGCGTACGCCGCCACGGCGACCGCCCTGCCCGAGGACCGCTCGGCCGTGGGGACCTGCTCCATCACAACCATGGAGGCTAGTCGATCCCGGCGAAGAGATCGTCCTCCGGCTTGTACGGCTCGCCGAGGCCGCCGACCTCGACCGGTGCCGCCGGAGCGCCGGAGCCGGGGAGGCCGGAGCGCAGGATGTAGTGCTCGACCGCCAGCACCTCCTGGCCGACGTCGTTCGACAGGGCGTACCACGGGGCCTCGACGCTGATCTGGGTGGCGTGCGCCCGCATCGCCGCGAACTTGGCCTCGATGTGCGCGCGGGCGTCGATCTCGGTGGTGACGTCCTCGTCGGCGCAGCCGTACGGCAGGTCCTCGACCCGCTCGGGGAGGAAGCGCGTCCCGGCCTCGACCAGCGCCTGGGCGGTCCTGCGCATCGTGGACCTGGCCACCGCGGTGACGTAGAACTTGGCGATCCGCCACGGCTCGCCCTCGCCGAACGCCGGGTCCGCGGCCAGTTCGAAGGCCCGTACCGAGACGCGGTGCGCCTGGATGTGGTCGGGGTGGCCGTAGAAGCCGTTCTCGTCGTAGGTGACGAGGACCTGGGGACGCGTCTCGCGGATGACCTTGACCAGTTCTCCGGCCGCCTCGTCCAGGTCGGCCCGCCAGAAGGCGGCGGGGTGGTCGTTCGAGGCCACGCCCATCATGCCGGAGTCGCGCCAGCGCCCCGGGCCGCCGAGGAAGCGGTGGTCGGTGACGCCGAGGGCCGCGCAGGCGGCGGCCAGCTCGCCGATCCGGTGCCCGCCGAGGGCGTCGTCGCGGTCGGACGTCAGGTGGGCCAGGCCGGGCGGGATGACCTCGCCCTCGTCGCCCAGGGTGCAGGTCACCAGGGTCACCCCGGCCCCCTCGGCGGCGTACTTCGCCATGGTGGCGCCGGTGCCGATCGTCTCGTCATCGGGATGGGCGTGCACGAGCAGCAGACGGCGGTCGTTCATGGTTCGAGGGTAGCCGCCGGGTGTAGAGCGTGACACGGACCGCACCGGATATCCGGGTGGGCCCGGCCTTGGTGAAGCCCCGCTTCAGGGCGGCCAGCCGGGGGTCGCTCTGCCACTCGGTCCCCGGGAGCCGCCGGGAGACCAGCCACACCCGCTCCGCGCCGGGGTCGAAGGGCACCAGCTTCCCGTACGGCCCGCCGTACACGGAGACGAACAGCCAGAAGCGTTCCGGCGCGTAGAGCACGGCGTCGCCGGGGCGTTCGGCGGCGCCGAGCTCGGCCGCCAGGGTGCGCAGGTCGTCGGGGCGGTTGGCGGGGCCCCTGACGGTCAGCTGGGCGCTCATGGACAGCGCCGCGAGGGCGGCCAGGGCCGCCAGGCCGATCGGCGCCCGCCCGGAGAACGGCCGGGGCAGCCCCGCCAGACCGGCCCCGGCCAGCAGCGCCAGGGCGGGCAGGACGAACATGACGTAGCGCGGGTTGTAGACCGGGTACACCTGGGAGATCGCGTAGGACAGCGCGACCGGGACGAGGGCCCACGGCAGGGCGACCTCCGTGAGCGACGCCCTGCCGTACCAGACGCCGAGCAGGGCGAGCAGCCCCAGGAGGGCGAGGAACAGCGGCGGGGTGCCCGAGTCCTGCCAGGAGACGGGTCCTCCGGAGATCTCCACACCGAACTGCGCCAGGGCCGCCAGGTCGGGCGTCTTCAGCCAGAAGAGCTGTTCGTCCCGCTGCCCGGAGGCCATGAGGACCAGGGGAACCAGCAGCACCGCCGCCCCGGCGAGCGCCGCGAGCCAGGGCAGGATCTCCCGTCGCCCGCGGCGGAGCACGACGAGGGCGTGCGCGGGCAGCAGGAGCAGCGCGTAGAGGTGGAACCAGCCGAGCAGGGCGATCAGCAGGCCGTAACCGGCGTGGCGGGAGCGCCGTTCGCCGAGCAGGACCAGGGTCGAGGCCACCGCGACCGCGCTGACCAGGGCGTAGCTGCGTGCCTCCTGGCCGTAGCGGCTGACCATGGGGATGAGCGCGTAGGCCAGGCCCGCGTAGGTCCCGGTCCAGGAGCCGGGGGCGGAGAGCCTGCGGCCCAGGGCCGTGATCCCGGCCGCCGCCCCGGCGACCGCGAGCGCGGAGGGCAGCCTGACCGCGACCTCCCCGCCGAGGGCGGCGAAGGGGCGTAGCAGCAGGTAGTACAGCGCGTGGACGGTGTCGATGTGGGAGAGCAGCTCGCGCAGCTCGTCGAAGGACATCCTGGCCGCCAGGACGCTGACCGACTCGTCACGCCAGAACGAGGGGACGCCGATCCCCCACATCACGAACGCGAAGGCCAGAACGGCGGGCGTCCCGGGGGAGCGAGCGATTCGCGCGGTAAGCGTCACTCGCCCAAGTTTCTCCCATGATCACATTCATTTGGACCATCCTGGGAGATCCCTTCCCGGGACCGTACTGGCAAGATGACTGGTATGAGTGAGAGTTTTCCTCGGCTGCACGCAAGGACCCGCCGCTTCACCCTCGGCGTTCCCCGTGCGTTCACGGTCGCGCCCGACGGTGCGCGGATTGTCTTCCTGCGGACCAAGGGCGGCTGTGACCCGGTCACCTGTCTGTGGGAGTTCGACGTGGCCAGCGGCACGGAACGGCTGATCGCCGATCCCCGGGTCATCGCCGCCGACGAGGAGAACCTCCCGCCGGAGGAACGGGCACGCCGCGAGCGCGCCAGGGAGTCGGCGGGCGGCATCGTCGCCTACAGCACCGACGCCGCGGTGACCACGGCCGCCTTCGCCCTCTCCGGCGGCCTGTACGTCGTGGACCTGCGGACCAGGAGCGTGCGCCACCTGCGCACCCCGGGCCCGGTCATCGACCCCCGGCTCTCCCCGACCGGTGTGCACGTCGGATACGTGACCGGTGGCGCCTTCCACGTCCAGGACCTTGAGGACGAGGTCGACCACGCGCTCGCCCGCCCCGAGGCGCCCGAGGTGACCTACGGCCTGGCCGAGTTCATCGCCGCCGAGGAGATGGACCGGATGCGCGGCTACTGGTGGTCTCCGTCCGGCGAGGCCGTACTGGTCGAGCGGGCCGACGACTCACCGGTCGAGAAGTGGCACATCGCCGACCCGGCCAACCCCGCCAGGCCCGCGACCGAGCAGCGCTACCCCGCGGCGGGAACCCCCAACGCCAAGGTCGAGCTGTTCGTGCTGTCCCTGGCCGGGGGCCGCGTCCCGGTGCCCTTCACCGACGAGTACCTCGTCAACGCCGCCTGGGACGACCACGGCCTGTCCATCGTCACCATGACGCGTGACCAGCGGACCATGCGCCTGTTCGACGTCGACCCCGAGACCGGCACCTCCTCCCTCGTCCGCGAGGACACCGACGCCGCCTGGGTCGACGTCGTCACCGGCGTCCCCGGCCACCTGTCGGACGGCTCCCTCGTCTGGGTGACGAACCTCGACGGGGGCCGCCGCCTGGTCGTCGGCGACCAGCCCGTCACCCCGGCCTCCCTCCAGGTCCGCGACGTCGCGGGCGTCAGCGGCGACACGGTGCTGTTCCGCGCCAGCGGCGAGCCGTCCGAGATCGCGCTGTGGGCCTACAAGGACGGGCGGATCACCCTGGTCAGCCCGCAGGACAGCGGCGTCTACAGCGGCCAGGCCGCGGGCGGGACCCTCGTGGTCACCGGCCAGACCCTCGACGGAGAGGGACCGGTCACCCGCGTCTCCCACCACGGCCGCCACGTCGGGCACATCACCTCCCACGCCGAACGCCACGGCCTCGACCTGCGGGTCTCCCTGATCCGTACGGGCGAGCGCGAGCTGTCGACCGCCGTGATCTTCCCGTCAGGGCACGTGCCCGGCTCGGCGAGGCTCCCGGTCCTCATGGACCCGTACGGCGGCCCGCACGCCCAGCGTGTCCTGTCCGCCTCGGGCGCCTACCTGACCAGCCAGTGGTTCGCCGACCAGGGCTTCGCGGTCGTGGTCGCCGACGGCCGGGGCACCCCGGGACGCGGCCCCGAGTTCGAGCGGGAGATCCTGCACGACCTGGCGACCCCGGTCCTCGACGACCAGGTGGACGCCCTGCACGGCGCGGCGGAGCGCTTCCCCGACGACCTGGACCTGTCCAGGGTCGGCATCAGGGGCTGGTCGTTCGGCGGCTACCTCGCGGCGCTGGCCGTGCTGCGGCGGCCCGACGTCTTCCACGCCGCCATCGCCGGAGCCCCGGTGACCGACTGGCGGCTCTACGACACCTGCTACACCGAGCGCTATCTCGGCCAGCCCGCCGAGGGGCACTACGACGCCTCGTCGCTGTTCGCGGACGCCGAGAAGCTCGAACGCCCGCTCCTGCTGATCCACGGCCTGGCCGACGACAACGTGGTGGCCGCGCACACGCTGCGCCTGTCGTCCGCGCTGCTGGCCGCCGGGCGCCCGCACAACGTGCTGCCGCTGTCCGGCGTCACCCACATGACGCCGCAGGAGGTCGTGGCCGAGAACCTCCTGCTGCTGCAGGTGGACTTCCTCAACAAGGCCCTGTCCTGACGAGGAGCGGCCGCCGTACCCTCCCCGGGGTACGGCGGCCGCTTCCGTTCAGTCCTGGGGCGTCACTTGAAACGCTGCCACTTGCCCGCCGACCGCTTGATGCCGTTGCGGCCGTGGCCGGTAGCGGGGCCCGTGTTGGAGCCGGGGCCCGCACCCGCGCTGCGGCCCCCGGGGGCGGCGTCGTCGGCACTGGCCTCGGGGTCGTAGGTGTCCCCGCCCTGCGGGCCGGTGGCGCCCCCGTTCTTGCCACCGCCCCTGCCTCCGACCTTGCCGCCGCTGTGGCCGCCGGTCATCGAGCGGACGTCCTGGCCTGCGTCCTCGGCGGCCCTGTTCCGCTTGGCGGGCCGCCCGGTCTTCGTCGGGCTGGGCGAGGGGCTCGCCACGGGGGCCGGGTCCGCGGTGACGGTGTGACCGACGGCGGGCACGGCGGCCTCGGCCGGCCCCCCACAGATCATGAAGGCGGGGACAAGAAGGGCGGCTCCCGCCAGGAGCCTGCCCAGCGTCGAGCTCGTGACGGATGCGATCGATTCAGGTGACACGGGGGCACCCCTTTCCTGCGACTTTTCGCACTCGACTGACCACTGTCAGTGACGATCACTGTAGTCGCGCGGAGCCGTTTCCCCCGGAAGGTGCACCCGGAGGTTCCCCTCCTTTCCCCACCGGACAGGACGGTTTTCCTTCACTCCGCCGTTGGCGTGCCAGCTGCTCCACAGGGCGGCGTAGGAGCCACCCGCGGCGACCAGCTCGTCGTGGGAGCCGAGTTCGCTGATCCGCCCGTCCTCGACCACCGCGACCCGGTCGGCGTCGTGCGCCGTGTAGAGGCGGTGGGCGATGGCGATCACCGTACGGCCGTCGAGCACCGCGGCCAGCGAACGCTCAAGGGAACGGGCCGCCCTGGGGTCGATCAGCGAGGTCGCCTCGTCCAGGACGAGGGTGTGCGGGTCGGCCAGGACCAGCCGGGCCAGGGCGAGCTGCTGGGCCTGGGCGGGCGGGACCGGCTCACCGCCGGAACCGACCATCGTGTCCAGCCCGTCGGGCAGACCGGCGGCCCACTCCCAGGCGTCCACCGCCTCAAGCGCCGCCCTGACCTGGTCCGCGTCGGCGTCCGGACGGGCGATCAGCACGTTCTCCCGCAGCGTGCCCCGGAACACGTGGTGTTCCTGGGTCACCAGCGCGACGTGGCCGCGCAGGTCGTCGAGCGGGAGCTCGACCAGCGGGGCGCCGCCGACCGTGACCGAGCCGGTCCGCGGCCCGTGGACGCCCGCGAGCAGGCGGCCGAGCGTCGACTTGCCCGCCCCGGAGGGACCGACCATGGCCAGCCGCTCCCCCGGCCTGACCACCAGGTCGACGCCGTGCAGCACGTCGTGCCCCTCGCGGTAGGCGTAGCGGACGTCCTCGGCCCGCAACTCCTCCCCCTCGGGAGCCTCGGAACCGGCCTCCCGGTCGTCGGGCACCTCGGCGACGCCGAGCAGCCGGGCCATGGAGGCGCCGCCCACCTGGAGTTCGTCCACCCACGACATCAGCCGGTCGAGCGGGTCGGCAAGCTGCTGCACGTACAGCGTGGCCGCCGTCACCTGGGCGATCGTGACCCAGCCCTGGATGTAGAAGACACCCCCGGCCAGCAGCGTCGTCACGATCGGGAGCACGTAACCGAACTCGACGGCCGGGAACCACACCATGCGCAGCCCGAGGGTGTAGCGTTCGGCCGCCCACGACCTGGCGATGTCGACGTCCGTACGGCGCCGCCTGCGCTCCTGGAGTCCCAGGGCCTCGACGGTACGGGCGCCGCCGACCGTCTCGGCCAGCCCCTCGGTCATGTCCGCGTAGGCGGCGTTCTCCCGCAGGTAGCCGTCCCGCGCCCGCCTGAGGTACCACCGCGTCGAGATCCACAGCAGCGGTACGACCAGCAGCGCGGGCAGCACGAGCAACGGCCCGGTCAGTATCAGCGCCCCCGCGGTGATCACGAAGGCCACCAGGGCGATCACCGTCTCCGGTACGGCGTGCCGCACGCTGCGGGAGAGGGTGTCCACGTCCCGTGAGGTGCGGGTGATCAGGTCGCCGGACCCCGCGCGCTCGACCGTGGACAGCGGCAGGGCGAGGACCCGGCCGACGAACTCCTCGCGCAGCTCGGCGAGGACCTTCTCCCCGAGCCGTGAGGAGACGTAGACCGCGAACCTGACGAGCACCCCCTGCGCGGCGAGGAAGCCCGCGATGGCCAGCGCGACCACGGTGACGTCGATCCCCGTGCCGTTCTTGATGCCGTGGACGAGGTCGCCGAGCATCCACGGCACGACCAGGCCCGCCGCCGCGGCCAGGCCGTGCAGGCCGAGGGCCGCCGACAGCGTGCCGGGATACTTCAGGGTGAGTCTGCGGGCGTAGGCCCGTACCTGTGCCCGGTCGGCGACCGGGAGGATCTGCCCGCTCACGCGGCCTCCTTTCCTGGGTTCCCGCGTCCGGCGCCGGCGGGTTCCGGGGGCCGCGTGGACTCCTCCTCTCCCCTGGTGACGACGGCGCGGTAGTCCGCGCTGACGGCCAGCAGTTCCCTGTGGGTGCCCTGGGCCCGCGCGACGCCCTCCTCCACGTAGACCACGTGATCGGCGTGGTCGAGCACCAACGGGCTCGTGGTGCAGACGAGGGTGGTTCTGCCCGCCCTGGCCTCCGCCAGCCGTACGGCGATGCGCGCCTCGCTGTGCGCGTCGACCGCGCTGGTCGGCTCGATGAGGATGAGCACCTCGGGGTCGGCGGCCAGCGCCCTGGCCAGCCGCAGCCGCTGCCGCTGGCCGCCGGAGAACTCCCGGCCCGCCTCGGCGACGGCCGCGTCGAGACCACCGGGCAGCGCCTCGACGACGTCCTCGGCGCACGCGGCGCGCAGGGCGCGGTTGATCGTCTCCTCGGAGGCCGTCCCGGTCACGTCCAGCTCGTCCCTGAGCACCCCGGCGAACATCCCGGCCTCGTTGTCGGCGACCAGGATCCGGCGGCGGACCTCGGCGACCGGCAGACTGTCCAGCGGTACGTCGCCGAAGTCCACGTCGCCGTCGGCGTACCGGCCGAGCCGGTCGGCGATCGTCGCGCTCTCCTCGGGGACGGCCGAGACGACGGCTGTGAGGGCACCCGGGCGTACGGCGACGCCGGAGGCGACGTCACGCAGCAGGCCGCCGGGCGAGGTCCCGGTGCCGCCGGTGATCTCGGGCCGCAGGTTGAGGATCCGCACCACCCTGCGGGCGGCCACGTGTCCCTTGGTCAGCTTGTCCGCGGTCTCGGTGAGCGTGCGCAGCGGGGAGATCAGGAAGGCGGCGTAGCCGTAGAAGGCCACGAGCTGGCCCACGGTGATCTCCCCGCTGAGCGCGAACCTGGCGCCGAGCCAGGTCACGCCCGCGATCAGCAGGCCGGGCAGCAGGACCTGGGCTCCCTCAAGGGTCGCCTCGATCGCGGCGACCCGCACGCCCGCCCGCCGTACCTTCTGGGACTCCTCCGCGTAGCGCTCGGCGAAGATCTGCTCGCCGCCGACGCCACGCAGCACGCGCAGGCCGGCGACGATGTCGGCGGCCCTGGTCGAGAGCTCCCCCTGGAGGTCACGGTGGGCGTGCTGGCGCCGGTGCAGCGGCCTGAGCAGGGGGCCGACCGCGACGGCCATGATCGGAACGCCGACGAGCACGGTCAGTCCGAGCGCGGGCGAGGTGCTGATGAGGATGACGGTGACCGTGACGACGGCGACGACCGCCCCCGTGCCCCGCAGGAGGATGTCCATCGCGTTGCCGATGTGGGCGATGTCGGAGTTGCCGACGCTGACCACCTCGCCGGTCGACACCCGCTTGGGCAGGGTCGCCCCCAGCCTGGTGGCCTGCCTGACGGTGACCTGGACCGTGCGGTAGGCGGCGGACAGCCAGTTGAAGACGGCCATCCGGTGACGAAGGGTGCTCGTCACCGCCTGCGCCACTCCCAGGCCGAACACGACCGCCGTCCAGATGAGCAGGCTCCGCATGTCCTGGTTCCAGATGGCGTCCACGCTGCGACCGATCGCGGCGGGGATCAGGGCCATCGAGGTCCACCACAGGATGGCGTAGCCGATGCCGATGAGCAGGGGACCGGCCTGCGAGCGGGCGGTCCAGAGGAGATATCGGAAGGGACTTCGGGAATCGGGATCGCCGGGATCAGCGGCAGGCAGGGAACGCATAGCCCTACCAGGCTGACAAACCCCACGATCACCCGGCAAACCGTTTTCTGACCGTGAGACGGGCCTCGTCAATCAAGGTTGACATCTCGATGGCGTCAACTTACATTGACATACATGAGCGACACGGCACAGCTGGCCTCGGACGCGGGCAGCCGCGACCCGGCCGTCGGCCTGCGGGCCGTACGGGCGTTGCGGATCCTCGTCGATCGGCTGGAGGCCCTCCAGGTCGAGAACGCCAGACAACAGGGCTGGTCCTGGCAGGAGATCGCCCACTGCCTTGAGGTGACGAGGCAGGCGGTCCACAAGAAGTACGCCGGTGGCCGCGGGCTGCTGAGACGGGAGAGGTAGCGATGTTCGAACGGTTCCACCAGGAGAGCCGCCAGGCGGTCACCCTCGCCCAGGAGAACGCCAGACGACTGCGCCACGACCGCTGCGGCACCGAGCACATCCTGCTCGGCCTGCTCGACCAGCGTTCCTGCATGGTCACCCGGGTGCTGACCGGGCACGGCCTCGACTACGAACGCGCCTACCGGGCCGTCGTACGGCTCACCCCCGTCAGACGCGCCACCGCCCTCGACGCCGAGGCCCTCGAAACGATCGGCATCGACCTGTCGGCCATCAGGGAGAGGGTCGAGGCCGCCTTCGGGCCCGGCTCCCTCGACCGCGACCCCGTCACGACCAGGAACGGGCTCCGCAGCGGACGGCACATCCCCTTCACCCCACAGGCCAAGAAGGCCCTGGAGCTTTCCCTGCGCGAGACGCTGGCGCTCAAGCAGAAGGGCATCCGCGACGGCCACCTGCTGCTCGGCATCCTCCGTGAGGGCAGAGGGCTGGGCTCCCGCGTCATCACCGACGCCGGCATCGACACGGGGGCGCTGCGCCGGGAGATCGTCGCGGAGCTCGGCCAGGATCAGGGCGGCGCCTCCCGGGCATAGGCCGGGCCGGGGACCGGGCCTCTCTCCGGCCCGGTCCTAACCGGCCCGGAAGCGCGCGGAAACCGCAAGGGCCGCGGCGAGGCACGCGAACGGCACGACGGGAAGCACGTAACGGTGATCGAAATCGAGCACGGCGACGGGCAGCACCAGCAGAACCACCGCCGTCCCCCACGGCAGCAGCACATCCTTACGGCGCAGGCCCGCCGCCCCCAGCAGAAGGATCACCCCGAGGAACGGCCCACGCAGGTAGGAGGGGTTCTGAAAGGCCTGCAGGAACCCGGCGTACGGCTGGACCGCCTCGTACTCCCCGGTGACGCCCGGCGCGTATCTCCGCAGGTACGAACGGGCCCAGTCGGGAACGGCCGGCGCCGCCACGCCTCCCCACAGGCTGAGCGGCCCGGACATCCGCATCGGATGGTCCGCCGGGGTCCAGTGGAAGGCCAGCGAGACGTCACCGGCGACGGTCCGCAGATAGTCCAGAGGCTGCGCGAGGACGGCATGGACCGCGAATGACCGGGCGAGCGAGTCGTTCTCCTTCCGGCCTCCCGGCATGCGGTTGAGCGACGCCTCGGGCGCCCAGTAGTAGCCCTCCGCCGCGTCCCGCCACGTCCCGTTGGGACACAGCGGCGCCTCGGCGGGCGGCGGTTTGATCACGTCGCAGTCGGCGAAGGTCATGACACGCGCCCAGAGCGCCGCCCCGTCACCGCCGACCAGTTTGAAGCGTCCGTACTCGGCCTGGTACCAGGCGGCGTACGACAGCAGCGGAAGCGCGCCGGCGAGCGCCGTGACGACCAGCGGGCGCCACCCGACACGGCGTACGGCCAGCCAGCCGAGGGCGACCAGGAAGATCGGCAGCCCGACGGTCCTGGTGAGCGCGGCCCACGCCAGGAACACGCCCGCCGTCGCCCCCGCCCAGAGCGGCGGAGCGGACGACCAGGACAGCAGCACGGTCGCGGCGACCAGCAGGAAGACGAACAACGTGTCGCCGAGCACGGCGTGCTCAAGCCGCAGGAACGAGGTGTCGAACAGCACCGGGACGGCCGCGGCCGCCGCCCCCCAGGCGGGAACACCCTTACGGCGAAGCAGGGCGTAGATCATCACGCCGACGCCCAGTCCCATCGCGTGCTGGACTCCCACGACCACCGGAATGCTGTGAAAGGGCATGAGCAACCGGAGCAGGAAGGGGTAGCCGTTCGGGTTCAGATCCTCCCTGGGCGTCAGCTCGTAGGCGAGCTGAAGGTATGTGTACGTGTCGTACCAGTAGATCCGTCCGGGCCGGAATCCCAGCATCGTCAGCGCCCTGAGCCCCAGGGCGAGGGTCACGACCACCGCGAACAAGCGATGCCGGAAAAGACTCCCGCGAATCCACCTATACCGGGAAAGGCGCTCCTGCCGGGATTCCAATGCCGTGACCACGCGAAATCCAACCGTCGCTCAGTAGGGGGACGCCGGCCTCCCGGCCACCGCGGATCGTGACGGCCCGGGGACGGCTCACCTCCGGTGTCCACCAAAGGTGATCATGCCGATGGAGCGACCATATACGAATAAGGGCGCCCCAAGTCGACATTCAACATCATTTCCATTAGAACTGGCGATGAAAAGTGGTCATTTGTCGCCAGAGAGCCCCATACGTGCCGAGAATATATCTGACATGCCGCCATTCCCATCGGCTCGGCACACCTCTGCGTTCACGCGGCAAGACTTACCGTGACCACCCCCACGACCGGCGGCACATCATCCGTAACAGGGCGTGCGACACGTTCCGCTCGGGCGTGAAACCGGGCATTCGTAGCAGATATTGAAGTACTTCCAGCCGCCGCACACCCCCACCTCGATCCGAAGCGGAAACACGCCGGCAGGCCGTCCCCATGCCTTCGGACCTCCCGAGCGTTCCGCCCCTTTCCCAACCTTTCGGATGGCATGAAAAGCGAATTATCGGCCCGCACTTCGGATTCGAAAACCGCGCCGATGGAGTGGGCGCAGTACGACTCCGAGGACACGCTCCGCGGGAAAGTAACCCACGTGCCGGGAGTCGTAACTGGCCTCCTGGTTGTCACCCAGGAGAACCAGCCTGCCCGGCGGTACACGATCCTCCGGCGCGTCGGACAGCGCGGGAACCCGGGCGCGCGGGACGGCGTCGCCGGGAACCGCGACGATCCGTTTGATCATCCAGCGCCTTCCGGACATCGACGCCTCACCGGCCCCCGGCGGCACCGGCGGATCAGGCCATTCACGTTCGGGCGTCGGCTGCTCCACCACGACCACCTGTCCGGCCCTCAGGGGGCGGCCACGCCGCGCGACGACGCGGTCTCCGTCCCGGTAGGCGGGTTTCATGCTCGACCCCCGCACCGTCACCGCGACCAGCCCGCGGGCCATCACCGCGGAGGTGAGCAGGCCCAGACCGAGAACCGACGCCGACGCGCCGCAGGCCACCGCCCATCCCCACGCTCCCCTGACGAGGAACGCGACCGTCCCTCCCCACAGGAGGAGCACACCGATCACCGTCAGCGTCCGGGCACGCGGCGGCCGGATGGAGACCGCCGGCGCGCGGCCCCGCCCCGGACCGCCGGCCGGCGCCCCGGTCTCCCCCATCACGCGCTCGCGACCGGGACGACGAGGGCCGGCGTCGGCGGTCATCCCGCGCCTCCCGCCGTCAGCGCCGGCCCTTCGGCGGCGGGATCCCGGTAACCGGACGACTGAAGCGCGAACAACCGCGCGTACTCTCCGCCGTCGGCCATCAGCCGGGCATGGTCACCCTGCTCCACTATCCGCCCGTCGCGGAGCACGACGATGAGGTCGGCGTCACGCACCGCGCTGAGCCGATGTGAGATCAACAGACTGGTCCGCTCCGCGCGGTGCGCGGTGAGCGAGGCGTGGATCTCGTGCTCGGCCTCGGCGTCCAGCCCCGCCGAGGGCTCGTCGAGGATCATCAGGTCCCGCCCGTCGCGCAGGAGCGCGCGGGCCAGCGCGAGCCGCTGCCACTGTCCGCCGGACAGCATCGTGCCGACCTCCGAGTCGTTCTTCTCCGACTCAGAGAAGAAGATCCGCGTCAGCGGGGTGTCGTATCCGTGGGGCAGTCCGGCGAGCGTGTCGTGGACACCGGCCCGTTCCGCCGCGGACCGGACGCGTTCCCGGTCGTCCCAGACAGCGGGGTCCCCAAGGGCGATGTTCTCCGCGGCCGTCATGTCGTAGTGCATGTAGTCCTGGAAGACCGCACTGATCCTGTCCCGCAGTCCGGCCACGTCGACGTCACGGATGTCCTGCCCGTCCCACAGGATGGAGCCCCTGGTCGGGTCGTAGAACCGGCACAGCAGCTTCACCAGCGTGGACTTGCCCGAGCCGTTCAGCCCGACGAGCGCGACCGTCCTGCCGTGGGGGACGCGCAGACTGACCCCGCGCAGCACCCAGGGGTGCTCCTCGGAGTAGCGGAACCACACATCACGCAGTTCGATCCCGTACCGCATCCGTGGCGGCGCCGGGGCCCGCGGAACGAGCGGCAGATCCGGGGGCGCCGTGATCACCGCCGTGTAGTGGCCGAACATCGTCAGGGCGTGATGTGACCGTGCGATGTCCCTGGCCAGACCGGCGAGGGCCGCCTGCAGGCTCGTCACCGCCGCCACGAAGACGGTGACGTCACCGACCGAAAGTCCTCCCGATCGCGCCGCATCCACCGCCCAGAACAGGCCCCCGCCGAACACCAGCGCGGTGAGCAGGTTGAGCGCGGCCTGGACCGCGACCTCCCGCCTGTCCACCGTCCGTCTCGCGGCGTTGGCGGCACGCCGTTCGTCCGTCATGCGCCTGCGCAGCAGAGGACCGATGCCGAACAGCCGCACCTCCTTCGCGGCCTCCACGCTGGACAGCAACTCGGCGTAGAAGAACTCCCGCCGTTCGATCGGGCCGACCTTCCAGAACATCCGGGAACGCCGCCTCGACATCGCGATCTCCGCGAGCAGCGACGGCACTCCCGACAGCGGCACCAGGACGGCCATCAGCGGGCTGAGCACCGTCAGCGACACGAGGAAGCCCACGATAGTGATCGTCCCGCGGGCGATGCCCAGCGCTCCGTCCACCACCTGGTTCGGCATGTCGCTGGACTGCTGGGCGATGCGCAGCCGGTCCAGGAAACCCGGATTCTCGAACCGGCCCAACCCGGTGAAACCCTCCACCGCGGTGAAGAGCCGGTCCTGTGCGAGCAGCCCGACCCGGCGGTTCATCTCGGTCCGTAGATACTGGGTGGCCTGCGGCAGGGTCCCGGTGACGACGGCCGCCGCCGCGATCCCCGCGGTCAGCGCGACCAGTGCGCTCGCGGAGGCGCCGCCGACCAGGGCGTCCAGCACCAGTTTGGTCAGCCAGGCGGTCGCGACCGGCAGCGCACCGGTGACCAGCGTGACGAGGCAGTACAGGGTGAGGATTCCCGGTGCGGCCCTGGCCGTGAGCGCCCAGGAGCCGGCGATCCGGCGCGTCACGGTCAGAGCGTTCATGTGCTCCGGCTCGCCGTCCGTCCGGCTCTCACCGGAGGCCCGTGGCCGCCCGGAGGGTCGCGTACGGCTCATGCCACGGCGGTGGCCGTCTGCCCCAGGTCCACGGCCTCGTCGGTGACCACGAGTCTGCCTCCCCGCGCCGCCACCCGGAGCACGGTCGGGTAGGCCTTGATCTTGAAAGCCTTGCTGAGGGGGCCCGAGGAGGTCTCGACGACCACGGAGGCCACCGGCGCCAGATCGGCGACAAGGGCGTTCGCCTCGTCCGCGTCGTGGCTGAGCACGACCGCGACCACGCGGCCCCGCCCGCCGGGCAGCGCCCCGCTGTACTCCACGAACCTCGGCAGTTGTTCCCGGCAGGGGCCGCAGTTCGGCGAGAAGAACCCGACCACCGTGTCGTCGGCCAGCGATTCCCTGCTCAACGTTCCACCGTCAACGGTCGAGGTGAGGAATTCGCCGACCTCCTCACCCACCCCGAGAGAGGGCATGACTTTTCCGTGGCCGGGCTTGGACAGCAGTTCCGTGTGTTCCCGGAGGCGTTTGATCACCCCTACCGAAAGGAGCAGATTCAGTACGCAGAGCGTCCCGACGAGCACCAGGGCCGCGATCACAAAAGGCATGACGTCCTCCTTCAACCGACTGCCGGAGGGGATGGGCGACGCCCAATACCCTTGTTCATTGGTTGGAAAAGCTCGAATATGTCGTCGAGTGCGGTGACCAGCACGCCGAGCATCGTCCCGCCGAGGACGGCGATCAGCACTCCAGCGGTCTCCAGGCCTTTCTGCGGTGTCAAGGTCCCGATCACGCCGACGACGGCGACCGCGGCGAGAATCACGTTCCTTACGGCCTGGCGCGGCCCCATCGGGACGGAGGACGCCCCGAAACACCGGCACGCCGCCCGCGTCCCTCTGCGCACCACAAGAACGACGACCACCGTGAACACGGCGAGCAGTCCCGCCGCGACCACGAATCCGGCGACGCCGGTGACGGGTGTGGGTGTCGCGAGCAACATCCATGTCGCGAGTTCGGCGCCCAGCACAATTCGAGCGAGGGAACGCACCGAGGCCGGCGGCACCAAATGCATATCACGTATGGAAGCAACGAAGTCACCGAACGTGTCGCGCCCGATGAGCTTGCCCGTCGAAGATATTAGGAACACGGCGCCGATGACACAGCGGAGCCCGATCGCCAGATATTGCACCGGACGCCCTCCACATGATCAACAATTGAATTTCAGTATGGCATCCGAATACACGGCCATCAAGTGTTGACATCATCAGAAATCACTGTTACGACAAACTCGCAATAAAGCCCGTTGCAAACACAAAATTCGTTTGTAATCATCGGCATGACCGGCGCCATATGTGTAAACCCAGCCGAAAGGAAGTGCCGTGCTCAAGAAGCTCGAAGCAATGGGAAGCAGTCTCCTTGGCATGTTCGTGCCCCGGGTCGAGGCCTCGGCGGCCTGCGGCCCCGTCGTGATCAAAAGCTACTCCAGCTGCTGGGAGTGCAAGGACATCTTCGGATGCGGCTGGAACGCCCCCTGTGACGCGTACTGCCAGAGCGGATGCGGGTGCGACGTCAGGACCTGCTACTGCTAGATAAGAGGCGGCCGTTACCGCCGAATAAAAGGTAGCCGATAAACATCGTGACCGGCGGCGGGCGGGTTCCGCCGGAAATTCGGCATTCCTGTGCACACGCCGGACGGCCTCACGGACCGCCCTCGGACATGTGCTCCTCCGCCGCCGGTCATGCGCCCGAGAGCGCGAACGGCATTGACTCACATTGTTTTCACGACGCCGATACGGGTTATCCGGAAACCGGCCGCGCGGGTTTCCGGAAAGGGTTCGTCCGGCACGGGGCGCTTCGCCTTCCCGAGCCGACGTGAAAGACGGCGGCCGGCGCGCCGCCGTGGACGGACGAAACGCAGAACGCGCCGCGGTCAGCCGGCACCGGCGGCGCATCAGCGGCGCACCGGTGGCATGGGGGCCGTACCGAACGGCGAGCCGCGCGGCGGCTCGCAGAACGGTGTCACGACAGACGGGGGAGATTACGCGGTCGTTCCCAGCGGCTTCGCCTTGCGGGTCTCGACGCCGAAGAGGGCGACCGCCAGGACCGCCAGGACCAGGGGAACCGCGCCCAGGAGGGCGGTGGCGCCGATGGAGGGGACCGTGACCCCGGCGACCAGGACGGCCGTGACCGCGACCCCGCCGAACTTGCCGACCCCGGCGGACAGGCCGGAGCCACGCGAGCGGATCCGGGTCGGGTAGATCTCCGAACTGTAGGCCGCCACCACCGCGGCGATCGTGGCGGTGCCGACGATCGGGCCCGCGAGCAGCACGTACAGCCAGGTTTCGTCGTGCACCAGCGAATCCCCCGCCACGGAGAAGGCCAGCAGGGCGGCGGCCACCAGGGCGCTCAGCACGACGATGGTCTTCTTCGCGCTCCACAGCCCGTACATCGCGGCGGCGACGAAGACCAGCGGCAGACCCAGTAGCGCCGAGTCCCGCAGCGCGCGGTCGGCGGCCTGCTGGGCGAGGCCGAGCTTTTGCAGGTTGGAGGGGATCCAGAGCTGGAAACCGTAGGTGACCAGCCCGACGCTCAGCCCCAGGATCACCACCGCGACGCTGAGGCCGGTGAAGGGACGGTGGAACAGCGGCGTGTAACCGCCCTTGTCCGCGGCGCTCTCCTCGGTGACGGCCCGCTCGATCTTGGCCTCGGCCGCCTCCGTGGAACCGTACCTGACCATGATGGCCCGCGCCTCCTCCTCACGGCCGTGGGCCAGCAGGAACCGGGGCGACTCGGGGATCCAGCGGTTCAGCAGGATGAGCACCACTCCGGTGGGGATGCCCAGCAGCCACAGCGACCGCCACGAGTAGACGGGGATGAGCTCGGACGACAGCCAGCTCGTCATGGCGTACGCCAGGGCCAGGTTGCCGCCGATGAGCACCATGACCCAGCCCCGGTGCCGTCCCGGGATCGTCTCGGCCAGCAGCGAGAAGGTGATGGGCAGCATGCCGCCCGCGGCGAGTCCCATGACCAGGCACATCACCAGGTTCCATCCGAAGGACGGCATCGCCCCGCAGATCGCGGTCGCCACGAACATCACCCCGGCCAGCAGGATGGCCGCCCGCCGTCCGATCCGGTCGCCGAGCCATCCCCACAGGAACGACCCCAGGACCGTTCCCGTCAGGCCGAACAGCGGAAGGAGCGCGACGGGCAGGTCGCCGCCCGGGTTGAGGGCCGACTTGAGGCCGTACTCCTTGCCCATGCCCGGGGCCACGAACGCCAGCGTGATCGGCTTCATCGCGTCGATGGTCACCGCGGCGGTCATCACGAGGATCAGACCGATGTGCGCGGGGCGGAGCCCGGCGTCGTCGGAGGTACGGATGCGCACCTCACCGGCCTGCCTCGCGGCCTTGAGATCACGCGGGACGAGCCCGTACGTGGTCACCGCCAGCCCGACGACGATCAACGCCATGCCGACCGTCATCGGGATGTCCATCGGCATGCCCGCCATGTGGAAGCCCATGTCCGCGGCGTGCACGTACATCGGGATGTGCAGCGCCACCCCCGCCACGCAGGTGAGAAATCCGGTCCAGAAAGCCAGGGGGTGGGCGAAGTCGATGCCGCCCACGGGCCGTTTGCTCATGAGTTCCCTCGGGATCACGATCGTCAGGGGGGTGACACCCGGGAGATGGGCCCGATCGGGTTTCGGTCACTGCCGCGAGATGTCTGCTTGTTCGATGCGTTCCGCACCGCCTTGGTTCGTCGAACAGTGCATCATCCGTGACTTGTGAACCGCTTGTGGGTCAGATGATCCGGCCGCCGCGCAGCCGCCAGTGGACCGACAGCACCCGCATCGGGCCGTTGGCGAACAGCCACTGGCCGATCCAGACGACCGTGAACATGGTCGCGAACGTCGAGAAGGCCACCGGGCGGGTGATGCCGGGGATCAGCCTCTGGTCCAGCAGGACCCACATGAGCAGGCCCTCGGGGACGATCGTGAGCAGCCCGAAGAGCGTCGGCCAGTCCTTGTCCCAGCGGAACTGCATCAGCAGGTGGTAGAGCAGCTCCCAGAGCAGGCCGACGACGGCGACCGCGAGCAGGATGAGGTAGGCGACGCCGTACGTCCTGGACATGGGGCCTCTCGTGCCCGGCAGCACCGGCACGACCAGCGCCGTGAGGACCACGCCGACGGTGGCGAGCAGGAAGATCCGGGTCTGGAGACGACCGGCGAGGGTGGGGATCACGACGTGAACTCCTCAGATGGGACGGCCCGCGGCCCACTTGAACCACTGGCTGACCGAGCGCAGGGGGCCGAGCCCGGCGCAGAACCCGCGCCGGGAGAGGTCGGCGGCGATGTCGAGGGCGGCGGTCTGCATGCCGAGGAAGCTGTCCACCGCCGGGAAGTGGTTGCCCGCGACGGCGGCACCGGAGGCGTACAGCATGCCGTCCCCGCTGCCCGCGCCGCTCACCTCGAAGTTCCTGCCGACGGCCAGGCGACCGGCGCCGTTGCGCTGGGCTCCACCGTGTTCGAGCAGGTCCGCCAGGACCCGGTGCTCGGGCATGTCGGCCTCAAGCCCGGTGCAGTCGACGATGAAGTCCGAGACGACCTGCCCGGCCCTGCCGTCGTCGCTGCTGGTGAAGCTGACCAGCCGTCCGTCCGGGGTCGGTTCGACCCGGTGGACCACCGCCTGGATCGCGTGGTACCAGTTGCCCTCCCGGCCCCGGCGCATCTGCTCCTGCCAGCGGCGCAGCTTCGGGGTGGTCGTGCCTCCCACGAGCTTGGCCAGCGCCGCGCGTTCGGCGCCCTCCGCCCGGCGGAACCGCGCCTTCAGCTGGCCGCCGAAGGCCGACTTGGGCAGGGTGAACGCCTGGTAGGCCCAGCCGTCCCCGCCGGGGCGCCGCATCCACGGGCTCGGGCCGTGGGGTCCGGTCACGTACGTGCGCAGCAGGTGCACGATCTGGGTGTGCAGGCCGTAGCGCTCCCGGTCGTCCATCAGCCGCTGGAGCACCCGGGAGGCGACGATCCCGGAGCCGCGCACCACCACCGTGCCCGGCCTGGTCTTGAGGAACTCGTAGACGTGCTCGTGCGGCTCGTAGGCGTTGACGACGTGGTGGTAGTCGTTGTAGGTCTCCCGGAAGCACTGGAGGTCCTCAAGGAACTTCAGGCCGGGGTAACCGACCGCCAGGTGCACATACCGGGAGCGGATCGCCACCCGCTTGGTCGGCGTCATGCCCGCCGGAGGGGTGAGGAGCGTGAAGTAGCCGCCCCCGAACCTGCGGCGGACCATCCGTACCTGCCCCTTGAGCAGCATCTCCCAGTACGAGACGCGGTCGGCCTCGCGTTTGACGGTGGAGAAGACCGTCGAGGCCCTGGGACTGAAGAAGTCGGTCAGGAGCGGCTCGACCAGGACCTGCCAGAGCAGTTTGGGCGACCTGTCCCGCCAGGCCTCGTGCACGGCGTAGGACGGGAAGCCCCAGATGTTGTCCGGCCTGGCCCCCGCGTCGGAGCGGATGCGCTCCTCAGGCGGCAGCTGGGAGACGCGGGTGAGGTACTCCCAGCTCTGCCACGGGGTGTCGCTGTTGGACAGCACGCGTATGGACGAGGTGGGCACCCCGCAGATCCTCAGCACGTCGACGAGGGTGAAGGAGCCGAGTCCCCCGCCCACCGAGACCAGCGGCACGTCGTGGAACGGGATGCCCGCTTCCTGGACCATCTGGTCGTGCCAGATCGGTGAGTCGATCAGCTGGGGAGTGAGGTCGTCATGGCGCCGGGCATCTAACACGTGACGTCCCCCGTGGTCTGACTCCGAGCGAGTTGCGGGTCCCCTTATTTCAGATAAAAGGGATCACGCGCAACTCGCCCGCGAAGAGCGTCAGCCGGCCAGCACCTTGATGTCGCCGGAGCCGGTGGACATCACGACCTTGTGCGCGGAGGCCGGATCCTGCGGCACGGAGACCTCCCTGTCACCCGATCCCGCCCTGGTCGACACGTTGTACGGCCCGCCGGGGAGGCGGACGGTCACGTCGCCGGAACCGCCCCGCATCTCGACCTCGTCGGGGACGGCGGTGTATCCCAGCTCGGCGGTTCCCGAGCCGACCTTGGTGAAGACCTTCCTGCCCGACAGCCCCGTGCCGGTGATGTCGCCCGATCCCGTGACGGCGGTGATCGCCCCGGTCAGGGAGGTGAGCCTGACGTGCCCCGAGCCCGTCTGCAGATCGACGGTCGTCCCCTTGGGGATCTCGATCCGGTAGTCGACGCCGCAGTTGTCCATGCTCGACGGGCAGTTGTAGCTCACGAACAGGGTCTCCCCCTGGACCCTGCGCGTGGTCTCCGGCTTCTCGTCGTTCCACCGGGCCGTCTCGACGACCTTGACGCCGCCCCCGGTTACCTCGGTCACCGAGACGTCGCCCGACCTGCCCCTGACGTTCAGCTTTGTGACCTTCTCGGTGACCTGGTGGGTCGCGGTCTCATGATGGGAGGCGGAGCCGATGTTCGTCAGCCCACACCCCGTCAGGAGCACCGCGACGGTCAGCAGGCCCCCGCCTGCCACGATCTTCTTCACCCGATGATCCTCCCAACGACCCCACGAACACGCATCAGGGATGTCCCTGGAAAACCTCGGGGATCCCTTAGGGGGCGACGGCCTTCATCCGGTCTTGTCGCCGCGGCCGCCGGACGGCAGGCGAAGGCCCGGCCCCCACGGGGAACCGGGCCTTCTTGGCTGTGGGGCCTACCTGGAGGCCTTGAGGTAGTCGTGGTTCATCCTGGCGATGGTGTCCAGCGGGATGCCCTTGGGGCAGACCGCCGTGCACTCGCCGGTGTTGGTGCAGCCGCCGAAGCCCTCGGCGTCCATCTGCTCGACCATGGCCCTGGCGCGGGCGTCACGCTCGGGCTGGCCCTGCGGCAGCAGGCCCAGGTGCGTGATCTTGGCCGCGGTGAACAGCGACGCCGAGCCGTTCGGGCAGGCCGCGACGCAGGCGCCGCAGCCGATGCAGGTCGCCGCGTCGAAGGCCGCGTCGGCGTCGTCCTTCTTCACCGGGACGCTGTGCGCGTCGGGGGCCGACCCGGCGGGAACGGAGACGAAACCGCCCGCCTGGATGATCCGGTCGAACGCGGAGCGGTCCACGACCAGGTCCTTGACCACCGGGAACGGCGCCGCGCGCCACGGCTCGATGGTGATGACCGCGTTGTCCGCGAAGTGCCGCATGTGCAGCTGACAGGTGGTGGTCGCCACCTGCTCGCCGTGCGCCACGCCGTTGATGACCATGCCGCACATGCCGCAGATGCCCTCGCGGCAGTCGTGGTCGAAGGCGATCGGGTCGTCGCCCTCCAGGATGAGACGCTCGTTGAGCACGTCGAGCATCTCCAGGAAGGACATGTCCGGCGAGACGTCCTCGACACGGTAGGTGACCATCCGCCCCTCGTCCTGGGGGCCCTTCTGGCGCCAGACCTTGAGTGTCAGGTTCATACCCATGGCTCGCTTACCGCTCCTCGTTCGCTGTACGGACCACTCGTCGGTCTGGAGCCACGCGGGAGGCGCTCACTTGTAGCTCCGCTGGCTCATCTTGACGTACTCGTAGTCGAGCTCTTCCTTGTGCAGGACTGGGCCCTGCTCGCCGTACTCCCAGGCCGCGACGTAGGCGAAGTTCTCGTCGTCGCGCAGGGCCTCACCGTCGGCGTCCTGCGACTCGGCGCGGAAGTGTCCGCCGCACGACTCGGTGCGGTGCAGCGCGTCGAGACACATCAGCTCGGCCAGGTCGAAGAAGTCGGCGACCCGCCCGGCCCTTTCGAGCACCTGGTTGAGCTCCTCGGCCGTCCCGGAGACCTTGACGTTCCTCCAGAACTCCTCACGCAGCTCGGGGATGCGTTCGAGCGCCTTGCGCAGCGACTCCTCGGTGCGCTCCATGCCGCAGTAGTCCCACATGAGCTTGCCCAGCTCACGGTGGTAGGAGTCCGGGGTACGGTCGCCGTTGACAGCGAGCAGCTTCGCGATCTTCTCGCGTACCGCGGTCTCCGCGTCGGCGACGGCCTGCTCCTCGACCTCACCGTAGGGGCCGTTGGCGAGGTAGTCGCCGATGGTCGTCGGCAGCACGAAGTAACCGTCCGCCAGGCCCTGCATCAGCGCCGAGGCGCCGAGGCGGTTGGCGCCGTGGTCGGAGAAGTTGGCCTCACCGATCACGAACAGGCCGGGGATCGTGGACTGCAGGTCGTAGTCCACCCACAGGCCGCCCATGGTGTAGTGGACGGCCGGGTAGATGCGCATCGGCTGGGTGTAGGGGTCCTCGCCGGTGATGCGCTCGTACATCTCGAAGAGGTTGCCGTACTTCTTCTCGACCGCGTCACGGCCGAGACGGCGGATCGCGTCGGCGAAGTCGAGGTAGACGCCCAGGCCGCCGGGGCCGACACCCCTGCCCTCGTCGCAGACGTTCTTCGCGGCGCGGGAGGCGATGTCACGCGGGACCAGGTTGCCGAAGGCCGGGTAGATGCGCTCCAGGTAGTAGTCGCGCTCGTCCTCGGGGATCCGCGCCGCCGGGCGGTCGTCGCCCGCCTTGACCGGCACCCACACGCGGCCGTCGTTGCGCAGCGACTCCGACATCAGCGTCAGCTTGGACTGGTAGTCGCCGCTGACCGGGATGCAGGTCGGGTGGATCTGGGTGTAGCAGGGGTTGGCGAACATCGCGCCACGCCGGTGCGCGCGCCAGATGGCCGTGGTGTTGCAGCCCTTGGCGTTGGTCGACAGGAAGAAGACGTTCCCGTAGCCGCCGCTGGCCAGCACGACCGCGTCGGCCACGTGCCGCTCGATCTCCCCGGTGACCATGTCCCTGACGATGACGCCCCGCGCCCTGCCGTCGGAGACGATCAGGTCGAGCATCTCGTGACGGGTGTTCATCTTCACGGTCCCCGCGGCGATCTGCCGTTCGAGCGCCTGGTAGGCGCCCAGCAGCAGCTGCTGGCCCGTCTGGCCCCTGGCGTAGAAGGTGCGGGAGACCTGGGCGCCGCCGAAGGAGCGGGTGTCGAGCAGGCCGCCGTACTCACGGGCGAACGGCACGCCCTGGGCGACCGCCTGGTCGATGATGTTCACGCTGACCTGGGCGAGCCGGTAGACGTTCGACTCACGGGCCCGGAAGTCGCCGCCCTTGACCGTGTCGTAGAACAGCCGGTAGATCGAGTCGCCGTCACCCCGGTAGTTCTTGGCCGCGTTGATGCCGCCCTGGGCGGCGATCGAGTGGGCGCGCCTGGGCGAGTCCTGGTAGCAGAAGGAGGTGACGTTGTAGCCGAGTTCACCGAGGGTCGCGGCGGCCGAACCGCCCGCCAGGCCGGTGCCGACCACGATGACGTGCAGCTTGCGCTTGTTGGCCGGGTTGACGAGCTTGGCGCCGAACTTGCGCTTCTCCCAGCGATCCTCGATCGGCCCCTCGGGGGCCTTGGTGTCGCGGATCGGCTCACCGAGGGTGTACTTCGTCACTTGACAACTCCGATCATGACCGCGACGGGGACGGCGAGGAAGCCGAGCACCAGCACGGCGGAGACCACGGCCGCGACGGCCTTCAGCGGGCGGTAGCTGCGCGAGCCCGCGAGGCCGAGCGTCTGGAAGGCGCTCCACAGGCCGTGCCGCAGGTGCAGGCCGACCATGACGACGGCGAGCACGTAGAAGGCGGTCACCCACCAGCGCGACGTCGCGAACCCCTCGACCAGCCTGTCGTAGGGCGTGCCGTCCCAACCGGCCGGGTTGACCACGCCGAAGGTCAGGTCGAGCAGGTGCCAGACGACGAAGAGGAGGATGGTCAGGCCGCCCCAGCGCATGACGTGGGTGGCGTAGCCGCTGGCCTGGGACTTGCGCTTGGCCGCGTACTTGACCGGGCGGGCCTTGTTCGCCCTGCGGGCCAGGGACACGGCCGACCACATGTGCAGTACGACGGAGGCGAACAGCACGACCTCGACGAGGGTGAGCAGAACCCTGCGCGGCACGAGCGGCTCGCCCATCGTCCGCAGGAACTCGGCGTAGGTGTTGAACGCCTCGGCGCCGAAGAAGCTCTTGAGGTTGCCGGCCATGTGGCCGACCAGGAAGAGCACCAGGATGGCACCGGTGACGGCCATCACGGCCTTCTTACCGTTGGACGAGCCCAGGAAGCCGCCTGACCTCCTGGGGGATGGGGTCTTGGCGGACCCGGAGGGTTTGACCGGCGCTGTGGCGGCGCCGCGCTCAATCGTGGCAGTCACGTCTCGACGCTAGGTAGGGTGGTTTCCCCTCGTCCAAGTCATCGTGGATGTGGTTCCCATAGCCCCCGGCTATCAGGTCTGGGTTTATGCGGGTTTTACAACGACGGCCCCCGCGCGGATGCGAGCAATCTCACACCGGGTCCGTCATTGTCCCGGGGTCGGGGGGCCGCCCCGAATCCGCCACCGGCCCATCCGTACGCTAGGGAAACGTGCAGCTCCAGCAACTGGCCTACTTCGTGGCTGTGGCCGACTCCCGGCACTTCACCCACGCGGCCGAGCGGATGCGGGTCGCGCAGCCCTCGCTGAGCAAGCAGATCAGGGCTCTTGAGGCCGATCTCGGCGCGCCGCTGTTCAGCCGGGCCCGGGGGAACGTCACCCTGACCGCCGCCGGGGAGGCGCTGCTGCCGCTGGCCCGCAGGATGCTGGCCGACGCCGAGACGGCCAGGCGTGAGGTCGCCGAGCTGGCCGGCCTGCGCCGCGGCAGGGTACGGCTCGGCGCCACCCCCTCGCTGTGCGCCGGGCTGATGGCCGACGCCCTGGCCAGGTTCCACCGTTCCTACCCCGGCATCGAGCTGCTCGTCGAGGAGGGCGGCTCCCGCGACCTGGTCCGCGCCCTCGCCCGTGGCCAGCTCGACATGGCGCTGATCATCATGCCGTTGCAGAACGACGACCCCTCCCTGGTCACCGAAGAGGTGCTGCGGGAGAACCTGGTCGTGGTCGCCCCGTCCATCTCGCACGCGCGCAGGCCGTACATGCGGATAGAGGACCTGCGCGGGCAGCCGATGGTGATGTTCCGGCGGGGCTACGACCTGCGGGAGGCGACGCTGGGCGCCTGCCGTCAGGCGGGGTTCGAACCGAGGCTGTCGGTCGAGGGCGGTGAGATGGACGCCGTGCTCCGCTTCGTCGAGGCCGGGCTCGGCATCGCCCTGGTGCCCTCGATGGTCCTGGACGGCCGCCCCGGGCTGACCGGGACGCCGCTGGCGCCTCCCGGGCTGCGCCGTACGATCGCCATCGCCCACCGCAAGGACGTCGAACCGACCAGGGCCGCCCAGGCGTTCCGTGACACGTTGCTGTTCTTCCTGGCCGAGGCCTCCCATGAGGGTAGTCTTCCCGAAGGCCTTGAGCTGATCGTCCAGGACTGAGCGAGCGCGCGTCCGGACGGCGCAGTCCGGGCGGTCGTTGTCCCGTACGTCCGGGTGCCGCACTATTCTTCATACCGTCAAGTAGGTTCCCCCTGAGACAGCGAAGAGGGGTCAGTGACCGCCCCGCCCAACGAAACGCTCACCGTCCTACTCATTGAGGACGACGCGGGCGACGCCTTTCTCGTGGAGGAACTGCTCGCCCAGGCCAACAACCCGCCGAAGATCATCTGGGTGCGCAGTCTGCAGGAGAGCCGGGAACGGCTGACCGACGACGTCCAGTGCGTCCTCGTCGATCTCTCCCTGCCCGACGCCACCGGTCTTGAGGCGCTCGAACAGGTGCTGGCGATGGTGCCCGACGCCGCCGTGCTCGTGCTGACCGGGCTGAACGACGCCCACGTGGGCGTGGAGGCCGTCGCGGCGGGCGCCCAGGACTTCCTGGTCAAGCAGGACGTGGAGGCCAGGCTGCTGGCGCGGGCCATCCGTTACGCGATGGAGCGCAAGCGCGCCGACCTGGCCCAGCGCAGGCTGGTCGAGGCCGAGCTGCTCACCAAGGAGAACTCCCGGCTCGAACGCGGCCTGCTGCCCGTCCCCCTGCTCGAACAGGGCGGCCTCGAACACCAGGCCCGCTACCTTCCCGGCCGCAGGCGCGCCCTGCTCGCCGGTGACTTCTGGGACACCGTGCAGAGCCAGGACGGCGCCGTGCACGTGGTCGTCGGCGACGTGTGCGGGCACGGGCCCGACGAGGCCGCGCTCGGCGTCGCGCTGCGCATCGCCTGGCGGGCCCTGGTGCTCGCCGGGCACACCGGCAACGAGCTGCTGAGCGTCCTCGACTCCGTGCTGCGTCTGGAGCGCAAGTCCGCGGAGATCTTCACGACGCTGTGCATCGCCACGATCGACCCCACGCTCAGCCGGGCGCGGATGCACGTGGTCGGCCACCCGCCGCCGCTGCTGATCCGCGACGGCACGATCGGCGTGGTCCCCGGCACACCCTCGGGGCCGCCGCTGGGCATCTTCAAGGACGTCGTCTGGTCGGAGATCGGGGTCACGCTCGGTGACGACTGGTCGCTGCTGTTCTACACCGACGGCCTGATCGAGGCGACCGTCGGCGGAGGCCCCGATCTGCTCGGCACGGAGGGCCTGCTCGCCCTGGTGCACGAGCACGGCGGCATCCACCTCGACCGGTTGATCGAGCGGGTGATCGAGCTCAACGGTGACTCTCTCAGCGACGACCTCGCCACCGTGCTCATCTCCCGCGGCTCCTCCGGGAACGGCGGACGGTGAGCCGGCGAGCGGAGATCAGGCCGTTGCCCGCCGTCACCCCGGCGAGCGGCTTCGGCAGGCTGCGGGTCGGTCAGTGGTTCACGCTCACCGGGGTCGCCATCACCCTGCTGTTCGCGATCTCCGCCGCCTTCACCGTCTCCTCGATCGAGGAGACGAGGGCGGCCAGCGTGGCCGTGGCCGACGTCGTCGATCCCGCGGCGTTGCGCACCATGGACGTCGCCAACGCGCTGTCGGCGCAGGAGAGCGCGGCCAGGGCGTACGGCAGGACCAACGAGGCCGTCTCCCTTGAGGACTACCGGGAGGCCGTCGCCGCGGAGACCGACGCCCTGCGCGCGCTCGACGGCCTGCTGCCCAGGATGCCGGACGAGCAGCCGATCAGAGCCGACGTGGAGCGCCTGAGGACCGCGGCCCAGGCGTGGCGCCGCGACTACGTGGACAAGGTCATCGCCGAGATCCCCGTCCACAAGTCGGAGACGGCCTCGCGGAACGCTCCCATCAACGCCAGCCGGTTCGCCGACGTCCGCCGCTCGATCGTCGCCCTCCAGGAGAATCTCGACCGGCTGCACGTCGAGGGCAGCGCACGTCTCGACCGGGGCTGGCAGGCCCTGTACCTCGCGCTCGGCGGGGTGGTCGCGGCGCTGCTCCTGGCCGCGATCGGCGCCGCGCTCATCGTGCGCAACGCCGTACTGCGCCCGCTCGCCGAGTTGAGCGGGCAGGTCCGGGCGGTCGCGCAGGGCGACTTCGAGCACCGGCTGAAGGTCGACCACCCCTCCGAGTTGTCGGAGCTGTCCGGCCATGTGAACTCCATGCGGCGGCGCATCATCGCCGAGTGGCGCAGGGTCGAGGACGCCCAGGCCAAGCTTGAGGAGCAGGCGGCCGAGCTGCGGCGCTCGAACGGCGAGCTTGAGCAGTTCGCCTACGTGGCCAGTCACGACCTGCAGGAACCGCTGCGCAAGGTGGCCAGCTTCACCCAGATGCTCGAACAGCGCTACGGCGACCAGCTCGACGACCGGGCCAAGCAGTACATCACCTTCGCGGTCGACGGCGCCAAGCGCATGCAGCTGCTGATCAACGACCTGCTCGACTTCTCCCGGGTCGGCAGGAAGGGCGGCGAACCGGCCCCGGTCGACGCCGACGTGCCGTTGCAGGCGGCGCTGAGGAACCTCGCCGCGCCGATCGAGGAGGCCGGGGCGACGATCACCTCCGACGACCTCCCCACGGTGCACGGCAACCGCACCCAGCTCGTCCAGCTCTTCCAGAACCTCATCGGCAACGCCGTCAAGTTCCGCTCCGAGGAGCCCCCCGTGATCCACATCGGCGTACGGCGCGCCGGGGACATGTGGGAGTTCTCCTGCTCGGACAACGGGATAGGCATCGAGAGCAAGTACACTGACCGGATCTTTCTGATATTCCAGCGGCTGCACGGCCGGGACGTCTACGCGGGCACCGGCATCGGTCTGGCCCTGTGCAAGAAGATCGTCGAGTACCACGGCGGCCGCATCTGGGTGGAGAGCGAGGCTCCCGAGCACCCGGGAACGACCTTCCGGTGGACCCTTCCCTCTGGAGAGAGCGATGAATGACCTGCGCTGGATCGACGTGCTCCTCGTCGAGGACGACCCGGGTGACGTCCTGCTGACGCGTGAGGCGTTCGAGCTGAACAAGGTCAGGAACAAACTGCACGTCGTCAACGACGGCGAGCAGGCCATGGCCTTCCTCCGCAAGGAGGGCGAGTACGCCGACGTGCCCCGGCCCGACCTGATCCTGCTGGACCTCAACCTGCCCCGCAAGGACGGCAGGGAGGTGCTCCAGGACATCAAGGGCGACGAGAAGCTGCGCGGCATCCCGGTGGTCGTGCTGACCACCTCGGAGTCGGAGGAGGACATCCTGCGCAGCTACCACCTGCACGCCAACGCCTACGTCTCCAAGCCCGTCGACTTCGACCAGTTCATCAGCGTGGTCCGCAGGATCGACGACTTCTTCGTGACCGTGGTCAAACTGCCCAGCTCCGACCAGCATTACTGACCCGGGCGGGCCCTGCGGGGCCCGTGACCGAGGATCTCCACTCGGCCCTCCCCAGCTCGCGGAATGTGACGTCCTTATTCCCTGCTCCTGACCAACGTGACAGGAATCACACCGGGTGACGGAAAATGTGAGTGACGCTTCTCACATGAGCGGGTAGCAGCGTCGTAACGTATCCCCACCAACAAGCGCGCGCACGGTGATCCGGCGCGACCACGGCGCGGTGCGCGGACAACTGAAACGACCCGGACCCCTCCGGCGAGCAGCGGGGGTCCGCGGGAGGTGGAGAGGTCTCCGATGACCCAGACAGCGGCCGAGAACCCGGCCAGAAGGCAGCGCGCGCAGATCAAGGAGCGCACGCTGCGCACCGACCAGTGGTGGCGTTATCCGCTGGTCACCTTCATCATCTTCGGGGGGTTCCTCGTCTACGCCACGTGGACGCTCTTCGACAACAGTTATTACGCGGCGCCGTACATCGCTCCGTTCTCTTCCCCGTGCCTGGCCACGAGCTGCCCCGAGGGGGCGCGCCTGTTCGGGTTCGCGCCCTTCGGCGACTGGTACACCCTGTCGCCCAGCCTGCTGATCCTGGCCCTGCCCGCGGGTTTCCGTTTCACCTGTTACTACTACCGCAAGGCCTACTACCGCGGGTTCTGGCTCTCGCCGCCCGCGTGCGCCGTCAGCGAGCCGCACGGCAAGTACACCGGTGAGTCCCGCTTCCCGCTGATCCTGCAGAACGCCCACCGTTACTTCTTCTACACGGCGATCGTGGTCGGCCTGATCCTCGCCTGGGACGCGGTGCTGGCCCTGGTGGAGAAGCCGTTCGCTCTCGGGACGCTGATCCTGGTGGTCAACGCCGTGTTCATCAACCTGTACACGCTGTCGTGCCACTCCTGCAGGCACATCACGGCCGGGCGGCTGAACCACTTCTCCAAGCACCCGGTCCGTTACCGGGCCTGGGGCTTCGTCTCCAAGCTCAACGCCAAGCACCAGGAACTCGCCCTCATCTCGATGTTCACCGTCATGGGAGCCGACCTCTACGTACGGCTGGTCGCCAAGGGCATCGTCAACTTCCCGTTCGCATAAGGATCACCAGTGGAAATCGAGCGTCACGAATACGACGTCGTCGTCATCGGCGCGGGCGGGGCGGGACTACGGGCGGCCATCGAGGCCCGCCAGCAGGGCAAGCGCACCGCGATCGTCTGCAAGTCACTGTTCGGCAAGGCCCACACCGTCATGGCCGAGGGTGGCGCCGCCGCGGCCATGGGCAACGTCAACAGCGACGACAACTGGATGGTGCACTTCCGCGACACCATGCGGGGCGGCAAGTTCCTCAACAACTGGCGGATGGCCGAGCTGCACGCCAAGGAGGCCCCCGACCGGGTCTGGGAGCTTGAGGCCTGGGGCGCGCTGTTCGACCGCACCAAGGACGGCAAGATCAGCCAGCGTAACTTCGGCGGCCACGAGTACCCCCGGCTGGCCCACGTCGGCGACCGTACCGGCCTTGAGCTGATCCGCACCCTCCAGCAGCGGGTGGTCGCGCTCCAGCAGGAGGACGAGCGGCTGCACGGCGACCCCGAGGCCTACATCAAGGTCTTCCAGGAGTGCACGATCACCCGGCTGCTGAAGGACGGCGACGCGATCGCCGGGGCCTTCGGCTACTGGCGGGAGAACGGCAAGCTGATCGTCTTCGACGCCCCCGCGATCGTGCTGGCCACCGGCGGCATCGGCAAGTCCTACGTGGTGACCTCCAACTCCTGGGAGTACACCGGCGACGGCCACGCGCTGGCGCTGCTGGCCGGGGCGAAGCTGATCAACATGGAGTTCATCCAGTTCCACCCGACGGGGATGGTCTGGCCTCCCTCGGTCCGCGGCATCCTCGTCACCGAGTCGGTCCGCGGTGACGGCGGGGTGCTGCGCAACTCCGAGGGCAGGCGCTTCATGTTCGACTACATCCCCGACGTGTTCAAGGACAAGTACGCCACCACCGAGGAGGAGGGCGACCGCTGGTACACCGACCAGGCCAACAACCGGCGTCCTCCGGAGCTGCTGCCCCGTGACGAGGTCGCCAGGGCCATCAACGCCGAGGTGAAGGCCGGTCGCGGCTCACCCCAGGGCGGCGTCTTCCTCGACGTGTCCAGCAGGCTCCCGGCCGCGGAGATCATCAAGCGGCTGCCGTCGATGCACCACCAGTTCAAGGAGCTGGCCGACGTCGACATCACCGCCGAGCCCATGCAGGTCGGCCCGACCTGTCACTACATCATGGGCGGGGTCGAGGTGGACGCCGACACCGGCGCTGCGGACGTCCCCGGCCTCTTCGCCGCGGGTGAGGTCTCCGGCGGCATGCACGGCTCCAACCGGCTCGGCGGCAACTCGCTGTCGGACCTGCTGGTCTTCGGCCGCCGGGCGGGGGCGGGAGCGGCCGCGTACGTCAACGGGCTCGCCGCCAGGCCGCAGGCCACCGAGGAGGCGGTCTCGGCCGCGCAGGCGGAGGCGCTGGCCCCGCTTGAGCGCACCGGGGAGAACCCGTACCAGGTCCACCAGGAGCTCCAGCGGACGATGAACGAGCTCGTCGGGATCATCCGCAACGCCCAGGAGGTCACCGAGGCGCTGGAGGCCGTGGGCAAGCTCAAGGAGCGGGCCCAGGGGGTCGGCGCCGCGGGCAGCAGGATCTACAACCCCGGCTGGCACCTCTGCCTGGACCTGCGCAACATGCTGCTGGTCTCCGAGTGCGTCGCCAAGGCGGCTCTCATCCGTGAGGAGAGCCGCGGCGGTCACACCCGGGACGACTTCCCCGGCATGTCGGCCGAGTGGCGGCGCAGGCTCCTGGTGTGCGCCCTGTCCTCCGACGGCTCCGGCGTGTCCGTCGAGGAGAAGGTGCAGCCCCCCATGCGCGACGACCTGATCACGCTTTTCGACCGGGCCGAGCTGAAGAAGTACATCACCGAGGATGAGCTGGCCGACTTCGACGCGTTGGTCAAGGAGTAGCCATGAGTTACAAGGCGAAGTTCCGCGTGTGGCGGGGCGAGGGCGGCGAGGGGAAGCTTGAGGACTTCACCGTCGAGGTGAACGAGGGCGAGGTCGTCCTCGACATCATCCACAGGCTCCAGGCCACCCAGGCCCCCGACCTCGCGGTCCGCTGGAACTGCAAGGCCGGCAAGTGCGGCTCGTGTTCCATGGAGATCAACGGCAAGCCGCGCCTGGGCTGCATGACCCGGATGTCCACCTTCACGGAGGACGAGACGATCACCGTGACGCCCATGCGGACGTTCCCGGTGATCAAGGACCTGGTCACGGACGTGTCCTTCAACTACCAGAAGGCACGCGAGATCCCGTCCTTCACCCCTCCCGCGGACGTACAGCCGGGCGAGTACCGCATGCAGCAGATCGACGTCGAGCGGTCCCAGGAGTTCCGCAAGTGCATCGAGTGCTTCATGTGCAACAACGTCTGCCACGTGATCCGTGACCACGAGGAGAACAAGCCCGCCTTCGCCGGTCCGCGTTTCCTGATGCGGATCGCCGAGCTGGACATGCACCCCTACGACGTGGCCGACCGCAAGGACTCCGCGCAGGAGGAGCACGGTCTGGGGTACTGCAACATCACCAAGTGCTGCACCGAGGTCTGCCCCGAGCACATCAAGATCACCGACAACGCGCTGATCCCGATGAAGGAACGGGTCGTCGACCGTAGGTACGACCCGCTGGTCTGGCTCGGCAACAAGATCTTCAAGCGGTCCGGCTCGAAGAGCTGACACCCCCGCCCCGGCGCCGGTCACCCCCGTGACCGGCGCCTCGGCATGTCAGGGCTCATGACCCCGTACGGCTCGCGACCGGCCGCCCACGTAACGACTTCGCCGGTCCACGCCCTTCATGACGCGCCAGCCGTGGTCCGCCGGCCGTGATGCGCGGGGCGCGACTCGCCACCCGCGTGACGGCGCCACCGCCCCGCGCCGGCTGTGACGCGTCGGCCGCGTGGCGGTGCCGTACGGCTCGCTTCACCGCGTTGACCGGCCATTTCCTGTCAGGACATATCCGGAAAAATGCTGATGAATTATTAGGGCCGGAAATCTCACCTTCTGGCCGACATATCGCCTTTGACCAGGTATTTCATGCCAAATACCCCCGGGTGGCGACCCGGGGGTAGGTGACTACTTCTTGCGGAACAGGCCGCGCTTCTTCTTGCCGCCCTCCCCGGGGAGGGGGTAGACCGCGGTGCCCGAGGGACCAGAACCGGGCGGCTCGAAGTTGGAGACCTCGGAGGCCGGTGCCTCAGGCTTGGGAGTCTCGGGCTTGGGGGTCTTCGACCTGCCCCTCTTGGACTTGGCCGGGGGCAGCGGCTCAAGGCCGAAGGGACGGCGGGCGCCCTGCGGCTCCTGCGGGCCTCCCGAGGGTTCGGGCTTGGTGCCGGGCAACGGCTCAAGGCCGAAGGGGCGCCGAGGCTGCTGTTCCCCTGCGGGCTTGGTGCCGGGCAGCGGTTCGAGACCGAAGGGACGCCTGGCGTCCCGCGGCTCCTGCGGGAACGGCGCCCCCGGGAACTCGCCCGGTCCCTGCGGCCCGTGGATCGGCCCGGTGAACTCCCCGGGTCCGCCGGGGAACCCTCCCGCTCCGCCGGGGAACTCGCCGGTTCCACCGGGGAGGTCACCGGGCGGGAACGGCGCCCCGGGGAACTCGTCCGGTCGCTGCGGGAACGGCGCCCCGGGGAAGTCTCCCTGCACGGCGCCGGGAACGCCCCTCTGGGGAACGCCGGGAGGATCCTGCGGGAGAGGGCCGTCGAAGCGCTCCGAACCCTGGGGGAACGGCCTCACGGCGTCCCCGGTGAACTCCTCCGGCCGCGCAGGCTCGCCGTACCCGGGATGCTGATCCTGCCCGAAGGGCTGCTCCTGGCCGGGAACCGGCATGTAGCTCGTCGGCTGCTCGTACTGCTCCGGCGCGTAGCCCTCGGGAAGCACCGGGGCGTACATCTGCATGGGGACGAAGCTGATGATCGGGGCGTAGGCCGTACCGCCCTGATAGACCGTGGGCGGCATGCCCGGCGCGGGGGCGTAGGCGGCGCCCTGCGGGTAGAGCCTCGGGTCGAGCCCGGCACCCGGGCCACGCGGTCCGGCCCTGCGTACGGCGGAGGCGTGGGCCAGACGGCGCAGCCTGCCCTCGAAGATCAACACGGCGAACAGGACCAGCAGCGCCAGGACCAACGCCGGGATGCCGAGCCGCTGGCTCAGCCCGGCGGCGTCGAAGTCGGAGCCCGCGTTACGGATCTCGTAGGGCACCGAGGCGGGCCCGTTGTCCTCGAACGTGGTGCTCTCGGTCGGCTCGGGCGTGGCGCCGGTCACGGGGGTCAGGGTCGGGGTCGGGGTCGGCTGCTGGGTCTCCTCCGTGGTGGGGAAGACCGGCGCCTGGTCGGAGGGCGTCGGATCGGCCGCCGGCGTCGGATCGGGGACCACCGGCGCGGTGGTCGGCGTCTCGACCGTCGCCGGGGTGGGGGTCGGCTCCGGAACCTGCGGCTTCTTGGGCTTCTTGGGCTTCGGGCTCGGCGTCACGGTGACCGTGGTGGTCACCGTCTTCTGCGGGGTCGGCGAAGGGGGAAGCGGGTCCGGGTCGCTGGTGACCGTGACGGTGACGACCGGCGTCGGCTCCTCCTCACACGGCCCGGCGGGATCGATGTCACAGCCCGGGATCTCCGAGGGGTTGGCGGCCAGCAGCCGGGTGACCCCGACCGGGGTCCGGTTCGCGAACGGCGCGTTGGCGACCACCAGTCCCGCGCACACTCCCACCGACACCAGGACGGCTGAGACGGTCGCCGCACGCCGTGATCGCCTCACAGGTGCCCTCCGAGGATTCCCTATACAAGCCCAGTCAAGTCAAGGAAATACTAGTCGGATAAAAGGAATAACAAACCCCTGTTTCATGACACCTATCGCGTACCGCGTCTGCGCTGAATACGCGCCTGCAGCCACAGCAGACCGAGCAGACCGCCGACCGAACCCCCCACCACGGGAAATCCATTCGCGCCAGTCAAGGACGGAGTCCACAGGGCCACCGGCTCGATCTCCTGACCGGGCCCGTCCACGTCCTGGGGCAACGGCGCACCCGGCGGCGGGGCATCCGTGGCGATCGCGGGGGACGCGGGGGGCCCTGCGCCGACGGCCGTCGGCGCAGCCAGCGGCATCCTCAGGCTGGGGTCGTTCCACAGCGGAGGTACCTGCCCTGCCCCCGGCACGTTGACCGCCGCCCCTGCCCCCGGCGCATTGGCCGCCGATCCGGTCTCCGGCACGTTGGCCACCTGCCCGGCCCCCAGCATGTTGGCCGTCTGCCCGGCCCCTGGGACACCGGCCGGGACCGGCGGCCCGGGAACCTCCGCCCGCCGCCCGGCGCCCGGCCCCTTCGGCGCTCTGACCGCCTTATGCGACGTGGGCGGCGTGACCGTCTCGTACGGCCCAGGCCCAGGCTGGACACCCACCTCCGTGACCTCGCCCCGGTCCTGCCCGGGGTCCGCCCCCTGATCTACCTCCCCGGAACCGCCTTCCGGCGGCACGACCTCCGCCTCCGGAACCGGACGGACAACCCCTGGCCACCGAACCGATGGGACGGCCTCCGTCCCTCGAACCGAAGGAGCCAACCCCGGCCCCTGGACCGGAGGCACGACCTCCGCCCCCGGGACCGGACGGGCGGCCTCCGCCCCCTGCCCTGGAAGGGTCTCCCCTGGTTCCCGGACCGGCGGAGTCCCCTGGGCCGGCGGAACGGATCCCGGCCCCTGGATCGCCGGGGCCCACGCGCTCCCCCGCTCCCCCGCCCCCGCTTCTCCCGGCGAGCCAGGAACACCCCGGGCATCCGGGCCCGGCGCCGACGAACCGCTTCCCTCGGGCCGTTCCCAGGCGATCGGCTCGATCTCGATCCCCTCGGGACGCCGCCGCGGCAGGGAGTCCGCCTCCCCGGGGCCGCCCGTGGGCCGTGCCCCCCGCAGGCCGGTGGCCGTACGGGTCACCCACTCGCCCTCCGGGGTGCGCATCCGCAGCAGCGCGGCCAGCCCGACGGGCCAGGCCCCGGCCGTGGGCGCGTCGACCAGCACGTCAACGGACGTGCGCGCGCTCACCTCCCCCAGGAGGCACTCCCGCCATACCTGCACAGCTCCTGACGACCCCAAGCCCTCCGAGAATCCCGGCGCGGCCCCCGGCTCAGGCTCCGACCCGCGTCCCGGCTCAGGCTCTGACGCGGACCCCGACCTGGACCCCGGTGTGAGTCCCGACGCGGCCCCCGGCTCAGGTCCCGACCTGGACCCCGGTGTGAGTCCCGGCACGGGACAGCCGACGAACCGGATCTCCGTACCCGGCGTCGCCACGACCGTGAGCCGCGCCTCACTGCCCGGCCCGCTCAGCCACACCCGGAACCCCGCCGTCCCGTCGGCACGGACCACGTCCGGTGGTACGGCGTCGCCCGCCCCGGCCGCGTGGACCACCGGCCCCCCGCCGAGGACGAACGTCCCCGCTCCGACCGCCGACATGATCCGGGCACCCCGCCACCATCCGGTCACCGCATCTCTCCGATCCCCCGATTCGGACACGCGACAACAAACGTTCAGTGGTGTTATGTCACAGTGAGTAGCCGATCAACCCCCGCCGAGCCGACCTTGTACGGCCCGCACGATCGGCAGGTCCGCCGGAAGCCACGGCACGTCGTAGAGTTCGTGACCGGCCAGCCAGCGCAGGTCCAGGTGTTCCTTGGCCTCCGGCTCGCCCTCGACGATCCGCGCCAGCCAGACCCGCAGCACGTATCCACCCGCCAGCGGCCAGTCACCGCCGATCTGCTGCCCCACCTCGATCAGGACGCCGAGTTCCTCCTCGCACTCCCGGACCAGCGCGGTTCGGTCGTCCTCCCCCGGATCGACCTTCCCTCCGGGGAACTCCCAACCGCCCGCCAGCTCAGGGGGGTCGGCGCGCTGTGCGGTGAGCAGTCTCCCGTTGCCGTCGACGATCGCGGCTCCCACAACGACCTTGTCCATGGGCCCGATTGTGTCAGCCCTGTTCCCTCAACCTGAGCTGCTCGACGACCTGGGGGTTGGCCAGCGGCCGGGTGAACCCGACGATGCCGGTACGGTCCTTGTAGGTCGTGACCTTGATCGGCCCGCACAGACGGCACCTGGCCTCGACCATCTTGCCCGGTGAGACCACCATTCCGACGTGCCCCGGCCGGTCGGCCGAGGTGCCGGGCCCGGCGTTGAAGAAGACCAGGTCTCCCGCCTGCTCCTGCCCCTCCGGCACCTTGACGCCGAACGGCCACTGGCCGAAGGTCGTGCGCGGGATCGTCAGGCCGACGCTGCGGTAGGCCATGTAGATGATCCCCGAGCAGTCGAAGGCGTCGGGCCCCGTGCCACCCCACAGGTACGGCTTGCCGCGCTGGTTCAGGGCGTACTCCAGGATCCCGGCCACCGTGCCGGAGGGGGCCGCCGCGATCAGCGGCTCGTCGCAGAGTTCCTCCGCCTGTGACGGCACGCCGACCGCGCCGTCCTTGGCGTACCGCTCGGCGATCTCCATGACCTGGTCGACGTACCACCAGGCCCGGTTGTAGACGAACAGCGACCTGCGCACGTTCTCGGGCGCCCCGTTGTGCTTGAGCATCTTGGCCGCGCCCAGGATGGCGTCGGCCGGGTTGTAGACGTCCGCCCAGCCGTCGCCGTCGCCGTCCGAGGCGTAGCCGTTGAACGTCGACGGGATCTTGATCTTGGCCTTGCCGCCCCAGGTGCTGATCAGGAACTGCATCGGCCCCGCGGCGCCCGCGTAGTTGGTGCCACTGCTGACCCCCGGCAGTGTCGAGCGTCCGTGGTCGGTCTCCCGCTTGCCGACCCCGGCGAGCACGTTCCACTGCACGCCGATCTTCTTGGCGCTGGCGCGGTACTGCTTGAGGTACTCGGAGGGGATGTCGGAGGCCGCGGTCTCCGACTCGTCTCCGACCGGCTGCGCCCTGTCGTTGCAGTCGGGCAGGTCACCGCCGGTGAAGGACGGGAAGGAGCCGATCATCAGCACCGGCGCCATGCTCAGCGTGAACAGGCACAGCGCCCCGACGGCCAGGATCAGCGCGAGACGGATCCTCTTGTTGTCCCTCATCCAGCCGCTCCGGCGGGCACGCCGTACGGGATCAGACGGACGAGCATCGCTTTCCCTCTCATCCGGCCGCGCCCGAGGACTGGTCGTCTCCGTCCTGTCCCTCGTCGGCGGGCTGCAGGTCGTGGATCCGCCACTCGGTGCCCATCTCGACGACCGTCACGGCGTAGTCGGCGGTGCGTTCCTTGGCGCCGCTCTTGGCGGTGACGGTCTGGGTCCCGGTGACCACGAAGATCACCGAGGACCGCTGGATCTGCCTGATCTCCTTCACCTTCGCCGATCCGACGGAGACCACCTCGTCGGCGGTGTTGGCCGCGATGGTGCCCGGCGAGGTGACCGTGCGCAGCAGCACGTCGGCGAAGTCCGACGTGGTGTAGCTCCTGAGCCGGTCACCGTAGGCGGAGGGCTGTTCGTCGTAGCTGAACGTGCCGTACTCGACGGTGAACCGCCGGGCGTAGTCGGCGGCTGCCGCCAGCTCCTGCTTGGTCATCGGCAGGTAGGAGTAGACGTCGAAGGGCGCGTTGCTCGCCGTCGCCTCGGCGTGCGGCGGCTCGGCCTCCCCCCGTGTCGTACGGCTCACGCCCGCCGGTTCGGCGGCGGGCTCCTGCCCGCCGCCGTCCGGACCGGACCACATGGTCAGGTAGAGCCCGACCAGCGCGAGCACCGCCACCAGCACCGCGAAGACGACGCCCCGCCTGCCTTCGACCATCGTCAGTCCTTATCGGGGTTCGAGGCACGCAGCCAGAACGGTGCCGCCTCCCCTGCCTGCCTGTCGCGCTCCGGTCTGCTGGCCAGCCAGAGCGGCGGTGCCTCTGAGGACCGGCCGCGCCCCGCGTCGTCCCGGGAACCGGAGGAGCTGAAGATGCTGCTGCCGGACCTGGAGGAACCGCCCGAGGAGCCGGAGCCCCGCGGGCTCGACTCGGCACGCCGGGAACCGCCGCCGTTGTTGCCGCCACCGCCGCCGAAGAGGCCGCCGCCCGACCGGCCACCGCCGGAGGAACCGGACGACCTGCCACCGCCGGAGGACGGCCTGCTGCCCGAGGACGGCGCGGAGGACCGGCCACCGCCCGACGACCTGCCCGTGGACGACCCGCCGGAGGAGCCTCGCGGAGCCCAGCCCCCCGAGGACCCGCCGAACCAGCCACCGCCGGAACCCGAGCCGCCCGAACCGGCCGAGCCGCCCGAGCCGGTGCCACGACCGGCTGAGCCCGTCCTGGCCGGGGTGGAGCCGCCCGCGCCACCGGACAGGTTCAGCGGCGGGGCCGCGCCCGTGCGGGTCGCGGTGACGGGACGCCCCACGCCCTTGCGCCGGTTGCCCGACTGGGCCTCGGTGTCCAGCGGCGCGGGCTGCGCGCCCGCCGGGACCCGGGTGCCCGCTCCCGCGCCCCGGTCGCCCTCCTCGCCCCTGACCTTGCCCTGGGCGACCGCCGCCGCGGCCGTCGCGACGGAGGCGCCGCCCGCCATGGCCGCCGCCTGCAGTACGGGCTCGGCCTTGCGCATCCCCCACCGGCCCGCCCTGGCCGCCGCGACCGGGGGCAGCACCCCCGCCGCGCGCTGCAGGGTCGGCGCGGAGGCCGCCTCACCCAGCATGCGCGTGGTGAACGTGTGGCCGTCCATCGAGGAGAACAGGTGCTGGAACGGCCGCCGGTAGAAGAACACCGCGATCGTCATCAGCGCCATGAACATGACCTGCATGCCCCACGGCAGCTCGGTGGCGATGATCAGGGCGTAGCCGTACACCAGGACGCCCAGGACCAGTGCCAGCACCGCCTGTCTGAGCAGGGTGCCGATCAGCATCTCCACCCAGCGCATCGCGATGATCCGCCCCGACCCCGGATGGACGCCGATCAGCAGGAAGACCGGCGCGAGGATCAGCAGCAGCAGGAACCCGATCTTCAGGACCAGCAGCGAGACCGCGACCAGGAAGATCAACAACCCCGCGACCATCGCGGCCATCAGGGCGCCGATCGCGATGCCGAGCCTGCTCGTCCAATCCTTTCCCTGGAAGAGGAAGAAAATGGGGGTGTTCTGCAGCTTGCTCGCGACCTCTTCCTCGTATCTTGCCTGGTGGGCATTGGTGTTGGGCGTCTGGTTCGCCTTCAGCTCGGCCGCGTCCAGCGCCTGGATGTCCAGCAGCTTCGCACCGAAGACCTTCACCACCGGCGCGTTGGGGTCGGCGGTACCGAACACACCCATGAGCCACGGCTTGCACACCAGGGTCGACCAGAGCGCCTCGGCGTTCTGGTCGACGCCGGGGACGCCGGTCTGGCCGTAACCACCGGGCTTCGCCTGGGGATTGGCGACGTCCTTGGGAGCGAGGCAGGAGGCACCGCCCGCGTTGGGCAGGTTGGAGAAGGCCGAGTTGACGACCTCTCCGGTCTTGTCCGTCACGGTCTTGCCGAGACCGGTGAAGTCGCCCGGCCTGCTGAAGAACCAGACGGCGACGGTGACGGCCAGGACCATCCAGATGATGCCCTCGGCGGTCGTGGTCGCGCGTTTGCGGATGAGGCCGTACCACGCCAGCCAGATGGCGCCGAGGATGACGATGGGCCGCAGGTACGGCCAGTACATCGCCTCGGCCAGGTTGCCCACGATGTCGTCGACGACGCCCTTGATCGACTCAAGCGGCCCCTCGGTCGCCGCCGCCTGGTAGGTCGTGATGGTCAGCCGGTCGAGCGCCTTGGCCCAGGAGAAGACGGTGTTGGCGGTCATGTTGCCCATGACCGCCGCGACGTCGCCGCAGCCGAGCCCGTAGGTGTGCCAGAACTGGCCGCCGGTTCCGTACCGGGCGTAGTTGCTCTGCGGGGCGGCGCCGGGCGCGGTCGGCGCCGGGGTGGGTGCCGCGGTGGGCGTGCCCGCCGCAGGCGTGTCCGGAGGCGGCGCCTTGACCAGACCGTCCACACCCGAGCCCACGATCTCGGGGGCCAGGTCCGGGGAGAGGTCGCAGGGGCCGGCGGCGACGGCGGTCGAGTCCCCCGTCGGCACCAGCATCGGTAAGGCGAAGAAGGCGGCCAGGGCCACCAGGGTGATGGCTATCCGCCTGCGTAGTCGTCTCTTGCGGGAGTTTCTGCTGCCCTCGCGGGAGCCCTTCATGACCGTACCTCCAGCGCCGTGGCCCCCGGCCTACTGACTCTGTCGCCCCCGGAAAGATCATGCACGTTCTCGGCGGGTTTGTCGTGGGTCGGATTCGTGTCCAGCCAACGGAGCAGCTCATCGGAGATGAGGTCCACCCCTATCCGCCCCGCGCGCCCGTCCAGATCCCGGAAAACACACTCGCCGTTGCCCAGCGAGCGCAGCACCGCCTTGTGCTCCTCGGAGGGTTCGACCCCGAGCAGCGCCATGACATGGTCCACCTCCACCCGTTCGGTGGACCTGAAGGCGAACACCGACGACAGGCAGTTGGTCACCTGTTCGTTCAGCAGGTCGCCCGCGTTCTGTGAGACCAGCACCAGCGCGGTGTTGCGCGAACGCCCCATCCGGCTGACCTCGGGCACCAGCTTGGCGCCCTCCGGGGTCGAGGTGATGGCCCACGCCTCGTCCAGGAAGATCGCCTTCGGCGTCCTGCGGTCGAGGCCGTTCATGAGTCCCCTGGCGAACTGCGCGACCAGGTAGAGCAGCGCGACGGACAGGCGCTGTTCGTAGGAGTAGTCGTCGCGGCCCGTCGAGGCGTCGGGAAGCGTCAGGCCCCCCAGCGTGAAGACCGTCGTCCAGCCCTCGGTGTCGATCTGGTCGCCACCCGACGGGTCGAAGCACAACCGCGCCAGGTGCATCTCCGACATCGAGCGCAGCACGGCGCCCAGGTTCTTCGAGGCCGCGTCCTCGGCCTGTTCGAGGAAGTCGACGACCTTGCCCAGCGACGGATCCGGCCTGGCGGAGACCGCCGCGACGGCCTGGATCATCGCCGACTCGCGTTCCTCCGACATCCGGGGAAGCAGCAGCCGCAGCGTCTCGCTGGCCATGGTCTTCTTGGCCGCGATGTCGTCGCCGAAGGAGAACGGGTCGAGCAGGCCCGGCGCCGCGGAACCGAGCGGGATGACCCGTGCCTTCCTGCCCCGCGCCTGCAACAGCTGGACCAGGGAGTCGGCGTCGCCCTTGGGGTCGATCACCGCGACCGTCACCCCGCGCAGCGCCATCTGATAGATCATCAGCAGGGCCAGCGTGGTCTTGCCGCCGCCCGGCTCACCGGTGATCGCGATGGCCGTCGGCCGGTTACGGGTCGCCGCCACCAGCGGGTCGAAGTGCACGATGCTGCGGGCCCTGCCCAGGGTCTCCCCGATGTACGGTCCCATCCAGCCCGCGTTGCCCTCGTCGACCCGGTCGCCGAGATCGACGGTGGCGCCGGCCATGCCGCCCGCGATCGTGCGCAGCGGCTGCCGCTGGGCGTAGGCGTTGACCCTGACCTTCTCCCCGGGAAGCGCCTCACAGAACAGCGAGAACTGGTCGCCGGTCGAGTTGACGATGTCGATGCCGATGTCCCGGTAGTGCTCGACGACCGCCTCGACCCGCTGTACGCAGATCTCCTCGGTCGGGGCGGACACCATCAGCCGGTGCCAGCCGTACACGAAGGGCAGGCGTTCCTTGGTGATGCCGTGTTCGAGCATCCGGGCCGCGTCGATCTGCTCGGCGAGCGCCAGTGGCGCCTCCGCTCCGGCCTCGCGGATGTGGATGTCCATGTCGCGGGCGTGCGCGAGCTTGCGCGCCACGTCCTTGCTCGCCTTGATCGGCGAGATCAGCCGCATCCTGGAGCTGATCTCGACGGGGAAGGGCAGCTGGTCGGCGAAGTGCATCCACGGTTCGCCGTCGGGGAAGGGCATCAGGTCGGGGAAGCGGGCGAAGGACAGGTGCGCGACGTAGGAGTCACCGTCCGGCTGCTCGATCCGCAGCAGGGATCTGCCGTTGTGGATCTGCCCCTCCACGAGGGACTCGATCTCACCCCTCCCCCACTGCCGCCTCGGGCTGGCCGAGGGGGGCGGATCGCCCAGGGAACCGGTCGCGGCGTGCTGGAACAGCCAGGCGATCTCGGTCGAGGTCGCGTGCCTGGCGTACAGCGCACTCGACGACAGGGCCCGTCCCAGACGCTCGGCCTGCTCACTCCACCGGGTGATCTCCGCCTTGGGGACGTGGTCGTCCTCGATGCCCAGGACCTTCTCACCGCGCTGGTAGAAGCCGAACAGCTGGGACAGCACCCCGGTGCCGAGTTGCCTGCCTCGCGCGCCGAGCCGTACGCCGAGGTAGACCTCCTTGGTCCAGAAGTCCTTGGCCCAGACGTGCCGGTACATCTCCTCCAGGTAGTCGCGCCAGCCCGGCCCCTCGTCGGAGGTGGCGTCCAGCGCCATCGCCCATTCGGCCGCCGGGTAGGTGCGGTGCGCGACCCGCAGGTGCACCTCGGCGTCCGGCATCCTGATCGCCGCGAGCGCGATCGTGATGTTGGTGGCCAGCGCCTCCCGTTCGTCGGGGGTGATGAACTCGTAGCTGACGGTCGGCAGCCGGAAGTACGCCCAGACCGACGTGTCGGTCAGCAGAATCCTGTCGTCGAAGTAGCGGACGGCCAGACGGTTGCGCGCCCGCGAAGAGCGGCTCACCCGTGCCCCCCAACCGGCACGACCTTTCGGGGGTTCACCTGAGCACCTCGCTGTCTCCTCGCGCCCGGGGGATCACTGGGCCACTTCCTCCTCGCTCGGTCGAACCGCCTGCGCCGTCCCGAAGCCCGCGACCACGACCCCGGCCAGCGCGAGGTAGGCCCGGCGGCCGGGGGCACGCAGGTGGGACGGCTCGACACGCTCCGACCTTCCCGGAGCCAGCTCGTCCTCCCAGGGCACCCGCACGATCGCCCTGCACCGCCCTCTGGCGACGGCCTCGGCCTGCTCGACGTCGCCCATGCTGCGGCGGCTCACTCCGTTGACCACCATGATCGCGCGCTTGCGCAGGTCCGCGCAGCCGTGTCCGTCAAGCCACTCGTAGGTCATGGCGACCGCGTCGGGGCCGTCCTCGCTGGCCGGGACGACCAGGACCAGCTGGTCGGCGTAGGGCAGCACCCTCGCCGCCAGCGCGGCGGCCGGGTCGACCACGACCAGCTTGTAGTGCCGGTCCAGGAGGTCCATGGTCCTGCCGAGCCGCCGGTCGGAGAAGAGCGTCCGGTCGGAGAGCCGCTGCTCGGCGCCCGAGTCGGCGTCGCCCGCCAGGACTTCGAGGCCGGAGGCGCACCTGCTGGTGTAGGCCCGCATGCCGAGGTAGCCGTTGACGCCGTCCAGGCCCGCGAGCAGGGAGGTCAGTGTCTCCGGCGACTCGGCCTGGATCCGGCCGGACAGGGCGTTCGCCCCGGTGTTGGCGTCCACCGCGAGCACCCGGTCCTCACGGTGCCTGGCCAGGGTGTGACCCAGCATGAGCGCGGTCGTCGTCTGGCCCGCGCCGCCGGTGCACCCGAGCACGACCACCCTGCGGCTGCCGGTGAACATGGCCTTGGCCCGCGCCTCGTCGATCTCCGACCCGTCGGTACGGCCCGCGCCCGGTCCGATCACGACCTGCGCGAGACGCCGCCAGCCGCCGGCCGAGTCTCTGCCGACGACCGACTCGACCCGGCGGACCTTGGGCTCGGCCTGCCCCGGCCTCGACACCGGGACCGGGGGCACGACCGGTGCCGGACCCGCCGTCGGCCCGCTGGGGACCGCCCTGATCGAGACGCCCTGCGGGGGCCCCTGCCGCTGGGCGGGGCGCTGGGTGGGGCGCTGAGCCGGTCTCTGCACCGGGTGTTCCCCGGTGGCCTGCTGGTCCTGGCTCCGCCGTACCTGGGGGATCTGCTCGGCGCGCGGCGCTCTGGCGACCAGCCGGTCCTGCCCTCTGCCCGCCTGGGCGGCCCGCTGCTCCTCGGCGAGGCGGCGTCGCTCGGCGAACTGCTCCGCGGGGACGGGCTGCCCCCTGCGGTGCTGGGCGCGAACCCCCTCGTCGGCTCCGGCGGGGGCACCCACGGGCGGGACGTTCCTGTACGGCGCCGCCTCCGGCCGCTTCACGGGCTCCTGGTCCGGGAGGCCGACGGGCGCCTCGGGAGCCGGGGCTTCGGTCGCCGGGGTGCCGGGTGCCGCGATCTCGGGGGCCGAGGTGCCAGGGGCCTCGGTCTTGGGCGCCTCGGTCGTGGGGGCCGGGGTGCCGGGTGCCGCGGCCTGGACCGGGGCCTGCGCGGCGGGCTTCTCGGGGGCCTTCGGCACCTCGGGCGCCGGGGCGGTCACGGCCTCGACGGGGGTGGCCCGCTCGGACGGACCGGGAAGCACGGCCTGCCGTTCCGGCCTGTCGTCGCGCGTGACGGTCGTGGGTTGTTCGGTCGCGGGCGGGCCGGCGCGGAAGGCGGCGGCGCGCTCGGCCTCGGTGGCGGCGGCGAGCCTGCGCAGCCGGCGCAGCGCCTCCGGACCGATCGGGGCCTCCTGGGCCACCGGGGCGGACTCCTCGGGAGCGGACTCCTCGGAGGCGGGGTGCACCGGTACGGAGTCCGCGGGCGTGGACGCCGCGACCGCCGACGCCGTGGGGGCCACGGGCTCGGAGGCCGCCGGTTCCGAGACCGTTTCCGAGACCGTGGGGACGGCCTGGGGAGCGGGGGCCGGAGCCTGGGAGAGCGCGATCTCGGGGCTCCGCGCAGTGGAGCTCTGGGCCGTGGGGCCCTGCGCGGCGGGGGTCCGGGGCGCCGCGGCCTGGGGCGTGGCCGTCTCGGCGCGGGATGCCGGAGCCGGGGTTCGCGCGTTCTCGGACGCCGTGGAGGGCTGAGCCTGAACCACAGGCTCGACCCGCGCCACCGGTACGGCGGGCGCCGCCTCGGCCTCCCGGACCGGGGCCTGCTCGGGAAGGGCGCGTGCGGACGGGGCGAAGACCCGCTCGACCGGGCTCGGCGTCTCGGTCCCGAGGGCCGGGGCCGTACCCCTGCGTGGGACAGCAGGCGTGCCCTTGACCGGGCGTTCGCGGACGGCGGGAGCGGTGGTCGCCGCCGCCGCGGCGGCCACGGCGGGACGGACCTCACGGGCCGGGGCCGAGGGGGCGATCTCCGGGGCCGTGGCGCCCTTCGCCTTGCGCCCGGCCTTGCCCTTCACACGGTCCTTCACCCGCGCGCGACTGGGATCTGCCCGCCACACCCGGCCGGTCAGCGCGATCTCGCCGGGCTCGGAGGTCGGCGCCATCCGGCACCAGGAGCGTGGCTCCCCCATGTAGCGGACCTGTGACTGCAGCAGTTCGGTGAGCCGCTTGCTCTCGATCACCGGTCTGGTCGAGAGCCAGGTCACCACCCCGGGCGGCACGAGGTAGACCACGTGCCAGGGGGCGTCGAAGGGCAGACCGAGAAGCGCGAGCAGCAACGACCAGGGGGCCGCCACACCCACGAAGACACCGATCCAGACGATCGGCAGCGGCGTCGGCAGCCGTAGGTCGTACAGCTTGTAGAGCCGCTTTTCGATCCGCCAGATATTGGTATACGTGGGTAGATCCACACGCTCCTCCTCTCCGCCACTCGTTCTTTGACCGCAAACACGCGGTCTCAACCCGCCGAGATGCCCAGTGCTCCCGCAATCGCCTTGGCGGTCACCTCGATGATGTTGGGCACGTAGAAGATCACTCCGATGGCTATCGCGAGAATGATGAACTGGACGAACCTGGTGATCTCACGCGTGAAGAGGAAGAAGAGCGCCACCACGGAGACGATGACGAGGAAGAGCGGCGCGAAGAAGCTCCTGAGGAAGGTGGCCAGCCCCTGGGTGTTCACACCCTGTGGAGGGGACGTCGGCTGGGCGAGATCGACCGCGTGCAGCAGGATCGTCTTCAGGATCATTTCTCGTCCTCCGTGCTCATGATCACGGCCCGGGGGATAACGGGCCCGCGACGCGCATATGGGAACCCGCTCACTGCCGACTCACCGATCAGGGGGGGTTTGTTCACTGTGGACCGGCACCATTCGATCATGTGTTACCCCACAGACCGTTTCGCGCCTCGGATGTCCTTGACGAACCACTTGTCGCCCTGCTTCACCACGGTGAGCCGGTAGGCCTGCTCCAACTTCCCGCTCGCCTCGCCGGGATCGACGTTGGTGGTCGAGTCGAGGGACGTGGTGGTCCGCGCGGGCACCCCCCACACGACCGTCGCGGTCACCTCCCGGGTGGCCCCGCTCCCCGCGGGAACGACGAGGTCCTTGAGGCTCACGAAGGTGAAGGCGCCGCCGAAGCCCTCCAGGGTCACCCCGGCGGCGGCATAACGCTGCAACGACACGTTGTTGCCCGCGGCGTACGCCTTGAAGAAGTCGGCCAGGGGTGTGCGCAGCTCGGTCTCCGCGGCCGCGTCCCTGTCTCCCGCCGGGATCGCGGGCAGGTTCGCCGAGGAGGGCGCGGGCAGGACGGCCGGGCGGCCGGAGACCACGAACCTCCCGGTCTCCGTGTCGTAGAACACCGGCACGGACAGCAGCTGACGGCGGTCGTCCGACTGGAAGGCCAGCGTCACGACGGCGTTCTGCCTGTCGATGATCTCCGAACCGTACGGCTGCACCGCCCCGGCGGCCATCCGGCCCAGGCCGTCCCAGCCGAACTGCGGCTCGGCGCCGTCGGGGAGATAGGGGGCCAGCCGCGACGCCCTTTCCTGGAGGCGGACGGCGTCGAAATTCAGATAGACCGCCGCGAACTGGCTGGCGAAAGAGGTCGCCCTGCTGACGGGGAATTCGGCGTCGGGGGAAATCTGCGGGGTTCCACTGGTCGTGTTCTGCTGGGTGAAGCGTTCAAAAGGTGCACGGACCCCGTTCACCACGATGACCACTATTAGCGCCCAAAGTATGGCGCGACCTGCCCATACGAGCCAACGACCACCGCCACCGGACCAACGACCCCTGGACGGCGCACCACGTCCCCGCGCCGGAGCACGGTCGAACTCGGGGTCGTGCGGCGCCCCCGGGTATGCCGACAGCTCAGGGTCGTCGGTGATCCGAGGATCACGGACGGTTGACCTTCGAGCCATCTTGCCTCCGCTCGCGCCAAACCCCCGGCTGACGCGGTCTCGTATTACTCCCGACCCCGTAAACCATGGTCAAGCACTTACTCTAACCGCCTTGACGATTGTTCCAGGAAAGCCACGCCTATGCTGCAGGCATCACGGTTACCGAGCAAACCGGGTCTGGAACCCGGCTGACGGCCCATCCGGGGACAACAAGACGAAGAAAGCACATTCCACCTGGCCAGCCCCTACGTCGATTACTCAAACGCCACGCATTGCTATCCAAACGGTCCCCACACTGTCCCGACCTGCCCTTTCCTCCCGAACCGGTCACTCACCGTAACCGCTCACGCAGGCCCGCTCCCCTCGCACGGGAGGCGCACGGGGAGGGACGCCGCGAGGGACGTCACGAAGGGCGCCGGGAGGGACAGAGCCGCCATGCGGGCCGGAACCAACACGTCAGAGGCGCTCGCGTCCATGATCACGAAGGCCGGGTCGGGAGCCGCCGCGCCGTTGGTCGCTGAAACGGCCGGGGAACGGGTACGGCGAGCGGAAAGTCTCGTCCCGCCCGCCGTACCTCTGATCAGCACGCCTGTGGCGCTCCCCGACCTGGGACCAGGGCACGCGTTTCCGCGACCCGGCAGGCCCGTGGCGGCGCGGTTCCGACGGGGACGCCGACGGCCCGCCACGCCGATACTTCCGCAAGGACGCATATCCGGCGGGTCCGCACCGTCAAGGACCTGAACCGAGCCCGACGGCCGCCCCACGCGAGACGCTCGGCGGGGAAGCCCCTGCCGAGCGTCTCGCCAAGCCTCCGGCGACAGCCGGTTGATCGGCCTGTGTTACGACGGCCCCTGGAATCGGGCCTTCGGGCGTCGCGGATCCACGGGGGCCGTCAGACGTTGAACCTGAACTCGACGACGTCGCCGTCGCGCATCACGTAGTCCTTGCCCTCGATGCGGGCCTTGCCCGCCTGACGGGCGGCGGCGATGGAGCCCGCCTCGACCAGCTCGTCGAAGGAGACGATCTCGGCCTTGATGAAGCCACGCTGGAAGTCGGTGTGGATGACCCCGGCGGCCTCGGGGGCGGTCGCGCCCTTGCGGATCGTCCAGGCCCTGGTCTCCTTGGGACCGGCGGTCAGGTAGGTCTGCAGGCCGAGCGTCTCGAAGCCGACGCGGGCGAGCTGGGCCAGGCCCGACTCCTGCTGGCCCACGGACTGCAGCAGCTCAAGGGCCTCCTCCTCGGACAGCTCGACCAGCTCGGACTCGATCTTGGCGTCGAGGAAGACCGCCTCGGCGGGGGCGACGAGCGCGGACAGACGGGCCCTGAGGCCGTCGTCGGTCAGCTCGTCGGCGTCGAGGTTGAAGGCGTACAGGAACGGCTTGGCGGTCAGCAGGTGCAGCTCACGCAGGTTGGCGAGGTCGATGCCCGCGCCCTTGGCCCCGGCGTACAGGGTGGTGCCGCCGTCGAGGAGCTTGACGGCCGCCTCGACCGCGTCGAGGGCCGACTTGCGGTCCTTGTTGGTCCTGGCCTCCTTCTGGAGGCGGGGCAGCGCCTTCTCCAGAGTCTGCAGGTCGGCGAGGATCAGCTCGGTGTTGATCGTCTCGATGTCGCGGCCCGGCTCGACGGCGCCGTCCACGTGGGTCACGTCGGGGTCGGCGAAGACACGGATGACCTGGCAGATGGCGTCGGTCTCCCGGATGTTGGCGAGGAACTGGTTGCCCCGCCCCTGCCCCTCGGAGGCGCCCTTGACCAGTCCGGCGATGTCCACGAACTCGACCTTCGCCGGGAGGATCTTCGCGGAGCCGAAGATCTCGGCCAGTTTCTCCAGACGGGGGTCGGGAACACCGACGATGCCCACGTTGGGTTCGATGGTGGCGAAGGGGTAGTTCGCCGCCAGGGCGTTAGCGGTCTTCGTCAGCGCGTTGAAAAGCGTTGACTTGCCGACGTTGGGCAATCCGACGATGCCGATGCTCAGGCTCACGTCAGCCGAGTTTACGGCGAATCACCCGGTGCTGACCGCCGCTGCGGGCCGGAGGCACCCGGAACCGGCGGTGCTGACATCATTCCGTGGTGGATGTCATGGCGCTCGCCTTCCAACTCGCCGTAGGACTCGCCGCCGGGCTCGCCATCGGGTTCCTGCTCGGCAGATCCCGTGCCTCCACGGGTGCGGACGACGCCGTGGCGCGCATGGCGGACGCCGAGGCGAGGGCGAAGGCCGCCGAGGAGAAGCTCGCCTACGTCGAAGGGCAGCTCACCGACAGGTTCCAGGCGCTGTCGGCCAAGGCGCTCGACGTCAACAACCTGCGTTTCCTCGAACTGGCCGAGGCCAGGCTCGCGGCGGGCCGGGCGGAGGCCGCGGGCGAGCTCGAACAGCGCAAGCAGGCCGTCGAACACCTGATCGAGCCGCTGAAGGACACCCTGGCGCGGGTCGAGACGCAGCTGCGCGACACCCAGGCCGGTCAGCGGGCCGCCCACGCCGAGCTGGCCAAGCACATCGACGTGGTCAGGGAGAGCAACGAGCAGTTGCGGCTGCAGACGACGGCGCTGGTGCGGGCGTTGCAGCGACCCGAGGCCAGGGGCAGGTGGGGCGAGCTGCAGCTGCGCAGGGTCGCCGAGATCGCCGGGATGCAACGGTTCTGCGACTTCGACGAGCAGGCGAGCGTGACCACCGCCGACGGCGCCCTCAGGCCCGACATGGTCGTACGGCTCGCGGGTGGCAAGAACATCGTGGTCGACTCCAAGGTCTCCCTGGCCGCCTACCTGGAGGCGGCGGAGTCGGCCGACCCCGAGCGCCAGTCGGTCAGGCTGGACGCCCACGCCCGGCATGTGCGCGAGCATGTGGACCGGCTGGCGGGCAAGGCCTACTGGCAGGCGTTCAGCCCGGCGCCCGAGTTCATGGTGCTGTTCATCCCCGGTGAGGCCTTCCTGGCGCCCGCGCTCGAACGTGATCCGGGGCTGCTCGAATACGCCATGCGGCGGCGGGTCCACATCGCGACGCCGACCACGTTGATCACGATGCTCCGTACCGCGCACTACGCCTGGCAGCAGGAGGCGCTCAGCGAGAACGCGCGGGCCGTCTTCGAGCTGGGCAAGGAGCTCTACGAACGGCTCGGCACCCTCGGGCAGCACATGGAGACGCTGGGCCGTTCCCTTGGCAGGGCGGTCGAGGCGTACAACAAGACCGTCGGTTCCCTGGAGAGCCGGGTCCTGGTGAGCGCGCGCAAACTGAACGATCTGGGCCTCGTGGACGGCGAGCTGGACGGCCCCGGCAGCGTCGAGAACCTGCCGCGGGCGTTGACCTCGCCCGAACTGCTGGCAGAAGAGGAGTCAAGCCCGTCTCCCATCTCCCGCCTGAACGGTAAGTTGGCGGGCGACCTGCCCTAGAGATGCTGTTCCCCGCGAAGCGCAGGCGGCCGGAGACCGCAGGCGGACAGGGGGGTCGACGCGGGCCGAGGTCGAGGGGGGCACAGTGGTGAACGAGCGAGGCGACGGGCAGCCGCTTGATGAGGCCGCCCGTGTGGGCGGAGCCGACCGGCCGGGCGGGACCGGCCAGTCGAACGGGGCGGGCCGTACGGGTGGGGCCGCAGGCCGTACGGGCGGGACGGGGCGTAAGGACGAACGCGGGCGGCCGGGCGGCGGTGTCCGGCTGACCGCGAGGGGCGCGATCGCGCTGGTGCTGGTCTCGACGCTGGCGGGCAGGGTGCTCCAGGCGGTGGTCGGGCCGTCGGCGCTGCTCGGCCTGACGTTCGTGGCCGGCTGCGCGGGCGCGGTCGTGCTGGTGAACCGGCGGGACCTGCTCTCGCTGGTGGTCAGTCCACCACTGGTCTTCTTCGTCGCGGCGCTGGTCACCGAGGGCGTGAGCGCGCTGGGGGCCAAGGTGCCGGTCCAGGCGTTCGGGCTCGGCATGTTCGCGCTGTTGTCGGCCAGTGCCCCGTGGTTGTTCGCGGGGTCGCTGCTGGTCCTGCTCGTCGCCTGGCGGCGCGGCCTGGCCACGTGCGTGCGCGAGCTGCGTGAGGAGCTGCGGGCGGCGGGACCGGCCCCCGCACGGCAGAAGGCGACCGGCGCGGCCTTCGCCCCGGAGCCCGAGGGCTACTTCGAACCCAAGGTGTACGGCACGCCGCGCGAGGAGCAGCCCACCGAGGAGCGGCCCGCCCAGGAGCAGGCGGCGGACGGCCGATAGGGCGCGGGTGCCGTACGACACCCGCGCGGCCCGGTGGCGGGGCGGATCAGACGGTCGCGCGCAGGTCCTTGCGCAGCTCGTGCGGCAGGGCGAAGCGGACGCTCTCCTCGACCGACTCGACCTCCTCGACGTGGTCGAAGCCGTGCCCGGCGAGGCGGGCCAGGACCCCGGCGACCAGCTCGTCGGGGACGGAGGCGCCGCTGGTCACGCCGACCGTCGTGACGCCGTCGAGCCACTCGTCCCTGATGAAGGAGGAGTCGTCGACCAGGTGGGCGGCGTCGGCCCCGTGGTCGAGGGCGACCTCGACCAGACGCTTGGAGTTCGAGGAGTTCTCCGAGCCGACGACGATGACGAGCTGGGCCTGGGCGGCGATCTCCTTGACCGCGACCTGGCGGTTCTGGGTGGCGTAGCAGATGTCGTCGCTGGGCGGGTCGATGAGGTTGGGGAAGCGCGCCTTGAGCCGGGAGACCGTCTCGGTGGTCTCGTCGACCGACAGCGTGGTCTGTGACAGCCACACCAGCCGCTCGGGGTCGCGCACCTTGACCGTTTCGACCGAGTCGAGGCCGTCGACGAGCTGGATGTGCTCGGGTGCCTCGCCCGCGGTGCCCTCGACCTCCTCGTGGCCTTCGTGGCCGATGAGGAGGATGTCGTAGTCCTGGGAGGCGAAGCGCCTGGCCTCGTTGTGCACCTTGGTCACCAGCGGGCAGGTGGCGTCGATGGTCTTCAGGCGGCGCTGCGCGGCCTCCTCGTGGACGGCTGGGGAGACCCCGTGCGCGGAGAAGACGACGATGGCGCCCTCGGGCACCTCCTCGGTCTCCTCGACGAAGATCGCGCCGCGCTGTTCGAGCGTCCGGACCACATGGGTGTTGTGGACGATCTGCTTGCGGACGTAGATCGGCGCGCCGTACCGCTCCAGGGCCTTCTCCACAGCCTGGACCGCGCGGTCCACTCCGGCACAGTAACCACGAGGCTTGGCCACTAGGACGCGCCGGATCGTGGGGGTCTCTGACGTCATGTTCTTATGCTACGTGGAGCGCCCACTCGTCCTGTGGCCACATGAGGCATCGTCTTGCCCGACACTTGCCATACGGAACGACCCAAACAGATCCATCAGGGAGACGACATGTCAGTCCCCGACATCATTCGCAATGTCACCAGAAACGTGCGCGAGGCGCTTTCCAGCCGTGAGGAGTTCAAGGAGAAGACCAAGGATCTGCCGCTCTACGTGCTGCAGAGCACGCTGAGCGGGGTCGGCCAGGCCCTGCAGTTCGGCGGCCGCGTGAAGGACAGGATCAGGCGCCTCGCCGGGCAGGACGTGGAGGAGGAGACCGAAACCACCGAGACCGCCGAGCAGGCCGCCGACGACAAGCCCGCCCGCAGGGAGCCGGTGATCTTCGCCCCGCGTCCCGACAGGACGGCCGCCAAGGAGACCGCCGAGCCCGTCGAGCCGAAGGCCGAGGCGAACGGCGCCAGGACGCGCCCCGAACCCGTCATCTTCGCCCCCGCGAAGCCCGCCACCGAGCCCGCCACCGAGCCCACCGCGAAGTCCACCACCGAGACCCCGGAGAAGGCCGCCCCACAGGCCGAGACTCCCGGGGCCGTCGCTGAGCCCGCCGCGAAGCCCGTCGGTGAGGTCGCCGAGGAAACCTCCGCCGCCCCGGCTGACGCCCCCACCGACGCCGCCGTGAGCGCCCCCGCCGACGTCCCCGCCAAGCCTTCGGCCGAGATCCCCGCCGAAGCCCCCGCTGAGGCTTCCACGGACGCCCCTGCGGAGGCCCCTGCCGAGCCCCTCGCTGAGACCACCACCGGGACCCCGGAGAAGGCCGCCCCGCAGGCTGAGACCACCGAGGCCCCCGAAGCCGCCAAGACCCCCAAGGCCGCTGAGACCGTTGAGACCGTTGAGCCTTCAGAGGCCTCAGGGACGAAGGCAGCCGAGGAGGAGAGCGCGCTCGTGGAGCCGATGCCGGGGTACGCCACCCTGACGATCGCCTCTCTGCGCGCCCGGATGCGCGGCAAGTCCGCCGAGCAGATCGGTGAGCTGCTCGCCTACGAGCGGGCCACCTCTGCCAGGCCCGAGGTCGTGCGCATGTACGAGAACCGCCTGGCCAAGCTCCAGGCCGCCGAATGACGGCCCGGGCCGCGTAGGCTCTGCGGACATGACCTCGAAGACCACCCCCGAACAGCCGCTTCCCGTCCGCACGGTGTTGCAGATGGTCGGCGGCTGGATCGGCAAACTCGGCACCGTGTGGGTCGAGGGGCAGATCACCGAGCTGACCGCCCGGGGTGGCACGGTCTTCCTGACGCTGCGCGACCCGGTGGCCAACGTCTCGGCCCGTGTCACCTGCCCGCGCGGCGTGTACGAGGCGACCGTCCCCCGCCCGGTGGACGGCGCCCGGGTCGTCATGCACCTGAAGCCGGACTTCTGGGTCAACAAGGGTTCCTTCGCCTTCACGGCCCTGGAGATGCGCCCCGTGGGGGTCGGCGAGCTGCTGGCCAGGCTCGAACGCCTGCGCCAGCTGCTCGCCTCCGAGGGGTTGTTCAAGGTGGACCGCAAGCGGCGGCTGCCGTTCCTGCCCGGCGTCGTGGGGCTGATCTGCGGCCGTGACTCGGCCGCGGAGCGCGACGTGCTGGAGAACGCGCGGCGCCGCTGGCCCGCGGTGCGGTTCAAGGTGGAGACGGTCGCCGTGCAGGGGCCGTACGCCGTGACCGAGGTCACCGAGGCGCTGCGCGGGCTCGACGCGGACGACGAGGTCGAGGTCATCGTCATCGCGCGGGGCGGCGGCTCCCTTGAGGACCTGCTGCCCTTCTCCGACGAGTCGCTGGTCAGGGCCGTGGCGGCCTGCCGTACGCCGGTGGTCAGCGCCATCGGCCACGAGCAGGACAACCCGTTGCTCGACATGGTCGCCGACGTGCGGGCCTCGACCCCCACGGACGCGGCCAAGAAGGTCGTGCCCGACGTCGGTGAGCAGCTCACGCTGGTACGCCAGCTACGTGACCGGGGGCGCAGGGTCGCGGGCGGGTGGCTCGACCGCGAGCTGACCTGGCTGGCGGCCGTACGGTCCCGGCCCGCGCTGGCCGACCCGGTCCGGGAGATCGAGCGCAGGGCCGAGCAGGCCGAGCAGCTCAGGGACCGTGCCCGGCGCTCCCTGGGCGCCTCCCTCGACCGGGCGGAGGACGCCCTGGGGCATCTGCGGGCCCGGTTGGTCGCGCTGTCGCCCGCGGCGACGCTGGAGCGCGGCTACGCGATCGTGCAGCGCCCCGGCGGCGAGGTCGTACGGCGGGCGGCCGACGTCGCCCCCGGCGCCGAGCTGACGATCAGGTTCCCCGACGACCGGGTCACCGTCAGACGGGACTCCGCCACGTGAGCGAGGGGTAGCCGTCGGCGGTGAAGCCCATCTCCCGGTAGAGCGGCGCCCCGTCGGAGGTGGCGTGCAGGTCGATCCTGCGGATGTCCCTGGCGCGGTACCACGCCATGAGGGCGGCCAGCACGGCCCTGCCGTATCCCTGCCTGCGGTGGGCGGGGTCGGTCGTCATGCCCTGGATGTAGCCGTAGCGCCCGTCGGGCAGGCCGGGGCCGGGGAAGCGGTCGAAGATGAGACCGACCCCGCAGGAGGCGAGTCCGCCCTCGGGGGCGTCGACCACGTAGACGGCGGTGTCGGTGCTGCCGATCCGCTCGCTGAGGCTGTCGGCGTAGGACTCACGCCAGCCTCCGTCGATCGGGAAACTGCCGTCCATCGCCATGCGGTCGGCCAGGATCTGGCGGAGCCGTACCAGTTCGGGGATGTCCTCGGATGTCGCGGGGCGAACACTCACCGGCCCAGTCTCCCAGGCGGAAGATCGTCGGCGGTCGGCGGGGCCCCGTCAGGGGCCTGTCCACGGAACTTTCCACCTACCGAGGTCGCCCAGGCCGCGCCCCGCGGAACAAGCCCTAGGGTGGGGGCGTGGCCGATGAGAAGACACCGTCGTACGAGCAGGCGCGTGAGGAGCTGACCGAGGTGGTCCGCCGTCTTGAGGCGGGCGGGCTCACCCTGGAGGAGTCCATCCAGCTGTGGGAACGGGGCGAGCGGCTCGCGGCGCTGTGCGAGGAGTGGCTGCAGGGCGCCCGGGTGAAGCTGGCGGCGGCCATGGCGCAGCGCAGGGGGCCGGACCCGGCGGGAGACGCGCCCTTCCAGCCCTTCTAGGTCAGTTTGGTCTGCTGCTTGAGGGTCGCGGCCAGGGCGGACAGCTCGTCCCACTGGGCGGTGCCGGTGACGACGAGTGTGACGTCGGGCAGGACCTGCACCAGGGAGCGCTGGTTCTTGTCCTCGCGGAAGCGCTTCTCCCAGGTCACCCCGTCGATCTGGAGGCTGCCCTGGGGCCGGTCGCTGTTGGCCATCCGGTTGGCGAACCCCGCGGCGGGCCGTTCGTCGCTCTGGGCGATCAGGGCGTGGGCGCGCTTGGCGGTGGCGAAGCCGAGCCGCCAGGTCACGGTCGCCTTGCCCTCGCTGTCCTTGCCCTTGGTCATCCGCGAACTCGTCGGCACCCAGTTGGCGAGCACGAACGCGGGGGACCACACCTGGTACGGCGCGTCCCGGCGCATGTTGGCCACGTCGATCGAGTAGTCGACCTTGGGAATGTGCTCGGTACGGCTCTGCGGGGTCACCAGGAGAAAGACACCGACGCCCGCGAGACAGACCATCATCGCGAACGCGTATCCGTAGAAGCCCTGAGTGAACCGTCTCACGACCATCGAGACTATCCGCTCACGGGGGCGCTCCCGCCTCAGGGGCGCCGGATCTGCCCGATGATGCCCAGTACGTTCTCGGCGAGGACGCGGGAGGTCTCTTCGTCCGGTGACAGGACGACCTCGATGACGGCGGCGTCCAGCGCCCCGGTGAGCACCACGACCAGCGCGTTCTCGCCGTCGAACAGGCTGGCGCTGCGCCTGGTCCACCGGCGCAGCCGTTCGCGCATGACGACCTCGAAGCCGGGTGGCCCGTCACCGCGCAGGAACAGCGCGGCGATCTCGCGTTCGGCCAGGCAGCCGTCGAGGTAGGCACGGGCGCCCGCGACGAACAGCCGCACGGGGTCGTCCTCACCCGTGGCGCGGGCCGTGTGGACGGCCTGCCTGGTCCGCCGGGCCTGCCGCTCCTGGAACTCCTCGAACAGCGTCAGGTAGAGGTCGGCCTTGCCGGAGAAGTGGTGGTAGAGGCTGCCGACGCTCGCCTCGGCCCTGGAGACGATGTCGGTGACGCCGGTGTCGGCGAAACCACCGGTGAGAAAGGCCTCCCTGGCTGCGGCGAGCAGGGCCGTACGTGTCGCGGCGCCTCGTTCCGAGGCGCGTGCGGTCAGGCCCGCGGGTTCCCGTTCCGTGTCACGGCTCATCGTGGGGACATTATCCTCCGCTGCTCGGTCAGAAGAGGGACAACTACGATCGATGTGCAGCAATCCACGAGAGGGGCCCTCCGCCATGTCCGATCAGACGACCGTCCCTGCCGAACTGGCCACGGGTGAACACGCACCTGATCGCAACCTCGCCCTCGAACTCGTCCGGGTGACCGAGGCGGCGGCGATGTCCGCGGCCCGCTGGGTCGGGCGGGGTGACAAGAACGGCGCGGACGGCGCCGCGGTGAACGCCATGCGCCAGCTGATCAACACCGTGTCGATGAGCGGTGTGGTGGTGATCGGCGAGGGTGAGAAGGACAACGCGCCGATGCTCTACAACGGTGAGCGCGTCGGCGACGGCAGCGGCGCCGAGTGCGACGTGGCCGTCGACCCGATCGACGGCACCCGGCTGACCGCGCTCGGCATGCCGAACGGCATCTCGGTCATCGCGGTCAGCGAGCGCGGCTCGATGTACGACCCGTCGGCCGTCTTCTACATGGACAAGCTGGTCACCGGGCCCGAGGCGGCCGACGCGGTGGACATCAACGCCCCGGTCGCCGACAACATCGCCGCGGTGGCACGTGCCAAGGGCGGCGCGCCCTCCGACGTGACCGTGGTGATCCTCGACCGGCCACGCCACGACAAGGTCATCCGGCAGATCCGGGAGGCGGGCGCCCGGATCAAGCTCATCACCGACGGCGACGTGGCCGGTGCCATCATGGCGGCCCGCGCGGGCACGGGCGTCGACCTGATGCTCGGCATCGGCGGCACGCCCGAGGGCATCATCGCGGCGTGCGCGCTCAAGTGCCTGGGCGGGGTCATCCAGGGCAGGCTGTGGCCGCAGGACGACGCCGAGCGGCGCAGGGCGCTGGACGCCGGTCTCGACCTCGACGCCACGCTGACCACCGACGACCTGGTCAGGTCGGACGACGTCTTCTTCGCCGCGACCGGGATCACCGACGGTGAGCTGATGCAGGGCGTGCGCTACCGGAGCGGGCGGGCCGTGACCAACTCCCTGGTCATGCGGGGCCGTTCCGGCACGATCCGCAAGATCGAGAGCGAGCACCAGCTCTGGAAGCTGCGGGCCTACAGCGCGATCAACTTCGACGACGCGAGCTGACCCGTCACGCCGACCGGCGGCGGAACCACGGCCTGCGGGGACGTTTGGGCGACTTGGCGACGACGTTGCCCATGGTGACGAGGCCGGTGATCTCGATCACCGGCCCGTCCGGGGAGGGCGGGACCTGGTTCTTCCTTCCCGCCATGAACCCCGACCCGGACATCAGGATGCGCACCCCCTCGGGGACGATCAGGGTGAGGGTGGCGGCCATCACGGTGACGTTCAGCGTCACGTGGCTCGACTGGAGCACCGCCTCGCGCAGGTCGAGGGTGACGTTGGCGCAGATGGCGGTGGCGGAGTAGCGGGTGGGCACCACCCAGCGGCCCGCGTGTGTCTGGGTGCCGAAGAGGGCCATGACGGGCCGGACGTCGGTGCGCAGGGGCTGCTCCTCCGGCGGGAGCAGGTCCGTGGTGAACGCCGCGAGCTCACCCAGGGTCCTGGCCTGGTAGACGGCGGTGAGGCGTTCCTCGTGTTCGTCGGGGGTGAGCCTGCCGTCGGCGAGCGCGTCGGCCAGCACCGCCGCCACGCGTTCCCGGTCGTCGTTGCCCGCCCTCAGATCACCGGGACGCGGTTCGTACACGGGATCGCGAGGCGCCGGGGGAGGGTAGCTGTCCACCTCTCGACCATAACCTTCCGGGGAACCCGTGAAGCCTCCGCGTGAGCGTCCGTTGACCGTCGGGTACGGCAGCGCCCCGGTCCTGCGGGTCTCCCGGCTCGCCGGAGGCTTCCGGCCCTCCCTGCCCGCGGGCCCTGTCCACGGTTGCGTCCGGGAGGCCGTCTAGGGCGCCTTCGTCATGGGCAGGCGCGGGTCGTCGGGGACCTGGCCGTGCGCCCGGATCTCGGTGGCCGCCGCCGGGCGCTCGGGCCCGGCCAGCACGCTCAGGTGGTAGAGGTCGTGGCCCGGCGCCGCCGTCGACGGGCCGTGGCAGCCGTGCGGGACGAGCACCACGTCCCCTGAGGAGACCTCGGTCACCGTCTCGTGGGCGCCGTGAATCCGCTGGTAGCCGGGCCCGCCCTCGAAGTAGTAGATCCGCTCGCGCACGGCCCCGCACTCCGGGGTCGCGTCGTGCTCGTACGGCGGGCAGGGCGTACGGTTGCCGCCCGGGGTGAGCACCTCGACCGCGACGAGCCGGTCGCACTCGAAGGCGCCGGGGGCGCAGAAGCCGTTGATCTGGCTGCTCGTCCGGCCCTCCCCGCGCACCTCGACGGGCACCTCGCGGGCGGGGCCGTACCTGACGGGGAAGCTTCTGCTCGCGCGGGCCGTGGGGAAGGCGAAGCGGCCTGCGCCGGTGATCCTGACCGTCGCGCCGACGGGCAGGTAGGCGAAGTCGCTGACCGCGTGGAAGACGGAGACACGCCCTTCGAGGGCGAGCCGTACGCCGTCGCACTCGATCCGGCACGAACCGGAGAGCGGCAGGACCAGCATCTCCTCGTCGCCGGTGCAGAAGAGCACGCTCTCGTCGGAGAGCGTGAGCAGGCGGAGCCCGGCGTGGTTCCAGCCCGCCGTCTCCGGGGTGATCCACAGCGCCCACGGCGCCAGGGTGGAGGTACCCGCGGGGACGAGGGTCATGGTCTCTCCCGACGTCGTGTTTCGCACGATCCTTCGCCCATGCCGCCTCCAGCGTGTCCTGGCCGTTACCGGCAGGCGTATAACACCGTCGGCCCGACCACAAGACCCACCGCCGCACACGGTATGACGGCGGCCGTGGACATCGACATAACGACGGCCGATTTCCGCGCGAATTACCCGTCCGACCTGCGCCGGGGCCGGGGCGGGCGGCCGGACTACCTTCGACAACCGCGGCCCGGGACCGGGTCGCGGGGTTCGACTGGAGGAGGACACATGGACCTGCGACTGTCCGGACAGGTGGCCGTCGTCACCGGGGCGTCCAAGGGAATCGGGCTGGCGGTCGTGAGCACCCTGCTGGCCGAGGGCGCCCGGGTGGTCGCCGCCTCGCGCGGGAGCAGCCCGGGACTTGAGGCGCTCGCCGGAGACGACCTGGTGCACGTCGCGGTCGACCTCATGGAGCCGTCGGCTCCCGGACTGGTGGTCGCCCGTGCCGTTGAGGAGTTCGGCGGGCTGGACATCCTGGTCAACAACGCCGGAGGGCCGCCGCCCGGGGTGACGTTGCCGCGTTCGTCGTTCTTCGAGGCCGGTGACGACGACTGGCGGACGGTGTTCGAGCTCAACCTGTTCTCGGTGGTGCGCGCCGTACGGGCGGCCGTCCCGCTGATGCTGCGGCGGGGCGGCGGGGCGATCGTCAACGTCTCCTCGGTCAACGCCAGGCAGCCCTCGCAGATGAACGTCGACTACGGCGCGGCCAAGGCGGGCGTGAACAACCTGACCAAGGCTCTGTCCGAGGAGTTCGGCCCGCAGGGCATCCGGGTGAACACGGTCTCCCCCGGTCCGGTCCGCACGCCGTGGTGGACCAAGCAGGGCGGCGCGGCCGACGTCATCGCCTCGATGACGGGTTCCGACCGGGACAGCGTGATGGACCGCCTGGCGCCGGAGATGATGCGCCTGACCACCGGCCGCCTGGTCGACCCGCAGGAGGTGGCCGACGCGGTCGCGCTGCTGGCCTCCCCGAGGTCGGCCAGCACCACGGGGGCCGACTTCGTGGTGGACGGCGGCTTCCTCAAGGCGGTCTGATCCGTCGCCTCCTCCGGAGGTCAGTGGTTGAGCCGCTCGTGGGTCTGTCCCTGGATCTGTCCGGGGCTCTGCTCCGGGGCGCTGCGCTGGCTGGGCAGGTCACTCCTCTCCAGCCGGCGCCTGCGCTGCTCCGCCTTGGAGATGTCGGCCGGCTGCTGGGGCGCCTCGCCTTCGTTGCTTCTGATGGTCGCCAGCGCTATCGCGATCAGCGAGACCGCCAGTCCCGCGACCACGAGGAGAGCCAGGATCGCGAGCATCACGATGTTGCTGCTCAGGATGGTGTCCACGGTTCCCATGACGTCCTCCGGCCTTCTCTCTTTCCACCTTTCTCCTCTTCTTCGCGAAGGGTGGTCGAAAAGCCGTCATTAAAGGCCCAAATGTTGATATATGCCTTTTGGTGGGTTTGTGGTGCCCGACCACGGCGAGGAGGCGTGAGCGGCAGGCCGTACCCTCTATGAGACCGGAGAAGGCCACCGGCACGGAGGACCGAGGACGATGCCCGAGTTCGACTACACCGACCTGCTTCCGCTGGGACAGGACGAGACCGAGTACCGCCTGATCAGCACCGAGGGGGTGCGTGTCGTCGAGGCGGCGGGCCGCAGGTTCCTCGAAGTCGATCCCGAGGCGCTGCGACTGCTGACCGAGACGGCCGTCCACGACATCTCCCACTACCTTCGCTCCTCCCACCTGGCCCAGCTTCGCAAGATCGTCGACGACCCCGAGTCGAGTGGGAACGACCGCTTCGTCGCGCTCGACCTGCTCAAGAACGCCTCGATCTCGGCGGGCGGCGTGCTGCCGATGTGCCAGGACACCGGCACCGCGATCGTCATGGGCAAGCGGGGGCGTCACGTGCTCACCGACGGCGCGGACGCCGAGCACATCTCGCGCGGTGTCTACGACGCCTACACCAGGCTGAACCTGCGCTACTCCCAGATGGCCCCGATCACCATGTGGGAGGAGAGGAACACCGGCTCCAACCTGCCCGCCCAGATCGAGCTGTACGCCGAGGACCCCAACGGGCACCCCGACGAGTACAAGCTGCTGTTCATGGCCAAGGGCGGCGGCAGCGCCAACAAGTCCTTCCTGTACCAGGAGACCAAGGCGGTCCTCAACGAGAAGCGGATGCTCGCCTTCCTTGAGGAGAAGATCCGTTCCCTGGGCACCGCCGCGTGCCCGCCGTACCACCTGGCGATCGTCGTGGGCGGCACCTCGGCCGAGTTCGCCCTGAAGACGGCCAAGTACGCCAGCGCCCGCTACCTGGACTCCATCCCCACCTCGGGCTCCCCCAGCGGCCACGGTTTCCGAGACACCGAGCTTGAGGCGAAGGTCTTCGAGCTCACCCAGAAACTCGGCATCGGCGCCCAGTTCGGCGGCAAGTACTTCTGCCACGACGTCCGCGTCATCCGCCTGCCCCGGCACGGCGCCTCCTGCCCGGTCGCCATCGCGGTCTCCTGCAGCGCCGACCGCCAGGCGCTGGCCAAGATCACGGCCGACGGGATCTTCCTTGAGCGGCTGGAGACCGACCCGGCGAGGTTCCTGCCCGAGACCACGGACGAGCACCTGTCCGACGACGTGGTACGGATCGACCTCAACCGCCCGATGCCGGAGATCCTCGCCGAGCTGACCAAGTACCCGGTCAAGACCCGCCTGTCCCTGACCGGCCCGCTGGTCGTGGCCCGCGACATCGCGCACGCCAAGATCGGCGAGCTGCTCGACGCGGGCGGCGAGATGCCGCAGTACATGAAGGACCACGCGGTCTACTACGCCGGTCCCGCCAAGACCCCCGAGGGATACGCCTCCGGATCGTTCGGCCCGACGACGGCGGGCCGCATGGACTCCTACGTCGAGCGCTTCCAGGCCGCGGGCGGTTCCATGGTCATGCTGGCCAAGGGCAACCGCTCCAAGCAGGTCACCGACGCCTGCGCGACCCACGGCGGCTTCTATCTCGGCTCCATCGGCGGCCCCGCCGCCCGGCTCGCCCAGGACTGCATCAGGAAGGTCGAGGTCCTGGAGTATCCGGAGCTGGGCATGGAGGCCGTCTGGAAGATCGAGGTCGAGGACTTCCCGGCGTTCATCGTGGTCGACGACAAGGGCGACGACTTCTTCACCGACCGCACGGGGCCGGTGCTGTCCATCGGGCGGCGCTGACCTGAGACGACCCTGGGAGGGGGCGAGGAGATCCTCGCCCCCTTTTCCGTGTTCCGTTTTGCGTCCCTGCCAAGGTGTTCCGGCGGCCGCGTTTCAATGGCCGGATGGACACCTCACGGGCGCGGGCCCTGTTCGTGACCGCCAGGGTCGCCCGCCTGGCAACCGTCAGCGCCGGTACCGCCGGCGCGCCCCGGATCGTCCCGGTGACCTTCGACGTGGACGGTGACACGGTCGCCTTCGCGATCGACCACAAGCCGAAGCGCACGACGGATCTGCGGCGGCTGCGTGACATCGCCGCCGACGACCGGGTGTGCCTGCTGGCCGACCACTACGAGGACGACTGGACGCGGCTGTGGTGGGTCCGTGCCGACGGCAGGGCCAGGATCGTCACGGACGGGCCCGACAGGGAGCGTGCCCTGGCCCGTCTGGCCCGGCGCTACCCGCAGTATCGCGAACGGCCTCCGCACGGCCCCGTCGTGCTCATCGAGGTGACGTCGTGGACGGGATGGGCCTTCAGCGATCCGCCGGGAGAGGGCTGAGAAAGGTCCCGCGCGGGAGGACGGTGCGAACGCCCTCGATCCGACCGGCTCGGGACGACCCGGACCACACGGACGTCCGTGCCGCGCCGCGCCGTACGGGTGTGCGGGACCCCCTCCGGACCAGCTGACACCTGCCATCATGATGTAATTGCGAATTACTTGCAACTACTGAGAGTCCTAGGTCGCAAGTCTGATGCACATGCATGTATCCGGCAGTAGTGTCGGCGAAGTACCGACCAACGAGGAGGTAGACCTTCATGGGTGAGTACACCCTTCCGGATATGCCCTACGACTACGCGGCGCTTGAGCCCGCGATCACCGGCGAGATCCTGGAGCTGCACCACTCCAAGCACCACGCCGCCTATGTCAAGGGCGCCAACGACACCCTGGAGCGGCTGGCCGAGGCCCGCGACAAGGGCGAGTTCGGCGGTCTCGTCGGCCTTGAGAAGACCTTCGCCTTCAACCTGTCGGGCCACGTGCTGCACTCGATCTTCTGGGAGAACCTCTCCCCCGACGGCGGCGACCGCCCCGACGGTGAGCTGGCCTCCGCCATCGACGAGCACTTCGGCTCGTTCGAGGCCTTCCAGAAGCAGCTGACCACCGCGACCGCCGGGGTGCAGGGTTCCGGCTGGGGCGTGCTGGCCTGGGAGCCGCTCAGCCGCCGCCTGGTCGTCGAGCAGATCTACGACCACCACGGCAACGTCGGGCTGAACACCACGCCGCTGCTGGTCTTCGACGCCTGGGAGCACGCCTACTATCTCCAGTACCGCAACGTGCGCCCCGACTACGTCGAGAAGCTGTGGTCGCTGATCAACTGGGACGACGTGAAGCGGCGCTTCTCGACAGCGACGAGCGCGAAAATCTGACCGAAGAACGCAAGAAGTTTCGGCCCGGTCCCTACTGGTCGCATTACGCAAATCGGTAAGCTGCCCATCATGCGTGCGCCCTCCGGATACCTCCTTGCAGCGCGCTACCGGCTTTCCGAGCCGGTCGGGCGCGGCGGCATGGGTACCGTCTGGCGCGCGCACGACGAGTTGCTCGACCGCGAGGTCGCGGTCAAGGAGGTGCGGCTGCCCCTCGTCCTGGACGAGGACCTGCGGGCGGAACTGTGCGCCAGGACCGAGCGTGAGGGACGGGCGACCGCGATGGTCGCCCATCCCTCGGTCATCACCGTCTTCGACGTCGTGACGGAGGACGAGCGTCCCTGGATCGTGATGGAGCTGCTGCGCGCCAGATCCCTGGAGCAGCTCCTGCAGGACCGGGGACCGCTGCCACCCCGCGAGACCGCCGAGATCGGCCGCCAGGTCCTCGGGGCGCTGCGGGCCGTACATGCCAAGGGGATCCTGCACCGGGACGTCAAGCCGAGCAACGTCCTGGTGACCGACGACCGGGCGGTGCTCACCGACTTCGGCCTGGCCGCGCTCGAAGGCGACGTGTCGATCACCCAGGCGGGCATCGTGCTCGGCTCCGCCGGATACATCGCCCCCGAGCGCGTGCTCGGCGCCAAGGCAACCCCCTCGGCCGACCTGTGGTCGCTCGGCGCGACCCTCTACACCGCCGTCGAGGGCCGCGGCCTGCACGGCCGCCGTACGGCGGCCGCCGCCCTGGCCGCGTTGACCAGCGGTGAGCCGATTCCGATGGAGAAGGCCGGCCCGCTGACCCCGGTACTGCGCGGCCTGCTCATGATCGACCCGGCGGCCAGGCTCGACGCGGTGCGCGCCTCGATGATGCTCGCCAGGGTCGCGGCGGGCGGGACGGCGGAGGAGCCGCTCGCCAGGACCACGGGCAGGATCGGCAGGAACACCGCGACGCTCACGGTCCCGTCGTTCAACCGCCGTCCGCAGCACCGTGGGCTGCACCGCGCGGGTTCCGCGCCGTTGCCGCCGCCCCCGCTCATCCCTCCGCCTCCGCAGACCGTGGCGCAGCCTCCCGCGCCGCCCCCGCCGTACCCGCCGCCCTCGTCCAGGGCGCACCGCCGCCCGGCGGAGGGGATGCACCGCAAGCCGATGAGCCAGGCCCCGGAACCGCGGCCGTTTGTCCGTTTCGTCACGCCTCTGATCCGCCTGGTGCTCCCTCGGCTGTTGTGGCCTAAGGAGCTCCGTAAGCGAAGATAAAGCGAGCTTCAAGGAAGAATCGCTATCTTCTTCTCATGCCGGAACAGCAGACGCGCGTGCTCGCTGACCGCTACGAGCTGATCACACCGCTCGGCCGGGGGACGATGGGGACCGTTTGGCGCGCCCACGACCGTTCCCTCGGTCGTGAGGTCGCGATCAAAGAGATCCGTCAGGAGCCCGGGCTCAGCGAGGCACAACGCGCCGAACTTCGGGAGCGCATGATCCGTGAGGGTCGTACGGCAGCCCGCATCAGTCATCCCTCGGTGGCCACCGTCCACGACGCGATCGTCGAGGACGGCAGCCCGTGGATCATCATGGAGCTCGTCCAGGCCCGCTCCCTCGAACAGGTCATCGAGGAGGAGGGGCCACTGCCGCCCCGGCTCGTCGCCGAGATCGGCGTGGACCTGATCGGCGCGCTGCGCGCCGCCCACGACCAGGGCATCCTGCACCGGGACGTCAAGCCGGGCAACGTGCTGGTCACCGAGAGCGGCAGGGTGGTGCTCACCGACTTCGGCATCGCCAAGGCGGAGGGGGACAGCAGCCTCACCAAGACCGGCATGGTGATCGGCTCGCCCGGCTACACGGCGCCGGAGCGGGCACGCGGTGAGCACACCGGCCCCGAGTCCGACCTGTGGTCGCTCGGCGCGACGCTGTACTTCGCCGTCGAGGGCCGTCCGGCCTACGAGCGTTCCTCGGTGGCCGAGACCCTGGCCGCGCTGATGACGGACAAGGCCGATCCGCCGACCCAGGCCGGCCCGCTCCGGCCGGTGCTCGAACACCTCCTGGAGCGGGACCACACCGCCCGTCCCTCACACCTGCAGGCGATCGCGATGCTCAGGACCGTCGCGGACACCCCGACCGGGTCCATCCCGGTCGTGCCGCCCCTGGAGGCCCCCGGCGCGTCCCAGAAGGCGGCCTCCCAGAAGGCGGCGCCCGGAACAGCCGCCGGAGGCACCGGAGACACTGCCGCGAAGGCCGTCCCTGAGGCGTCCAGGCCTGCCGGGGTACCCGTCAACCCCGTCCAGTCCCCGTCCCGCCCCTCCACGGCCCAGCCGCCCGTACAGGCCCCGGCTCCGGCTCCCGCCCAGCCCTCCGCGCCGGCTCCCGCTCCGGTCTCCTCGCAGGGAGACGACGAGGAGTTCGACGCCAACCGCACGGTGGTGGTCATCCGCCCCAAGGGGGGTCTGCGCCTGCCTCCCGGTCCGCAGGCCGCCGCTCCCGTCCCGCCGACGGCCCCCGCGCCGGTCGACGGGCGCCCTGCCGTACCCGGCCTCGGGACGCCGGTCGCGGGAGCGCGGACTCCCTCCCCGGCTGCCCCTCCGGTGCGGGACAGACCGGTCGCGGGCCCCTCGGCCCCTCCCCCTTCCCCGGGCTTCCCGCCCGGCGGAGCCGTACCGCCGCCGCAAGGACCGCCGCTCCAAGGACCGCCGCCGCAGGGTCCCTGGGCGCCCGCCGGGCAGCCGGGGGACGGCGTGCGTTCCCACGGGCTCGGGACCGACCTGTTCGCCATCGCCGGGCAGAACGGCCCCTCCGCCCAGAACGGTCAGGCGCCCCAGCGGAAGTCCTCAGGGAGCCGGGCCGGGGTGCTCGTCCTCATGGGCGTGGCGGCCGTCGCCCTGGTGGTGATCGTCATCCTGGGCGTGTCCTTCCTGACCGGCTGAACCGGCTGAACCACGGCGCCCGGCGACGGGCCGGGCGCCACGGGGCGTCGCCGGGTCAGACCCCGATCACGTTCAGGGACACCCACAGCGCCACGACCGCGAGCGGCAGCGTGGCGCCGACGGTGAGCAGGCCGAGCCGGGTGAACTCCCCCAGCCCGACCCCGGTGTCGTGCTCGCGCACGATCCGCCGCCACAGCAGGGTCGCCAGGGACCCGGCGTAGGTGAGGTTGGGCCCGATGTTCACCCCGATCAGCACTGCGAGGACCGCGCCCGGCCCGGCGGGGGCGGTCAGCGGCAGCAGGACCAGTACGGCGGGCAGATTGTTGATCACGTTCGCCAGGACCGCGGCCAGCGCCGCGATCCCCAGCAGGGCGGGCAGGCCGGTGCCACCCGGGACCAGGTGACCGAGCGCGTCGGCGAGGCCGTTGCCGACCACCGCCCGCACCACGACGGCCAGCGCCAGGACGAAGGCCAGGAACGGCACCGCGGCCGACCGCACGACGGCCACCGGGGTGGTGTGCCCCCTGGCCAGGGCACGACAGGCGAGTACGGCCGCGCCCGCCAGGGCCGCCCACGCGGGGTTGATCCCCAGCCAGGAGGCGACCACGAACCCGGCCAGCGTGCACACCACGGTGACCAGCGCGAAGACCGGTGTCTCACGAGGCTCGGCGACGGCCGGGGCCACGGCCCCCGCGTCCAGGTCCGTGGCGAAGAACCTCAGAAACAGGACGTACTCCACCCCGACCGCGACCAGCCAGGGCAGCGCCATCAGGGCCGTGAACCGGGTGAAGCTCAGGCCGCTGGCGGCGAGGGCGAGCAGGTTCGTCAGGTTGGAGACCGGCAGCAGCAGCGAGGCCGTGTTCGACAGGTGGGCGCACGCGTACACGTGCGGCCCTGGGCGGGCGCCGAGCCGGGCGGCGGTGGCGAGCACGACCGGCGTCAGCAGCACGACCGTGGCGTCCAGGCTGAGCACCGCGGTGATGAGCGAGGCGGCGGCGAACACCTGGGCCAGCAGGTGACGTGGCCGTCCCGCCGCGCCACGGGCCATCCAGACGCCGCAGGCGTGGAACAGCCCCTCGTCGTCGCACAGCTTGGCCAGGACGAGCACGGCCGCCAGGAAGCCGACAACCGGTCCCAGCCGGGCCATCTCGGCGACGGCCTGTTCCACGGAGATCGCCCCGATCGCGACGACCGCTCCGGCGGCGGGGACCGCGACCACGGCCTCCTGCCAGCCCCACGGCCGGATGACCGCGCAGGCCAGCACCGCCAGGAGCAGGAGGACCGAGACCGTCTCGGCGAGCACGGCGTTCAACGGCGTCCTTTCCTGGGCGGGACCTTCCGGGCACGGACAGGGCGGCCACGACTGTGGGAGGAGTCTCGCAAACGTCCTCAGGTATGGTCACGTCACCCCAGGCGTCCGTGTCCGGCGAAGGCGCAAACTGGAAGCATGAGCGAGTTTCGGATCGAACATGACTCGATGGGCGATGTGCGGGTCCCGGCGGACGCGAAGTGGCGGGCGCAGACACAGCGGGCCGTCGAGAACTTCCCGGTCTCCGGCCGTGGCCTGGACAGCGCGCACATCGCGGCACTCGGCCTGATCAAGGCCGTCGCGGCCGAGGTCAACACCGAGCTCGGCGTGCTCGACAAGAAGATGGCCGAGGCGATCGCCGAGGCGGCGACGGACGTCGCGGAGAACGAGTGGGACGCCGAGTTCCCCGTCGACGTCTTCCAGACCGGCTCAGGCACCTCCTCCAACATGAACGCCAACGAGGTGATCGCGACCCTCGCCGAAGAGCGTCTCGGCCGCCCCGTCCACCCGAACGACCACGTCAACGCCTCGCAGTCCTCCAACGACGTGTTCCCGACCTCGATCCACGTCGCGGCGACGACCGAGGTGACCTACCACCTGATCCCGTCCCTGCGGCACCTGGCGACCGCGCTCAGGAACAAGGCGCTGCAGTTCGAGGACGTGGTCAAGGCGGGCCGTACGCACCTGATGGACGCCACCCCGGTGACGCTGGGGCAGGAGTTCGGCGGTTACGCCACCCAGATCGACAACGCCATCACCAGGGTTCGCGGGGTGGTCCCCCGCCTCGTGCAGCTGCCGCTCGGCGGCACGGCCGTGGGGACCGGGATCAACACCCCGCCCGGCTTCGCCCCCAAGGTCATCGAGAAACTCCGCGAGGCGACGGGCCTGCCGTTCTCCGAGGCCCCCGACCACTTCGAGGCGCAGGGGGCCAGGGACTCCATCGTGGAGCTGTCCGGCCAGCTCCGCACCGTCGCCGTCTCGCTCAACAAGATCGCCAACGATCTGCGCTGGATGGGCTCGGGGCCGCGCACCGGACTCGGGGAGATCAACCTCCCCGACCTCCAGCCCGGTTCCTCGATCATGCCGGGCAAGGTCAACCCCGTCGTCCCCGAGGCCGTGTGCATGGTCGCGGCCCAGGTCATCGGCAACGACGCGGCCATCGCCTTCGCCGGGGCCTCGGGCAACTTCGAGCTCAACGTGATGCTGCCCGTCATCGCCCGCAACGTGCTGGAGTCGATCCGGCTGCTGGCCAACGTCTCCCGGCTGCTGGCCGACCGCTGCGTCATCAGGATCACCGCCAACGTGGACCGGCTGCTCGAATACGCCGAGTCGTCCCCCTCGATCGTCACCCCCCTCAACCGGCACGTCGGTTACGAGGAGGCCGCGAAGATCGCCAAGCAGGCCCTGGAACAGCGCAGGACGATCAGGGAGGTCGTGGTCGAGCGCGGTCACGTCGCCAGCGGCGCCCTCACCGAGGAGCAGCTCGACGCGCTGCTCGACGTGCTCTCCATGACCCGGCCGCCGTCGGCTCCCGAGGATCGGGGAGACTCCCGGACATGACACAGATCAAGATCTACGGCCGCCGCGACGTCTGGGCCGACCGGCGCCGGGAGGTGTCCGACACCCTGCACGCGTGCCTCACCGAGGTGTGGCGGCTGCCCGAGGACAAGCGTTTCCACCGGTTCCTGCTGCTCGACGCCGAGGACCTCCTCTGCCCGCAACGGAGCGAGCGGTACCTCATCGTGGAGATCGTCTGTTTCACCGGCAGGACGGACGAGGCCAAACGCGACCTCATCCGCGCGCTGTTCGCCAGGGCCCAGGAGCGACTCGACCTGCCCGCCGCCGACCTGGAGATCGTGATCATCGAATCTCCGCAGGTCAACTGGGGCATCAGGGGCATGCCCGGTGACGAACTCACGCTGACCTACCCGGTTTCCGTCTGAGGCGACTGGACTCTCCCCCCGTGGGAGAGTCCAGCCTTACGGCATGAAGCAGATCCACCGCGACCTCTACACGGCCACCGCGACCCCGCGCCTCCTCGACGTCCCCGAACTGCCCTGCCTCATGTTCGACGGCTCGGGCGCCCCCTCGGACGAGTCGTACCTCGACGCCGTCGCCGCCCTGTACGGCGTGGCCTACGCCGTACGCGCCGAGTTGAAGCCGGTCGTGACCTACTCGGTCGCCCCCCTCGAAGGGCTCTGGGACGGCGACCCCGGCGACCTGTCCGCCATGCGCTGGACGGCCCTCATCCCCCAGCCCGCCCAGGTGACCGCCGAGATCGTCGAGCGGGCGGTGGAGACCGTACGGCGTAAGCGGCCCGGGACGCGGCTCGACGGCCTGCGGCTGGGCACCATGAACGAGGGCAGGTCGGCCCAGATCCTGCACGTCGGCCCCTTCAGCGAGGAGCCCGCGACGGTCAAGACGCTGATGGAGTTCATCACCGGGCAGGGCCTGGCCCTGGCGGGCAGGCATCACGAGATCTACCTGTCGGACTTCCGCCGCACCGCCCTGGAGAAGCAGCGGACCGTCATCCGTTACCCCGTCGGCTGACGGGCCTGGCGTCCACCGGATCGGCGGGACCGGACACTACATTCGACGTCATGACTGATCTGGCGGGGCGGCTGGCCCTGGTGACCGGAGCGGGCAGCGGGATCGGACGGGCGTGCGCGCACCGGCTGGCCGCCGCCGGGGCGCACGTGGTCGTGCTGGACAGGGACGCGGGGGCCGCCGCCGAGGTGGCCAGGGAGGTCGCCGGGACGCCGGTCGTCGCCGACCTGGCCTCGCCCGGTTTCGTCGACCTGGTCCCCGCCGACGTGGACGTCCTGGTGAACAACGCCGGGTTCCAGCACGTGGCGCCGATCGAGGAGTTCCCGCCCGAGGTGTTCTCCACGATGCTGAAGGTCATGGTCGAGGCGCCGTTCCTGCTGGTCAGGGCGGTGCTTCCGGGGATGTACCGGCGGGGCTGGGGGCGGGTCGTCAACGTCTCCTCGGTCCACGGCCTGCGTGCCTCGCCGTACAAGTCGGCCTATGTCACGGCCAAGCACGCCCTCGAAGGGCTGTCGAAGGTCGTCGCGCTCGAAGGCGCCGAACACGGCGTCACCTCCAACTGCGTGAACCCCGCCTACGTCCGCACGCCCCTGGTCGAGGAGCAGATCGACGACCAGGCGAGGAACCACGGCATCGGCAGGGACGAGGTCGTGGAACGGATCATGCTCGGCCCGGCGGTGATCAAGCGGCTGATCGAACCGGAGGAGGTGGCCGAGCTGGTCGCCTACCTGTGCGGCCCGCACGGCTCGTTCGTCACCGGGGCCTCCCTGCCTCTCGACGGAGGCTGGACGGCCCGCTGAGAACCACCGCCGGGGCGGGCGCGACAATGACGTCATGAGCGCGCGGGTCTTCCTCGAACTACTGGCCAGGGAGGCGTCCGCCGTGGAGTTCGAGGGCCCGGTCCTGGCCGCCAGGAGCGCGGGCGCGGACGCCGCGACGCTGGCCGACCTGGAGGAGGCCAAGATCGTCGCGCTGCGGGTGCGGGAGCTGCTGCGGCGCAGGGCCCGGCGTGAGGCCGAGCTGTCGGCGCTGTTCGACACCGCGGGCGACCTGGCCGGGCTGCGCGACCTCGACGCCGTCCTTGAGGCCATCGTGCGCCGGGCCAGGCAGCTGCTCGGCACCGACGCCGCCTACATGACGCTGCACGACCCCGACCGGGGAGACACCTGGATGCGGGTGACCGACGGCTCGGTCTCGGCCAAGTTCAGGGCGTTGCGGCTGCCCATGGGGGCGGGGCTCGGCGGGCTGGTGGCCCAGACGGCGACGCCGTACTCGACGGCCGACTACTTCGCCGACCCCCGTTTCCGCCACAACACGGACATCGACGACGCCGTGGTCGAGGAGGGGCTGGTCGCCATCCTGGGCGTCCCGCTCAAACTCGGCGGCCGGGTCATCGGCGTGCTGTTCGCGGCCAACCGCGGCGTGCGGCCCTTCAGCCAGGACGAGGTGGTGCTCCTGGGTTCGCTGGCCGCGCACGCGGCGGTGGCGATCGACAACGCCAGGCTGCTGCAGGAGACCAGGAACGCCCTTGAGGAGCTGAGCGAGACCAGCCGCCTGGCCAGCGCCCACAGCGGGGCCGTCGAGCGGGCGGCGCACGCCCACGACCGGATGGCCGGGCTGGTGCTGCGCGGCGGCGGCGTCGAGGACGTGGCCGCCGTGGTGACCGAGGTGCTCGGCGGCTCGCTGGTCGTGCTCGACGACGTGGGACGGCCGATCGCCGGCGACCCGGGCGAACTGGGCGCGGGCGTCACGGCGGTGATCGCCGAGGCGGCCAGGACGTCCCGCGCGCTCGGCCGTACGGTCAGGAGGGGCAACCTGCTGGTCGCCTCGGTCGACGTGGGCGCGGAACCGTTGTGCACGCTCGTGCTGCGGGCCGCGGAACCGGTCGCCGACACCGACCAGCGCATCCTGGAACGGGCGGCGCTGGTCACCGCGCTGCTGACGCTGTTCCGCCGTACGGTCGCCGAGGCCGAGGGCCGGGTCAGGGGCGAGCTGCTCGAAGACCTGATCTCCCGTCCCGGCATGGACGGCCTGACCGAGCGGGCCAGGCGGGTCGGCGTCGATCTCGGGGCCGCCCACGTGGTCGTCGTGGCCCGCTACGGCGACGAGCGGGAGCGGGCCGCGTTCTGGGCCTCCTCGCACGCCGCGCTCAACCGCGGCCTGGCGGCCCAGGGCGGGGACGAGGTCGTGCTGCTGCTGCCCGGCGAGGACCCCGGCGCGCTCGCCAGGCGGGTCGCGGCCGAACTCGGCGCCGCCCTCGGCCGTCCGGCGACGGCGGGCGCCTGTGGCCCCGTACGCGGCCCCGGAGAGGTGGCCGGGGCCCACCAGGAGGCAAGGCGCTGCGCGGACGCCCTGGTGGCCCTGGGCCGCGAGGGAGAGGGCGCGGGCGTCGCCGAGCTCGGCTTCGTCGGGCTGCTCGTCGGCGGAGGCCGTGACATCGAGGCGTTCCTCACCGCGACCGTGGGCCCGGTGCTCGACTACGACGCCCGGCGGGGGACGGCGCTGGTGCGCACGCTCACCGCCTACTTCGGCACCGGCTGCTCTCTGTCCCGTACGGCCGAGGCCCTGCACATCCACGTCAACACGGTCACCCAGCGCCTTGACCGGGTGGCGCAGCTCCTGGGGCCGGGCTGGCAGGCCCCGGAACGGGCCCTGGAGGTCCAGCTCGCCCTGCGGCTGCACCGGCTCAGCGGCCGGCCGGGCTCGGCCCCGCCGGGTCAGCCGGGCACGTAACGCCGCTGGGCGGCCCTCGTCACCCTGACGACCCTGCGAACCCCTGGGATGCGCAACGCCACCCGTTTGAACAGCGGGTAGCGCGGGGCCGGTCTCCTCGCGGCGGAGGCCGCGCGGACCTCGACCCGGCCACCGAGGCTCATCCCGACCTTGAAGCGCAGTCCGACCTCCCGGTCCCCGATCCGCAGGAACGGCCGCCAGTCGCCGGGGGCGAGGAACCCCTCACGGTAGACCCGCCGTACCGGCACCTTGGCGACGAGCCGCCCGGCGAGCTGCCCCGGCACGCCCGGCTCGACCAGCGCGGGCGCGCAGATCTCGTGCTCCCCCCTGCTGGCCCTGCGCAGCACCAGCTCCGCCGCGGGCCCCCCGCTCGGCGGCACGTACGGCACGGGCACCACGACGAACACGTGGTCGCGCCGCGAGGTGACGGTCGCCCCCGGGGAGACCAGCGCGATCGACTCGGCGAACGAGCGGGGCTCGACGCACACGCCGAGTTCTCCCCGGTCCGACCACCAGGGGATGACCAGGCGCTCGGAGTGGTCGGCCAGTGTCCCGGTGCGGTTCGGCGGGGAGCCGGTCACCCGGGCGCGGACCTGGTGGGGGCCGCCGTACATGCGGACGTGGACCTCCCACAGGCCGGGGGGCAGCGCCTCCCCGAGGGCCGCGGAGGAGGCGTCGAGCCTGGCCGATCCGGTGACCTGGAGCCTGACCCCGTTGTGGTGCCTGCTCTGGATCACCGAGCAGGTGACGGGCAGGAAGTAGATGAGCCCGCTCTCCTCGTGCCTGACGTAGACCTCGAACCTGGCCCGGGAGGCGGCGTGGGTGACGTCGGCCAGCTCGGGCCGCAGGCTGAGGCCGTCGAGGGGGACGGGCGGCTCCCAGGCCAGGCCGTCGTCGCCGTACCGGACGAACCGCACCGGTTCCCCGCCCGCGCGGACGATCTCCACGGCGAGGTTCATGGTGAAGGCGCCGTCCTGCCAGGACAGGCCCCTGAGGTCGGCCCGCAGGCGGGTGCCGCGCATGGCCTGGGCGAGTTCGACGAGCTGGTCGAGCCTGCCCGCGCGCAGCAGCGCCGCGCGCACACGCATGTGGACGGGCAGGTAGCGGTCCAGGCGTGGGGGGAAACGCTGCACGACCAGTTCGCGCAGGGTCGTGAAGGTCGCCGCCCTGTCCTTGGACGAGGTGACGAACCCGGCCCCCGCGAGACGGCGCAGCACGGCCGTGCGGAACCAGTGGGCGTACATCCGGTCGCGCCGCCGCCCCTGGGGGACCTCGTAGTCGACGACGTCGAGCAGTTCGCGTAGTTCGGTGGCGTGGACGTAGGGGTCGTCCTCCTGACGCGCCGGACGTTCCCCGAGGAGGCAGCAGACCCGGTCGGCCAGGACGGTGATCGTCCTGGCCCGCAGGTAGGCCCTGGTCACGAACGTCTGCTCGGCCAGCGTCCCCCCGGGGTCGGGGAAGGTGAGCACCTCCTCGTCGAGGAACTCCCTGCGGTACAGCTTGTGCGGCGTCGGCAGGGTGAGCAGCCGGTCCCCGAGCAGGTCGGCGTTCTCCCGGTTGCGTTCGAAGATCTTGGACGGCGGCGCCTGGCCGTCCGCCAGCCGCCCGATGAGGATGTCCGCTCCGGTCTCGACCGCCCGGTCGTACATGCGCTCAAGGGCGAGGCGGTCGAGGCGGTCCGTCTGGTCGAGCAGGTAGACGTACTCGCCCCTGGCGACCGCCATGGCGACGTTGCGCCCGCTCATCGGCGAGCCGGTCCGCCCGAGGTGCAGGACCCGGACGTTCGAGCGGACCGCGGCGATGGCGTCGAGGCGGAGCTGGATTCCGTCGTCCGATCCGTCGTCGGCGAAGATGACCTCGTACTCCTCCGAGGACATCGACTGTTCGAGCACGGACCGGATACACGCGTCGGCGGTATCACCGGGGTTGTACACCGGCACTACGACGCTGACTTTTACATCCATGCGCCCAAGCGTGCGACGCCCGCGTCTTCGAGATGGTCAGACTTGCCGACTCTTGGAGTCTCAGTACCACCCCGTGGCCTGGGAATGGCCCCAAGCACCACAAGGGGTGCCGTAACGCCCCTTGATGTAGGTGAGGCCCCACTGGATCTGGGTGGCCGGGTTGACCTGCCAGTCGCTGCCCGCGCTGGCCATCTTGCTGCCGGGCAGGGACTGCGGGATGCCGTAGGCGCCGCTGTAGCGGTTCATCGCCCGCTCGTTCCAGCCGCTCTCCTTCATCCAGAGCTTCTCCAGGCAGCCCCACTGGTCGCCCCAGCCCATGGCCTCAAGCATGCTCTTGCCGAGGGCCTTGTTGCCGGTGGGGTTCGCGCTTCCCGGCGGGAAGGCCTTGGGGTCGAAGCCGTTGCCGCCCGGCGCCTTCTTCGGGATGACGATCGGGTCCAGCGGGTCGCGGTCGCCGCGCGCCGCCTTGAGTTTGTCCTCCTTGGCGGCCTGGGCCGCCTGCGCCTTCATGACGTCGGTCTTGGGGTCGGGCGCGAACGGGTCGCCGCCGCCGAACACCCTGGCCAGTTCGTCCACCGAGAGCGCCGACGCCGAGGAGGTGGCCGAGGCGTTCTGGATGGCGGTGTGGACGGTGAAGCCCCCGCCGCCGACCACCACGACGATCGACGTGCCGATGATGACGGCGCGCTTGGGAGTCAGCCATCCCCGCGGCTTGACGGTCCCGTCGGAGCGGGCCGTACGACGGGAACGCGGAGCCCGGGGCTCCTTCAAGTGCGGTGATCCTGAACTCACGACCTATGAGCTTGCCGTGCTCTGGGGGGTGCTTCGCAACCCGAACGATGGAGTTGACGGCTGTTCACGGAACGTCCAATGGGATTTGTGTGACCTAGGTGCGTGACTACATGGTCTTTCCTTGACACTGACCGGCAAATGTGATGTTAATCACACTTTTCTCAGGAGACCTGTCCCACGGGCCCCTGTTCCGAGGGAAGTGGCCTCGGTCAAGCCTCACAGAACAGCGTCATGATCTCGCCCAACCCTCGTCACAGTTTCGTGACGTGGCAGGTGCTATCGGGCATTGCAACAATAATGACCGCGTGGCTGGCATCCTCCTTGTAGAAGACGACCCCTCGGTCCGGACGGGACTTGAGCTGGCACTGAGCCGTCAGGGCCACACCGTGACCTCGTACGGCACCGGCGAGGAGGCACTCGACCACATCCGGTCGCGCCGCCCCGAGATCGCCGTGCTCGACGTCATGCTTCCCGGGATCGACGGAGTCGAGGTGTGCCGCAGGATCAGGAAGCTGGACCAGCTCCCGGTGATCCTGCTCACCGCGCGAGGCGACGACCTGGACGTGGTGGTCGGACTTGAGGCCGGAGCTGACGACTACGTGATCAAACCGGTCGAGCCGAGGGTTCTCGACGCCCGGATCCGCGCGGTCCTGCGCCGGGTCGAGTCCCTGGCCTCCGACCGCATCACCTTCGGCGACCTGGTCGTCGACCGGGGGGCGCTGAAGGTCTCGCTCGCCGGCCGGGAGGTCCACCTGACCCCGACCGAACTGCGCCTGCTGCTCGAACTGGTCCGTCACCCCGGCCAGGTCCTCAACCGCAGATACCTGTTGCGGGCCGTGTGGGACCACACCCACGTCGCGGACTCCCGGCTGGTCGACGCCTGCGTCCAGCGGGTCCGCGCCAAGATCGAGGCGGTGCCCGCCGAGCCCGAGTTCATCCACACGGTGCGTGGTTTCGGCTACCGCTTCAGTCCGCCGTGAGACGGATCTACACCGGCCTGCGCGGGCGCCTGGTCATCACCTTCACCCTGATCGCCATCGCGGCCTCCTCCCTCGTCGCGGGGATCGGCTACGAGCTGGTCAAGACCCGGGTGATCGAACGCGCAGAACAGGTCGCGGTCGGCGACGTGCGCAACACCCTCGAAGGGATAAGGGTGCCCATCGGCGGCCTCTGGCCCGGTGAGACGCCGCCGACCGACACGGAGATCGACGAACTGCAGAAGAGGCTGCGGACCCCCAACGGCGCCGTCGTCGTCCGCTACGAGGACCCCCGCGTGCCGCGGGACGAGTACCTCTACCCGGACGGCGACTTCAGCATGAACGACGTCCCGACTGACCTCGTCCTCGGGGCCGACCGCAAGATCGCGATCAAACGGCAGCGGATCAACGGCCGCATGTGGCTGATCGTCGGCACCCCGGTGTGGCGGATCGAGCCGATCCACACCGCCCAGCCGACCGGGATGAGCATCTTCGCCTTCGTCCCGCTGTCCGAGGAGGAGCAGCTCCTGAACGACCTGCGCCAGCCCCTGGCGGCGGCGGGGGTCATCATGCTGGGCATCGCGCTCGCGGTCGCCCTGCTGTCGGCCAGGCGGGTGCTGCTGCCCGTCAGGAGGCTCGGCTCCGCCGCGCGCGCCCTCGGCGCCGGCCACCTGGACACCCGGCTGCCGGTGCACGGCCAGGACGAGCTGGCCGAGCTGACCGCGACGTTCAACGACACCGCGGCCGCCCTTGAGCGCAGCGTCTCCGAGCTGCGCGCGCTTGAGGCCATGTCCCGCCGTTTCGTCGCGGACGTGTCCCACGAACTGCGGACCCCGCTGACCGCGATGACCGCGGTGACCGACATGCTCTCCGAGGAGGCGGACCGGCTGCCCAGCGAGCCCGCGGCGGCCGTACGGCTGGTGCTCAGGGAGATCGCGCGGCTGCGGACCCTGGTCGAGCAGCTCATCGAGGCCAGCCGGTTCGACTCGGGGACGGCGACGCTCCACCTGGACAGCGTGAACGTCGCCGACGCGGTCAGCGACTGCCTTGAGGTGCGGGGCTGGCTGGACAAGGTGCGGACGAACGTGCCGCAGGGCCTGACCTTCTCCCTCGACCCCCGGCGCTTCGACGTGATCGTGGCCAACCTGGTCGGCAACGCCCTGCGCCACGGCGAGCCCCCCGTCGTGGTGACCGCGCGGAGCACGCCGAACGGGCTTGAGGTGAAGGTGCGCGACCACGGCAAGGGCATCCCCGCCTCCGACCTGCCGCACGTGTTCAACCGCTTCTACAAGGCCGGGGCCAGGGGCGACGGCAGCGGTCTCGGCCTGTCCATCGCGCGGGCCAACGCGCACCTGCACGGCGGCACGATCTCGGTACGCCCGCAGGACCCGGGCACGCTCTTCACGGTCTGGCTGCCCCCCGCATGAACCGAGACACCAGGAGAACGAGGAGAACGGCGATGCGGCGCGCGCGGCGGCTCACCTGCCTGCTGACGGCCGTCCTGACGCTGAGCGCGTGCGGGATCGCGCCGACCGAGGTGCAGGACCTGGGACGCCCCCCGGTGATCAGCTACAGCCCCACGTGGGTGACGGTCTACCTGCTCCACAACGGCCGTCTGGAGCCCGCCAACGTCCCGGTCGGCTCGAACTCGGCGAAGAACATCATCGACGCCCTGTTCAGGGCGGGCAAGCAGCCGCCGAAGCCGGAGCTGAAGCTGACCAGCGCGCTCGGTTCCTTCAGCCACCACGACACCGAGACCACGAGGTACCGCGACGAGTCGCCGCGCAACGACCCGTCGGGCAACCTGGGCTACCGGCTGACCGTGATCGTCACGGGCGCCGGGGAGATGTCCAGGGAGGCTCTCGCCCAGATCACCTGCACGATCCGGCAGAACAAGCAGGAGAGCATCTGGAGCGTCGAGGTCACCAGGCTGTTCCCCGGAGCGCCGAAGACCTGGGGGGAGCACACCTGCTTCGAGTACCGCGATCTCGCGGCCAAAGGGGTGCGACTCCCCCCGTGATCGTCACGGGCCCTGCGGCCCGATCACATCGTGACGTCCTCCAGCATCTCGGTGACCAGCGCGGCGATCGGCGAGCGCTCGGAACGGGTCAGCGTGACGTGGGCGAACAGCGGGTGTCCCTTGAGCTTCTCGACCACCGCGACCACGCCGTCGTGCCTGCCGACCCGCAGGTTGTCGCGCTGGGCGACGTCGTGGGTGAGCACGACCCTGGAGTTGGCGCCGATCCTGCTCAGCACGGTGAGCAGGACGCCCCGCTCCAGTGACTGCGCCTCGTCCACGATGACGAAGGCGTCGTGGAGCGAACGCCCGCGGATGTGGGTCAGCGGGAGGACCTCCAGCATGCCCCTGTCGATGACCTCCTCGATCACCTCGGGGCTCGTCACCGCGCCCAGGGTGTCGTAGACGGCCTGGGCCCACGGGCCCATCTTCTCGTTCTCCGAACCGGGCAGGTAGCCCAGCTCCTGGCCGCCGACGGCGTACAGGGGGCGGAAGACGATGACCTTGCGGTGCTGGCGCCGTTCGAGCACGGCTTCGAGGCCCGCGCACAGGGCCAGGGCCGACTTGCCGGTCCCCGCCCTGCCGCCCAGCGAGACGATGCCGACCTCGGGGTCCATCAGCAGGTCGAGCGCGATGCGCTGCTCGGCGGAACGGCCGTGCAGGCCGAAGACCTCCCGGTCGCCGCGCACCAGACGGACCGACTTGTCCGGCTGCACCCGGCCGAGGGCGGAACCACGGCTGGACAGCAGCCGCAGGCCGGTGTGGGTGGGCAGGTCACGTGCCTCGGCCAGGTCGGCCGTACCGTGCTCGAAGAGCGTCTCGACGTCCTCGGTGGTCACCTGGAGCTCGGCCATGCCCGTCCAGCCCGACTCGACGGCGACCAGTTCCGCCCGGTACTCCTCGGCGGCGAGACCGATCGAGGCGGCCTTGATCCGCATCGGCAGGTCCTTGGAGACCAGAACCACGTCGTGCCCCTCCGCGGCGAGCGTGCGCGCCACGGTCAGGATGCGGGTGTCGTTGTCGCCGAGCCGGAAGCCGACGGGAAGGATGGATGGGTCGCTGTGGTTGAGCTCCACCCGGATGGTGCCCTCTCCGATGGGCATCGGCTCGTCCAGCCGTCCGTGTGTCACCCTCAGGTCGTCGAGGGACCTCAGCGCCTTGCGCGCGAAGTATCCGAGTTCTGGATGATGGCGCTTGCCCTCCAACTCGGTGATGACGACGATCGGGAGGACCACCTCGTGCTCCGCGAAACGGCTTATCGCCGCTGGATCCGCCAGGAGGACCGAGGTGTCCAGGACGTACGTACGCCGGTTGGTGACCGGCGACGTCGGTGAGGACGACGAAGGGTTTGCCACGCGTTCTCCCCCGGGCGCCATGGGGGGCGCCCTGCCATGAGCTGGGATGCGGACCGGACCCGGACCCACGCTCGCGGCATGACGAGGAGGCACCGGTGACCGGCCCTCCTTGGCAGGTCGTGACGCAAAGGTGGGCCCTCTCCGGAGTAGACGAGCTGCGCCCGTCTACTTGTTACGGTACGTCCTGAATGCCCGTCTTCCAACAGGGCAAGTCCTGCTGAAAGACGGAGTTCACGTCCTGTTTCAGGAGCCGTACCGTCGGTGCCGCGCGGCGTACGAGCGCAGGGCCCGCAGGAAGTCGATTCTGCGGAAGTCAGGCCAGTAGGCCTCGCAGAAGTAGAACTCCGAGTGGGCGCTCTGCCACAGCAGGAAGCCGGACAGCCGTTGCTCTCCCGAGGTCCTGATGACCAGGTCAGGGTCGGGCTGGCCGCGCGTGTAGAGATGCTCCGCGATGTGCTCGACATCGAGGACCTCCACGATGTCCTCGATGCTCGCGCCCTTGCTGGCGTGCTCCTGGAGAAGGGAGCGCACCGCATCAGCGATCTCACGCCTTCCCCCATACCCAACGGCAACGTTCACAATCAAACCCGGACGGTGTGATGTTGCCTCTTTAGCGTTTTTCAGGACACGGGCCGTGTGATCGGGCAGCAGGTCAAGCGCTCCCATGGGCTTGACATGCCAGCCGTCATCCACGAGTTCCTGGACCACGTCCTCGATGATCTTCACCAGGAGGTCCAACTCGTCCTGGGACCGGTTGAGGTTGTCACTGGACAGCAGCCACACGGTGACCACCTCGACCCCGGCCTCCCGGCACCAGCCGAGCAGCTCGGAGATCTTGTCCGCGCCCTTGCGATGACCTCGGCTGACGTCCTCAAGGCCCATCGAACGCGCCCAGCGCCTGTTCCCGTCGACGATCACGCCGACATGCCGGGGGACCATCTCGCTCTGACGGGACAGCTTCCCTTCCAGCCGCCTCTCGTAGAGCCGGTAGACGAGATCACGCACGCCCATTGAAGCCCTCCCCTCAACGCCCGCCGTCGAAGGGCGCCGCCAGGCAATTATCGCCGCCCCAGAGACCTCCGCGCCCCCTCTATCGGGGTTCTGGGGGAGTTGCCGGACTTCTGTGCTCCCAGACATTCCTCGGCCTCGGCGACGAGTCCGTCCACGAAGGCCCCGAGTTCCGCTGAGGTGAGCACCGCGCGCATCCCGACGCCGCCCTGGCCCCAGGCTTCGAGGAAAGCCCGCCTGGCCAGGCGCCACTCTCCGGGGTGGTCCCGGCCCCCGGGAATCCAGATCGGGATGGTGCGCAGCTGGCAGCGCAGCTCACCCCCGCTGACGATCCCCCTCCTCGTCCGGTACCGGAAGGTGAACAGCTCGTCGTCCTCGGGGAAACGGTCGTCCGGATCCGGCCACTGGTCCTGCTGACCGGCGCGGGCCTCCGCGACGCCCGTGGCGAGGCTGACGAGGAACCACCCGCACCTCTCGCCGACCGTCCCGTACAGCGCGCCGTCCCGGTGGAGTTCGAGCGTGACCTCGTACGGCGAGCCGATGCTGTCGCGGCACGCCACCGGCGTAACGGTCAGGTACGACCCATCAAGGCAACGCAATCCCCCCACCTCAGAGAGGGTATCCCTGGCACAGGCTGCCAAAACGTCCCCGGGGCCGAGCGGGCCGCCATGGGACACCCCCGTCCCGGCTCAGCCGCTCCCTCTCCCCAGGACCCGGCCGAGCAGCCGTCCCAGCCCGCCGGAGCGGCCGACCGGCGCGGCGGCACCGGGGGACTCCGGGAGCAGCCCCCGCTCGCCGAGCCAGGCCGCGAAGTCACGCGCGTCGGCCCGGGAGCCGCCCTCCGGCTTGGGGCGTCCGCGCGCGTAACCGTCGAAGTGGGCCGCGAAGCCGTCGCCGAGCAGGACGACCAGGTCGGGCCTGACCCTGGCGACCGTACCGCGCCGTTTGGAGATCAGCGCCCCCTCCTGGACCCGCAGCCGCACCGCGTCGAACCCCTCGGGGACCTCGCCCCCCGCGACCAGGGCCGCGACCAGCTCCGTCTGCGCCCTGCCCAGCTCCTGCCGCGCCCGCTCACGGGAAGGCTCAGACACGGGCCATCGCACCGCGGATACGGCCGAGCTCCTCCTCGAACACGGCGTCACTGGGGTAGTCGCCGTCCCATTCGAGCAGCACACCCGGCGGCTCGGTCCTGGCGCACAGCTCGGTGAGGATCTCCAGCACCTCCTGCGGCACCCGGGAGGTGTGCGTGTCGTGCCAGAGCCCGTGGTGGGAGTGCCCGCCCGCGACGTGGACGTAGGCCAGGGCGGAAAGCGGCAGCCCGTCCAGCGCGGAGACCGCCCCGAGCCCCAGGTTGACCTGGTTGGTGTAGAGGTTGGCGACGTCGACCAGCAGCCCGACCCCGGTCGCCTCGACCAGCTCCCCGAGGAACTGCGCCTCGGTCATCTCGTCCTCGGGCCAGCCGAACAGCGCCGCCACGTTCTCCAGCGCCAGCGGTACGGCCAGCGCGTCCTGGGCCCGCCGTACGTTCTCCACCACGACCGACAGGGCGGCCCTGGTGCGCGGCACGGGCAGCAGGTGGCCCGCCTCCATGCCGCCCGCCCGCACGAAGGCCAGGTGCTCGCTGACCAGGGGTGAGCCCAGAGCCCGCGCGCAGGCGTCCAGGTGGGCCAGCCTGTCCGGGTCGGGCGGCTCCGCGCCGCCGATCCCGAGGCCGACCCCGTGCGGGATCACCGGAACGCCTCGGGCCAGCAGCACCCGCAGCGACTCGGGGAGCGCGCCGGGCCGGATGTTCTCCGCGATCACCTCGACGAAGTCGACACCGGGCATGCGCTCGACGGTCAGGTCGATCTCGGGCCGCCAGCCCAGGCCGACCCCCAGCCGCCCGGCCGCCCCGTGCTCAGCCACCGCCGCATCCTCCTCCGCAGCCGGAACCACAGCCGGAGCCGCCGCCGCAGCTCGACCCGCCCGAGTCCCCACCACCGCCAGAGTCCCCTCCTGCGCCCCAGTCTCCCGACCCGAAGTCACCACCGCCGCCGAAGGAGGAGCCGTCGGAGGAGGACGAACCTCCGCCGCAGGCGCCCGCGGCGCAGCTCGACCCGCCGCCGGCGGTGTGGGCGTTCCTCTTCAGCTCCTCGGTCAGCAGCGGGTCGCCCAGCTCGCCCAGGCCGTACAGGGCCACGGGGAAGGCGACCGCGAAGGCCAGGTCGGAGGTCGCGGGACGGGCGCCGCGCACGTGGACCCCGCGGGCGGCGGCGAGCGTTTCGTGCCCGGCCCGGCTGAGCGCCCCCCGCAAGGCTCGCCGCATCCGGGAGTAGACGACGAGCCCGCTCACCGAGGCCACCGCCCCGGCCAGCGTGGACAGCACGCCCAGGTGCCCCCACGACAGGACGGACAGCAGCGAGCCGAACTCGAAGAGCGCCGCGATCACGGTGAGGACCAGCAGCCTGCGGTGGAGTCTGCGCGCCTCGGCGAAGGCGCCCTCGGGCACCAGCAGTCCCATCCCCAGCAGGCGGTAACGCAGGCCGTCCACGGCGACCCCGGTCCCCACCGTACGGCGCAGCTCCGCCGCCGGGCAGGAGCCGCCCCGCTCCCTGAGGGCGTCGAGAACGGCCTTCTCGACAGGTTCCGCGGGAGGCAGGGCGCCCATCACGAGGCTGATCCGGCCGCCCCTGGCGACCCGGATCGAACCCGCCCTGGCCAGCACGCCGAGCGCGGTGTTGACCGCCCTGAGCGGCCCACCGGCCAGATAGGCCAGCTCGTAGGGACCCAGGGGCGCGCCCGTACCCCTCGGGGGGCCCGCGAGCACCCTGCGATGCTCGCTCCGCAGCCCCACCGCGGTGGTCCATACAGCCGCCACGAGGGTGACGCCGATGACGAGCAGTGTGAATTCCATGTCCGCCTCCGGGGGAAAGGCAAGGCGTGCGCGCGTGACTGTTCTGTCAGGTAGACGTGGGGAACGTCCCCGAGGTTGCGCCTGACCGCCTTTTTGTCGTCATCTTTGTCGCCTTGGTCTTCCCCTACCCCCGTACGGCACCCGTACGACGCGACACGCCGGTCCCCGTACCGGAACCGGCGTGTCGGATGTCCCCGGCGAAGGGGACGCGTGGATCAGCCCAGACGCTCGACCAGCGCCCGGTACTCGTCCCACAGTTCCCTGGGCAGGTGGTCGCCGAAGGTCTCGAAGAAGGCCGGGACCAGGGCCGCCTCCTGGCGCCAGACCTCCTCGTCCACGGTGAGCAGGGTGCGCAGGTCCTCGGCGGGGATGTCGAGGCCCTCGGTGTCCAGCTCGGCGGGCAGCAGGCCGATGGGCGTCCGCACGGCCTCCGCCTCACCGTTGAGGCGGTCCACGATCCACTTCAGGACGCGGCTGTTCTCCCCGAAGCCGGGCCAGATGAACCGGCCGTCCTCGCTCTTGCGGAACCAGTTCACGTAGTAGACCCGCGGGAGGCTGACGCCCTCACGCCTGCCCAGGCCGATCCAGTGGGCGAAGTAGTCGCCCATGTTGTAGCCGCAGAAGGGCAGCATCGCGAACGGGTCGCGGCGCAGCTCGCCGACCTTGCCCTCGGCGGCGGCGGTCTTCTCCGAGGCGATGTTGGCGCCGATGAACACGCCGTGGTTCCAGCTCAGCGACTCGGTCACCAGCGGTACGGCGCTGGCCCTGCGCCCGCCGAAGAGGATGGCCGAGATCGGCACGCCCCTGGGGTCCTGCCACTCGGGGGCGATGGTCGGGCACTGCCCGGCGGGCACGGTGAAGCGGGCGTTGGGGTGGGCGGCGGGCTCGTCGCTCTCCGGCGTCCAGTCGCGGCCCCGCCAGTCGGTCAGGTGCGCGGGAGGCTCGTCGGTGAGCCCCTCCCACCACACGTCGCCGTCGTCGGTCAGGGCGACGTTGGTGAAGATGCTGTTGCCCCAGAGCGTCCTGATCGCGTTGGCGTTGGTCGACTCGCCGGTGCCGGGGGCGACGCCGAAGAACCCGGCCTCGGGGTTGATGGCGTACAGGCGGCCGTCTTCGCCGAAGCGCATCCAGGCGATGTCGTCGCCGACCGTCTCGACCTTCCAGCCCGGGATGGTCGGCTGGAGCATGGCCAGGTTGGTCTTGCCGCAGGCGCTGGGGAAGGCCGCGGCGATGTAGCGGGTCTGCCCTGAGGGGGGCGTGAGCTTGAGGATGAGCATGTGCTCGGCGAGCCAGCCCTCGTCGCGTGCCATCGTGCTGGCGATGCGCAGGGCGTAGCACTTCTTGCCCAGCAGGGCGTTGCCGCCGTAGCCGGAGCCGTACGACCAGATCTCGCGGGTCTCGGGGAAGTGGCTGATGTACTTGGTGGAGTTGCACGGCCACGGCACGTCGGCCTGGCCGGGCGCGAGCGGCGCGCCGACCGAGTGGACGGCCTTGACGTAACCGCCGCGCTCCTCGATGAGCCGCAGCGCCCGCTCCCCCATCCGCGTCATGATCCGCATGGAGACCACCACGTACGGCGAGTCGGTGATCTCGACGCCGAGCTGGGAGATCTCACCGCCCAGCGGCCCCATGCAGAACGGCACGACGTACATCGTGCGCCCGCGCATGCAGCCCTTGAAGAGCCCGGCGAAGGTCCGGCGCATCTCGTCGGGGGCGATCCAGTTGTTGGTCGGGCCCGCGTCCTGTTCGCGCTCGGAGCAGATGTAGGTCCGGTCCTCGACACGGGCGACGTCCGTGGGGTCGGAGGCGGCGTAGAAGCTGTTCTGCCGCTTGGACAGGCGGGTGAGCGTCCCCTGCTCGACCAGCAGGTTCGTCAGCCGGGTCCATTCGACCTCCGAGCCGTCACACCATTCGATCCGGTCGGGCTGGGTCAGCTCGGCGATCTCGTTGACCCACGCGGCCAACTCTTCGTGGGTGGTAGGACTGGGGGCGGTTACGTCCTCGATAACGGACACTGCTACGGCTCCTTACGCTCCTCAGGGCCAGGTCATCATTGACGACCAAACCGCCGTTAATCCAATTGGCATAGACCAGTGAATAACGGCTGTCCGTCGCCGCAACGACTCCGAACCGGCCCCGGCGACCGGCATAAGGGCAGGCAGGAGTCATGATGTTCCGGGTGACCTACCCAAAAGAAGCGACGTTAAAGGAGCGTGTTCCGGCAGTGGTATAGGCCATTAACAGAGGTCTAAACCAATCACCGCACAGGTTCAGACCAATTTCGGCCCGTTTTCCCTGGCCCGCCTCAGGAACCGATGTCCGGGCCGGAGGCACGCACCCGGTCGACGTGCTGAAGCGCGTCGCGCAGATCGGCCAGCCAGGTGTCGGTGTGGGCGCCCACCAGACGCACGCACCAGGCGAGCGCGTCACTGCGGCTGCGTGCGACCCCAGCCGCCACAAGAGTGTCCAGGACGCGCCGCTCGGGCTGGCGCAGACGTGTCATGACCGGGACCGAGAGTGTGGTGAACATCACCCTCTCGTCACCCACCGCGACGCCCCACGAGACCTTCCTGCGGAAGCGGTGCTCGGCCTCCCTGGCGATCTCGACGCGCCGCTCCCTGGTCTCCTCGCGGAAGCGCTGGATGCCGCCCTCGACGGCGGCGGCCCGCTCGATCTCGGAGACGCCCTCGGCGGGCGCGGGCGCGGCGAGCCTGCCGACGACCGTGATCTCCTCACGGTCGAGCACGATCTCGGGACGCCCCTCGAACCACCCCTCGGGCAACCGCCCGGAGAACCAGCCACGCAGCTTCTCGACCGTTTCGTCACTATCCATGTAATCGAGATTACATCGCTTCACCCAAGGGGACCATCGCCGGTCCCGGACAGGGACGGGTGGGCCTCCTGTGGCACTCGTTGCAGTGTTCACACCTGTCGCCTAGACGCGACAATCGGCCCATGAGCTCACCTCAGCGCCCCGAGGGACTACGCGAACGCAAGAAGGCCAGAACCCGGCGAACCATCCAGGAGCAGGCACTGCGCCTGTTCGCCGAGCAGGGCTACGACGAGACGACCGTCGAACAGATCGCGGAGGCCGCGGAGATCTCGGCGAGCACCTTCTTCCGCTACTTCCCCACGAAGGAGGACGTCGTCGTCCAGGACGACCACACCCCCCTGGTGATGACGGAGCTGGCCGCCCAGCCCCCTGAGCTGGCACCGGTCCCGGCGCTGCGCGCGGCGGTGCACACCGCCTTCACCCGGCTCGCCCCCGAGGAGGAGGCGCAGATCCTCGCCATGACCAGGCTCCAGCTACGCCACGTCGCGCTGCGGGCCAGGGCCGTGGACAGCATGATCTGCACGATCGACACCCTCGCCGAGGCCCTCGCCGGACGTCTGGGCCGCCACAGCGGCGATCCGCTGAGCCGTACGGCCGCGGGCGCGGTGGTCGGCGCGATCCTGCCCGCCCTGTTCGGCTGGGCCGAGTCCGGCGGCGTCACCCGCCTAGCAGACACCGTCGACGAGGCCCTGTCCCTCCTGGAAGGAGGCCTAAAGGTCTAGGACTCCTCCGGTGCCATCCGTGAGGGGTGTGGCTTGTGCCTTACCGGTGCCATGCGTGAGGAGTGTCCGGCTTGGGCGCGTCGGTGCTTGGACTGAGGAGCGAAGGAGCGAAGCGGATGAGCGACGAGGGAAAGCGCCGACTCGAAAGCGCCCAAGCCCGCGACGCCGCAGGCGGCGCAAATAGGCACAGTCATCTCACTTGGGCGGCTATCTGGGGGCTGATGCGGACGGCGCCGGCGAAGTTTCTGGTGTAGATCGGGACGAGCTTCACCACGTCACCGGTCCTCGGCGCGTGCAGCATCTTGCCGTCGCCCCAGTAGATCGCCACGTGGGAGACGTAGCCGGGGTTGGTCGGGTCGTTCCGCCAGAACAGCAGGTCACCCGGCTGGGCCTGGGACAGTTCGATCCGCGGCCCGGAGACGAACTGCTGGTGGGTCACCCGGGGGACCTGGATGCCCGCCTGGCGGTAGGCCCACTGGACCAGGCCTGAGCAGTCGAAGGTGTCGGGGCCCTCCGCCCCCCACACGTAGGGGCGGCCGAGTTTGCTGATCGCGGCGGTGAGGACGGTCCTGATCTGGGGGGCCGTCGGGAAGGCGCCTACGGGCCAGACGGTGCGCCTGGGGGCGGTGAACACCGGGTTGATCGTGGCGACCTGGCTGCCCTTGGGCAGGACGCGCAGCAGCCTGTTGCGCAGTTCGGCCGAGTCGGCGCCCGGCGCGCTCACCACCAGCGCGTTGTCCTGGGGGAAACCGAGGGAGCGCGCGGTCTGCTGGGAGACGACGGCGTCGATGGCGCCCATGCCCATGGTCGCGTAGGCGCCGACGCGCAGGCTCGTCCTGGAGGTGGAGACGGTCTTGCCCAGGGTCATGCCGCCGTCGTTGCCCAGGACGAAGGAGACGACCAGTTCTCCCGCCGAGACGTTGCGCCAGAGCCGGTCGGAGCGGGCGGTCGGCTTGGGGGTGAAGGCACGGAACGTCGAGGGGTTGACCCCCAGCGTCTGCACCCGTTTCCCGTCGAGGACGACCTCGGCGGCGTCGGCGCGTTCCACCGCCCGTACCCCGGAGAGCCGGGTCACCCTCGCCACGACCGCCGAGCTGAGCGGTTTGTTCGTCACGACGAACAGGTGCGGCTTGCGGATCGTGGTCAGCGGGGCGACCGGCGGTGGCGGAGTCTGGGCCGGGGTGGGGGTCGCCGTGTTCTGCGGGACCTCCTGGAGAGCTCCCTGGAGCGTCTGTCTGGCGACGGGCCTGCGAAGGGCCGTCGTCGAGGAGTCGTCGGGCAGCCTCAGGACGATCACCACGGCCGCGGTCAGCATGACCACCGCGACCGTCGCCACGATGGGAACGGCAGGGCGCGGCGTGCGGATGCGGGGGCGTGGGCTGTAGGCGAGGTCCTGTCTGGCCTCGTCGATCAACCGGGAGACACGCGTCCGCCTGTCGGGCACGACATCTTCCCTTCCACCCGTCCTGATCCACCCCTACGTAGAGTGCCGTACGCCGCGCCACAATGCGCAGGAACTCACCAAAACGCTCCAAACACGACACGCTGTGCAGTGGCGGCGGGGTTTCGGTCGGCCCGAAGGGCCCTGGACATGGCTATCCGCCGGGACCCGGTCCCGGCGGATCAGCGTGTCCGATGCGGATCAGTTGCCGATGTACGGCACGGCCTCGATGATCTCAACCGTGTTGGACCTGCCGTTCGGCATGGTGTAGGTGGCCTTCTCGCCGATCTTCTTGCCGTTGATCGCCGCCCCCAGCGGCGACTTGGGCGAGTAGACGTCGATCGGGGCACCGCTCTCCTCGCGGGAGGCGAGCAGGAAGGCGACCTCCTCGTCCTCTCCCTCGAACCGTACGGTGACGGTCATACCGGGCCCGACCACGCCCTCGGCACGGGGGGCCTCACCGACCTTGGCGTTGTCGATGATCTGGCGGAGGTGGAAGATGCGGGCCTCCATCTTGCCCTGCTCGTCCTTGGCGGCGTGGTAGCCGCCGTTCTCCTTCAGGTCGCCCTCTTCCCTGGCGGCCTCGATCTTCTTCGCGATGTCGACACGCCCGGGCCCCGAGAGGTACTCAAACTCCGCCTTCAGGCGGTCGTACGCCTCCTGAGTTAGCCAGGTGACGCTCTCGTTTCGGGAGTCGGCCACGGGTTCTCCTTGCTTCCTCTGTGGGGCTTGGTACTAAGGGGTAGCGCTCGTTCGAATTTCGACAGGCTAACAAGTTAACCGGCCGAGCGCTTCCCCAAATGTCTCACTATACGAGATAGCAGTAGTGGACGTCGCCGGAAGTAGCCTGGCTACTGGTCTCTAGCCTCTCGGTAAGGCGGACATACCCCTCACCAGCGGGAATATTGACCTCGCGGCTGCCCACTTCGACGTGGCCCACATCCATGGCCCTGAGCCTGCACACGGCGGCGCGGCTGGACGGCTTGACCACTTCGAAGGTGATCTGCAGAGAATCGCCGCGGCTGGTGTCGAACGCGATGACCTGGTCGATGACCTCGGTGTTGCCCTTGGACGCCCACATCACGTATCCCCAGCCCCCGGCGCACACCGCGCAGAGGATCGCGATCACGACGTGCACGACGAAGCGCCCCCTGCGCTCCGGACGGTCGGGGAAGTCGTCCGGGGTGCCGAGCACGGGGCCGGTCTGACGGCCCGTCCCGGCCTCGCTGGTGGCCATGCGGAATCTCCCTGCGCTACCTCGGTGTTATCCAAGACAATTGTCTCTCGCGGGGGCCTTGCCCTCGCGACCGCCCAAGAGAAACTAACCTCTCTTTAGAGTGACCCAGCCCAACCCGGGGAGCGGTGCGGCAGGCGGGGCCGAGCACGTCACGGCGATGAGCGCGTCCGTGCGGCCCGCGCGGACCCCAGCGCGCCCAACGAAGAGGAGACACCGAGCCCGTGAGTGCACCGCTGAGGCTGATGGCAGTTCACGCGCATCCCGACGACGAGTCGAGCAAGGGTGCCGCGACCATGGCACGCTATGTCGCCGAGGGCGTGGACGTGCTCGTCTGTACCCTCACCGGAGGGGAACGCGGCTCGATCCTCAATCCCAAGATGGACCGTCCCGACATCCTGGAGAACATCGGGGAGGTCAGGCGTCTGGAGATGGAACGCGCGCGGGAGATCCTCGGCGTCGAGCAGCGCTTCATGGGGTTCGTCGACTCGGGCCTTCCCGAGGACGAGAGCGAGCCGTTGCCCGAGGGGTGCTTCGCCGTGCAGCCGCTTGAGGTCGCCGCCGCGCCGCTGGTCGCCGCGGTGCGCTCGTTCAGGCCGCACGTCATCCTCACCTACGACGACGACGGCGGCTACCCGCACCCCGACCACATCATGACCAACCGCGTCTCGGTCGAGGCCTTCGAGGCGGCGGGCGACCCCGACCGCTACCCGGAGGCGGGCGAGCCCTGGCAGCCGCTCAAGCTCTACTACCAGATGGGCTTCACCAAGGCCCGCTTCGAGGCGCTCCACGAGGCGATGAACGCCCGCGGCATGGGCTCGCCGTACGCCGACTGGATCTCCCGGTGGGAGGACCGGCCGGAGAAGTGGCCGGTGACCACCCGGGTGCCCTGCGGCGACTACTTCGAGGTCCGTGACCTGGCGCTCCTGGCGCACGCGACGCAGGTCGACCCGGACGGCTTCTGGTTCGTCTGCCCGCGCGAGCTTCAGGCGGAGATCTGGCCGACCGAGGACTACCACCTGGCCCGCTCCCTGATCGACACCACGCTCCCCGAGGACGACCTGTTCGCCGGCATCCACGCCGACGAGGTCTCCCCCGCCTGCCACTAGGGAAATCACCGGCCCCTTCGGCCCCGCCGGAGGCGGGACCACGGGGTCGGGATGGCAGACTTGAAGGGTGCCTACAGATCCGAACTCTCTCAACTCCCTGGTCAGCCCCGGCCTGCTGGGCTTCCTGATGGTCGCCGCGCTCGGGCTCGCCCTCTACCTGCTCGTCAAGTCGATGCGGCGGCAGATCTCCAAGATCGAGGTGCCGTCCGAGGCCGAGCTGCGGCAGCGCGACAGGGACGGCGCCACGCCGATCTCATGACCAGGCGCGCTCAAGGGCCTTCGGCAGGCCCCAGCGCCCCAGCGGGGTGAGCACCTCGCTCTTGTCGACGATGCCCAGACAGGCCCACAGCGGCGTGACCGAGCTGAAGAGGGTCTCCGCCGCCTCCAGGTCCTCCGGGTCGTCCATCTGGACGTCGATGTCCTCGGACTCGGCGATGAACCTGGCGATCCGCTCCGGTGAGGCCAGCACGCCGGGCCCCCGCCTGGCCAGCGTCGCGACCACGGCCAGCCAGTCGGCGTGGTGGATGGCGCACAGCGCGGCCAGCACCGCGTCCTCGTGGCTCAGCTCACCGTCCAGGTCGGCGAACTCCTCGGGGACGTCGTCGTCCTCCGGCAGGTCGGAGACCGGTCCCGCGATGCCCGCGGTGACGCTCAGCCACAGCTCCTCGTCGTCGGCGGGAAGCGGCTCCCCCTCGTAGCCCGCGCAGGCCCGCAGTACGTTTCCCGGGTAGCCGGGGTCGGCCAGCACCTCGCGCAGCCGTACGCAGGCGGCACGCAGGTCCGCGGCGGGGCGTTCCGGGGGCGGCAGTTCGGCCAGGATGCGCCGCAGCTCGCCGAGCGCGAACGCCTCCTCCTCGTCCCAGGCCGCGAACAGCTCCTCGTCCTGCTCGTCGCTCACCGCGATCCCCGGCACCCGCCCGTCGGGCAGCGGGCCGTTGAGCCAGCGTTCCTGCAGGTCCTCGTAGGCCTCCCTGGCCCGTTCGTCCCGTAGCGCGAGCGCGTCCGGGTCGATCTCCCCCGAGGCGACCCGCTCCTCAAGGAAGGACACCATCCGCTGGAACATCTCCCTGGCGACCGGGCCTCGTTCGTCCTCCTCGGGCCAGACGAAGAAGCTGCGGGTGAGCAGGAGGGGTTCCGTACCGGTCGACTCCAGCCACCGCTGCACGTCACCGACCGTCGCGTTGCCGGACTCGATCGCGCCAAGCGTCGTCTTGGCCGAGTCCCAGAAGTGGGGGGACAGCGGATTGCCCAGCGCCGCCAGCGCCCTGCGCAGGTCGGGAACCGCCACCAGGGCGACCCCCGAGGGTACGGCGAGCAGCGCGCGGGCCACGTCACGACGGGTCAGCTCAAGGGCGGGCCGTCCCGCGTGCACACAGACGAAGTCGAGATCCACGCCCAGTGAGCCTACGCGCGAAGCCGCTCGAACACACCTCCCAGCCCGTAAACTTCCTCCCCGCGTCCAAAGAGGGATCGCCGGGACACCTCACCCCATCCCTCCGGCCGTTTTCCCCGGCGCCGGGAAAGCCATCTAGAAAGCACCCATTCCCCATTTGTCGCTTTAAATCTATCAGACAACAGATATGACTAATAGTCATGATTTTTCGCCAATCTCCTGCTAGATCATGATTATCGCCTTTTGAGCAGTCTCGGCGATCTTCGAGACGTCAGGAGAACTCGTGCTACGACCCCCCAGAAGCGTCGCCACGGCGACGCCCGTCGCCGTGATCCTCTCCCTCACCGCGGCCCTCGTGACAAGCACCCCCGCCCACGCGGCCGACCCGCCCGCCCAGGTGGAGCCCCGTACCGGCACCGAGACCCCCGCCCTGGTCAGCGGCCTGAACGAGGCTCCGGTCAGCGGCGACCCCGTCACCGTCGCCCGGCACCACCTCCGCCAGGGCCGGTACGGGATCACGAACGTGAACACCGACCTGGTCCCCCTCGACGTGGTCCGCGACGGCCAGGACGAGACCGTCCGGTTCGAGCAGCGTTACCAGGGCATCCGCGTTTTCGGCGCCAACTACCTCGTGCAGATGACGAAGGAGGGCAACGCCCACCGGGTCACCGGAGCGGGCGGCCGTTTCCTCACCGAATTGAGTGTTTCGACCACGCCGAAATTCCCGGAAAGACTCGCGCTCGACGTCGCGCTTTCCCGGACCGCGGCACGGACCGGCGGCGAGAAGGAGGGCCTCACCGCGGTCTCCGGCGGCCTCGTCGTCGTCCCGACCGGCAAGGGCCTGCTGGCCTGGCGGGTGACCGTCACCGGGACCGACGCGCGCAGGCAGCTGCCGCTGCTCACCGACGTCTACGTCAACGCCGGGAACGGCGCCCCGCTGTTCGCCTCCGACCGGATCCGCACCGCCGTCGAGAGCTCCGCCGAGGGACCTCTCGCCACCACGGGCACGACGGTGCGCGGCGCCACGGTGCCGATCAACGCCTACCGGCGGGCCGACGGCAGGTACGAGCTGCGCGACCGCACCCGGTGGAACGGCACCGCCGGCGAGGTCGTCACCTACGACGCGCAGAAGCGCGACGTCTCGCGGTTCCAGGGCTCGCTGCCCGCGGACACCCCGATCGTCGCCTCCGACACCCCCACCTTCACCGGCGCCACCACGGAGATCGGCGCGGTGGACGCCCACTGGGGCGCGAACCAGGTCTACGAGTACTACCGGCGGCTCGGACGTGACGGGCTCGACGGCAAGGGCGGCTCGATGCTCTCGGTCGTCAACGTCACCTCCTCCGGCAGGCCGTACATCAACGCCTTCTGGGACGGCACCAAGATGGTCTACGGCGGGGGCGGTGACCAGTACTACTCGCTGGCCTCGGCCCTGGACGTGGTCGGCCACGAGATGACCCACGGCGTGGTCGAGCACACCGCCAACCTGGTCTACTTCGGCCAGTCCGGCGCGATGAACGAGGGCATCGCCGACTACTTCGGCAACGCCATCCAGAGTGACGCCGAGGGGACCGACCCTGCCGACCCCGACGCGGGGCTGCTCGGCGAGACGCTCTGCCGTACCGGGACACCGCGTCAGTGCGCCCTGCGTGACCTCAACGACGGGCGGGTGGCCGCCGACGACTACGTGGGCTCCACCGGCCGCATCGACAGCGCGGGCGTCCACCTCAACTCGACGATCTTCAGCGGCGCGCTGTGGGACATCCGCGAGAAGCTCGGCGCCAGGGCCGACAAGGTCGTGCTCAAGGCCCTGTCCGAGTACATGACCCCGCTCGACGACTTCAGCGACGGCAGGCGAGCGGTGCTGGCGGCGGCCGTACGGTCCCGGCTCGGGGCGCGGGACCTGCTGACGATCGCGCGGGCCTTCGACGCCCACGGCATCAGGAACGGCTGGGAGCGTCGCATCGCCACCGACCACGACGTCCTGCTGCGCGGCGTCACCGACCCCTACGCCCAGCCGGACGCGGCCGGTGACCGTTACGTGGTCACCAACTCCTCCGCCGACCAGACCGCCCCCGCGGCCGTCTACACCGGACGGGTGCGCGGCGGCAAGGCCGTCCAGCTCTCCGAGCCGAACGAGATGTCGAGCTACGACGCCGTGACGGACGGCAGGAGCGCGGTGTGGACGACCTACGTCCAGCGGGAGGACGGCTGGAAGATGCAGGTGTGGAGCAGGCCGCTCGACCGCTCCCAGCCGCAGCGGCTGATCCACGAGGGCGACGGCGACGTGCCCAACATGGCGGTCGACGGTGACACGATCGCCTACTCGGTCTGGGACTCGGCCACGGGCGGCTACGACCTGTGGGTCAAGAAGGGCGACGCGGCCCCGGTCAACATGACGCCGCAGCCCGGGATCTACAGCAGGGTGCCGACGATCAGCGGCGGCCGGATCGCCTACATCAAGCTGTACCTGTGGGAGGGCGGCCCCCGCCGTATGGTCATCACCACCCGTGACCTCGCGACGGGCCAGGAGACCGACCTGCCGACCCCGCCGAGCCCGCCGAACGTGATCGGGCTCGTGAGCGGCCCGGTGCTGACCGGCACCTCCCTGTTCTGGCTCCAGGACGCCCAGCAGGACGGTCTTCAGGGCATCATGCGCGCCGACGCCGACGGTGGTTCCCCGGTGGCGCTCACTCCGGACGACGCCACGTCGCCCAAGCTGCTGGACATGGACGCCACGGACACGGCCGTCACCTACAGCGTCTACCCCGACCTGACGGTGATCAGCAACGACACCCTGCCCAAGATCACCCAGATCCCGGCCAGGGGCGGCAAGGCCGTACGGGTCACCTGCAACCGGGGTGAGCAGGCCCAGTTCGCCTCGGGCGAGGGCGGCAGGGTGATCTGGATCGACGGCACCGCGGCCCACGTGGACCTGGCCACCCGGGCCCGCCCGAGGGGTGCCTGCCGGGCGGCGTAACCGTACCGAGGTCGTTCAGCGGGCGTGGGGGCGCCCGCTGGACGGCTCCGCGAGCGGGATCAACGGGCGGTATCGGATGGATCCGCCGTTAAAGTGTGATGATGTACGTACGGCAGTCCGACAAGCTGGCCAACGTCTGCTACGACATTCGCGGTCCCGTACCGAAGCGCGCGGCAGAGCTGGAGTCCCAGGGTCACCACATTCTCAAGCTGCACATCGGCAACCCTGCTCCGTTCGGCTTCGAGGCTCCCGAGGAGATCCTGCAGGACATCATCCGCAACCTGCCCGTCTCCCACGGCTACGGTGACTCCAAGGGCATCCTCAGCGCCCGCAGGGCCGTCGTGCAGCACTACGAGGGGCACGGCTTCCCCGACCTCGGCGTGGAGGACGTCTACCTCGGCAACGGCGTCTCCGAACTGATCGTGATGGCGATGCAGGCGCTGCTCAACAACGGCGACGAGGTGCTGGTCCCCTCCCCCGACTACCCCCTGTGGACCGCCGCGGTCTCGCTCAGCGGCGGAACCCCCGTCCACTACGTCTGCGACGAGGGGGCCGACTGGCTGCCGGACCTCGACGACATCGCCTCGAAGATCACCGACAGGACCAAGGCCCTGGTGATCATCAACCCGAACAACCCGACGGGCGCCGTGTACCCGCCCCGGCTGCTCGAAGGCCTGGCCGACCTGGCCCGCAGGCACGGTCTCGTCGTCCTCGCCGACGAGATCTACGACCGGATCCTCTACGACGGCGCCGTCCACACCTCGATCGCGGCGCTGGCCCCCGACCTGTTCTGCCTGACCTTCTCCGGCCTGTCGAAGACCTACCGGGTGTGCGGCTACCGCTCGGGCTGGATGGTGCTCTCCGGTCCCAGGGAGCGGGCGTCGTCCTACATCGAGGGCCTCGACATCCTGGCCAACATGCGCCTGTGCCCCAACGTGCCCGGCCAGCACGCCATCCAGGCCGCCCTGGGCGGCCACCAGAGCATCGAGGACCTCGTACGGCCCGGCGGACGCCTGTGCGAGCAGCGCGACCGCGCCTGGAAGCTGCTCAACGACATCCCCGGGGTGAGCTGTGTCAAGCCCCTGGGCGCGCTGTACGTCTTCCCCAGGCTCGACCCCGAGGTCCACCCGATCACCGACGACGTCCGCTTCGCCCTCGACCTGCTCGAACGGGAGAAGCTCCTCATCGTGCAGGGCACCGGCTTCAACTGGGCCCGCCCCGACCACTTCCGCCTGGTCACCCTCCAGCACGCCGACGACCTCGAAGAGGCCATCGGCCGCCTGGGGGGCTTCCTGTCCACCTACCGGCAGTGACGTCTCGTGACCGCTTCTCCGTCGTGCTCTGACGGGAAGGCGGTCACGACCGCCCGGCCCCCTCACGGTGGCGCGGCGAACCGTCCACCGGCGCCTCCCGCGTGTGCGCGGCCCCTGGCCGGGCGGGCAGGCCGAGGTGGGCGATGATCCGGTCTGCGACGGGGGCCAGCAGGTCGTGGAGCCGGCGGGTGGCGTCAGCGCCGAGGGTGGCCCAGGGGCGTTCGGCGAGTTCGTCGGTCCGTTCCTCGACCGCCCGGCGGAGGGCCTGGCCCGCGGTGGTGAGACCGCGCGTGTCGGGCTCCAGCAGCCCGCGGGTGATCAGGCGCCGCTCGGCCGCCTCCCACTCCTCGTCCGTCCACTCCCGGATCCCCTGCAGACGCTCGCGCCGGTCCGCGCCCGCGGCGACGACCAGCACCAGGGCCTCCGGCCCTTCGACGCCGGAGTGCAACAGCGTGGCGAAGTGGCCGTCACCCCGGTGTTCACGCAGAGTGGTCGCGGCCTGCCAGAGCGCCAGGTGAGGTCGCGACGGCAGGGGCAGCGCGGCGTTGGCGCTGCCCAGCGGGCGGCCCGGGGCGTCCCGGCAGGCGTTCGCGGCGAGCCCGGCGAGCCCGGCCGCCTCGGCCAGCTCGGGTGCGGCGACGGACTCCTCCCCGAGGATCGCGCGGAGACCGGCGTCCGCGGCGGCCAGTCGCGCCGCGAGCACCGCTTCGGGGTTCGTCTCCGCCCGGACCGCGCGGACTTCGCGCTCCACCATGCGCGGGCTGAAGTGGTGGAACAGCGCGTGGACAGCGGCCGGGGAGACCTCCCCCAGCGGAGCGGTGCGCAGCGCGAAGTACGGCGTCCAGCGGCCGGTCAGCCCGAGCCTCCGGAAGGCTTCGCCGGCCTGCGGGGCGAGGACGGCCACCAGATGGTAGGGCTCCAGGACGGCGCGCATGGCCCGGGTGAGATCGTTCACGGAAGCCTCCGAGGCGGGTGGGAAAGGTCGTGGAGCAGGCCCGGGCCGTGCTCCGATGTGCCCGGTGACCTGTCAGGGAACGCCGATCACCGCCGCCAGGTCGGGCCGGGCCCGGGTCGGCAGCAGTTCCGTGACCTCGTGCGCCACCAGACCCGCCCGCAGGTAGGGGTCCTCCTCCAGGATGCGGTCGATCTCCTCCCGGGACACCCCCTGGGCGAGGATGAACCCTCCGGTGGCCGGCACCTTGCGGCCGCCCAGAAGGAACGTCCCGCTCCTGAAGTGCTGGTCGATGAAGACGTAGTGCTCATCGCGCAGCGGGAGAATTCGCTCCTCCGGGACCAGATAGGACAGCAGTACCAGGAACATGCGGCCGCTCCCAGAGCTCATTGTCGGTGATGGGCGACGACGGACGGGGTGAGGGGACGCACCGCCGGACGACGACGGCGCGCCCCGCTCCGGTCCGTCCGGGTCAGTCGGTCTTCTGGGCCAGCAGCAGCAGGCCACCGGGGATGTTGGGACGGACCGTCTTGCGGATCTCGAACCCGCCCTGGCGGAAGGCGTCGCTCCAGCCCTCCTCGCTGAGCAGGCCCTGCCCCATCAGCGCGTGGATGAGGGTGAACTCCGGGGTGAAGGTCTCCGGGCAGGCGCGGTCCCGCTGCGGGGGAAGCACCTCGGCCGCGAGCACGTGCGCCCCGGCCGGGAGCCGCTCGGCCAGGCCACGCAGATATGAGACGAAGTAGTCGAGGCCCTGCTCCAGCACCTCGTGCATGAAGAAGAAACCGACCACGAGGTCCACGGTCTCCAGGCCGGGGATCGCGGCGGCGTTGGAGGCGTCCGCCTCGACCACCGTGATGCGCTCCGTCAGGCCGTCCTTGGCCACTTCACGGCGGGCCTCCGCGATCGCGTCTGCGCTGATGTCCACGCCCAGGCCGTCGGCGTCCTTCAGCCCGCAGATCCCGATGAGGTTGCGGGCGTTCCCGCAGCCGAAGTCGGCGACCCGGGTGAACTCGATCTCGGACAGCAGGGAGTGCACATACGGCTTGAGGTCCTCCAGACCGAGGTCGGCCGAGGAGACCGCGACGATCCGGCCGTCGCGCGAGATGTCCTTGCCGTACTTGCTCTTGCCGGAGACCAGTTCGCCGAAGCGCCAGAACGGCTCGCCGAAGCCTCCCGCGATCCAGAAGATGTAGCCACGGTCGCGCAACAGTTCCCGGCCGTACCCGGTGAGCCGGTAGACGTCGCCGTCGGGTGCCACGACCCCGCGGTCGACCAGGTAGAAGACGGTGTCCCGGGCCAGCTGGAGGTTGCCGCCCACGTCCTCGACGCGCAGCCCCTTCTCCTCAAGGATGTCCAGCACGCCCAGGTCGTCGAGCGAGGCGATGACCGAACACATGATGTAACCCTCAAGCAGCTCGAAGGAGTGCCGACGGGGGATGCCCCGGATAGCGAAGTCGTTCGTGGCCATAACAGTCCTTTCATGTTTCCCCTCCGCGGCCCCACGGGCAGCGGCGCAGGAAATTGGACGACAGGATACGAGGACGTTCAGCGCCCGCCGGAAAGCCGCCCCGACCATGGGATAAAACGTTCGCCCAGGGCCGGAAAAAGAAATCCGGAAACTATCGGCGGGGCTGTCGAAAACGGGCCGACGGGTAAATCCTCCAGGATCGCCGTGGGAGTCGAATCAGCCGACGCGATGATTATGCCGCACGCGCCGGTGACGAACCAGAGGCCGGGATCGATTTTCTCTTATTCTGGGACGGAATGCGATGATCACTCGTGCTTCGGGCAGGTGCACAAACCGTCGAAGCCCTGGGCGCGGCGCTCAGAAACAGTGAATCCTCCGGCGCCCCAGTTGTCCAGCGGCACTTCCTGAACAATGACGTAGATCCGCTCCGGATCCTTGCGCAGCACGTCGTGCACCAAGTCGGTGACGCCGTCGATGAGTTGCTTCTTCTTCTCGGCGGTGAGGTTCTCGTTGATAACCTGAATGGTGACGATCGGCATAACGCTACCTCCGGGTCGGGAAGCCGTCGGCGCCGGCCGTTGGCGGCCTCGGACCGGCGCCGTGATCAATGAATCAGGTGCAGCGCGTCTGGGACGGCGAGCCTCGGTCAGGCCGCCGGACGGGGCAGGGTCCGCGGCTTGTAGGACGGGCGGTTCGCCTCGAACGCGGCGATCTCGTCCTCGTGGCCCAGTGTCAGAGTGATGTCGTCCAGACCGTTGAGCAACCGCCAGCGGGCGTTCTCGTCCATCTCGAACGGGGCGGTCACACCGTCGGCGCGTACCTCACCGGACTCCAGGTCCACGGTGATCTCGGCCGCCGGGTCGGCCTCGGTCAGGGACTGCAGCCGTTCCACGACCTCCTGCGGCAGCACCACGGTGAGCAGGCCGTTCTTCAGCGAGTTGCCGCGGAAGATGTCGGCGAACCGGGAGGAGATCACGGCCTTGAAGCCGTAGTTCTGCAGGGCCCAGACCGCGTGCTCGCGCGAGGAGCCGGTACCGAACTCGGGTCCCGCGACCAGCACGGTCGCGCCCTGCCGTTCGGGCCGGTTCAGCACGAACTCCGGGTCGGCGCGCCAGGCCGCGAAGAGCGCGTCCTCGAAACCGTCACGGGTCACCCGCTTGAGGAAGTGGGCGGGGATGATCTGGTCGGTGTCGACGTTGCTGCGGCGCAGCGGGACGGCCCGGCCGGTGTGGACGGTGAACTTCTCCATGCTGTCAGGCCTCCAGCAGGTCGGCGGGGGAGGAGAGGCGGCCGGTGACCGCGGTCGCGGCGGCGACGACGGGCGAGACCAGGTGGGTGCGTCCGCCCTTGCCCTGCCTGCCCTCGAAGTTGCGGTTCGAGGTGGACGCGCTGCGCTCACCGGGCGCCAGCTGGTCCGGGTTCATCCCCAGGCACATCGAGCAGCCGGCGAACCGCCAGTCGGCGCCGGCCTCGGTGAAGACCTGGTGCAGGCCCTCCGTCTCCGCCTGCAGCCGGACCTTGGCGGAGCCGGGGACCACCAGCATCCGGACCCCCTCGGCGACCCGGCGGCCCCGCAGCACGTCGGCGGCGGCGCGCAGGTCCTCGATCCGGCCGTTGGTGCACGAGCCGAGGAACACCGTGTCGACCCGGACCTCGCGCAGCGGCGTGCCGGCCTCAAGCCCCATGTAGGACAGCGCCCGTTCGGCGGCGGAGCGCTCGACCGGGTCGGTGAAGGACTCCGGAGCCGGGACCAGCGAGCCCAGAGGAGCGCCCTGTCCGGGGTTGGTCCCCCAGGTGACGAAGGGCGTCAACGCGGCGGCGTCGATCACCACCTCCTTGTCGAAGACCGCGCCCTGGTCGGTGTACAGCGTCTTCCAGTAGGCCACCGCCGCGTCCCAGTCCTCGCCCTGCGGCGCGTGCGGGCGGCCCTTCAGGTAGGCGAAGGTGGTCTCGTCCGGGGCGATCATCCCGGCCCTGGCGCCCGCCTCGATGGACATGTTGCAGATGGTCAGCCGACCCTCCATCGACAACCCGCGGATCGCCTCACCGCGGTACTCGATCACATGGCCCTGGCCGCCGCCGGTGCCGATTTCGGCGATCACGGCCAGGATCAGGTCCTTGGCGGTGACCCCCTCCGGCAGCTCGCCCTCGACGGTGACGGCCATCGTCCGGAACGGCGCCATCGGCAGGGTCTGGGTGGCCAGCACGTGTTCGACCTGCGAGGTGCCGATGCCGAACGCCAGGGCACCGAAGGCGCCCAGGGTCGAGGTGTGCGAGTCTCCGCAGACCACCGTCATGCCGGGCTGGATCAGGCCCAGCTGCGGGCCCATGACGAAGACGATGCCCTGCTCGGCGTCGCCCAGCGAGTGCCGCCGCACACCGAACTCGTCGCAGTTGCGGCGCAGCGTCTCGATCTGATTGCGGGAAACCGGGTCGCTGATGCGGTCGATCACGTCGGTCGGGACGTTGTGGTCCTCCGTCGCGATGGTCAGGTCGGTGCGCCGTACCGAGCGCCCGGCAAGCCGGAGGGCTTCGAACGCCTGCGGGCTGGTGACCTCGTGAAGCATGTGCAGATCGATGTAGAGGAGGTCGGGCTCGCCCTCGACACGTCGGATGACGTGCTCGTCCCAGACCTTCTCGGCGATTGTCCGTCCCATACGGCCCTCCGAGTTTCCGTGCATTATCTTGAAATGTGAGACGACACGTCTCGCAACGGACCGGACTCTAGTCGATCACAAGCCACGTCCGGAGCCAAATCCCAAAACGGCACAGGACAACTGTGACCCAATCTCTTTACGGACTAAACCCCCTTCGGAATATCTGGAATCTCCCTATGGATTAAACCCCTCTGGATATGAGTCTCGAATTCTGAGATTTTTAGCCGGAATCGTAGACATACTCGGCCTCCAAAAGTAGCTTCGCCAACGGCGCAACCCTGCCCGGGAGATGGCCGTGTGGCCGTTCACAGAAGGAGATTGTCGCTATGTCCGTTTCTGTGGAGTTAGCCCTTCCCCGATGCGCGGACGCTCTCAACCCCCGTGCACTCGTCGAAATCATCAGCTCCTGGCTGCACATTCCCGCCACCGAACTGGATCTCACCGTCAACGCCGACCAGCGCAGGATCGTGATCGAGGCCGTGCGCACGATGAACGAATTGGCGGGCGGCGGCGACTCAGCGGCTTTCCATCAACAACAGTTACTGCTCTCCAGGCTCTACGGCCTGGTGCTGCGACTCCCCCAGGCGGTCACCGCCGAAGGTTCCGTGGTACTCCACGAGGTGGTCCGGCTGCTGGAGGAGGCCACTCTGGCCCGCGAGGACCACGGGGTCGACACCGTCCTGCTGGACGAGGCGCCCGCCGACCCGAAGGACTACCTGTCCTGGCTCAAGAACCTCGCCCGCCGGCACCCCGCCTACAAGCATCCGTACTACGCCGAGTTCATCCGCGACCGCGCCGGGCGCGAGGACCTGCGTACCTACGTCATCCAGGAGTCGGTGGTCGACGGCCGTTTCGACGATCTGCTGGCCATGATGCAGGTCGGAACCGCGGACGACGCCAAGCTTGAGATCGCCCGCAACTACTGGGACGAGATGGGCAACGGTGACGCCGACCAGGTCCACACCCATCTGTTCAACCAGATCTTCCAGGTGTTCGACATCGGCGCGGACGAACTGGAGGGCGCGCTGACGGCCGAGGCCCTGCTGTCCGGCAACCTCGCCGTGATGCTCTGCCGCTACCGGCGCCTGTACCCGGAGGCCGTCGGCTTCCTCGGGATGACCGAGTGGTTCGCCCCTGACCGCTTCGTCCAGGTGGTCCACGCCTGGGAGCGGCTGGGGCTGCCGGACGTCGGCATCGTCTACCACCGGCTGCACATCACGGTCGACTCCCTGCACGCCGCAGGGTGGTTCCACAACGTGATCATCCCGGCGGCGGAGTCGCCGGCCATGCGGCGCGGCATCGCCCGCGGCGCGCTCTTGAGACTCAACTCCTCCGCGCGCTACCTGGACGAGCGGCTGGCAGAGGCGCGCTCCCGCTCCTGAGCAGTGATGTGTCCCATGGCCGGAGGCCCGTCCTCCGGCCCCACACACCCGCACCCCCTGGAGTCCGCCATGCCCGTCCCCCAGCGCGGCCGGCCACCGCACACCGAACACGCCCTGCGTGAAGAGCTTCGGCTGCTGGTCTGCCGGATCAAGAACAGCGACCCCACGGCCCTCGGCGACACCGACGACTACGCCTCGGCACTTGAGTACGACTCGCTCGACTTCGTCGAGCTGGCGGTACTCCTGGACACCGAGTACGGGATCGAGGTCGGCGCCGAGGCCGACGACCTTCCCGCTCTGGCCTCCCTCGACACCCTGACCGCCCTGGTCCGCGACCGGAGGACGCGATGAACCCGCGCCACGGCCGGCTCCCGTCGCTTCTCGGCGCGCTCTCCACCCTGGCCGAGGACACCCCCCGGCGCACCGCCCTGGTCGCCGACGATCGCGGCGTCGACTACGGGGAACTGCACGAGCGCGTCCAGCGGACCGCCGCGGCGCTGGTGCGCCGGGGGGTGGGTCCCGCCCAGCGGATCGCCGTGGTCGGCCACAAGACGGTGGACGCGGTGGTCGCGCTGCTCGCCGTACAGCGGGCCGGCGCGGCTTACGTACCGCTCGATCCCCGGGCACCCGCGGCCCGGCTCGCCGACCTGGTCGCCGACGCGCGCTGCCCGCTCGTCCTGGTCTCCGCCACCGACACCGACCTCGCGCGTGACCTGGCCGAACGGACCGGGGCCCTCCCGCTCGGCGTCGGCGAGGCCGCCGCCGAACCAGCGACGGCCCCGCTGCCGGAGGAGATCTCCCCGGAGAGCGTCGCCTACTGCATGTACACCTCGGGAAGCACCGGCCGCCCCAAGGGGGTGCAGATCCCGCACCGGGCCGTGGACGCCTTCTTCGCGGCGGTCCATCCGCTGCTCCGTGTCGGGCCGGACGACCGCTGCCTGAACACCTCGGCGCTGCACTTCGACGTTTCGGTCGTCGATCTGCTCTACCCGCTGACACGGGGCGCGACGGTGCACCTGGCGCCCGCCGTCCCGATGCCACCGCTGCTGAACCGGCTGATCGAGCAGGAGCGGATCACCTATTTCGCCGCGGTCGGCTCGACCCTGACCCTGCTCGCCGACCACGCCCGCGGCTTCGCCGGACGCGACCTGTCGCACCTGCGCCGGGTGATGACCGGAGCGGAGGTGCTCCAGCCGCACACCGTGCAGCGCTGGCTGGCCGCCGCCCCCCAACTCGTCGTGATCAACGGATACGGCCCGACCGAGGCCACCTGCCTGGTCGTCGCCCATCCCATCGACGAACGGGAACCGGACCGCACCGCGCCCTACCCCATCGGCCGTCCGCTGGACGGGGTCACCGTGCGCTTCCTGCGCGACGACGGGCACATCGACGAGGAGGGGCCCGGCGAGCTCCTGGTCGCAGGCGCACAGCTCATGAGTGGTTACCTGGAGCGTCCCGAGGAGGAACGGCGGGCCTTCCTCGACCTCGACGGCACCCGCTTCTACCGCACCGGCGACCAGGCGCACCGTGACGCCGACGCCGTACTGCACTTCCACGGCCGGCGGGACGACGAGGTCAAGGTCCGCGGCTACCGGGTCAACACGCAGGAGGTGCGCCAGACGCTGGAGGCCCACCGGACGGTGGGGCGCGCGTTCGTCACCGCCTCCCGGGACGGGCGCGGCCGGGAGATCCTCGCCTGCGCGGTCACCCCGCCCGGCGCCCCGGCGAGCGTCCCCTGCGGCGACGAGAGCCCGTTGCCCGCCCTGGACGCCGACCGGGCACGCGCGCTGCGGACGCACCTGTCGGAGCGGTTGCCCGGCTACATGGTGCCCGCCGACTTCCGGCTGCTGGACGCGGTGCCGTTGCTCTCCAGTGGGAAACCCGACGTCCGCGGCATCGTGCGGCGCCTGACCGCGACCTCCCCTCGGGGGGACGCGTGAACGCGCCGCGCACCGCGGCTCCGACCGGCTCGCCCGTCGACGACCTGGCGCCCGCCGGACTGCGCGCCCGCGTCACCGAGTGCCTGCGCGAGTGCGCCTCCGACCGTGCCGAGCCGGTCGTCGCCGCGCTCGACGCGGCGGGCCTGTGCTTCCCCGGACTCCCCGACCGGGTCGTCCTCGCCGAGAGTCTCGCCGCGGCGCTGGACTTCGACCCGGCCGCCGAGGTGCTGGCCCGCCACGACAGGCCGGGGGCGGGCGCGGGCCTGCCGGTGGCCGCGCTGCAGGTCGCCGCCTCAGCCCGCCTGGTGGCCACGACCGGCGGCTGGCTCGGCACCCGGCACTCCTTCGGGCAGCGCCTGATCGACCACCAGGTCGTACGGTTCCGGCTCGCAGAGCTGATGGCCTACGCCGAAGGCGCGCGGCATCTGGTGCACGCGGCCACGGCCGACACGGCGGCCGGCGCGCGGGGGGACGGCGTGGTCGAGGCCGCCCGACTCCAGGCCCGCAAGCTGCTGCGCCGTACCGCGAGGGTCTGCCTGCACCTGCACGGCGCCAGTGGGTATGTCGCCGGTCACCCGGCTCAGCGGCTCCTGCTCGCCGGTCACCGGCCCGCCGACGGAATCTCCGACGAACAGCTGCTGGACGCCGTCGCCCGGCACCTGCGAGGGGCCGATGACTGAGCCTTCGACCGTGGCGGCCCCGCACCACGGGCGGCCAGGACCGGGGTTCACCACCCCGGCCGCGTTCCGCCGGAGCGTCCGGGCGCTGGTCGACCGTCACCCCGAGGTGTTCGCGCCCGTGGTCTGGGACGTCCCCGGCCGCGTTCCGCCCGGGCGGGAGGCGGTGGTCCTGCTGGGCCGCGCCGGGCTGCTCGCCCCGGCCGCCCCTGCCCCCGCCCCGGTTCTGCAGGTGCCGCCGGAGCCGGGCCCGGTCCCGTCCTGGCAGTTCGCGGCGGCGTTGCACGAGGAGCTGGGTCTGCTGCCCGCAGGGGCGGTGGTCCTCACCCAGGTCGAGGTGGCCGCCAAACTGCTGGCCGCCTTCCCGGCCACCGCCCACGCCGCCCGCCAGGCCCTGGCGGGGCGGTCTCTCGCCGCGCTCGCGGTGACCGAGCCCGGCGGCGGCCTGGACTTCGACGCCATGACCACCTCGGTGCGCCGCGGTGACGAGGGGGTCGTCGTCGAGGGGGAGAAGTGGCTCTCCAGCAACGCCCCCTTCGCGGACGAACTGCTGGTGCTGGCCCGGGACGCCGCCTTCGCCGACTCGGCGCTCGGGCGTCACTCCCTGGTGCGGGTCCCCGTGGACGCGCCGGGGGTCGAGGTCCACCCGCTGCGGACCCTGGGGCACCGGGGCGTCACCGGGCGGATCCGGCTGACCGGCGTCCGGCTGGCGCCTGAGGCGCTGCTCGGCTCGCCCGGTACGGGCCTGCTCACCCTGATGAGGCACTGGGTCCACGAGCGCGTCATGGTGGCGCTGCGGATGACGGCGATGGCCGAGGGGCTGCTCGCCCTGCTCCGCTCCGCCGGTGGGCCACGCTCCGGGTACGCCGACCGGGCCGCCGCCGAGCTGTTCGTCGACATCGCCCAGGAGCGGGCGTCCTGCCGGCGGGCGCTCGAACTGCTCGGAGCCGGTGACTGCCCGCCCCGGACCGCGGCGGGCTGCAAGCTCCGATCGGCCGACGTACTGCGGCGTACGGCCGAGGCCGCGCTCCGGCGCGAGGCGGAACTCGCCTCGACCCGGCCGCGCTTCGCCGGACTCGACCCTGCCGATCCGGGGCTGGCGGAACGCGCGTTGCGCGACGCCACCGGCCTCGCCCTGGCCGGCGGCAGCGACGAGGCCCTGCTCATGGTGATCGCCCGGGAGCTGCGGTGACCGAAGCCGTTCCCGCGCGCCGATCGGCCGCGCTGCCCTGCCGTACCCCGGTCGAAGGATCGCCGCCGCTGTTCCTGCTGCCCGCCGCCGGTGGCTCGACCACGCTCTACCGCGACTGGCCGGACGCGCTCGGACCGGGGGTCACCCCGTGCCCGGTCGAACCTCCGGGCCGCGGGCGCCGGATGGCCACCCCGCCCTTCACCGATCTGGCGGAGCTCGCGGGCGTGCTCGACGAGGAGCTCACGCCCCCGGCCGGGAGTCCCTGGGCTCTGCTGGGGCACAGCATGGGCGCCCTGGCCGCCGTGGCCTGGGCGGCCAGGGCACACCGCCGGGGCCGGTCGCCGAGCGTGCTCTATCTGAGCGCGGCCGCTCCACCATGGCTCCACTCCACCGCCGAGCCCCTGGTCCACCTCGACGACGACGGCCTGTGGCGCCACATGCTGGGCCTGGGCGGTCTGCCGGCCGAGGTGGCCGGGAACGACACGGCCCGCAGGCTGCTGACCCCTCTGATACGGGCCGACGTACGGGCCGCCGCGTCCTGGCGGCCCGCCGCCGCTGTCGCGGTCGGCTGCCCCGTGGTGGCGTTCGTCGGGGCGCGGGAGACGGAGTTCCAGCCGTCCCTGGCTCTGGAGTGGCGGTCCGTCGCCACCGGCGGATTCGCCGCGCACGTGCTGCCCGGCGGTCACTTCTATCGGCACGGCCTGACCGATCTGCTGCCCGTGGTCTCCGCCGACCTCATCCGGCGCTTTCCTCCTGCCGAACCGTCCTGAACCGTCCTGAACCGTGCGTCCACCCGCACGTTCGACCAGGGAAAGGAAACCTTCATGGTCCTGCGGTCCGCCGTCCCCGACGTCCTCCCCGACACCGCCCCCGCACCGCTGGTGCTGATCGCCCCCGGGGTCCTCGACCCGCTGCTGGACGACGCGCTCTCCCAGTACCGGCGGGCCTGTGACGGCTCCCGCCGCGGCGAGCCCTACCTTCCCCGCTGCTGGGCCCTGCTGCTGGGCCAGATGGACCAGGGCGCCCTTCGGGTGCAGGCGTTGCGCTGGGCGGGCAACGTCCGGGAGAGCGACGAGGCGGTGCTGGAGGAGTTCGCCGAAGTCATCGTGCCGTGTTTCGGCTCCTCCTATACCAACGGCAGGCGCGGCTACTGGTGTGATCCGGCCGAGCTGTTGAAGATCATCCGCGAGGCGGAGGCGCAGGGGCTGGACGTGCTCGGCTCCGTCCACATGCACGCGGACATGCACCGCTTCTGGCCCGAGCACGCCAACGGCCAGCTGCTCAGCCACCGCCCCACCGCGATGGACGAGTACCTGTTCCGCAACGGGGGCTGGCCGCTGAACATGATCTGCCATCTGGAGAGCTTCGGCGACGACGTAGCGCTGAGCGTCGGCGCCTGGGCGCCACCCGTCTTCGAGGACGAGAACGGCAGGGCGACCGCCATGGAGGTACGGCTCAGCCTTGGCAGCTCCAGCGTGCCGGTGGAGAGCCGGAGGCCGGAGTGATCAAGCGCGTGGTGCTGGTCAGGACCGATCGGCCGGCTCGGATCGACGACGAACTCGCCCGCCTGGCGGGGCTCAGGGGCACCGTCCCCTGCCTGCGGGACATCGAGGTGGCCGCGGACATCGGTGGTCGTTGCCTCGGCTACGACCGGATGTTCGCGCTGAGCTTCGGTGACGCGGAGGACATCGCGGCCTGGAGCGACCACCCGGCCCACGCCCCGCTGCGGACCACGCTGCTGCGAGACGCCGAACTGCTCGTCTTCGAATACCGGACACCGGCGATCATCTCACAATCCGATACAAAGCATCTCTCATATTGATCGCGACTCATCTGGCGAGTAGTCAGGAGGGAACACAGCTCGCCGGATGAACGACCAGACCGTCCAGAGGAGAACCACCGTGAACAAGTCGGCCGCCCCGACACCGGGCGACACCGGCCGCAAGCGCTGGCTGATGTTGGGCCTCGGCGTCGCCGCCCAGGCCGTCGCCTGCGTCTTCGTCTACGGAGTCCCGTACCTCGTCCCCGAGCTCCGCTCGACGGAGCACCTGTCGCTGGCGCAGGCGGGGGTGGTGATCTCCGCCCCCACGATCGGGCTCATGGCCGCCCTGGTCGCCTGGGGGGCCGCGGCCGACCGGTACGGCGAGCGCGTCGTCCTGGGCCTCGGCCTCGCCCTGTCGACCCTCATCCTGTTCGCCGGCCTCATGGTGCACGGTCTCGTCCTGCTCTGGGTCGTCTTCTTCCTGGCCGGGGCCGCCGGCGCCTCGGTCTACGCGGCCAGCGGCCGAGTCGTCATGGGCTGGTTCAGCGCCAAGGAGCGCGGCCTGGCCATGGGTGTACGGCAGACCTCCACCCCGCTCGGCATGGGCGTCGCCGCCCTGGCCATCCCGCCGCTGGCCGCCGGGAACGGCATCTCCGCCGCTCTGCTGTTCACCGCCGTGCTGACCGGTGTGGTCGGGCTGGCCGTCGCGATCTGGGTGGTCGACCCGCCGCGCCCCGCGAAGCCCACCGCCGACGGGGCCGCGACCAAGCCGCCTTCCCCCTATCGCAGCCCGGTCCTGTGGCGCGTCCACGGTGCGAGCGCCCTGTTGGTCTGGCCGCAGTTCACCGTCGGCGCCTTCGGACTGCTCTATCTCGTCGATGTCCAGCACTGGAGTGTCACCGACGCCGGCCGGTTGATGGCCGTCGGCCAGCTGGCGGGCGCGCTCGGCCGAATAGCGGTGGGCAAGTGGTCCGACCGCGTCGGCAGCCGGCTCCGTCCGATGCGGCAGCTCGCCCTGGTCAACGGCGTGCTGATGCTTCTGATGGCGCTGTGCGCGCTGTGGCCCTCCTGGGCGGCGGACGTGGTGCTGATAGCCGCGTGTGGCCTGGCCGCCAGCACCAACGGCCTGTCCTTCACCTCGACCGCGGAGATCGCCGGTCCCCACTGGGCCGGGCGCGCCCTGGGCGTTCAGAACACCGGGCAGAACCTGACCGCGTCACTGACGCCGCCACTGGCCGGTGAGCTGATCGTCGTCGGCGGCTACGCCGCGGGCTTCGGCTTGGCCGCCGTCTTCTCCCTCGCCGCGGTTTTCGCCACCCCGTCGGCCCACCGCACCGAAACCCCCCGGCCGGACCCCGCTCCCGCCCCGCTCAAGACCTGAACCCCGCGCTCCCCGGCGGGGCCGGTTCCCGGGGCCGCAGCCTGGAACACAGCCTGGAACGCGGCCTGGCGTCCGCGCACGCCGTCCTCGCCCGGCGTGCCGCCTGTGGCAGAGTGGGTGGCATGAACAGACTGGCCGAGGCCCAGTCGCCGTACCTCCGTCAGCACGCCGACAACCCCGTCGAATGGTTCGAATGGGGCGAGGAGGCGTTCGCCGAGGCCAGGCGCCGTGACGTTCCCCTGCTGATCTCCGTCGGGTATTCGGCCTGCCACTGGTGCCACGTGATGGCGCACGAGTCGTTCGAGGACCCGGCGACCGCGGCGATGATGAACGAGCGGTTCGTCAACGTGAAGGTGGACCGCGAGGAGCGGCCGGACGTCGACGCGGTCTACATGGCGGCGACCCAGGCCATGACCGGTCAGGGCGGCTGGCCGATGACGGTCTTCGCCACCCCGGAAGGCCACCCCTTCTACACCGGGACCTACTTCCCCAGGGCGCACTTCCAGCGGCTGCTCGCCGGGGTCGCCAACGCCTGGGCCGGCGACCGGGAGGCGGTCGTCGGGCAGAGCTCGACGATCGTGGAGGCGCTGAACGAGCGCAGCGCGCTGCCCACGGGACCGCTGCCGACGGCCAGGACGCTCGCCGAGGCCGTCGAGACGCTCGGCCGGTCCTTCGACCCGGTGCGCGGCGGGTTCGGCGGGGCGCCGAAGTTCCCGCCGTCGATGGTGCTGGAGTTCCTGCTCAGGTACGGCGCCGCCGCCAAGACGTCTCCCGGCGAGGAGCCCGCGGTCCTGATGGCCGAGCGGACGTTGGAGGCGATGGCCAGGGGCGGGATCTACGACCAGCTCGCCGGCGGGTTCGCCCGCTACAGCGTGGACGCCGACTGGGTGGTGCCGCACTTCGAGAAGATGCTCTACGACAACGCGCTGCTGCTGCGGGTCTACACGCACTGGTGGCGCCTCACCGGGTCGTCCCTGGCCAGGCGGGTCGCGCTGGAGACCGCCGAGTGGCTGCTGGCCGAGATGCGCACCCCCGAGGGCGGCTTCGCCTCGGCCCTGGACGCCGACAGCGAGGGCGTCGAGGGGAAGTTCTACGTCTGGACGCCCGAGGAGATCCGCGAGGTCCTCGGCGAGGAGGACGGTGACTGGGCGGTCGCCCTGTTCGAGGTGACCGGGACGTTCGAGCACGGCACCTCGGTCCTGCAGTTGCTCGCCGACCCCGACGACGCCGAGCGCCTCGCCGACGTGCGCGCCAGGCTGCTGGCCGCCCGGGGCCGCCGGGTACGGCCGGGCAGGGACGACAAGGTCGTGACCGCGTGGAACGGCCTGGCCATAGCCGCGCTCGCCGAGACCGGGGCCCTCTTCCGGCGGGCCGACCTGGTCGAGGCGGCACGGGTCGCGGCCACGCTGATCGACGACCTCCACACGGACGGCGACCGGCTGCTGCGCACCTCGCGTGACGGCAGGGCGGGCGGCAACGCCGGGGTCCTCGAAGACTACGGCGACCTGGCCGAAGGTCTGCTCACCCTGTACGGCGTGACCGGCGAGACCCGCTGGTTCGACCGGGCGGGCGTCCTGCTCGACGCGGTGCTCGACCGCTTCTCCGACGGCTCCGGCGGGTTCTTCGACACCGCCGCCGACGCCGAACGGCTCTTCCAGCGCCCGCAGGACCCCACGGACAACGCCACCCCGTCCGGCCAGTTCGCCGCCGCCGGGGCACTGCTGACCTACGCCGCGCTGACCGGCTCGATCAAACACCGGCAGGCGGCCGAGGAGGCCCTGGGCACGGTGACCGTCCTGGCGGGCAAGCACGCGCGCTTCGCCGGGTGGGGGCTCGCGGTCGCGCAGGCCGCCCTCTCCGGGCCGGTCGAGGTCGCCGTCGTCGGCCCCGCCGGTGACCCGGCGACCACGGCCCTGCACAGGGCCGCCCTGCTGTCGACCGTACCCGGCCTGGTCGTCGCGCTCGGCGAGCCCGGCTCGGCGGGCGCCCCGCTGCTTGAGGGGCGCGGCCTGGTCGGCGGCCTTCCCGCGGCGTACGTGTGCCGGGGGTTCACCTGCAGGATGCCGGTGACCACCCCTTCGGCGCTCAAGACCGAGTTGCTCGCCTGATCCGCCGGGCAGGTCCCAGGACTCCGCTCTCCTGGGACCTGTTCGCGGATTCACGCCCACCGCGGTCGTCCGGGCGGCGACCGCTCCACAACCTCAGGACAGCGGATTCACGCTCGCCGCGGTCGTCTGGGCGGCGACCGTTCCGCAGGCTCAGAGCAGAGGCCGGTCAGTTCGGGCGGGACTGGGTGACACTGTCCTGATTCGGAGCCTGCTCCCTGCCGCCGATTCCCGGCTCGTCGCCGTCGCCCTGATCGTCGCCGTCGCCGTTACCCGGACCGTTGCCCGAGCCGTTGCCCGGCCCGTTGTCCGAGCCGTCGCCCTGGCCGTCGCCGTTGCCCTTGCCGTTACCGGGGCCGTTGCCGGGGCCGTCGCCGTCCGGTCCGTCGTCGTGGTCGCCGGGCTGCGGGGTGTGGTCGGGGGCCGGGGGTGTCGTCGGGTTCGAGCGCTGGGGCGGCGGGGCGGTGTCGTCCCGGGTCCCGTCGTCCGAATAGTCGCCGGTGTCCGAGCGGTAGGTGTCGCCGTAGTTGGAGTAGCCGTAGTTGGACGGCTCGGCGAACTCCTTGACCGGTTTGCCCGCCATCGCCTCCGTCATGAAGGCGCGCCAGACCTGGGCCGGGTACGTCCCGCCGTACAGGGCGCTGCCGTCCACGACGACCGGCTTGTTGTCGTCGCGGAACATGTCGACGGCCACCGCGAGCTGCGGGGTGAACCCGGCGAACCACACCGAGGCAGACTTGTCGGTGGTGCCGGTCTTCCCGGCGACCGGACGGTCGTAGAGGCGGGCGGCCGAACCGGTCCCCGCGGTGACGACCTGGGTCAGCGCGTAGGTGGCGTCGACGGCGGCCTGCTCGGTGAAGGCCCGCTTCCCCTTGGTCTCGATCTTGGTGGTGTCGCCGTTCGCGTCGGTGATCGAGCGGATCACATGGGCCTCGCGGTGGACGCCTCCGGCGGCGAAGGTGGCGAACCCCGAGGCGTTCTGCACGGCGCTCACCGAGGCCACGCCCAGCGGGAGGGTGGCGGCGGCGCTGTGCGGGGCCAGCTGGTCGGTGGGGATGCCCGCCTTCTCCGCGGTCTCGACGACCTTGTCCAGGCCGACCTTGCGTCCCAGGTCGACGAAGGCGGTGTTGACCGAGCTCTGGGTCGCCTTGACCAGGTTGATCTGCCCGTAGGAGTATCCGCCGGAGTTCGGGATGCCCTTGCCGTCGGTGGTGATCCGCAGCGGGGAGTTGCCGTCGACCCGGGTGTCGAGGCCGAAGCCGTTGTCCAGGGCGGCGGCCAGCGTGTAGGCCTTGAAGGTGGAGCCCGCCTGGACCTTGGCGCCGAAGGCGTTGTCGTAGGGCTGCCTGCGCCAGTCGCGCCCGCCGTAGAAGGCGACGACCTCGCCGGTCTCCGGATCGACCGCGGCCAGACCGGTGCGGACCTCCTTGGGGGTGCTCTCCGGCAGGACGGAGGTGACGGCGCGCTCGGCGGCGGCCATCAGGTCCTTGTCGAAGGTGGAGACGATCCGCAGGCCGCCCTGGTTGATGGTCTCGTCGGTGTATCCCCTGCGCCTCAGCTCCGCGGCGACCTGGTCGAGCATGTAGCCCTCCTGCCCCTTGGGGGCGAAGATCGGCCTGGGCTTCTTGAGCTGGGGGAACGTGGTCGCCGCAGCCTGTTCGGCGGTGAGGGCGCCGGTCTGCCGCATGCCGTCGACCACCGAGCGCCAGCGCGCCCTGGCCGCGTCGAGGTCGGCGCCGGCGGGGTTGGCGAACCGGGAGGGCTGCTGGATCACGGCGGCGAGGTAGGCGCCCTCGGCGACGGTCAGCTTGCTGACGTCCTTGCGGAAGTAGGCGTCCGCGGCGGCCTGGATGCCGTCGGCGTTGCGGCCGAAGTAGATCGTGTTGAGGTACTGCTCAAGCACCCAGTCCTTCGACTTCGACTGGTCGACCTTCAGGGAGATCATGATCTCCTTGAGCTTGCGGACGATGGACCGTTCCTGGCTGAGGCCGCTGTAGTAGTTGCGGACCATCTGCTGGGTGATCGTCGAGCCGCCCTGGAGCTGCCGGCCGGTCAGCGTCGACCACATGGCGCGTACGGTGCCGGTGAGGGAGATGCCCTGGTCCTGGTAGAAGGAGCGGTTCTCCGCGGCGATCACGGCGTTCCTGACGTGCTGCGGGACCTGCTCAAGCGGCACGCGTTTGCGGTTGACGCCCTGCCTGGCCAGCACGGTCTTGCCGTCGCGGTAGTAGATCACCGACCCCTGGGCGGTGGCCTGCGGCTGGGTGCTTCCAGGGATCGGTGTCATCGCCCAGGCGAGGGCGAACGCTCCGGCCAGGGAGATCACGAGCGCTCCGAAGACGATGAGCGCCACCTTCAGGAGCCTTCTCCTGGGTCCGGCCTTGCCCGCCCTCTTCCGGTACTTGAGCACTCGTCCCCCTGTTCCGTCCGCGGCCGACCCCCCGCCGGCCGCACGGAACCGTAAGGGTAAACGATGCATAACGGTGTCTGAGCCTTGCTTGGGATAGTACGGCTAGGTCCTCCCCTGACGCGGCGCGTCGGCCACCAAGGGAAGGACCCGGTATGGCACGGGTGTGTCCAAGGCGATGACCGAGGAGGTCCTGACCACCCCGTGGACCTCCACGATCAGGTCGATCACCCGTTGCAGGTCGGCGTTGCTGCGCGCCACGACCCGGCAGTGCATGTCGTCACCGCCGGTGATCGTGTGGACCTCCAGCACCTCGGGGATGGCGGCGAGCTGGTCGGCGACGGGGACGTGGCCGCTGATCTGCCGGATCTGCAGGGTGACGAACGCCGTCACCACGTAGCCGAGGGCGGCCGGGGCGACGTCGGGGCCGTATCCGGTGATCACGCCCCTGGCGGCCATCCGGTCGAGGCGGGCCTGGACCGTCCCCCTGGCCACCCCGAGCCGCCGGGAGCACTCCAGCACGCCCAGCCTCGGTTCCGCGGCGAGCAGCGCGATGAGCCGCGCGTCAAGGTGATCAATCGTCATTGTGTACAGGTACTCCGGTGGGAGTGGCAGTCGATTGCACACATTGTCCACTAAATAAGCTAACTCTTGCACAACCAGCTCATCGAAACGGACAGTATTCGTATGAGCGACATCTTTCCCGTGAACGGCATGGACGCCGTGGTCTTCGCCGTCGGCAACGCCAAGCAGGCCGCCCACTACTACTCAAGCGCCTTCGGCATGCGGCTGGTGGCCTATCGCGGGCCGGAGAACGGCAGCCGTGAAGAGGTGGCCTACGTCCTCACCTCAGGAAGCGCCCGCTTCGAGTTCCGCGGCGCCGTACGGCCGGGCACCGGGGTCTCCCGGCACGTCGCCGAGCACGGGGACGGCGTGATCGACCTGGCCATCGAGGTCCCGGACGTCGAGGCGGCCTACCGCGGCGCGGTCGCCAGGGGCGCCACGGGCCTCGTCGAGCCGTACACGGTCGAGGACGACCACGGCAAGGTCGTGCTCGCGGCGATCGCCACCTACGGCGAGACCCGGCACACCCTGGTCGACCGCTCCAACTACAGCGGCCCCTACCTTCCCGGGTACGTCGCCGCCCAGCCGATCGTCCCGGGTCCCGACGTGAAGAACGGCCGGGTGTTCCAGGCCGTCGACCACTGCGTGGGCAACGTCGAACTCGGCAAGATGGACGAGTGGGTCGACTTCTACGGCCGGATCATGGGCTTCACCAACATGGCGGAGTTCATCGGTGACGACATCGCGACCGAGTACTCCGCGCTGATGTCGAAGGTGGTCGCCGACGGCAGCCGCAAGGTGAAGTTCCCGCTCAACGAGCCCGCGATCTCCAAGAAGAAGTCGCAGATCGACGAGTACCTGGAGTTCTACGGCGGCCCCGGTGTGCAGCACATCGCACTGGCCACCAACGACATCCTGACGGCCGTCGACCACATGCGCGCGGCCGGGGTGCAGTTCCTCGACACTCCCGACTCCTACTACGACGACCCCGAGCTGCGGGCCCGCATCGGCCAGGTCAGGGCGCCGATCGAGGAGCTGAAGCAGCGCAAGATCCTCGTGGACCGCGACGAGGACGGCTACCTCCTGCAGATCTTCACCAAGCCGGTGCAGGACCGCCCGACGGTGTTCTTCGAGCTGATCGAGCGGCACGGGTCGCTCGGCTTCGGCAAGGGCAACTTCAAGGCGCTGTTCGAGGCGATCGAGCGCGAGCAGGACCTTCGCGGCAACCTGTAGTCCCTCTCCGGGCGCCCGCGTGTCCCGCGGGCGCCCGGTTTCCCTGTCAACATTTGTGCGCCTGTGTGGCCTCGCGGGGCGTGAGGGACAATTTGTAACTCCCCTTGGCTTTGGAATAGCCGTTATGCGGTGATTCACGACTTATGGGATCACCACCATCGGACAGTTCAGGACCTCCCTCCTGGTCCGACCAGCCGCCGGGCCCCGGGCGCCCCGCCGGGCCGTACGGTCCCCGGCACGGCGCGGGACCGCCGGGGCCGGAGTATCCCGGGTACGGCGCCGGGCCGCCCAGGCTCGGCGGACGCTGGCGCCGGCTGTTCGCCGGAATCCTGGACATCATCATCGTCGGGATCATCTCCTCGCCCTTCACCTACGAGTCGTTCAACACCGTGTGGGACACGAAGAAGGGCGTCTTCGTCCAGATCCCCGTGCAGCACACGCTGCTGGCGAGCGTGGTCGGCTTCCTCTACTACTGGCTGCTGACCGCCTTCTGGGACGGCAGGACCGTGGGCAAGAAGCTGTTCGGGCTGCGCGTGACCGACATCAGCGGGCGCAGAGTCGGCGTCGGGCAGGCCGCGCTCCGCGAACTGGTCGCGTGGGTGCTGTACGCCACCTGCTGCCTGGGATGGATCAACCTCGCCTTCATCCTCTTCACCAGCCGCAAACAGGCCATCCACGACATGGCGGCCAAGACCGTGGTCGTGGATTCCTGATCATCTGAGCTCCCCCGTCTCGCTCGCGTAGTGTGCGACAGGACGCCCGGCACGACCGGGCGCGGGAGGGGGATCTGTGATCATGGCGTCCGGCAGGCTCGCAGTCGTGGCGACGGCGGTGCTCATCGGGACAATCGGCGCCTGCGGGTCGGCGTCGCAGGGGGACAGCGGCTCCACCACGGTCGTCGCCGACGGCTCCATGCCCGATGACGGGGTGGCGGCCCGGCACGCGGGCAGGGCGGGAGCGGCCGGCATCGGCGATCCCGACTTCCCCAACGACGGCAACGGCGGCTACGACGTCGGCCACTACCGACTCAAGATCGACTACGACCCGGAGCGGAAGTACCTCTCCGGTGTCGCGGGCATCCAGGCCAAGGCGACCCAGAACCTGTCCAGGTTCGACCTCGACCTGTCCGGCTTCACGGTCGGCAAGGTCACCGTGAACGGCGCCCCCGCGCGTTTCTCCCGTTCCGGGGACGAACTCGTCGTGACCCCGCCCAGGATGATTCCCGACAGGTCGGCCTTCACCGTCGAGGTCACCTACGCCGGGGAGCCGAAGCCGGTGCGCAACTCCCCCAACCTCGGGACGTACGGGTTCATCCCCACCTCGGACGGCGCGTTCGTCGCCTGCGAGCCCAACGGCGCGCGGACCTGGTTCCCCGGCAACGACCACCCCGCCGACAAGGCGCGCTACGACTTCGAGATCACCGTCCCCGAGGGCGTGACCGCGCTGGCCAACGGCGAGCAGGTCGGCAGCCCGGTCACCTCGGACGGGAAGACGACCTACAACTGGCGGGAGAGCCACCCGATGGCGAGCTACCTCGCCACCGTGACGATGGGCAGGTTCGAGCTGCGCGAGGGCAGGACGGCTCTGGGCACCAAGAACGTGGCGGCCGTCGATCCGCGCTACAGCGGCTCGCTCAACCGGCTCTACAACCAGTCGGCCAAGATCACCGACTACTGGAGCAAGGTGTTCGGCCCCTATCCGTTCTCCTCGACCGGCGGTGTGATCGACGACTTCCCCGCGGGTTACGCCCTGGAGAACCAGACGAAGCCGATGTACGGCGGTTTCAACCCCGGTGACGACGTCATCGCCCACGAGCTGGCCCACCAGTGGTTCGGCGACAGCATGAGCATCAGGCGCTGGCGGGACCTGTGGCTCAACGAGGGCTTCGCCACCTACGCCGAGTGGCTCTGGTCCGAGCACAAGGGCAACGCCAGCGCCGAGCGGATCTTCCGCAACCGCTACGCGGTCGACTCCGGTGCCGCCATCTGGAAGTACGCCCCGGGCCGCGCCAAGCCGGACGACCTGTTCAACGACTCGGTCTACACCCGGGGTGCCATGACGCTGCACGCCCTCAGGCAGCGGATCGGCGACCCGGCGTTCTTCCGGGTGCTGAAGACCTGGAACGCCGAGCACAAGTACGGCTACGTCACGACCCCGGAGTTCGTCGCGCTGTCCGAACGGATCTCCGGAAGGCAGCTCGACGACCTCTTCGACGCGTGGCTGTTCACCCCGAGGAAGCCGACCACCTGGTAGGCGGGCCGGGGTCAGTCGCAGATGACCCGGTAGCCGTCCTGGCGCAGGGACCCGAGCACCTCGTCCGAGTGGGCGGGGCCCTTGGTCTCCAGCTGTAGCTGGACCTCGGCCTCGCCCAGGTGCACGCCGATCCGTTCGTGCGCGATGTCGAGCACGTTGGCGCCCAGGCCGGCCAGTTCGGCCAGCAGGCCGGCCAACTCCCCCGGGCGGTCGGACAGTGGGACGCGCAGGGTCAGATAGCGCCCGGCCGCCGCCAACCCCCGCCTGAGGATCTTCGACAGCAGCAGCGGGTCGATGTTGCCCCCGGACAGCACCGCGACCACGGGCGGTTCGAACACGTGCGGATGGGCCAGGATCGCGGCCACCCCCGCCACGCCCGCGGGCTCGACGACCTGCTTGGCGCGTTCGAGGCACAGCAGCAGCGCCTGGGATATCTCGCTCTCCGAGACCGTGAGGACACTGTCCACCAGATAGTGGATCAGCTCGAAGGGCAGCTCTCCCGGGCGGCCGACCGCGATGCCGTCCGCCATGGTCGTGGCGGGCGGGACCGTGACCGGCTCGCCCCTGGCCAGCGAGGCCGGGTAGGCGGCGGCCCGCTCCGCCTGGACCGCGATGATCCGCACGCCGGGCCGCAGCGACTTGACGGCCAGCGCCACCCCGGCGGCCAGCCCACCACCACCCAGGGAGACCACGATCGTGCCCGTCTCGGGAAGCTGTTCCAGGATCTCAAGCCCGATGGTGCCCTGCCCGGCGATGACGTCCGGGTGGTCGAAGGGGTGGATGAACACCGCCCCGGTCCGTTCGGCGTGCTCGACGGCGCTGGCCAGGGCGGTGTCCACGGTGTCACCCGAGAAGACCACCCGCGCGCCGTAGGAGTTGGTCGCGGCGACCTTGGGCAGGGGCGCGCCGTGCGGCATGTAGACCGTGGAGGAGGTGCCGACCAGACCGGAGCCGAGCGCGACGCCCTGGGCGTGGTTGCCCGCGCTGGCCGCGACCACGCCCCGGGCCCGCTCCTCCTCGGTCAGGCCCGCGATCCTGACGTAGGCCCCGCGCACCTTGAACGATCCGGAACGCTGGAGGTTCTCGCACTTGAGGTGGACGGGACCGCCGATGGCCGCCGAGAGGACGTGCGAGTGCACCAGAGGGGTTCGCAGGGCCACATCGGCCAGTAGTTCGCGGGCGGCGACCACGTCGTCGTAGGTCACCTGACGATCTGACATGCGGGACATCCTGCCACCACCCGGTGGCTTTCCCCCGCGCTTCGCCGGTCGTACCCGGGTGTCGACGGTGCTGATCTCGGGGTTTTCCCCGTGTCACACCGGCCGGACCGGTTTCATGGACGGGCGCCGGACAGGCCTGTCCGTGCCGTGTGCGTGCCGTACACGGAAAATCTTGGACAAGTCAAAATAACTGAGCTATCAAATATTTTGATCGCTTAAATACCTGTCGCCGCCTCAGTATGCTCAGCACATGGCAGACGACAGTGACAAGACCACCGTCGCCGAGCAGGTGTGGCGCAGCATGTTCGGATTCATCATGCACACTCGGCCCCGCAGGGACGCCGTGCTCACCGGACTCGGACTGACCCCCACCGAGGCCAAGGCGCTGGACTCCCTCGACGGGGAGACCGGCCGCACCATGAAGGAACTGGCAGCCGAGTGGAGCTGCGACGCCTCGACCGCGACCTGGACCGTGGACCGGCTCGAACGCCTCCACATGGCCGAACGGCGTCCGCGCCCCGGTGACCGGCGCGTCAGACTCGTGGTCCTGACCCCGCTGGGCGTGACGACGAAGGAGGAGATGACCAGGGGGATGCACATGACACCCCCAGAGCTGCTCGACCTCGGCGAGGAGGAGCTGCGCGCCCTGCGCGCCCTGCTCACCAAACTCCCCGGGGGCACCCGGTCTCCCGCCTGACCGGCCGGGCCTGACCATACTTCGCCGGGCGAAGCATGGTCTCTCTCATGGTCAAAGGATCACCGGTGGTCAGCGAGCCGACCTACTCCATCCTCGCCTGCCTGCTCGACGGACCGCTGCACGGACACGGGGTCATCAAGCAGACCCTTGAACTGTCGGAGAACCGGGTGAGGCTGCCGGTCGGCACGCTGTACGGCGCACTGGACCGGCTCACGGCGAACGGCTGATCGCCGTGGACCGCGAGGAGATCGTCAACGGCAGGCCGCGGAGACACTTCCGGCTCACCGACGAGGGAAAGTCCCTGGTGACGGCGGAGGCTCCGCGCATGCGGAGGACGGCTCAGATCGTAACCGGGCGAACCATGCCCGGACCGGCGTTCTCATGACCGCCGCCATGGGTCCCCACGCTCCGACGGGGGTGGGCGTGGGGCTCCTGGAACGGCGCTACCGGCGACTACTGCTGGGTTGTCCCCGTTTCGTACAGGGATGCCCACAGGGACGAACCGGTCGCGACCCTGCTGGAGACCGCGGAGCCGGGACGCGTCCCTGGTCGTCGGCGGGCCGCGGACCAGGGCGGCCCACGCCGAGTCTGGTCGAGGGCGACGGCTGGAAGCGCTTCCAGGCCCGAACTCCAGAAGCTCCCCGAGGTGGCCACGCCGCACCTGGACAGGGAGATCAGGGCGTCCCTTGAGGACCTGGAGTGCGGCAGGGGCTTCTCCACCGCCTTCCCGCCCAGGCGCAGGCAGATCATGGAGAGGACCCTTCGGGAGTCCGGCTGGAAGGACGGGCTGCTGCGGTGGGAACCCCTCCGGGGAACGGCCGGTGAACGGCCCGCTCCCGGCCTATGGACGCTGGGTGGCGGATAGGCAATCATCTACCGATGAAATCGCTCCCCCTCACGTCGGGCATCATCGGCGGCGTGCTCGTAGTCGGTGTCGCAGGCTGGATGATCTGGCAGTTACAGGAGCCGGACTCGACGGGCCTCGCGCGTGAGCCGGTCGTCGTCGTCGGCGACAAGACGCGCGCCTCCCTGATGGAGGCCATCGACCGGTACCTGGAGACGGCCGATCCCAAGCGGGAGAAGCCCCAGGTGCTGGCCGCGTTGAAGCCGGAACTCAAGCCCAGGATGTTCTGTCACGAGAACCTCGTCGAGGTTCGGAAGAAGAGCGAGAGCCAGCAGCTCGTCGGCATCGCCGCCTCGTGCGAGGAGTACGCCCGGGTCGGGCAGAAGCTCCTGGCCAGCAGCCAGTACAAGAACCTGTCACTGCTGACCGTCGAACCGAACGGCGAGACCTACCGCGTCATCGACATCCAGGAGGCCCTTGAGGGGGACCTGGTGCGCTCCTCGGTGCGGGAGATGTTCTCCGCCGAAGGGGCGCCCCGGGCCCTGGAGATCAGCGACTCCGACTTCTCCGCGCTGAGCGAGGAGAACCGGGTCGAGGGCCGCAAGGTGTTCGGCCTGCCGCCGAACGCCGAGATCCAGCTCTACCAGCCTTCGTAGGGGTTCCCCCTCATTCGAGGCTCTTCGGCGTCGGACTCCCCTCGTCGACGTGTGACCCGCCGCTCGCCGGGGCTCCGGACAACCCCCACATGTCCCGAACCCGGCGCGCCGCGGCTGTTTTTTCGGCCCCCGGTACGGTGCCAGAATCACGTCCATGATCACCGTCCGCCCCTACCTCCCCGAAGACCGTGCCGCCGTGCTCGCGCTGGCCCCCCGCCTGGCCGAGGGAGTCGCGACCTGGCGGGACCCCGGCGCCGTGGGCACCGCCGTACTCGGCTGGGTGACCGGGTCCCTGGAACGGACGGGCAACGACGACCACGAGGTGTTCGTGGCGGTTCGCGACGGCCACGTCACGGGGTTCGTCACGGTCACCACCCGCACGCACTTCACCGGCTCACGGGACGCCTACGTCGGCGAACTCGTCGTCTCCCCCGAGGCCGAACGCACGGGTGTGGGAAGCGCCCTGATGTCCGCGGCCGAGTCATGGGCACGCGCGCACGGCCTGCACCGCGTGACCCTGGAGACCGGCGCCGCCAACCTCCCCGCCCGCGCCTTCTACCGCTCCCTGGGCTTCACCGAAGAAGACGTACGGCTGAGCAAACCGATCTGACCCGATTCGATCTGTACCTTCCCACCACCGCGAACCGGAGGCCCGAGCTTTCCCCACGCCGCACACGGAGGTTTGTTCTCCGGCCTTACCGATTACCGCGCGTGAGGGTCGGCTTCAACTCCCCGGCGCCGCACGTGAGGCTTTGGCCTGTACCTTACCGATGCCGTGCCCAGGGGTTTGGCCTCTGCTTTCCCAACGCCGCGCACGAGGGGTTCGCCTGTGTCTTACCAACACCGTGCGTGAGGGATTCGCCGGTGCTTTACCGGTGTCGCGAGTGAGGGGTTCGCCTGTGCTTTACCGGTGCCGTGCGTGAGGAGTGTCCGGCTTGGGCGCGTCGGTGCTTGGACTGAGGAACGCAGGAGCGAAGCGACGGAGTGACGAGGGAAAGCACCGACTCAGGGCGCCCAAGCCCGCGACGCCGCCAGGCGGAGCAAAAAACACGGCTTGGGCGCGTCGGTGCTTGGACTGAGGAACGCAGGAGCGAAGCGACGGAGTGACGAGGGAAAGCACCGACTCAGGGCGCCCGAGCCCGCGACGCCGCCAGGCGGAGCAAAGGGACACAGTGACGAGGGAAAGCACCGACCCGCAGCGCCCAAGCCCGCGCTGCCGAAGGCAGCGCAAAGAAACACAACATGGCTTGAATGAGCACACCCAAGAAGTGAAAAATTGCCGTACCGGTCTGTTCCATCCGACGGTGTCCCGGCACGAAAACGCCTGGTACCGTCCCCCTCACCATGAGTTATGGATTATTTGTCGGACTGCTTTCGAGGTCAGAGTTCCCGTGAAAAGGATTCCCAGGTCAGAGTGGGCAGGACAATGACAGTTGATTGGTTTTCCCGGTCTGGTTTCCGTTCCCCTCCCGATGCCGGGACGACACCGGGAACCGGGTCACCGGCGTCCCGGAGGGGTCACGATGGGTGACGTCCCCTCCCTCGACCCCGGTTCCCCTCGTGTGCGGTTCGGCGTGGAGATGCGGCGCCTGCGCGAGGCGGCGCACCTGTCCCAGTCCGCCGTCGCCGCCCGTCTCGGATGCACGCAGACCCAGATCAGCAGGCTGGAGATGGCCACCCGTACCCCGTCGAGGGCGGACGCGGAGAAGCTGGACCAGATTTTCAACCTGGCCGAAAGACAGCATTTCGTCGGTCTGCACCGGCGCATCGTGGCCAGACCGGGCGGCCCGAAGTGGTTCATGGGCTGGGTTGAGGAGATCGAACCCAATGCGCTGGCCCTGCACTCCTGGGACCCCCTGCTGATTCCCGGGCTGTTGCAGACCGAGGCCTACGCGCGGCGGATCTTCAGCCTGGAGCCGAGGATCACCGCCACCGAGGTGGACGAACGCGTCCAGGCCCGCATGCGCAGGCGGCAGATCCTCGACCAGCGGAACCCTCCCTCCCTGCTGGTCCTCATGGACACGGGTGTGCTGCGGCGCCCGGTCGGCGGCCCCGAGGTGATGCGGGAGCAGCTCGACCATCTGCTCGACGCGGTGAGACACCCCTCTGTCTCCCTTCAGCTCGTCGCCCCGGAATGCCTGCCGGGAATGCTCGGCGCTTTCATGATCGCAAAACTTCCGAACGGCGATCCCGACATCGTCCATGTGGATTCTTCGGCAGATGGACGGGTTTCCTCCGAGCGCGAGACCGTCGCCTCCGTCTGGAAACGCTATGAAGCCATACGACTGTGGGCCTATCCTGAGCACGCATCCCTCCGCATGATCGAGGAAGTGAAAAAGGAATGGACCTGAGCACCACTGTGTGGCGAAAGTCCTCACTCTCCGGCGGAAACGGTGGGCAGTGTGTCGAGGTCGCCGGTCTGACAGGCGGCACGGCGGTGCGTGACAGCAAGAACCCCGACGGGCCCAGCCTTCTCTTCACCGCCGCCGAATGGCGGACGTTCGTCGAAGGCGTCAAAACCGGTGAGTTCGACAGGTTGGTCTAGGGTTTTTTCCTGATCGGTCACAGGACGACGCGTCGGATGACACCGGCCCGCCCCTCACGGTGCGGGGACCGGTGTCATCTCATGCCAGAGGAAGGTAAACAGGAATGGACCTGAGCACCACCGCATGGCGAAAGTCCTCATTCTCCGGAGGAAGCGCCGGGGCCCCCGAGCTCGCCCGGCTCACTTGATGCGCGGGAGCCGGGTCGCCGTCGTCCTCGTGCTGCTGGCGACGGTCTCCGCCTGTGGCCGGAGCGCCGTGAGCGCCCGGATCCCCGCTCCGGCGCCGTCGTCCTCGCCGCCTTCGTCCCTGGCCGCGTCGGTCTCGGCGCCGTCGTCGCCCGTTCCCCGGCCCGCCGTGACGGTCGGTCCCGGGGTGCCCGGCAAGAAGACCAAGGGGTGCCCGGTGACCAAGCTGCGCAGCCGGGGTGACATGCCGCAGGACGTGGGCGAACAGTTCCGGCAGGAGCAGTTGACCCCCGGCGACTGGTACGGCGTGGGCGGCCTGTGGACGTTGCTGGACACGACCGACGTCGCCTACAAGCGTTCCGGCGAGACGGTGGCCGTCAAGACGGTGTGGTGGCGGGATCGTGACGAGGCGCTGACGGTCGAGGCCGTCTCGGTCAAGACGGGTGAGACCGTGCGGGGGGAGAGCCCCGGCCCCTACCCGGTGCCCGGTGTGCAGCCCATCTCACTGCCGCTTCCCCATCTTGGCTGCTGGCATGTGTCCGCCTCTCTCGGCGGAACAAAGGTCAGTTTCATCACCGACGTGGCCCGCATCGGGGTTCTTGACTGACCAAAACATCCGAATAAATCCCCGAAACTCCCCAAGGGGGATCACAAACGGAAATATAACCCTCCGTTATGATAAAAAGCTATATAAGCGGAGGGGAGTCGCGTGTTGACGATGCGTTCTCGTCGTGGACACGCCGGAGCGGGGTTCGGTTCGGCATCACGGGACGCCGGACCGGAGCCTTTTTCCCGGATTCCCCTGAAGCGGGAAACGGCCGGGAGCACGGCGCCGAAGGCGGCAACGCCGCGAATCCTCACCGACTCGGCCCCCGCGGAACCCCGTGCCGACGACTGAATCTCGGCCCCGGCGGTCGCCACAGGGCCGGTTTTCACGTCGCCGACGCTCCGCCGGAACAACACGAACATCAGGTTCCCCAATCGCCCCGGCGAGGACGATCCATGGCTCCTGCAGGCCCGTTTCACGATCCGATCACGCGCGACAAGGAACAGCGCGCCGCCGTGCACCGCCCATCATCCGCTTGTCCGATAAACGGAAGCGGGGAGGGAGGGGTGCCTGCGCTGGTCGCCCGCGTGCCGGGCCGGACGGCACGCGGGCGGACGCCACGAAGGGCCACGGTGACGCAGCGGGTTCGCGGCAAACCCCGCGCGGGGCGATCGGCGCGTTCCGGTTCGGCACTTCGCGGGCGGAGAGCGAAACGGGCATGACAATTTTGCCTCCAGAGAGCATCCGAAACGCCACCAAACCACCATCTTGCCTGCTCAAGCGGGCATATGTGGAAGGAAGCACCGGTACCCAAAATCCCTGCACCTTCGCAGGGAAGAGCAAGACAAATCCCAATTTGGACTGACAACCGGTGAGTAATTCTTTGCCACTAATCGATAGGTTGCTATCGTTTTTGGGAAGGAACAGAACGGCCGGAAGGTAAGTCAACCGGGGGGTCGCATGACCGAGTCCATTGCGCTGCCGCTGCACATGTGGCGGGCGGGGTTCGACCCCGCTCCCGAGCTGGAGACACTTCGGGACGAGGAGGGCATAAGGCGGATCACGACGACGCTGGGCTTCGACGCCTGGCTGGTCACCCGCCACGACGACGTACGGGCGGTGCTCGGTGACGCCGAGCGCTTCAGCAACGACTGGCAGAGCCACTACCCCGTGCCCGGTGATCCGTACCGGACCGAGGAGGAGAAGGCCAGGTTGCGCGCGGGCAACCTGCTCTCCTTCGACCCTCCTGAGCACACCCGGATACGCCGGATCCTGACGCCGGAGTTCACGCTGCGCCGGATGCGCAGGCTCGAACCCCGGATCACGCGCATCGTCGAGGACCATCTGGACGCGATGGAGAAGGCCGGATCCCCCGCCGACCTGGTCTCCTCCTTCGCGCTGCCGATCCCCTCGCTGGTGATCTGCGAGCTGCTCGGCGTGCCGTACGCCGATCGGGAGGACTTCCAGCGCAGGACCGGCAGGCTGCTTGACCTGTCCCTCGCGCCGGAGGAGCGGATCGCGGCCCAGCGTGAGTCGCGGCAGTACATGGCCGAGCTGGTCGCCCACGTCAAGTCGGACCCGGGCGAGGAACTGCTCGGCATGCTGGTGCGCGAGCACGGCGACGAGCTGAGCGACGACGAACTCGCCGGCATCGGCAGCCTGCTGCTGGTGGCCGGGCACGAGACCACCGCCAACATGCTGGGCATCGGCACGCTGGCCCTGCTGCGCCACCCCGACCAGCTCGACCTGCTCAGGAAGGAGCCCGAGCGTGTCGAGGCGGCGATCGAGGAGCTGATGCGCTGGCTCAGCATCGTCCACTCCGGGGGCTTCAGGATGGCGACGACGAAGGTCGAGGTCGCGGGGCAGGTCATCGAACCGGGCGAGCTGGTGCTGTGCTCCCTGCCCGCGGCCAACCGCGACGCCGCGTTCGTGCCCGATCCCGGGCAGCTGGACATCACCAGGGGCGCCTACGGCCACATGGCCTTCGGACACGGCGTACACCACTGTCTGGGGGCCCCGCTGGCGCGGATGGAGATGCGGGTCGCCTTCCCTGCGTTGCTTCGGCGCTTCCCCGGGCTGCGCGTCGTCGATCCCGAGGCGCACTTCCGCACCTTCCACGTGGTGTACGGCCTGACCTCCCTGCAGGTCGCCTGGTAACCGTCCGCATCCGGACTGCTAGCGTTCGGTGTGTGCCAGAGCAACGACACAGAGCCGATGCCCTGCGCAACTCCGACAGGATCGTCAGGGCTGCGATCACGGCCTTGCGGGAGGGGGGCACCGCCGTACCCCTCGATGAGATCGCCCGCAGGGCCGGGGTCGGGATCGCCACCGTCTACCGGCGGTTCGGCGACCGTGACGGCGTGATCAGAGCCTGCTTCGAGACGTACTTCACCGAGGAGGTCGAGCCGCACGCGCTGGCGGCCCGCCGGGCGGCCGACCCTCGGCAGGGGCTCGCCGAGGCGCTGGGCGCCATCGTGGACACGTTGGCCGCGCACCGCGCCCTGCTCACCGCGGCACGGGAGGCGGGCGCGTTCACCGAGTCCCTGTTCGAGCGGTTCGGCGCGCCGCTGGGCGACGTGCTCGCCGACGCCCAGCGGCGCGGACTGGTCCGCGCCGACCTGCTGGTCCGCGACCTGGCGGCGATGGTGGTGATGACCCTGGCCACGATCGGCCCGACGGGTCTCGACGGCCACCGGAGATACCTGGCGCTCCTGTTCGACGGGACCCGTCCCTCGGAGGCGCCGCTGCCTCCGCCGTCCGAGCCGGGCGAGAGGATCAGTCCCGCAGGGCAGCGGCCTCACGCCCGTGCACGATCAGCGCGTACAGGATGACGACGTCGACCGCGATGACGACGATGGACCACCACGGATTGGCCGCGAGCCAGGCCATCTGGGTGATGGCGTTGACCGCCACGAGGACGACGGCCGCCATCCGCGCCCACTCCTGACCCATCAGCAGGGTGATGCCGACGGCCACGAGCAGGATGCCGAGTATGAGGTGGACCCAGCCCCATCCGGTGAGGTTGAGCACCAGCAGCTTGTCGCGGATCTGCACGTAGAGATCGTTGTTGAAGATCGCGTACAGACCGGAGATGGCGTTGAAGAAGCCGTCCACGATCATGACCACGCCCGCGAACCAGATCCAGCCGATCCAGCCCGTCATCCGCGTGTTGTGTGCCATATGGTGCTGTGCCATATGAATCTGCTGCCCCTTGACCGGTGAGTCGTCACCGACGCCGGGGAAACCTCGCCCGTCCCGGTGCCGTCCCGTGGACGGGTCTTTGCCCTCCACTCCTCCACGGGCGAAACCACCGCCGGCCGTACCGTCCCGGCTGTGCGGATTGAGTGATCCGACCCCGGGTACATCGCACGTTCCGTCCGGGTCCGCGGCACGCGTCCGCACTGATCACTTTCAGATACACTCCTGTATCTGAGCGCGGAGGTATGTGGATGCGGTTGTCAAGGGAGCAGAGCCGTGAGGAGACCAGGCGCAAGTTACTGGCCTCGGCCTCGGAGCTGTTCGCGGAACGCGGGGTCAACGGCACCTCCATCGAACAGATCGCCGAGCGGGCCGGCTACACCCGAGGGGCTTTCTACGGCAACTTCGACGGCAAGCACGAGCTGGTCGTCGCACTGCTCACCAGGCGCACCGAACGGGCACGGGAGGAGTTGGCCGAGATGTGCGGCCGGGCCACCTCGTCCGAGCATCTGACGAGCCTGCTGTACGCCTGGCACCGCGACCACGCCGAGCACCAGGAGAGCTGGCTGGCGCTACGCCTTGAGCTCCTCCTCTACGCCCTGCGCAACCCGGAGATCCGCCCGTTGCTCGCCCAGCGGGAGCTGTTCGCCAGAGACGCGATCACCGAGGGGGTACGGCGGGAGCTCGTCCGCCGGGACGCGGGCCCGCCCGCGGACCCGAAACTGCTCTCCATGATCGTCCACGCCCTGGAGGACGGCCTGCTCGTACAGAGGCTGCTCACCCCCGACGACGTCGACGACCGCACGGCGACCGACGCCGTCGCCCTCCTCCTCGACTCCTGGGCGGCACTCGACACGCGAAAGAAGGACTGATGCACGACTACCGGGTGACCATCAGAGGCAGGTTCATCGGTCTCACCGACGACCAGAGGGCCGAACTGACCGCGCGACTGGCCGACCGCGACATGCTGCTCAACGGCTTCACCAGGGAGGGCGGTTTCGCCTACGACGCCGCCATCGGGCCGTTCAGCTTCCGCTACGTCATCACGGTCGACGACGAGGAGGGAGAGGCCGAGGCCGTCGAACTGGCCCTGGCCGCCGTCAAGGCCAGACTCGGCGAGTACGGCCACGGCGACCTGTCGGTCTCGGCCGTCGACATGCGCGAGGTGAAGATCCGCCGCCGCTGACCGTCCTCCCCAGACCGTCCTCCCCGGTGGGCCGGGTCAGCCTCCGGGCGTGGAGGGCGGCTCGGCGACGGTGGTGTGAAGCGCGAGACCGCCGCCGTCCAGGGGCCGGAACCCCAGTTCGTGGAGTTCGGGAACGTCGAGCGCGGTGACCACCTGTAGGGCACCCACCTCGGCCGCCTCGTGGATCACGACGCGCACCAGCGCGGCACGCACCTGCGGGGGGACGCCGGGCTGGACGTACGCCAGTTCCAGGCGGGCGGTGGTGCGCGGCGCGTCCTCCCAGGAGGCCGCCGCCTGGCCGACGGAAGGCTCTCCCCGCTCGTTGTCGGCGTAGGCCTGCAACCAGCAGACGAGCCTGTTCTCGGCGACCAGCCTCCGGGGAACGGTCACGTCCATCCCCGCCTCGGCCAGCCAGGAGCCCGCCTCGGACGCGGCCACGGGAACCACCGTCCTCCTCCGCGTGAAACGAACCCCCCTCCGTAGGGACACAAGCGGGACCTCACCGACGTGGAACCCGGTGGGCCAGGCGTCCGGGGCGTCGCGAACGTCCAGTACGACGTAGCCGTCCCGAACCGTCCGGCGCCCCCGGCGGACCAGCCCGGTCGCGAGTTCCTCCGCGAGGCGGTAACCGACGTCCGCCGCCCATTCGTCCGGCGAGGTCATCGGTTCGCCGATCACGGAGTTCCTCGGCTCCGTGGGAAACGCGACCTCGACGGCGTAGGTGTTCGGGTCCTTCCTCCAGCGGAAGACCACCAGCATGCCGTACGGCTCCGCGACGACATCGACGACGAAGGCCCCCTCCGTCAAGACCCTCACCCGCAGCAGACACCCCCTGAGCGCCGCGAAGACCTCCTCCCGAGACCACCCGGTCGTCATTTCCCCACCTTCCCGTTGTCGTGTCGCCCGGCGCGGGGCGTATTTCGACCACCGTGGGCCGAGCGCGAAAGCCTCGCATGAGAGCCCTTTTCCGGAGACTCGGTCCCGGCGGTCAGCCCACGCAGGTCGGCCGGGTGCGGCGCCAGTAGGACCAGGCGGCCAGGGCCAGGGCCAGGCCGTACGCGGCGAAGGCGCCCAGGCCGAACCAGGTCACCAGGAGGGCGTCGCCCACGGTGGAGAAGTCTCCCCTGGAGACGGTGATCACGCCCGCCGTGCCGAGGGTGGCGTAGACGACTCCGGCCGCCCCGTAGGGCGCGAGCGTGGCGGCGCCGATCAGTGCCGGGGTGAGCGGCAGCCAGCGGGGCACCCGCCTCCCCCGCAGGACGAGCGTCCAGCGGGGGAACACCTGGCCCCAGGGCCGCACCAGACCGAGGAGGAGGAACACTCCGAGCGCCGCCAGCAGCGCCGTGGGGTCGATGCCCCAGCGGTCCAGGGTGAGCCACAGCTCCGAGGCGCCGTTGCGCTCGTGCATCGCCACCATCTCCTCTCCGGTGATCCCCGCGAAGGTCCCGCCGAGCGCCCATGTCGTCTTCATGACCGCGTAGGGCAGGAACGCCGCGGCGCCCACGTATGCCGACGCCCGGACGCGCCGCGGAGCGGGTGTGGGTTCCGGCCTGTTCCACACGGTCGAGGAGGTGTGTACGGCACCGCACCGCGGGCAGACGCCGGAGGTCGAGGATCGGTAGGAGAGGGCCGTGGCGGCGAGCAGCACCACACCGAGCCCGGCGAGCGCCCGGTTGGCGGCCCCCGTCCAGCTGTCGACGGTCTGACCGAAGACGAAGGTGATCGCGTCCATCAGCAGGCCGAACGCGGCCACGCCGACCAGCGCGCACAGCCCGATCAGGGCGGCGAGAACGACCCGCCGGGGAAGCCGCGGGCCCCGGGGCCGCGCCGCGGCCAGCGTCGTCACCGCCACGAGGGCGGCGGCGGTCACGGCGGCCCAGTTCAGGCCGACCGGCAGCGGATGCGCGGCACGGTAGAAGATCGCGGTTCCGGTCAGCGCCGTGACCAGGCCGAACCCCCCGTAGGCCACCGCCCAGCCGAAGGCCGCGTATCCGGTCCACGCCAACCGCCGATCGGGTGACGATGGATGTGCGATGTCAGTCATGAGCCAACCCCCGTTCGGCTCCGGAACCTACACAGGTGGTCCTGTGGCGAAGCTGAGCCGGGCTGAGAGGGCTCACAGCCGATCGGTCAGTCGTCCTCGTCGGGGGGCGGGTCGGGCAGCCGCCAGCCCTCCAGGAGGAGGGGCAGGGTGTAGTGGGTGGCGAGCAGGGTCAGGGCCAGGGGCAGCAGCAGGGCGGTCGGCACGTCCAGGGTCAGCCGGCCTCCCGTGCTCCACAGGCCGGCCAGGACCACCAGTACGGCCAGCACGACCGTGGTGAGGGTGTGCGCGCCCGTGTAGGCCCGCTGCTGTTCGCCACGCTGCCGTTCGTCGAGATACTCGGCGGGGATGGTGGTGACGCCCTTGGTGGCGAGGGTGAGCCAGCCGTACACCGGGACCAGGACGGCCACGGCGAGCGCGAACATGGACAGGTAGACGTTGCGGGCCAGGTCGCTCGGCGCGAGCCTGACGATGACCACCAGGCCCGCCCAGAGCACCAGCAGGGCCGCGCCCCCGGCGGTCACGAGCCGCCTGCGGTTGCGCCTGCCCGTCCAGACACGGCGGGCCGGGCTGTTCTCGATGAGGGCCACACGTTCGCGGACGCGACGGTCGATCCAGCGACGCATCGGTCTCTCCTTCCTCATGTCCCGCCCCCGCTGCCCAGCCGGGCGAAGGGGGTCAGTGAGAACACGACCTCCACCGGCACCTCGAAGTACTCGGCGATCCGCAGCGCGAGGAACAGGCTGGGGCTGTACTCGCCGCGTTCCAGGTAGCCGACCGTCTGGTAGTGCACGCCCAGGGCCGTCGCCAGGTCCTTGCGGGAGATCCCGCGTTCGGCGCGCAGCATCGAGATGCGGTTGTAGACGATCTCGCTGGACATTCGGGAGCCTCATATCCGCCGCTCGGCCTGCCGGGTCCCGGACGCCCCGCGGGTGACCTTGCGCAGCAGCCAGGGTGCCAGAACCATACCGGCGATCGCCCAGAGTCCCATCACCGTCGCGGCGGTCCCGAGCTGCCAGGCGCCGCCGAGTTCGGCCGCCGCGGCGCCCGGCGGCAGGAACGCGGCCCGCAGGGCGTGTCCCTGCCAGTAGAGCGGGAAGGCCTGGGCGACCCGGCCGACCACCTCGGGCAGCATCCGCAGCGGGAGCATCACCCCGGAGATCAGCATCAGCAGCATGGACGGCAGCCCGAGCACCAGCGCCGCGCTCTTGGGGTTGGACAGCATCGCGCCGAGCGCGGCCCCGACGGGCACCACGGAGAGCGCCCCGAGCACGAGCGCCCAGCCGAAGGTCAGCCACGCCTGCGGGGTCGCGGGGGGCCGGACGCCCGCGACGAGCACGCCCGCCAGCAGCATCAGCGTCGCCTGCGTCAGGATCTGGCACAGCACCGAGACGGCGCGTCCCGTCACGTAGACCGGGATGCCGCGCGGCAGCGCCCGCAGCCGGAGCAGCGCGCCCTCCTCCCGGTCGGCCGCGATCAGCATCGGCAGCGTCGTCACCCCGGTGGAGAACACCATGAACGCCGTGAACCCGACCGCCATGAACGTGGCCATGTCGACTCCGCCACCGGCCGGGTTGCCGCCTATCCACAGCGTGAGCAGCAGGAAGACGCCGACCCCGCCGGCGAGCTGGCCGGTCACCTCCTTCCTGTCCCGCAGGAGGGTGCCCTGCTCGATCAGTCCTCGGCGGATTCCGAGGCCCAGTGTGCCGTTCATGCCGCGCTCCGATCGATCAGGCTCAGGTAGCTCTCCTCCAGCGTCGGCCGCCGGATCTCCAGGTCGGGGACGGGCCCGCCGTACCTCTGGTGGAGTTCCCAGGCCAGCCGTGACGGGTCGTCGGTCAGCTCGCACCCGTCCTGCCAGCGCACCCGTGACGGCGCCCGTACGGCGGCGGCCAGCTCGGCGGGGGTGCCGGAGACGGCGACGCGTCCCTCGACCAGCACCGCGATGCGGTCCGCGAGCCGTTCGGCCTCGGCCAGGTCGTGGGTGGTCAGCAGGATGGTCGTGTCGAGCCCGCGGACCAGGTCGTGGAACTCGCGCCGTGCCTCGGGGTCGAAGCCGGTCGTCGGCTCGTCGAGGAAGAGCAGGTCGGGCCTGCCGACGACGCCGAGCGCCACGTCGAGCCTGCGGCGCTGGCCGCCGGAGAGCTGGCCGACCTTCGCGGTGGCCTTCCCGGACAGGCCGAGGGCGTCGAGCAGCTCCCCGGTGTTCCACTGCGCCGGGTAGTGCGCGGCGACGTGGCCGAGCAGTTCGCCCACCCGCCAGCGCGGGTGGTCCCGCCAGTTCTGCAGGACGACGCCGAGCCTGGCCCGCCAGGCGTCGTCGCCCCGCGCGGGATCGACGCCCAGGACCTCGACCTCGCCCGCCGACGGGAGGCGGAAGCCTTCGAGGATCTCGACGGTGGTCGTCTTCCCCGCGCCGTTCGGCCCGAGCAGTGCGACGGTCTCCCCGCGTCGCACCTCAAGGTCGACCCCGCGCAGCACCTCGTTCCGGCCGTACGACATTCGCAGCCCGCGAACGCTAATCACAGCATCCATGCTTTCGAATGTAGTACACCTACTACATTCCAAACAACCACTACTACAAACGGATCACGGCTGTCAGGATGGAGAGATGATCGACGTTCGTACGGCCCACACCTCGGAACTGGACACCGCCACCCTCGAAACCGCCAGGAGACTGCTCGTCGAGGTCTTCGACGGAGACCTGAGCGACGACGACTGGGAGCACGCCCTGGGCGGGGTGCACGCCCTGGCCTGGCGGGGAGCCGAACTGGTCGGGCACGCCTCGGTGGTCCAGCGGCGGATGCTGCACGGCGGCAGGGCGCTGCGCGCGGGCTACGTCGAGGCCGTCGGGGTCCGCGCGGACCTACGGCGTGGAGGGTACGGCACCGCCCTGATGGACGCGCTGGAACGGGTCGTCCACGGCGCCTACGACCTCGGCGCGCTCAGCGCGTCCGACGAGGCCGTGCCCTTCTACCGGGGACGCGGCTGGCGGCAGTGGCGGGGCGAGACGTTCGCGCTCACCCCGGACGGCCTCGAACGCACCGAGGAGGAGGACGAGGGGGTCCACGTCCTCCCCGTGACGGTTCCGCTCACCCTGTCGGGCACGCTGACCTGCGACTGGCGCGACGGTGACGTCTGGTAGGCGCCGGTCACCGCGAAGTCAGGGGGCGGCGATCCACTCGGTCTCGGTGGTCAGCGCGTCCAGGTCCTCCTGGACGGGGGTGATGCCGATCCCCGGCCCCGAGGGCACGGTCATCTCTCCCCCGGTCAGCACGAACGGCGCCGTGACGTCCCGCCCGTAGTAGCGCGCGGTCGCCGAGATGTCGCCGGGCAGCGTGAAACCGGGCAGCGCGGCGAGCGCCAGGTTGGCGGCCCTGCCGAGACCGGTCTCCAGCATGCCGCCGCACCACACGGGCAGCCCGTTGGCGCGGGCCACGTCGTGGATGCGCCGCGCCTCCAGGTAGCCGCCCACCCGGCCCGGCTTGATGTTGATGATCGAGCAGGCGTCCATCCTGATCGCCGCCGCCGCGTCACGCGCCGAGGTGATGCTCTCGTCCAGGCAGACCGGGGTGTTCGACCTGGCCGCGAACCGGGCGTGGGTGTGCAGGTCGCCGGGGGCGAAGGGCTGCTCGATCATCGCCAGGCCGTAGGCGTCGAGCCTGGTCAGATGGGGGATGTCGGCGGCCTCGTAGGCGGTGTTGGCGTCCACGGTGAGCATCACGCCGGAGCCGAAGGTCTCCCTGACCCGCCTGACGGGTTCGAGGTCCCAGCCGGGTTCGATCTTCAGCTTCACCCTGGCGTATCCGGCGGCCAGGTGCCGGTCCACGGTGTCGAGCAGCGCGTCGATGCTCTCGGCGATGCCGACCGAGACGCCGACGGGCAGGCTGTGCCGTACCGCGCCCAGGTAGGAGGCCAGGGAGACGCCCCTGGAGCGCAGCCAGGCGTCGAGCACGGCCGTCTCGACGGCGGACTTGGCCATCTGGTGGGCGCGCACGTGGCCGAACGCGGGGGCGACGGCCGCCGGGTCCAGGTCGAGGGGGAAGAGCACCGGCAGCAGGAACCGGCGGATCACGTCCGCGGCGCCCTCAAGGTACTCGGGGCAGTAGCTCGGCTCGTCCTCGGCCACGCACTCCGCCCAGCCCTCGCCCTCATCGGTCACCACCCGCACGAGCAGCGCCTCCCGCACCGTCTGGGTGCCCAGGGACGTCCTGAACGGGGTCACCAGCGGCAGCGCGACCTTACGCAGCTCCACACCTGTCAGTTTCACGCCGTGCCTCCTCTGGCCAGCAGATACCACCCGGATCGGGTGAAGCCGGTGATCCGGTAACCGTCGGCGAACGCCGCGCCGAGCACCCCTCCCAGCGCGGCCCGCCAGTGTCTGGCCTCGCCGGGCTCGTCCACGCGCAACCGCTCGATGTCCGGCGGAGTCGCGCAGCGTAGCAGAGGCGCCCCGCCGCCGGGCCGCACGGTCCCCGCCTCGTCGAGGACGGTCACGGCGGCGGTCTCGGACGGCCCTGCCGCCCGTTCGGTGGCCGGGGCGGGGTCCGGGGTGACGGGCCAGGTGACGAACAGCCGGTCGGAGACGTCCCCGTCGTTGATGCCGTCACTCATCGGGCCGTAGAAGTCAGGGAGGTACTCGACGACCTTCGCGCCGAGTTTGACCAGGTTGAAGTAGGCGTTGCGCCGTACGAGCGGGTCGAAGGTCCAGGAGACGGCGACGAGGCCGCGCTCGGCCGCCCAGGCTCGCTGGTGTTCCTTGAGCGCCAGGCCGACGCCGAGTCCCCGCGCCCGGGAGGCGACCCCGGCGACGTGGGAGTGCAGGCTCCTGTCCGCGGCGAGGAACCCCACGGCGGCGCCGACCAGTTCCTCGTCGAGGAAGGCGCCGCCGATGTAGCCGCCGACGTGCGCCAGCGCGCACATCACGTCCAGGGAGATGGGCGGATCGTCACCCGGCCTGGTCCCCCAGACCTGACGGAGCAGCCGGTCGGCGCGCTGCAGGTCGGCGGTGCCGTGCAGAGAGAGGAGACGTACCCCGGCCCGAGCCGAGGCGAGGAGTTCGACCATGGCAGACAGCATCCTGCCGGAAGGCCTCCGGAGCGTTGGCGCACACGCCGAACTTCACCCGCCCGGATTTGTGGTCCCGCTCAGCGCCACCCGTCCGGCGCTCGCACGACCTCGCGACATCGCCAGAACCCGTACGGCCCGGCGGCGCCGCTCGAAGCCCGCCCTGCCTCTCTCACAACCTGCCCGGCCGATGACGCCGCTCACGAGCCGTCCGGTCCCGCGGCGCCGCTCAGCCGGAGCTGGAGCGCCAGGACCAGGCGGGTGTCCGGGTCGTCCAGGTCGATCAGCTCGCCGATCCTGCGCAGCCGGTAGCGCAGGGTGTTGGGGTGCAGGGACAGCGTGTCGGCCGCCCTGGGCACGTCGTAGTGCGCGGTCACCCACACCCGCAGGCTGCGCACGTAGTGGGTGCCGTGCCTGGCGTCGTGCGCGGCGACCACCCCGAGCGGCTCGCCGTGCAGGGAGGGCTTGGCCCGGACGGAGGCGTCCATGTCCATCAGGAACAGCGCCGCCGACAACTCCTCGTGGTGCCCGACCTCGGCCCTCGCGTACGGCCCGCACACCGCCCGCAACGCCTCCTCCGCCTGACGGGCGCTGGTCGGCGCCAGCGCGGCCGCCGGGACCACCCTGCCGATCCCCGCCCGCCACTGCCCGCCGAGCCGGTCGCGCATCCTGGCCAGGACGTCGGCGGTGATCCTGCGCAGCAGCGGCGTCACCGAGTCCGTGGCGACGATCGCGTGGGCGCGCCCGTCGACCGCCCCCGTCGCCGCGCGCATCCGGTAGGCCGCGTAGGCGGTGCGCAGCAGGTCGCCGGTGTGGGTGGCCGCGAAGGCGTCGGCCGTACGGCCGTACGGCCCGATGGTGACCACGGTGACCGGTTCGTCGGGCAGCAGGCCGAAGGAGGTGGCCAGCTCCCTGACCGGCCCGATGCCGCGCAGCAGGTTGCCCAGACACTCGTCACGGCGCCTGCGGGCCTCGTCCGCGGCCAGGGTGATCCTGGCCAGGTGGGGGGCGGCGGCGCGGGCCGCCTCCGCGAGCACCTGCGCGGCGTCGGCCGCCAGCGGCTCCTCCGCCCTGAGCGCCCAGATCGTGCCGAGCGCCTCACCGTGCGCGCGGATGGCGATGGCCAGCCGGGGGTAGTACTCGCGCGGTTCGTAGCTCCACACCGCGTCCTCGGCGCGCAGCACCGCGGCGTACTCCTCGGTGTTGGTCGGATGCTCGGGCACCCTGCGGCCCAGGATGCCCTCCCTGCGCAGGTCGTCGATCTGCTGCCCCTCGACCGTCGAGTAGGCCAGCACCCGCATCGCCAGGTCCTCGATGGCCACGGCCCCGCCGACCCGTACCGCCACCTGGTTGGCCAGCGCGAACAGGTCGGCCGCCCTGGCGTCGCCCAGCGACTCGACGGGCGCGACCACCGCGAGCAGGGCGTCGATCAGCGTGTAGAGCTGCCCCCAGGACAGGTCGGGAGCGGCGGCGAGCAACGCCGTACCGGCCGCCTCCGCCACCTCGGCCAGCGACTCCGGGTCGCTCGTGCCCGGTTTGACCACCACGACCGCGACGCCCGCCTCACCCGCGCGGGCCAGCATCTCGGCGGACGGGCGCCCGGTGACCAGCAGCACGGCGCCGTCGAGACCGGTCATGGCCTCCTCGGGGTCGTAGATGACCGGTGTGCCGATCAGCGGCTCCCTGCCGCCGGGCAGGGCGAGCGGACGCACCATCTCGGGACCGAGACTGTCCAGCAGCACACCGAGCGTGACCCGGCCGCGCGCCGTCATGACATCCCCCGGCGCAGGACCGTTCCATGCCTGCCCCCGGTGAACTCGCCGTCGGCGACCACCTCCCGCCCGGCGAGGAACACGTGCCGCACCCCGTGGGGACGCACGTCGGGGACCTCGTAGGTGCCGTCGTGACCGACGGTCGCGGGGTCGAAGACGCAGACGTCGGCGACCGCGCCGGGACCGAGCCAGCCCCGGTCGGTCAGCCCGAACTGGGCGGCGACGGCCGAGCTGACCTTGCGGATCGCCTCGGGCATCGGGACGACCTTCCGCTCCCTGACGTAGGTCCCCAGGAAGGTGGGGAAGGTGCCGAACGTACGCGGGTGGTTGGGGCCGACCGGGGGCCCGCCGTCCGAACCGATGGAGACCAGCGGATCCGCCATGATCGCGGTCACGTCGTCGTCGTGCATGGTGTGGAAGACCCCGGAGGCGTGCGGATCCCGCCGAAGCAGGTCGCACAGGGCCTCCCACGGGTCCCCGGGCAGGTCGGCAAGGCGCCTGCCCTCGACGGCGGGGTCGGAGTGGGTGAGGATCTGCACGTCGGCCGGGTGCAGCTCACGCCACAGGCCGACCCCGGTGCCGGTCGCCGGGTCCTCGGCCATCGCGCGGAGCGCGGCCCTGGTCAGGGGGTCGGCGAGCCTGGCCAGCAGTGCCTCCTGGCCGCCCTCGCAGGCGACCGGCGGCAGCACGGCGACCAGACCGGTGCAGAAGGCCAGGTACGGATACACGTCCGCGCGCACGTCCAGGCCCGACCTGCGCGCCTCGGCGAGCTTGGCCAGCAGCATGGCCGAAGACCCGTGTACGGCCCGGCCCGACGCCTTGCAGTGCGAGACCTGCAGCCGCACCCCGGCCCGGGTGGCGACGGTGATCGCCTCGTCGAGCGCGTCGGCCAGGCCCTCGCTCTCGCTGCGCATGTGCGTGGCGTAGGGCAGGTTCCACCGCCGGGCGACCAGCGCGAGCGCGACCAGCTCGTCGGTGCCGGCGTAGGCGCCGGGGACGTACTCAAGGCCGCTGGACAGCCCGACGGCGCCCGCCTCGAACGCCTCGGCCGCCAGGACGCGCATCCGGTCGAGCGCCTCGCCCGTCGGCTTCGCCTCCATCCCGCTCGCCGCCAGCCGCAGCGTGTTGTGCCCCACCATGACGGCCAGGTTGTTGCTCGGCCCCGCCGCCCGCGCCGCGTCGAGGTACTCGCCGAACGTGGTGAACGCCTGCTCGGCCAGTACGGCGGGCATGAACCCGGCCGTCTCCGGGTTCGCCGGCCCGCAGGAGAAGCCGCAGTTGCCGACGATCTCGGTGGTGACGCCCTGGTGGAGCTTGAAGGGCTGGGGTTCGGCGAGGAAGGGCACGGTGTCGGAGTGACTGTGCGGATCGACGAAACCGGGGGCGACGACCATCCCCGCGACGTCGATCACCCGCCTGGCGGGCCCGAGGTCACGGCCGACGGCGACGATCCGGCCCTGGGAGATCGCGACGTCGGCGTCCTTCGCGGGGCTGCCGAACCCGTCGTGAACGCTTCCATGACTGAGCAGCAGGTCGTGCATGATGCAAGGTTTCCTTTCTCGCTACTCCGGCCACAAGCGACCAAAGTATGCAGTGTCTCTTTGCTCCGCCTTCGGCGTCGCGGGTTCGGGCGCCCTGAGCCAACGCTTTCCCTCGTCGCTCATCCGCTTCGCTCCTTCGCTCCTCAGTCCAAGCGTCGGCGCGCCCGAACCGTGTCTCTTTGCGCCCTGCCTCTTTGCGACGCCTTCGGCGTCGCGGGCTTGGGCGCCTCCGAGTCGGCGTCTTCCCTCGTCTCTGTGTCTCTTTGCGCCGCCTGGCGGCGTCGCGGGCTTGGGCGCCCCGAGTCGGCGCTTTCCCTCGTCACTCCGTCGCTTCGCTCCTGCGTTCCTCAGTCCAAGCACCGACGCACCCAAGCCGGACACTCCTCACACTTGGGGCCGGTAAGGCCAAGATCGAACCCTTCGCGCTTGGCGCCGGTAAGGCACAAACCAAACCCCTCACGTGCGGGCCGGGAGGGGCCGAAACGAGAGCTCTAGGGGGTTGGGGGGACCGAGGCCAGGAGTTTCTGGGTGTAGGGGTGGGTGGGGGCGTCCAGGATCTGGGGGGTTCGGCCCTCCTCGACCACCTCTCCCTTGAACAGGACCACGGTCCTGTCGGTGATCTGTCTGACCACGGCCAGGTCGTGGGTGATGAACAGCAGGCTGGTGCCCAGGTCGCGGCCCACCGTGCGCAGCAGTTCCAGCACGTGGGCCTGGACCGAGACGTCCAGTGAGGCGACCGGCTCGTCGCAGATCAGCAGGGCTGGCCGTACGGCCAGGGCCCTGGCGATGGCCACGCGCTGCCGTTCGCCGCCGGACAGCGCCCTGGGGCGGCGCTCGGCGTAGGAGGCGGGCAGGCCGACCAGGTCGAGCAGTTCGGGGACGGAGAGCCGTCCCTCACGTGATCCCTGTGCGGCGGCCTCGGTGAGCGTCGAGCCCACGGTCAGGGAGGGGTTGAGCGAGGTCGAGGGGTCCTGGAAGACGCACTGCACCAGCCGGTGCGCCCGGTCTCCCCGCCGCCCGCGCCGGGTCAGGTCGAGCCCGGCCAGCTCCACCCGGCCTCCGTCGGGGGTGGCCAGGCCCAGGACGCACCGGGCCAGGGTGGTCTTGCCCGAACCCGACTCGCCGACGACGCCGACGCTCTCGCCCTCCATGACGGTCAGCGAGACGCCGCCGAGGGCGGTGTGCCCGCCGTACTGTTTGCGCAGGCCGTCGATGGTGAGCAGCGGGCCGCCCGCCGGGGCCTCGCGGAGCGCGGCGGGCTGTGACCCGGCACGGGACCCGGCGTGGGGGCGGGGGCGCACCTCGTACAGGCAGGCGGTGTGCCTGCCCGGGGTGATCTCGCGCAGCGGCGGACGGGCGTGCCCGCACCCGGGTTCGGCCTGGGAGCAGCGGTCGGCGAAGGCGCACGTCCCGGTGACGTCCCCCGCGGACGGCACGGCGCCCGGGATGCCCTCAAGCCTGGGCAGCGTCACGCTCACCGAGGGCAGCGCCGCCAGCAGCCCGGACGTGTAGGGGTGGGCGGGCACCTTGGCCACGTCGAAGCCCGGCCCGCTCTCGACGATCCGGCCCGCGTACATGACCGCGACCCGGTCGCACATCTCGAAGGCCACCCGCAGGTCGTGGGTGATCAGCAGCACCCCCATCCCGCGCGTCCGCTGGACCTCGCGCAGTAGCATGAGGATCTCGTGCTGGGTGGTCGCGTCGAGCGCGGTCGTGGGCTCGTCGGCGATGAGCAGCTCGGGGTCACCGGCCAGGGCCGCGGCGAGGGCGATCCGCTGCCGCATCCCCCCGGAGAGCTGGAAGGGGTAGCGTCCCGCGACCGAGGGGTCGTCGATGCCCACCTCGGCCAGCCGCCGCGTCACCTCCTCCCCGCGCTGGGCGCGGTTCCGGCGCGCCGCCCCGGTCCTGGGCAGCGACTCGGCGATGTGGGCGCCGGCTGTGATCAGCGGGTTGAGCATGGCGAAGGGGTCCTGCATGAGCAGCGCGACCCGGCTGCCGCGCACCGACCGCAGCACGCGCTCGCGGGCGCCGAGCAGTTGCAGGCCGGACAGGGTGACCGAGCCGGACGCGGTCATGCCCTTGGGCAGCAGCCCCGCCACGGCCCTGGCGGTCAGCGACTTGCCGCTGCCCGACTCGCCGACCAGCCCGACGGTCTCCCCCGCGGAGACGGTCAGGTCGACGCCGTCCACGACCAGGTGACGGCCGGTGACGGTCAGGCCGGTGACGTCGAGGAGGGTCATCGGGAGCCTCCCTTGGAGAGGGTGTCGAACAGCCGGTCGCCCAGCAGGGTGGCCGAGGTGGCGATCAGGGTGATCAGGACGACCGGGGCGACGGAGGCCCAGGGGTTGAGGTCGAGCAGATCCCGGTTCTCCTCGACCATCAGGCCCCAGTCGGGGGTGCCCGCGGGCAGGCCGATGCCCAGGAAGGAGAGCCCGGCCAGCGAGACCAGGGCGGCCACGAAGCTCAGCAGGGCGTTGGAGACGACCGTGGGGGCGAGGTTGGGCAGCAGGTGGCGGAACATGACGCGCCGGGGCGGCAGCCCCAGGGTCCTGGCCGCCTCGGCGTAGGCCAGGTCGCGCTGGGCGAGCGTCAGGCTGCGGATCACCCGGATGTCACCCGGTGTGAACAGTACGGCCATGGCCAGCACGGACCAGCCGTACCCGCCGCCGAGCACGCCGACCAGCACGATCAGCACCAGCATTCCGGGCATCGCGATGGCCAGGTCCACGGTCCGCATCATCAGCGCGTCGATCCAGCCGAGCCGGTACCCGGCGAACAGGCCGAGCGAGGTGCTCAGCGTGGTCGTGCCGAGCGCGACGAGGACGGGCCACAGCAGCGCGGACCCGGCCCCGGTCAGGAGGCGGGACAGCACGTCCCTGCCCAGGTCGTCGGTGCCGAGCCAGTGGGCCGCGTCCGGACCGGCCGCGCCGAGCGCCAGGTCCTGCGTCGCCGGGTCGTAGGGGGCCAGGTGGGAGCCGAACAGCCCGACGAGGATCGCCAGGCCGAGCACCCCGGCCAGCACGCCCCTCACAGCGCCACCGCGCCGTGCCGTACCCGGGGGTCGACCACGAGGTAGGCCAGGTCGATCAGCAGGTTGACCACGACCACGATCGCACCGCTGAACAGGACGAGCGCCTGCACCACGGGGATGTCCTTCTGGCTGACGGCGGCGATGAGCAGGGCGCCGAGCCCGTGCAGGCCGAAGGCCTGTTCGACGAAGAGGGCGCCGGTCAGGTTCGCCGCCAGCAGCAGGCCGCCGACGGTCAGCACGGGCAGGGCCGCGTTGCGCAGCGCGTAACCGATCCAGACACGCGCGCGCGGCAGCCCCCGCGCTCTGGCGAAGGTCAGGAAGTCCTGCCCGGCCAGGTCGAGCGCCGCCGCCCGCATCTGCCGTACCACCATGGCTCCCTGCGCCGCGGCCAGGGCGAGCGCGGGCAGCGTCAGGTGGGTGACGCGTTCGGCGAACGTCTCGCCCGCGCCGAAGACGGGGAACCAGCCGAGGGTGACCGCGAAGCCGTACAGCAGCAGGATGCTCATCGCGAACGGCGGTACGGCCAGCAGGACCAGGGAGCCGAGGGTGATGCCCTGGTCGAGGAGGCCGCCCCGGCCCATCGCGGCCACCAGCCCGACCGGGACGCCGACGGCGAAGGTGATCAGCAGGGCGTAGCCCGCCAGGCCCGCGGTGACCGGCAGCCGGTCGGCGATGACGTCGGCGACCGGCTCCCTGGAGTAGATGGAGACGCCGAAGTCACCGTGTACGGCGTCGCCGAGCCAGCGGGCGTAGCGCAGCGGGAACGGGTCGTCGAGGTGGTACTCGGCCCTGATCGCGGCCCTGGTCTCCGGCGTCGAGGGGCGGGTGCCCAGCAGCACCTGCTCGGGACCGCCGGGTGAGGCGACGAGCAGCCCGTAGGTGATCACCGAGAGCGCGCCGAGCAGGACCAGCGCGGCGGCCAGGCGGCGGGCGACGAGAGTGAGGACGGCCATGTCACTTGCCCGCCGGGCGGATGACGACGAAGAAGTTGGGGTTCCAGACACTCAGTCCCGGCGCGGTGAACCCGTCGCGCAGCGCGATGCCGTTGTCCATGTGGAACAGCGGGACGTACGGCACCTGCTCCCCGATCTCGGTGAGCAGGGCGGTCACCTGGTCCTGACGCTCCTGACCGGTGGCCTCGCTCAGGGCGTCGAGCCGGGCGTCCAGTTCGGCGGAGCCGTACCCGGAGAAGTTGAAGCCCTGCGGTTTCGCCGCGGCGCGACCGATCATGTCGGGCAAGACCTCGATCGGCTCCGGGGTGCCATAGGAGAGGTTGACGTACTGCACACCGAGCCCCTTGTGGTCCATCAGCATGGCGATGTACCTGTCGCCGGGGCTCGGCTCCATGGTCAGCTTGATGCCGATCTTCGCGAGGTCGGCGGCGACGGCCTGCATGACGGTCGCGCCGTCCGACCCCGAGGAGTACGGCACCGCCATCGTGAACCCGTCCGGGTAGGCCGACTTGGCCAGTTCGGCCTTGGCGGCGGCCAGGTCGAACGGGTGGTCGGGGAACTTCGGCGTGTCGTCGCCGTAGAGGGCGGTCATCTGCGGCATCGGCAGCATCGCCCTCGCCGTGGTGCCGTGCCCCCCGGTCATCAGGGTGGTCAGGGCCTGGCGGTCCACGGCGTGCGCGATGGCCCGCCGTACGTGGACGTCCTTGAGCGGGCCGTTGCCGACGGCCAGCGACAGGTAGGCGATGTTGTTGCCGGGGTAGAAGCTCGTGGTGACGCCGGGGAGGTTCGTCCACTTGCGGGCGTCCCGGGCGTTGAGACCGTCGGTGGCGTCGACCTCCCCCGACCTGACGGCCATCCTGAGCGTCTCGGCGTCGGAGATGGATTTGATCTCGACCCGGCGCAGCGCGGGCTTCGGCCCCCAGTAGGACTCGTTGCGCTCCAGCACGGTGCCCGAGGTGAGGGAGAACTTCACGACCTTGAAGGGGCCGGTGCCGACCGTGCCGACCTCGGGACTGCCCAGGTCCCTGGGGTGCGCCTCGGCCAGCTTGCGCGGCACGACCTGCCAGGCGATGGCCGCCACCGACAGGAAGGCCGGGTTGGGGCGGGTCAGGGTGACCCTGACCTTGTCGGTTCCGACGGCCTCGGCCTTCTTGACGGTGGTGAAGTAGCTGGCCGCCTGGGAGGCGACGGCCGGGTCCAGGTGACGGCTCAGGGAGTAGGCGGCGTCGTCGGCCGTCAGCGGGGAGCCGTCGGTGAAGGTCACGGCCTTGCGCAGGGTGAACTCGTAGCTGTCCGGCGTCGGCTGGGTCCACGACGTGGCCAGGCCCGGGGCGGGCGCCCCCTTGGCGTCGAGGGTGACCATGGTGTCCAGCACCGCGAGCTGGATGGTGGTCGAGGCGTTGTTGAAGCCGTGCGCGATGTCCAGGCTGTTCGGCGCCGCGGAGGACGCCCAGACCAGGGTGTCGCGGTCGGCGCCGGTCGCGCCCTTCTGCGGGGAGCCCGCGCAGGCCGCGACGGGAAGGAGGAGCAGGGCGACCACGGCGGCCCTGATGGTCGGCGTTTTCATGGTGACCACCTCGGGAGGGGAGCGGGATAGTGGGACGCTAGAAGCCGTCCGGCCCGCGTTCACTGACCCCGCAGCCAAAACCCTCGGTCCCGCCCTCGTGCTGCAGGCCAACATGGGCTCCCGCTCCCCGTCTCGGCCCGCCCTCCGGCGCTCCCGGGCCGCCCCGGAAAAGCCCTCTCCGGGCTCATCCGGGAAGGCCGTCTCCGGGCTCATCCACGGAGGTCGCCGCCGGGCTCGCCCGTGAAGCGCATCCGGCGCAGGCCGCCCCCGCTGATCAGCAGGTCGTCGCCGTCGGGCCGCAACGTGAACGGCCCCGCCTGCCACACCCCCGCCGGGGCGGGTTCGACGGGAAGCCGCAGCTCACGCCCGGCGCGCAGCACGCCGTCCCTGACCGTGACGCGGACGTCCAGCTCCTCGCTGTGGTAGGCCCCGCCGGGCATGGGCTCGGTGCCCGGCGCCTGACACGGCCGGTAGACGATCGGGCGCCGGGCCCCCAGGCCGCTGTCCAGCGCCAGCTCGCCGTCCCGGCGCTCAAGCCAGAGCCCGTCCGCGTCGCCGAGGCCGTACCAGCGGCCGTCCTTGGCCAGGGCGAACTCGGTGACGTCACCGCTCCTGTCGAGCCTGACCCGGCCGTTCTCCGCGGCTTCGAGCGTGAGGAAGGCGTCTCCCACCGGGTCGTGCCAGTGCCCGGCCGGCACCTCGACCGCCGGGTCCACCGTCTCGGCCGGTTCGAAGAGTGCCCCGGGCACCTCGCCCAGCAGCGCCCTGGCCAGGCGTTCGCTCAGCCTGACCGGGTCGACCGCCGTCTGGTTGGACAGTACGGCGACGCCGAAGCCGGCCTCGGGCAGGTACAGCAGGTTCGACAGGTAGCCGGGGACGCCTCCCGCGTGCCCGTAGCCCGCGCTGCCCGCCATCGGCGTGTGGTAGATGCCGCTGGCGTAGCGCAGGGCGGTGCCGTCGGCCAGCACGGTCGGTTCGAGCAGTTGCCGCCGCAGGTCGTCGCCCAGGACCCGCCCGTCGGCCAGGAAGCCGAACCAGGGGGCCAGGTCGGCCACGCTGGTCACCACGCCGCCGTCACCGACCGCGCTCTCCAGGGTGTCGGCCCGCTTCGGCTCGCCGTCCGCGTTGCCGTAGCCGTACGCCAGCCTGGGCAGCGGCAGTGTGGTGTCGTCCCTGAACAGGGTGTCGTCCATGCCGAGCGGACCGAAGATCCGCTCGCGGGCGAACTCGGCGAGCGAGCTCCCGCTCACCGTGCGGACCACCACGGCGGCCAGGACGTAGCCGGTGTTGGAGTAGCTGAAGTCGGTCCCGGGCGGGAAGGCCGTGTGCCGGATCCCCCGGACCTCGTCGAGCAGCCGTTCCTCGGTCAGCGCGGTGAACGGCGTCCCGGTGAACGCCTGCAGCGTGTACCACTCGGGCAGCCCGCCGGTGTGCTGCAGGCACTGCCGCAGCGTGACGGGTACGGTCAGCGCCAGGTCCGGGATGTGCTTCCTGATGTCGTCGTCGAGGCTGAGCCTGCCGTCCCTGGCCAGCAGCATGACGCACGCGGCGGTGAACTGCTTGCTGACCGAGGCGATGTCGAAGCGGGTGTGGGCGTCGACCGGGACGCCGAACTCGACGCAGGCCATCCCCTGGGCCGTGGTGAGCAGAGCCTTTCCGTCGGCGTAGACGCCGACCGCGAGCCCCGGGGCGTCGGGCCCGACCAGGGCCGCGACCTCGCGTTTTACCAGTTCAAGATCCATGGCTTCACTATGCACGACACGGTGCCGCGAACCTTTTGGCCGTGGACGCAAAGTTGACGACACCGCTTTGGCGCCGGGGACGACGCGGGACCGGCAACCTTTGTCGCGCGGCCCCACGCCCGCGGGAAAAGCCGGAATTAGGTTCGTCGAATGATCAAAGTTCTCGTGAGAGGGCTGGCGGCCTGCGTCACCGTGGCCGTGGTCGCCGCCCCTGCCCATGCCGCTCCCTCCTCCGCTCCCGTGTCGGTGTCCGCGTCGGTGAGCGCCGCCCGGTTCACGGTCCCCGTCCTGCCGAAGCCGACGGGCCCCCACCCGGTCGGCGCCGTCGACCTGCACCTGGTCGACTCCTCCCGCGCCGACCCGTGGGAACCGGGGCGGCGGCGCGAGCTGATGGTCACGCTCCGCTACCCGGCCCGCGCCAAGACCGGCGTCAGGACGCGGTACGTGACCCCCGCCGAGTCGGCGCTGCTGCTGGCCGGGCTGGGCGTCGAGGGCCCCCCGCCGGACCTGCTGAACAGGATCAGGACGAACGCCAGGACCGGGGCGCGGCCCTTGCGTTCGGGGCTGCCCCTGGTGGTCCTCTCACCGGGGTTCGGCCTGCCGCGCTCCTCGCTCACCACGCTCAGTGAGGAGCTGGCCAGCCGGGGCTACGCGGTCGCCACGGTCGGGCACCCGTACGAGGCGATGGCGACCACCCTGCCCGACGGCACCACCGTCACCTGCGCGGCCTGCGAGATCGAGGACTCCCCCGGCCTCGTCCCGGCGATCCGCTCGGCCGACGTGTCCTTCCTCATCGGCAGGCTGACCGGCGCCCGTCCCGCGTGGGGGCCGCCCGGCCTGATCGACGCGTCGAGGATCGGCATGGCGGGCCACTCCATCGGCGGCAACAGCGCGGCCCAGGCCATGGTCGACGACCCCAGGATCGACGCGGGCCTCGTCATGGACGGCTCGTTCATCGTCCCGCTCCCGGAGAGCGGCCTGGCCAGGCCTTTCATGTTGTTCGGCACCGAGGGGTCGTTCCTTCCCGGCGGTCCCGACGAGGAGACGTCCTGGCGGGACAACTGGCCCCGGCTGACCGGCTGGAAGCGCTGGGCGACGGTCACCGGCGCCGAGCACGAGTCGTTCACCGACTACCCGGTGCTGATCGAGCAGTTCGGCACGCCTCCGGGCGCGCTCCCCGCCGCCAGGGCGGTGCCGATCACCCGTTCCTACGTGCGGGCCTTCTTCGACCTGCACCTGCGTGGGGTCCCCTCCCCCCTGCTCAACCGCCCCTCCCCCAGGAACCCCGAGGTCAGGCTCTGGAAGACCCCCTGACCCCCTCCCCGGTACGGCCCCGCCGTACCGGGGACACAACCGTCGCAACCGTCCGGTTGATCGCCGACTTCGGAGACGAGCAGCTCAAGGTCGGTTAGCGGGGCCAGTAGTGGGAGGCGGCGAGGATGAGGGCGGCGGCGCCCACCAGGCCCGCGTCCTGGCCGAGGGCGGCGGGCACCACCCTGGCGCGGCGGGCGAAGCCCATCCGGGTGTGCTCGCCGAGCGCGGCCTCAAGCGGGTCGAACAGCAGGCGTCCGGCCTGGGAGAGGCCGCCGCCGACGGTGACGAGGTCGAGGTCGCAGAGGTTGACGGCGGCGGCGACGGCCAGGCCGAGGGCCCGTCCCGCCCGTTCCATCGCAGCCAGTGCCAGCCGGTCGCCCGCCGCGGCGTCCAGGGCGAGCTGCCGCCCGCTCGCCGTCGCCGCCTCCACGTACGGCACGGCCTCCCCCTGACCGGGCGCCTCCCGTACGGCGGCGCCCGGCTGCCAGCCGCGTCCCAGCGCCCAGGCGGCCAGGGCCGGGCCCCGCGCGACGGCCTCAAGGCAGCCCCTGGCCCCGCACCCGCAGACCGGCCCGCCGGGTTCGACCACGACGTGCCCGACGTGCCCGGCGTTGCCGCTGCCGCCGTTGATCAACCGGCCGTCCAGGACGAGCCCGCCGCCCACTCCCGTCGAGACGACCATGCCGAGCATGTTGGCGCTGCCCCGGCCCGCACCCCGCCAGTGTTCCGCGACGGCCAGGCAGACGGCGTCGTTGTGCACGCGCACCGGCACGCCGGGGAAGCGCTCCGCCAGCCGCGCCCTGAGCGGGAAGTCACGCCAGCCGGGCATGTTGATCGGCGAGACCTCGCCCTCCGGCCAGTTCATCGGGCCGCCGCAGCCGACCCCGACACCCACGACCTCGGCCGGTTCCGTGAGCAGCGCGTCGATCAGGGAGTCGAGCGTCCTCCACAGCGTCTGGGCGTCGCCACCCGGGGGTGTCGCCGTCCTGCGGGTCCTGAGGACCTCGCCCTCGCCGCCGGCCTCACTGCCGACCAGGGCGACGGCGAACTTCGTCCCGCCGATGTCGACGGCGAGCACCGATCCGGACATCTAGCGATCATACGGTCTGTCGCCGCCGGGGCGTGAGGAGAAGACCAGGACGGAGGCGGTGAAACCGTGCACGTGGTTGTGGCCCCCGACGGGGCCGACCTCGCCCGCGGCGAAGAACCCGGCGACGCCGATCGGGCCGAGGGTCTCCCTGACCGCGACGGCGTCGTGGTCGGCGCTGCCGAACATGGCCGACCCCCTGCCGTTGCAGGAGAACAGCAGCGCGCCGTCCACTCCGCCGAACTCCTCGCGGTGGGCGTCGAGCAGCTCGTAGAGGTCCTCGTCGGCGGTCGCGGCGTCACGCACCTGGAAGCGCACCGTACGGCCGATCTCGACGACGTCCCCGATGGCGACGGCCTCCCGTTCCGGGTCGATGCCGAGCACCCCCCGGATGAGGAAGTCGCCGTGCTCGTGCCGTTCTGCGTACTCGTCCATGGCGACGCCGATCTGCAGTCCTGAGGCGACCAGCTCCCGTTCGTCCTCGTCAAGCGCGCTGACCACCTCCTCAAGCCTGGCCAGGGCGGGCTGGCCCGCGAGTTCGAGCAGGAGGTTGTCCTCGACCCCGGTGACGGCCATCGTCGGGCCGATCGGACGGCAGCCCTGGCTGACCACGGTCCTGACATCGACGGCTCCGCCGAGCAGGACGCCGACCGCTCCCTCGGTGTAGACCTCGCCGTCGGCGAACAGCCGTACGGCTCCCCTGCCCCTGAGCGCGTTGGCCAGGCCGCCGATCAGCGGCAGGTCACCGAGGACCTCGTCGGAACGTTCGACGAAGCCGTCGGTCGGAAAGCTGTAGGGGTCGGCGAAAAGGATGGCCGCGTGGTCGTCGGCCTGGGGTTCCGGCAGGCCGACGACCACGAAACGGTCATCGGCCCTGAGGGTGTCCAGGGCGAAGGTCGTCAGCCGGGCTCCGTCGAGGGTCGCGGCCCAGGCGCTCACCGCGGGGGTGACCTCCACACCCCGGCCGTCGCCGATCACGCCCGTCGCGCTGCAGCCGATCACCGCCGCCTCCGGTGTCATCCGCATGGCGCGCAGCCCCGCCTGGGCGACCTCGTCGGGGTCGTCGCCGCAGATGAAGAAACAGACCAGGTGAGGCGGCCCGGTCAGGCCGGAGATGGCCTGGCGCACGGCGGTCTCCGCCGCCATGACCAGGTCGGAGCCCACGGCGAGACCGTCGGAGAAGCAGCTCGTCAACAGCGCCACTCGTCTCACCTCCCCTTCTTGTCCGAAGCCTTGCCTTGCAGCGATTCTCCCCACTGTGAGGACATGCACGCGCGCCGGACGGCACACGATGTCCAAGATCCGAAAGCGGGATAACAGTCCCGGTTTCGGCTTCGGGGACGTAGGCTCAATCTCGTGCCTCAAATCCCAGAGCCACGTACTCTGCGCGATCTTCGCGCGAGCGGCCATGTCCACCGCACGGTAAAGGCCGAGATCCGCGAGAACCTGCTGGCCCGGCTACGGGCCGGGCAGCCGAGGTTCCCCGGCATCGTGGGTTTCGACGAGACCGTCCTGCCACACCTGGAGACAGCCCTGCTGGCCGGGCACGACCTGGTCCTGCTCGGCGAGCGGGGGCAGGGCAAGACCCGGCTCATCCGCACGGTGACCGGTCTCCTCGACGAGTGGACGCCGGTCGTCGACGGCTGTGAGATCAACGACCACCCCTACGCCCCCTCCTGCGCCCGCTGCCGCAGGCTCGCCGACGAGGCGGGCGAGGAGCTTCCGGTCGCCTGGCGGCACAGGGACGAGCGTTACGGCGAGAAGCTCGCCACCCCGGACACCTCCGTCGGCGACCTGATCGGTGACATCGACCCCATCAAGATCGCCGAGGGGCGCACGCTCGGCGATCCGGAGACCGTCCACTACGGCCTGGTCCCCCGCAGCAACCGGGGTGTCTTCTCGGTCAACGAGCTGCCCGACCTGGCCGAGCGGATCCAGGTCTCGCTGCTCAACGTGCTTGAGGAGCGCGACATCCAGGTCAGGGGATACAACCTGCGCCTGCCGCTGGACATCCTGCTGATCGCCAGCGCCAACCCGGAGGACTACACCAACCGGGGCCGGATCATCACCCCGCTGAAGGACCGCTTCGGCGCCGAGATCCGCACCCACTACCCCCTGTCCGTCGAGACCGAGCTCCGGCTCATCCGCCAGGAGGCCGCGCTCGACCAGGTGGGAGCCGACCTGCCCGACCACCTGGTCGAGGTGATCGCCCGCTTCACCCGCCTGGTCCGTGAGTCGACCGCGGTCGACGCGCGCTCCGGGGTCTCGGCCCGTTTCTCCATCGCCGCCGCCGAGACCGCCGCCGCCTCAGCCGTACGGCGGGCGGCGCTGACCGGCGAGGAGCGCGCGGTGACCCGGGTCGCCGACCTGCCGGGCATCGTGCACACCCTGCGGGGCAAGGTGGAGTTCGAGGTCAGCGAGGAGGGCCGGGAGACCGAGGTCCTGTCCCACCTGCTGCGCAGGGCCGTCGCGGAGACCTTCCGGGGCACCATCGGCGGCCTCGACCTGGCCCCGCTGCTCGAACGGTTCTCCGAGGGCACCCAGGTGGAGTCGGGGGCCATGGTCCCCGCCGCGGACCTGCTGCGCGGGATCGGCCCCGTGCCGGGTCTCGCCAAGATCATGTCGGGGCTCGGCATCGGTGACGAGTCCCCCGGGCACGCCGCGGCGGCCCTTGAGTTCGCCCTTGAGGGCCTGTATCTCCTGCGGCGTCTGTCCAAGGACGAGGTTGACGGCACGACGGTCTACCGCACCTGAGGCCCGGCGGCGCGTGTTGGAGGGCGTTCGATGAGCTATCGCTATGGCGAGTACCGGGAAGGGCCCGACCCGCTCGCGCCGCCGTACGACGTGCGTTCGGCGCTCGACCAGATGGGCGACTCCGTGCTGGCCGGGGCCAACCCGTCCCACGCCCTGCGTGACCTGCTCAAGCAGGGCCTGCCGGGGGCGGACGACCGCCGCGGCCTAGACGACCTGCTCCGCGAGGTACGGCGGCGCAGGCGTGAGCTGCGCGAGCGCGGTCGTCTCGACGGGACACTCGAACAGGCCAGGGCGCTGCTGGACAAGGCGATCGGCCAGGAGCGCGCGGAGCTGTTCCCCGACCCGTCCGACGACGCCAGACTGCGTGAGGCGGAGCTGGACGGCCTGCCCTCCGACGCGGCCGGCGCGATCCAGGAGCTGAGCGGTTACCAGTGGCGTTCGGCCGCCGCGCGTCAGACCTTCGAGGAACTGCGCGACCTGCTGCGCAGGGAGGTGCTCGACAGCCAGTTCCGCGGGATGCGCGAGGCGCTGGCCAACCCCGATCCGGCCGCGATGGAGCGGGTCAGGCAGATGATGTCGGCGCTGAACGACATGCTGGACCGGGACGCGCGGGGCGAACACACCCCGGAAGACTTCGACGCCTTCATGTCGAAATATGGAGACATGTTTCCGGAGGCGCCGCGGAACCTGGAGGAGCTGGTCGACCTCCTCGCCCGCAGGGCCGCCGCCACCCAGCGCCTGATGGCCTCGCTCACCCCCCGCCAACGCGAGGAGCTCAGCCGCCTGATCGACCAGACGCTCGACCAGGCCGGGCTCGGCGAGCAGATGCGCCGCCTCGGCGACTCCCTCTACGCCCGCCGGCCCGACCTGGCCTGGAACACCCCCGAACGACTCTCCGGCGAGGACCCCCTGGGGATGGGCGACGCGGTCAACGCCCTTGAGGAGCTGGCCGACCTCACCCAGCTTGAGGCCGCGCTGCGCCAGGACTACCCGGGCGCCCGCCTCGACGACATCGACGAGGCGGCCGTCCGCCGCGCCCTCGGCCGTTCCGCCGTCGACGACCTGGACGCGCTCAAGCGGATCGAACGAGAGCTCGAACGGCAGGGATACCTGCGCCGCCAGCGCGGCAAGCTCGAACTCACCCCCAAGGCGGTGCGCCGCCTCGGGGAGACCGCCCTACGCCGCGTCTTCGCCTCCCTCGACTCCGGTCGCAGGGGCGACCACGACCAGGTGGACGCGGGCTCCGCCGGGGAGCTGACCGGCTCGACCCGGCCGTGGCGCTTCGGCGACGAGCAGCCCATCGACGTGGTCCGCACGGTCGTCAACGGCGTACGGCGCGGCGGAGCGGCGGGGACGGTGACCCTCTCGGTCGACGACTTCGAGGTGGCCGAGACCGAGCGGCGCACCGCGGCCGCGGTGTGCCTGCTGGTCGACCTGTCCTACTCGATGGCGTTGCGCGGCACCTGGGCGGCGGCCAAGCAGACCGCGATGGCCCTGCAGGCGCTGGTCGCCTCGAAGTTCCCCCAGGACTCGGTGCAGATCATCGGCTTCTCCAACTACGCCCGGGTCCTGCAGCCCGACGAGCTGGCCGGGCTCGAATGGGACATGGTCCAGGGCACCAACCTGCACCACGCGCTGCTGATCGCGGGCCGCCACCTGGACCGCCATCCGGACTTCGAGCCGGTCGTGCTCGTGGTCACCGACGGTGAGCCGACCGCCCACCTGCGGCGCAACGGCTCGGCCGCCTTCGAGTGGCCGCCGACGCGCGAGACGCTCGACCTGACGCTGGCCGAGGTGGACAAGATGACCCGGCGCAGGGCGACGCTCAACGTCTTCATGCTCGCCGACGACGAGCGGCTGAGGGACTTCGTGAACGAGGTGGCCAGGCGCAACGGCGGCCGGGTCTTCTCCTCCAACGCCGACCGGCTCGGCGAGTACGTCGTCAGCGACTTCCTGCGGGTCCGCAGGAAGCGCTGAACCCTCCTCGAAGGGCCTGTCAGGCGTCGGCGTAGGCGAGGTAGTGGTTGAGCGCGAGGTCGAAGCCGTCGTGGTAGTGGCGGTACGACCGGTAGCAGGGCCGCCAGGCCGTACTGTTGCCGACTCCGGCGCGGGCGTCCTCGACCGCGGCGGGAACCCGTTCGGGGCTGGGCAGCAGGCCTCCGCCGAGATAGCGGGGGTCGGCCAGGACGGTGCAGCGCTCACGGTCGCCGGACACGTAGCGGCCCCGGCACCAGCCGCTCTCCTCGTCCCACACCAGGGCGTCGCCGCCGGTCAGCAGGATCGTGGCGGCCCTCGGGTCGCAGGGCCCCGCCCACCAGCCGGTGGCCTGGACGCCCAGCGCCTCGACGACGCGGCTCACGTAGGAGGACGGCTGGCTGCGCCACTCCTCGGTGTACGGCTCCACATGTCTCACACCCACAGGGGGCACTCCCTTGTGCCGTCGTGCATGATCTGGTTGACTGCTCGCCCGGCACGGCCGTGATCTCGTTGCCGACGGCCTCGGCGCCCAAGAGCGAACCCACCGGTGATCCTACTCACTTCAATGGGATGCTTAGCGCATTAATAAGAAGATCTACCATCGCACATCACCATAAATGCGGATTATCCAAATTGTGATGTTCTGTCCGCAAACTTGGGGCGCCGGTTCCGGCGGAGCCCCCGCTCCCGACCTGAGCCCCTCCCTGAAGCCCCGCCCTCTGACCCTGTGTGATCCAGGACCGCGGCCGCCGGCTTCCCAGGGCGTGCCTTCCCTGACCGAGATCACCGAGGGCTAATGTCTGGTTCATGACCCAACTGCTGCTCTGGCTGCACATCGGCTTCGCGATCTTCACGCTCGGACCGCTCACCGCGGTGACGATGTCCACACCGAAGTTCATCCGCTCCAGGGACCTCAGCGTCCTGCGCTACCTGCACAGGACCACCCGGATCTACGCCATCGGCGCGATCGGCGTCTTCGTCGCCGGCCTGCTGCTCGGCCGCGAGTATCTCGGCAGGCCCTACCTGTCGGTCTCCATGACGCTGTTCATCGTCGCCGCGGTCCTCCTGGTCATCGTGGACCGCGACCAGGCCTCCGCCATCAAACTGCTCAGCGCCGAGCCCTCGACCGACGACGCGAAGGCCCAGCGCGGGCGGATCGCCGCCTTCTCCGGGGTGATCGCCCTGATCTGGCTGGTCATCCTGGTGCTGATGGTCTGGGGCAGCCCCGCCTGAGGACGGGCTGGAGACCTCTGACGGCGGCGGAGACGGCCGACCCGGAAGACGGCGGGCACGAGATCATCTCCGCCCGGCCGTCAGCCAGGAAAGGATCTTTTCCGGAACACCATGAAAAAGCGCCTTTTCCGGCAGGGAGTTTCCGATTCACTGCCATTCCCCTTTTCCCGTGCCGGGGCGGTTCACCGGAGCGCACGGGAACAGGCGGCAGAGCACACGAAGCCGGGCGGAAGGGGCACGCCCGGCCCGGCCTCGACCCAGCCGTTCAGCCTCAGCCCAGCGCCCGGCCTCAGCCCAGCGCCCGGCTGAGATCGGCGAGCAGGTCGTCGACCGACTCGATGCCGACGGACAGGCGGACCAGGTCCGCGGGCACCTCAAGCGGCGACCCGGCCGCCGAGGCGTGTGTCATCCGCCCCGGGTGCTCGATCAGCGACTCGACACCGCCCAGGGACTCACCGAGCGTGAAGAGCTTGGTCCGGTTGCAGATCTCGACCGCCTCCGCCTCGCCCCCCGCGACCCGGAACGAGACCATGCCCCCGAAGCGCCGCATCTGCTTGGCCGCGGTCTCGTGCCCCGGGTGGTCCGGCAGACCGGGATAGAGCACCGAGGAGACCCTCGGGTGGGCGAGCAGCAGGTCGGCGACCCGCTCGGCGTTGTCGCAGTGCCGTTCCATCCGCACCGCGAGCGTCTTGAGCCCCCGCAGCGTCAGCCACGCGTCGAACGGCCCGGCGACCGCGCCCATGGCGTTCTGGTGGAAGGCGAGCCTTTCGCCCAGTTCGGCGTCGGCCGTGACGAGCGCGCCGCCGACCACGTCGGAGTGCCCGCCGACATACTTCGTGGTCGAGTGGACGACGACGTCCGCGCCGAGCGCCAGCGGCTGCTGCAGGTACGGCGAGGCGAAGGTGTTGTCCACCACGAGCAGCGCGCCGTTGTCGTGGGCCAGCTCGGCCAGCGCCGCGATGTCGGCGATGCCGAGCAGCGGGTTCGTCGGCGTCTCGACCCAGACGATCCTGGTCTTCGGCGTCATGGCGGCGGCGACCGCGTCGAGGTCGCCCAGGGCCACCGGGTCGTAGTGCAGGTCCCACGGCCGGTTCACCTTGGAGAACAGCCGGTAGGTGCCGCCGTAGGCGTCGTTCGGGATGAGAACGTGGTCACTCGGCCTGCACACCGTGCGCAGCAGCGTGTCCTCGGCCGCCAGACCGGAGGCGAAGGCAAGACCTCGCGCGCCGCCCTCGACCGCGGCGACGGCCTCCTCAAGGGCGGTCCTGGTCGGGTTGGCCGAACGGCTGTACTCGTATCCGGCGCGCAGACCGCCGACACCGTCCTGCTTGTACGTGGACACCGCGTAGATCGGCGGAACGACGGCCCCCGTATACGGGTCCGGCTCCTGACCTGCGTGGATGGCCAGAGTTTCGAATCCTTCAGTCATAGGGCAACGCTACTCGCACCCGGGCGGGCACATGTCGCGTCCACCCGGCCAGGCGTGCCGGACCGTCCCCCGACGACCCGGTCCGCCTGGCCGTACCCCCAGGTGGAGCCGCCACGGGCACACCGCGAAGCCCCTTCGGCGGATTCGCCGTCAGGCGGCCCGGTGCCCGCTGCCGGCCGTGTGACGCCCCGGCAGCCACACGACCTCACCCCCCGCCTCGACCGGCGGCACCTTGATGTGACGGCCGCTGGCGCCCTCGCCGCCCTGGCCGTTGATGCGCGAGAGAACCACCGGGTCCGCGAGCGCCAGAGCCAGCGCGACCACGAACCCAACGATCAGTACCAGGACTCCGATGACGGTCATCTCCGTCCCCCCTTCAACTCCTCAAGCATCGGCCGCGGACCCCGGCGGGCGCCTCCGCTGAAGGACCGGTTCCCCATGAGGCCGCTCCACCGAATGGCTGATGTCCGATTTGGCCAAGAGTCTTAGGCTCAGTGGCCGTGGGGGAGACACATCGCATCGTCTACTGGATCCAACGGCTCAGCGAGATCGCTCTGATCGGCTGGCTCACCCTGCTGTTGCTGCTCGACGTGATGGTCGTGCTCACCCGCCCCGACAACCCCGTGGTCTGGCTCGGCCCGGTCTGCGGCGCCATCGGCGTCCTGGCGGTGCTGCTGCGCCGTACCCACAGGATCAGCGGATACGCCACCCTGCTCGTCGCGTCGTTCGTCACCACCCTGATCATCGGCTCCAGCCACGTCAGCGGGCTGCCCTCCTTCGCCGAGACCGGGTCACTGCTGATCCTCACCATCGCGGGCCTGCGCTGGATCGAACCCATCAGCAGGGCCGCGATGTTCTCCATCGCGTCCGTCGTCGTACTGGAGAGCGCCGCCGGACGGCTGCGCGAGGACACCCCGTCCCTGGCCGTCGGCTTCCTCGTCTTCGTCGGCTGGTCGATCGCCGCCGGGGTGGGCGCCTACCTGCGCTTCCAGCTCGAACGCCGCAAGGAGGCCGTCAACTCGGTACGGCGCGCCGAACGCCTCGAACTCGCCAGGGAACTGCACGACCTGGTCGCCCACCACATCACCGGAATCGTCGTCCAGGCCCAGGCCGCCAAGATCGTGGCCGAGCACAAGCCCGAGGCCGTCGTCCCCGCGCTCGACGCGATAGCCGGGGCGGGCGCCGACGCGCTGACCTCCATGCGCCGCCTGGTCAGCGTGCTGCGCGCCCAGGACGGGGCCGCCCGCTCCCCCGGCAGCACGCTCATGGACATGCGCACCCTGGTCGAACGGTTCTCCGCGGGCGGCCCCCAGGTCGCCTTCGACATCGGCCAGGGCATCAACGACGAGACCATGGCCCCCGAGGTGCTGACCACCCTCCACCGGGTCCTGCAGGAAGCCCTCACCAACGTGCGCAGGCACGCCCCGGGCACCGGCTGGGTCGAGGCCGACCTACGGCTCGGCGGCCCCCCAAACGGGCCCTCCGCCGGGCCTTCCCCCGGCCCTCCCAGGAGGGAGCAGCACCAGGGAACACACTGGGTGTGGCTGCGCGTACGCAACTACGGTTCGGCGACCGACGCCAAGATCTCCCGCCTCGGCGGCGGATTCGGTCTGGTCGGCATGTCCGAACGCGTGGAGGCCCTGGGCGGCCGCCTGACCGCGGGCCACACCTACACGGGGGCCTGGGAAGTGGTGGCGGGCTTTCCCGTGTCCCTTGGCGGCGCCTAGCGGCGCCGAAGGCCGCGCCCCTTCGCGCAGCCTTCGGCTGACCTCGATCACCTGTGACGGCGAGGGAGCGTCCAGGGCTTCACCCCACGGCGCCGACAGCGGGCTGGGCGTCCCTCCGCCTCGGCCCGCGACGTCACGCCGCTCAGTTGAAACAGTCCTGCTTGTTGAGCGCGATGCCGTACTCGGTGACCTTGCCGCGCGTGACGCCGAAGGTGTAGTAGGCCTTCTTGTTTCCGGGAACCGTGATCACATAAAAGTCGTGGACGTCTTTCCTGATGTGCGGATAGGCGGTCTTCATCTGCTTGGCGGTGGAGCCGATCCCGACGCCTTCCGGAGTCCTCATGCCCTTCGCGGCGAAGATGGCGGCCAGTCCCACCTTCGGCGAGATGAAGACGCCGACCGAGTCCTTGGGAGTGGGGAAGTCCTTCAGGTCCCAGCCGGAGCAGCCGCCGTCGCCGGACAGCTTCTTGACGACGCCCCCTGTCTTCTTGGCCTGCGTGACGGTCATACCGAGCTTGACGGCACCGTAACCGTAGGGGCCCAGCGTGGGCCTCGTCTGGGCGTCGGCCACGGTGGTGCCGACGACCAGCAGTGAACCGGCGAGGAGCGATGCCCCGATCATCGTCTTCATCATGCTCTGTTCGACTACGAAACGGTGGCGAAGGTTCTCAACGGAGCCGTTTTCCTCCGACGACCCCGACCCGGGTCCTCGTGCTGGACGGGCCCTGTCGGACGTTCGTCTCCGACTGCCAGGTGCGCGCAGCGGCCGAACTGGTCGGCCACGTGTGGGACCCCGTCGTGATCTCGGCCCTGCGCATGGGATCGGCACGGCGCAGGGAACTGCTCACGAGGCTCGCTGGAGCCAGCGACAAGGTCCTGACCCGGACGCCGCGGCGCCTGCGAGCTCGCGGGCTCGTCGTGAGGGACGACGGCGCCAACCAGGCGTCAGCGCCCACAGGCACGGTCTACCGGCTCTCCGCACTGGGCGAATCGTTCGCGAACGGCCCTCTGGCGTACCTCGCGCAGTGGGCCGCCGACAACCAGGATCGCCTCACCGGCGAGCCCACCACATCGTGACGGGCTGCGGGTCCGTCGCGGAAGCCGGTCCGACCTGCGACGACGGCCTGATGATCACCCACAGCCCGGACCGAGGGGGCATGGACCTGCGGCGTCCAGGCCCTCGCGGCGTCGAAGGCGCCGCGAGGGGAAGGGGAGCACGACTAGTTGTTGACCAGGAACGCCAGCAGGTCCTGGCGGGTCACCAGGCCAACGGGCTTGCCGTCGTCCAGGACCACGGCGGCGTCGGCCTTCTCCAGGGCCTCTATCGCGATGGAGACCGGCTCTCCCGCGCCGATCATGGGCAGGGGCTGGGACATGTGCTCGGCCAGCGGGTCGGTCGGCCGTACGCGGCCCCGGTAGAGGGCTTCGAGCAGGTCGCGTTCCACGATCGAGCCCACGACCTCGGCGGCCATGACCGGCGGCTCCTCCTTCATCACCGGCAGCTGCGAGACGCCGTACTCCCGCATGATCGCGATGGCCGTGTCGACCGACTCGTGCGGGTGGGTGTGCACGAACTCGGGCATGCCCGCGCCCTTGCGGACCAGCACGTCCCTGACCAGGCCCTCCTCCGAGGAGGTGGTCAGGAAGCCGTAGTCGGCCATCCACTCGTCGTTGAAGATCTTCGACAGGTAGCCCCGGCCGCCGTCGGGCAGCAGCACGACGACCACGTCCTCGGGGCCGGCCTGCCTGGCGGCCCGCAGCGCCGCGACCGTCGCCATCCCGCAGGAGCCGCCGACCAGGAGCGCCTCCTCACGGGCCAGACGGCGCGTCATGCCGAAGGAGTCCTTGTCGGAGACCGCGATGACCTCGTCGCAGATCGTGGTGTCGTAGGTGGAGGGCCAGATGTCCTCTCCGACGCCCTCAACGAGGTACGGCCTGCCGGTGCCGCCCGAGTAGACGGACCCCTCGGGGTCGGCTCCGATGATCTTGACCCGGCCGCCGGAGACCTCCTTGAGGTAGCGTCCGGTGCCGCTGATCGTGCCGCCGGTGCCGATGCCCGCGACGAAGTGGGTGATCCGCCCCTCCGTCTGCTCCCAGATCTCCGGCCCGGTCGAGTGGTAGTGGCTCTCGGGGTTTCCGGGGTTGGAGTACTGGTCGGGCTTCCAGGCGTTCGGCGTCTCCCTGGCCAGCCGGTCGGAGACCGAGTAGTAGGAGTCCGGGTGGTCCGGGGAGACCGCCGTCGGGCAGACCACGACCTCGGCCCCGTAGGCGCGCAGTACCGCGATCTTGTCCTGGGCGACCTTGTCCGGCACGACGAACAGGCAGCGGTAGCCGCGCTGCTGCGCCACCATGGCCAGGCCGATGCCGGTGTTGCCCGAGGTGGGTTCGACGATCGTGCCGCCGGGCACCAGCGCGCCCGACCGCTCCGCCGCGTCGATCATGCGCACCGCGATCCGGTCCTTCACCGAGCCGCCGGGGTTGAAGTACTCCACCTTGGCGAGCACCTGGGCGGACACCCCGGCGGTCACCTTCCGCAGCCGGACAAGCGGCGTGTTTCCCATCAGTTCCACAAGCGAGTCATACACACGCATCGCGACGATCACCTCGAAATACAGAGCCAGGTCGGCTTGTTGTGCTGAACGCCGTGCCCCCAAGGGGGTTGGTGGGACTCTCGGCTAGGTTCAAGGCAACGCTACCCGTCGTGGGGTACCGAAGGGGCAACGCCAGGTGATCTGGACACCGGGGGCGGCTCGGGCCGCCCGTCGTATCGCCGCCGCCGCGGCCGTCGGCGGAGGAGGGCTCACCGCGCTCGGCGCGGTCACGTACGGCCTGCTGATGGGTGAGGCCCTGCTGGCCCGGCGCATCGTCGGCCGCCCGCACGGCATGGAGGGGCCGCCCTCCGACGGGGTTTACGGTGACTTCGCCGGTGAGCCGGTCCGGATGGTCATGCTGGGTGATTCGACCTCGGTCGGTCTGGGCACCTCCGAGGCGGCGCAGACCCCGGGCGTGTTGATCGCCACGGGGCTGGCCGCGGTGGCCGAGCGTCCGGTACGGCTGACCGTGGTCGGCAGGTCCGGCGCGGTCTCGGCGGATCTGGACGACCAGACCGACCTGGCGCTCGAAGCCTCCCCCGAGATCGCGGTGATCTTCGTCGGCGCGAACGACGTCACCACCCAGACCAAGCCCACCCACGCCGTGCGGCACCTGCAGAAGGCGGTGCGGCGGCTGCGTGAGGCGGGGGCGGAGGTCGTCGTCGGCACCTGCCCCGACCTGGGGACGGTCAGGCCGATCGCGCAGCCGCTGCGCTGGGTGACCCGGCGCTGGAGCCGTCAGCTCGCCGCGGCGCAGACCGTGGCCGTGGTCGAGGCGGGTGCCCGTACGGTCGCCTTCGCCGACCTGCTTGGCGGTGAATTCTCCGCAAACCCGGACGAGATGTTCGGACCCGATCGTTTCCACCCATCTGTTCAAGGTTATCTACAGGTTGCTTACGCGGTGCTACCGTCTGTGTGCACCGCGCTTGGACTGTGGCCGGAGCCGCGCTCCGAACGCGGTGGGTCGATCTACCTCGTGGCGGCCAAGGCCGCGGAGGAACCCGGCGCCGAAGTCTCCGCGACTCGCGTCGCCGGCCGAGTAACCGGACCCCACGGACGGTGGGCGACACTGCTCCGCCGGAGGCACGGGGTGCTGCCCAACGACGCCTGACCACGGTCACTCTCCGCGGTGAGGCCGTTACGTCTCGCCTTTTTGGAGTGCAATGCCCGTGATCCGGCCCCACGTGAAGAAGGCTGCGGTCCTCGCCGGAGTGCTCGCCCTGACCGGCTGTTCCGGCAGCGAGGCGGCCGTTCCCGCCCATCCGACCTGGCACAACGGCGAAGTGAACGCGGTGAGCCGTACCACCTCGGCCGCGGGTGTCGCCATGACGACCTCCATGAGGGCGGACGGCACGCTGGAGACGGTCGCCCTCGATCTGGCCACGGGCAGAAAGCTGTGGGCGCACCCCGCGACCATGGCCGGTCGGCTGCCGGGCATGGGCGTCCCCGCCCCGGCGATCGTCCAGTCCTCCGGCGGACGGCTCGTCGCGGTCACGGTCGACCCTGTCCGCCAGGGCCGTTGGAACGCCGCCCTTGTCGGCCGTGACGCGCGCACCGGCAACCGGCTGTGGACACGCCCGCTGCACTCGACCTTCGGGCCGCAGCGCTGCGGGGCGTTCGTGTGCGTCTCCGAGGACACCGCCCTGTCCAAGGCCCGGATGTCCGTGCTGGCCCCGGAGACCGGCAAGCCGATGTGGCAGTTGCCCGGCATCGCCGAGGTCGAGTGGTCCGGCGCCTCCCACGCCGTGCTCCTGCGCATGGCCCGTCACCCCGTCCTTGAGGCCTACGACCTGGCCTCGGGCAGGCGTCCGTGGCGGCTGCCCGTCGAGGAGGCGCTCGGCCCCGGGGTCGACCTGTCCGGCGGGTGGGCCTTCGGCTCGACGGCCGACGACCTCGTCGGCTACGTCGCCCCCTACACCGGTCCCTCGAAGAAACGGGTCTCCGCCTTCGGCCTGTTCTCCGTCAAGCTCACCGACGGCACGGTCAACTGGCTGCGTCCCTCCGTGGTGCGGGTCTACCCCAGCGGCAGCCCCGGCCTGGCCCCCGTCGTGCGCCCCGTCGACCCACGGGGCCAGTACGGCGGGTTCGCCAGGCTCGACGCGAGCAACGGGCGGGTCCTGGGTCAGATCTCCGCGGCCCAGATCCCCGGTTCCGGCTGGTGGCTGGCCTTCCCCGACCGGATGGACACCCTCGGCTTCCTCAAGCACGGCCGGCAGGGCAGCGCCTTCGACCTGGCCACGGGCCGCGGCACCGAGATCAGGGACCAACGCGGCTGGTCCTTCTGCGTCACCGACCCCAGGCCGCTCCCCCTGAAGCACCAGGCGGCGGGTTTCTACCCGGTGGCCTCCCTGTGCGAGTTCGACCTGGCCAGCGGCAAGAGGACGAACGGCTCCGAGGCTCCGCCCGCGTGGTTCACCGGCAGCCAGGGGGGCTGGCGGATATGGCGCGACGAGCTGGGCGGGCTGCACGGCGTCAAGGACGGCACCCCGACCGCCCCCGGCATGTACGGCTGACGCCCCCGTACAAAGTTCTGTTCCGGGCCGCCCCACTCGCGACCTTCGCCCTACCGGGGAGTAGCCTCCGCTCAGGAGTGCCCGACAACCCAGGAGAGCCCCATGCCCGAGGCAGTCATCGTCGCGACCGCGCGCTCGCCCATCGGACGCGCCTTCAAGGGATCGCTCAAGGACATCCGCCCTGACGACCTGACCGTCCAGATCGTCAGGGCCGCCCTGGCCAAGGTGCCCCAGCTCGACCCCACGACCATCGACGACCTGATGCTGGGCTGCGGTCTGCCCGGCGGCGAGCAGGGGTTCAACATGGGCCGGGTGGTCGCCACCCTGCTCGGACTCGACGGCGTGCCCGGCACGACCGTCACCCGCTACTGCTCGTCGTCCCTGCAGACCACGAGGATGGCCCTGCACGCGATCAGGGCGGGCGAGGGCGACGTCTTCGTCTCGGCGGGCGTCGAGTGCGTCTCCCGGTTCGTCAAGGGCAACTCCGACTCGCTGCCCGAGACCGAGAACGAACTGTTCGCCGAGGCGCGCAGCCGTACGGCGCGGGCCGCCGAAGGCGGTGGCGAGGTCTGGCACGACCCCCGTGAGGACGGCGAGCTGCCCGACGCCTACATCGCCATGGGCCAGACCGCGGAGAACGTCGCCGCGCTCAGGGGCGTCTCGCGCCGGGAACAGGACGAGTTCGGTGTCCGGTCGCAGAACCTCGCCGAGGAGGCCATCGCCAACGGCTTCTGGGAGAGCGACATCACCCCGGTGACCCTGCCGGACGGCACCGTGGTGACCAGGGACGACGGCCCCCGCCAGGGGACGACCTACGAGGCCGTCTCCCAGCTCAAGCCGGTCTTCCGGCCCGACGGGACCGTCACGGCGGGAAACTGCTGCCCGCTGAACGACGGCGCGGCCGCGGTGATCGTGATGAGCGACGTCAGGGCCGCGGAACTGGGCATCACCCCGCTGGCCAGGATCGTCTCGACCGGTGTGACCGGCCTGTCCCCCGAGATCATGGGGCTCGGGCCGGTCGAGGCCTCCCGGCAGGCACTGTCCAGGGCGGGCATGGCCATCGGCGACGTGGACCTCGTCGAGATCAACGAGGCCTTCGCGGCCCAGGTCATCCCGTCCTACCGCGACCTCGGCGTCGACCTCGACCGGCTCAACGTCAACGGCGGCGCCATCGCGGTCGGACACCCCTTCGGCATGACCGGAGCCCGCATCACCTCGACCCTGGTCAACAGCCTGCGCTTCCACGACAGGACGATCGGCCTGGAGACCATGTGCGTCGGCGGTGGCCAGGGCATGGCCATGATCCTGGAACGCCTCAGCTGAGCCGGGAAACGCCGCGCCGTACCCTGCGACACGGGCGGGTACGGCGCGGCGGCGTCTCAGCCGTGGATGTCGGGGCCCGCACGGGTGATGGTGACGCGCAGCAGGACCCGCCGGTCCCGTTCCATGGCGGCCCGGTAGTCGTCCCAGTCGGGGTGCTCGCCGGAGATGTCCCGGTAGTAGCCGACCAGCGGTTCCATCGCCTCAGGCAACGAGAGGACCTCCGTCTCCCCTTCGATCTGGATCCAGTCACCGTAGAAGGAGTCGTTCATCACGCAGAGCGTGGCCCGCGGGTCCCTGCGAAGGTTGCGAACCTTGGCGGCGGTCTCCCTGCTACTGACGATCGCGCGCCCCTCGGCGTCCAGCCCGACCGTCACCGGGGAGAGCTGCGGACGTCCGTCGGCGTGCTTGGTCAGCAGAACCGCACGATGGTTGACGCGGATGAAGTCACGTGCCTTGTCGAGATCCATGATCCCCATCATGGACCGGGCACACAGAAGCCCGCACCCCCCGATGGGAGGCGCGGGCTCACGGAAGACGGATAACTTACATACGACGGCTGTGGCGGCGACGTTCGTGCTCACGCACGATGGCGGCGGCGTAGCCGTGGGACAGCCCGTGCTCCTGGGCGAGCCAGTTGGCCCGCTCCTCGCAGCGCAGGAAGGACGGGCCGTTGTCGATGGCTTGGAACCACTCTGGGAGTGCGCGGCCGGTGATATCCGTGACTCTAGCGATCAGCTTGCTCTGCGTCTCCAGTGAGTGGCTCAACGACATGGGCACCTCCACGGATAGGCTCCTTTGCTTGACAGTGCCTCACGTGTCCCCAGATAGCAAGCCCTGCGGACCTGCCCATCCATCATTCTTCGTCGCCTTGTCGTCTCTTTGCGTCACCTTCGGTGACGCGGGCTGTGTCCCTTTGCGCCGCCTGGCGGCGTCGCGGGCTTGGGCGCGTCGGTGCTTTCCCTCGTCACTCCGTCGCTTCGCTCCTGCGTTCCTCAGTCCAAGCACCGACGCGCCCAAGCCGGACACTCCTCACGCTGAGGGCCGGTAAGGCACAGGCAAAGCCCTCACGCTTGGCGTCGGTGAAGTTCTCTCTCACGGCGTCGGGGGTAAGTGGGGGTGGAAAGCGAACACCCCGCGTCACCGGGGGTGGCGCGGGGTGTTCGTGGTGGTCGGGCAGCTAGTCATTACTGGTGAAGTAGCTGACGAAGCGGAGGATCTCCAGGTAGATCCAGACCAGGGTGACCGTCAGGCCGAAGGCCATCAGCCAGGAGTACTTCGCGGGGGCTCCGGCGCGGATGCCCTGCTCGACCGAGTCGAAGTCGAGGAGCAGGAAGAAGCAGCCGACCAGGATCGCCGCGATGCTGAAGACGTAGGACAGCGGGCCGCCGGAGCGGATGCCGATGCCGTCCTCGATGAAGAAGGTCGCCAGCCAGTTGACGAGCATGAGACCCATGAGGCTGATCAAGGCCGCCACGACGAACTTGGTGAACTTCGGCGTCACCCGGACGATGCGCAGCGTGTAGACCGCCAGCATGGCGCCGAAGGCCAGTGCCGTACCGACGACCGCCTGGAAGACGACACCGTTGTACAGGTCGTTGTAGGCGTGGCTGATCACACCGATGGCGACGCCGTAGGAGACCGCGTAGCCGAGGATCAGCACCGGGTTGGTGCTCTGCCTGAACGAGACGATCAACGCGAGCACCAGACCGGCGAGCACGCCGATGATCAGTGCGGGTCTTCCGAGGTTGAGCGCCCAGGCGAGCGCGGCGGAGACGACCAGCGTGCCCAAGGTGATGAAACCGCGCACGACCACGTCGTCGATGGTCATCCTCCGTTGCGCGGGCGGCGCGTAGGAGGGCGCGTCATACATTCCCCTGAGCTGCTCGGGGGTCGGGGTGCCCCAGGCCTGCTGGCTCCCGGGCGCCTGCCTGCTGAACACAGGATTCTTGCTTTCCATCGCTAGCCTCCACGCTGCGACCTACGCGATCGGCGTATAGATCGGTTGTCACACGGCCGTATCGTGTTGTTGTCCGTTTTAGGGTCAAGTGACCGTACGGCTACCGCCGAGGATTCCAACGAACGGCCGCAGCGCCGGGTTCCCGGCCCTACGGAGGCATCATGGCCCGCCCGCCGGGTCCACGCCAGGCCCCCTCCCCCGCCGGGAGGCCCGGGAAGGGGCCGGTGGGTCAATGGAAACGACCGGAGCGAGGGCGGGAAACGCTTCCCGGAATCGGCCGGTCGCTTCCGGAAACCGGCCGCCCGTGGATTTGTCGCGTTGTTTTCCCCACCCGGTGTCTCCGGTAAGGAAAACGACACGGTCACAGCGGGGAAAACAACCGTGCACCGTCGAAAGCGTGTTCCGCTCCATCAACCGAAGCGCTCGACGAGTCGCCGATAAGTGTCGAACGCGGGTTTAGGCCGGTAGTCGTCACCGAGAAGGCCGAACCGGTGGAACAGACCGGGTTTCGCACTGTCGGCATCCCGCAGGGCGAAATGGGTGTAGCCGCCGATGTTGAGCCGAGTGCGGTGGTCCGCGATCACCGTGACGATCGTCTCCAGGACCTCGGCCTGTCGCTGTGGACTCCGGGCAGGACCGGTCGGCCAGCCGTTCTCGGTGATCCACAGGGGGACCGACTCGTCGATGCCCGCCGGGGTGAGGCACCGGTCGCGGTGGTGGCCGAGCAGTCCCGCGACGGCCTCCGCCAGGCCGTCCGCCGGGGCGGGCTGGAAGACGTCGGGGAAGAAGTCGAGGCCGACGTAGTCGACGGCCTCGACGAAGCGCCGTCCGCCGTCGGCGGTGAGCGCGGCGACGAAGCCCTCGGCGGGGCCGAAAAGGGGCGTGGTGTTGAACCCGACCCTGAGGTGGTCCAGGCCCAGCAGGCGCGCCTCCTCCTTGGCCGCGACGACGCCCTCGACGAGGGCTTCGAGCACCCGGGGGTGGCCTCCGTCGTACAGTGGCAGGTTCGGCTCCTCCGTCACCTGGAGGGTCGCGACACGCGTCCCGTGACGGCGGACGAGGTCGCGAACGAAGGCGACGTAGCCCGCGACGTCGCCGCTGTGGGAGCGGTACTGCGCGACCAGGTCGAGTGCGCGCCCGTCGGTGGCGTACCGTTCGACGCGCTCGGGGGCCTGCGGGTAGACGTCTCCGGGATCGGCGAAGCTGACGTAGCCGCGGACCAGGAAGGGCCCGCCGTCAGGCCGCAGGCGGGTGAGCGCCTCGGTGATCCGTCTCGGGTCGTCCGGAGGCCCCTGGAGCACGCCGCCGTTCTCGTCGCCGGCCGCTCCGCCGGGGTAGATCCCGAAGAGAAGGCCGTCCGATGTCATGTGAGGTCCTTTCGGTCGTCGGGCCAGGTCAGGCTTCCTGTGCGGATCTCCTCCGCGGTGCCGGTGACCCAGTCGAGTTCGCCACGGGTCATGTGCAGGGCGTATTCGGCCTCGATGACGAACAGGCGGGGCACCTGTCCCGAGGCCAGCGCGTCGTCGAGGGCCCGCCGGTCCTCGGCCATGGCGGCGCGCAGCCGTTCGGCCCGCTCCAGCAGCGCCGCCCACGCGCGCTCGGGGCCGAGGGCGCCGAGGTAGGCGACGGCGGTGAGGAAGAGGGGATATTCGCGCCGGGGAACGCGGATCTGCTCGTCGAGCCGACGTACGAAGGCGTCCCTGCCCGCCTCGGTGATCGCGTAGACCGTGCGAGCCGGTCTGTTGCCCTCCTGGACCCTGGCCTTCTCGACGATCCACCCCTCCCCCTCAAGGGCCGTGACCACGTCGTAGAGCGAGCCCCGGTTGATCCGGACGCTGGCGTCCTTGCCGCGTTCCCGCAGCACGACGACCATCTCGTAGGGGTGCATGGGCCTTTCGAGCAGCAGCCCCAGCACTCCCAGGGCCAGAGGGTTGTCCACACTTCGAGCCATAGTCGCCTCCTGATATCAGGAACCGACTATATGAGACGCCGTACGGCACCGCAACGGCGCCCGAAAACGCCCTGAACAGATCACGACATCCGGCCGATCTGGAAGACCGGGATTTCCGCGCCATAATTTGGCCGACAGGACCACATACGATCGGCGCGCAAACGACGGGACAACACGAAACGCCCCGACTCGGGGTTTTCCCACACAACAGAGCGGCCCGTGACCGATTTTTCCTGGTCACGGGCCGAACTTCGCGGATCACTACGAGTGCCCCCGGAGGGACTCGAACCCTCACTCGAACCCTTTTAAGGGGTTTGCCTCTGCCATTGGGCTACGGGGACGCCGTAATCATACGTAACTGACCACTCATCAGAGGAGCACAACTTTGTATCAGGCGTCACACAAACCATGCCACAGCGTTCCGATCTCCGAGACCGCCCCCAGTCCCGGCCGTACGGCGTGAACGCGCGAGCCCCCTCCCGGAACGGACCGGGAAGGGGCTCGCGACGGACGGCGGCCACCTTCGGGTGACCGCCGGGTGGCCGTCAGGTCCTGGCCGCGCTGCGGAACTCCTCACGGGGCGCCTCGATCTCGCCGAGCGAGACGGTCTCCCGCTTGAAGAACAGCGCGAGGGTCCAGTCCATCGTCACGCGGACCTTGCGGTTGACGGTCGGCACCCGCGACAGGTGGTAGGTGCGGTGCATGAACCAGGCGAGCAGCCCACGGAGCTTGATCCCGTAGACGTTGGCGACACCCTTGTGCAGGCCGAGCCCGGCGACCGAGCCGACGTACTTGTGGCGGTAGTCGACCAGCGGCTGGCCGTGCAGGTGCCGGGTGATGTTGTCGGCCAGCACCTTGGCCTGCCGTACGGCGTGCTGGGCGTTGGGCGCGCAGTACTGACCGGGGCTGGTCACGTCGGGCACACCGGCCACGTCGCCCGCCGAGAAGGCGTCCTCGACGCCGGCCACGGTCAGCCGGGTGGTGGTCTTGATCCGGCCGCGCTCGTCCAGGGGCAGGTCCCCGGCGTTGACGACGGGGCTGGGCTTTACCCCCGCGGTCCAGACGATGGTGGCCGCCTCGAACTCCTCACCGTCGGAGAGCTTCACCAGGCCGCCCTCGCAGGAGTCGAGGCGGGTGTTCATCTTGACCTCGATGCCGCGCTCACGCAGCTGCTCGGCGGTCCACTTGCCCATCTCGGGGCCGACCTCGGGCAGGATGCGATCCGTCGCCTCGACGAGGACCCAGCGCATGTCCTTGCGGGAGACGTTGCGGTAGTAGCGGACGGCGTCGACGGCCATGTCCTCAAGCTCGGCCAGCGCCTCGACGCCCGCGAAGCCGCCGCCGACCACGACGAACGTCAGCGCCCTGCGGCGCAGCGCCTCGTCCTCGTCGGTCTCGGCGCGGTCGAGGAGTTCGAGCACCCGGTTGCGCAGCGCGATGGCCTCACCGACCGTCTTGAAGCCGATCGCGGCGTCGGCCAGACCCGGGATGGGCAGCGTGCGCGAGACCGATCCCGCCGCCATGACGAGGATGTCGTAGCCGATGTCGTGCGGGGTGCCGACGTTCGGCTCGAAGGCCACGGTCTTGGCCGCGTGGTTGACCTTGGTGACCTTGCCGTTGAGGATCGTCGCCTTCGACAGCACCCGCCGCAGCGGGACGACGACGTGCCGGGGCGAGAGGTTTCCCGCCGCCGCCTCGGGAAGGAACGGCTGGTAGGTCATGTGGGATTCGGGGGTGAGAACGGTGATCCGGACGCTACCGTCGCGCAGTTCCTTACGAAGGGTGTGCTGCAGACGCAGCACGGTGTAGAGCCCGACGTAACCTCCGCCGACGACCACGATGTGCTTGGCGGTACGGTTCACTTCGACGCCATCCTTAGGTCGATGCCTTGTGAAAGCTTTCACAAGCATACGTCTCCCTCGAAAACCAGACCAGGCACCCCCTGTGTAACTTTCGCCATAGTTTCCAGAACGGCGATAAAATACGGACATTTCAGAGCGAAGTTTTGACGATCTTCTCTTTGTGATCGAGTTCACAAGCTCCGTAACACGTTTGCCCTGGTCAGAAGGGTGTCGAGCATCTCGGCCGTCACCCGGCCGGTGAACGTGTTCTGCTGGCTCGGGTGGTAGCACCCGAGAAGACGGGCCGTTTTCCCGCCACGGGAGATCTCGACCTCGGCGCCGTGTCCGAAGGGCGGCCTGCGGGAGGGCAGGACGTACCCGGCCTCCCGTAGCGCGGGCCAGATCGCCTGCCAGGCGAATCCCCCGAGCACGACGATCACCCGGACGCTGTCGGCGACCAGTTCGATCTCCCTGGCCAGCCAGGGGAAGCAGGCCGTACGCTCGGCCGGCTCCGGCTTGTTGCCCGGCGGGGCGCAGCGCACCGAGGCCAGCATCCGGGCGCCGACGAGCCGCTGCCCGTCCCCGGCGCGCGTGCTGGTCTCCTGTACGGCGAGCCCCGTCCGGTACAGCGAGGCGAACAGCCAGTCCCCGCTGCGGTCACCGGTGAAGATCCTCCCGGTGCGGTTGCCGCCGTGCGCCGCGGGGGCGAGCCCCACGATGAGGACCTCCGGCCTGTCCTCCCCCCACCCGGCGATGGGCCTGCCCCAGTAGGTCTCCTCCGCGAAGGCCCGCCGTTTGACCGTCGCCACCTCCTCCCGCCAGGCGACCAGGCGTGGGCAGGCCCGGCAGACGGACTGCCTGGCGGTCAGTTCACCGAGCGTACGGCTCGCCGCCGCCAGCCGTACGACCTGGGCGGGGTCGTGGGCGACGGGAGTGTCCGGCAGGGCGGGGTCTTCGGGCCAGCCGGACCCTGGAGGAACGAATGTCATGTCCTCGATCGTGCCAGGAGGAAACACGCCCTTAACCTCGGGCACGCGAAAGCGGCGCCCGCCTGAGGCGAGCGCCGCTCTCTCAACTCGTTTCCGCCCCCGCGTCAGACGTGGGGCGGGCCGTCACGGAGCCAGGAGGGTTCCCCCGGCACGCGCTCAGGCCTGGCAGACCGCGTTGAAGTTCACCGACTGCGAGCCGGCCCCGTCGATCGCCAGCTTCGCGCTGCCGCCGTGGGTGCCGTTCGTCGCCTTGGTGAAGGTCACGGTCTTGGTGCCGGCCTCGGTGAAGACCAGCGGGCCGGACTCGACGGTCACGCCGTCAACGGTCCAGCGGTAGGTGAGCGTGGTCGCGCCACTGGCGTAGATCTGGCCGGAGCCGGACAGGGAGGCCGCGGGGCAGGCGCCCGCGGTCTGCGTGGCCGAGACGCTCTCGCCCACGACCCAGACCTTCACCTCGGGAGCGGGGGCCTGGCAGGTGACCTTGCCCTCGACGGTGCCGGTGGTCGAACCACGGTAGAGCTCGATCGCCCGCTTGCTCGTCCCGGAGGCCGAGGCGCCCCAGGAGTCGGTCACGGTGCGGGACTGGTAGCCGTGGCCACCGAAGTAGACGTCCTGCCAGGAACCGGCGACGCCGTCACGGATCCAGCGGTACTTGACGCTGCCACGACCCTCGGAGACCGAGATCGTGCCGGTGAAGTTACGGGTGACCGGGCAGGTGCCGGTGTAGGAGTCGGGAGCGCTGACGGACGCGGTCACCTTCGGCGACTCGTCCTTGCACCAGACCCTGAAGCCGACGCGGTTGGAGGAGTTCTGAACCGGGTCCACGATCTCCAGAACGGCCCAGCCGCTGAGGCTGTGACGCGGCCTGATCACGTGGAACACCTTGGTCGAGCTGCTGACGCGGACGACGTCACGGTCGACGACGTCACCGTTGACGACCCAGCGGTACCGCACCCAGGTGGGGCTGGAGGCGGTGATGCGGCCGACCAGCGTGGCCTGGCAGTTGCCCTCGTTGACCCACGCGCGGGCACCGACGCCGACCTGGATGACTTCCTTGCCGCCGCCCTCGTCGCCACCACCACAGGAAACCCGGAAGCTTCCCTTCTTGGAGGTCGCGCCCCTGGGGGCCAAGACCTGCAGGGCCTGCCAGCCCTTGACGTCACCCTTGAACTTCGAGGTCTCCTTGACGGTGACCGACTTGTTGCCCTTGCCCTTCAGAACAAGGGTCTTGACCTTGCTCTTGGAGCCGTCGCCGCGCAGCCAGCGGTAGGCGACGGTGGTCCGGGAGGCAACGGCCTTCACCTTGACGGTCGAGGAGAAGGTCACGTTGACGGGGCAGTCACCCTTGTAGTTCGAGGGGGACGCCTTGGGGGTGCCGACCGAGACCGCGGGCCTCGGCTTGGCGACGGCCGTGGCGGCCGTCTGGGTGGATGCGCTCGCAGCGGCCGCGGGCGAGGCCATCAGGGCCGTCGCCATCGTCGCCAGCATGGCCGTGCCGGCGCTCACCGCGGCTAGCCTGCGTGCTAGTCCGGACTTCATGAGGGGTTGCTCCGTTTCGTTAGGAAGCGAATGCGCTCCGGAGACGGTTGCCGCCCCGACACCAGCTGTGCCGGGCCCCACGGCAAAGCCTCGCTAAAGCCCCTTTACCTAATCATGAACGGAACGATCTCTCAATACCCCATCAACAAGTCAAATGTCTAGATCTCATTAAAGTTTAGATGTCAGCCATGCGATTCCATCGAGGATGTCACGTTCGCTGACAACGACTTCGTCGAATCCGTACCGCTGCAGGACGCGGTCGAGAATGAGGGCGCCCGCGCCGATGACGTCCACCCGGCCGGGATGCATGACCCCTATGGCCGCGCGCTCCTCGTGGGTCATCCCCAGCAGCCGGCGGGAAATCTCATGCGCCCGATTTGCCGGAATTCGCGAGTGGTGAATTTTATCCGGGTCATATTCCGGCAGGTCAAGCGCTATTCCCGCGACGGTCGTCACCGAGCCCGCGAGACCCACCAGCGTCAGCGCCCGCTCTACCGGAACCTTCTCCGCGACCCGGTCGAGCGCGTCGTCGATGTCGGAGGTGATGGCCTCGACCACCTCGGGGGACGGCGGCGCCGTCGAGCCCCGCAGGTGCCGCTCGGTCAGCCTGACGCAGCCGATGTCCACCGAGATCGCCTCCTCGGCGTGCGTCGAACCGAGCACGAACTCGGTCGAGCCACCGCCGATGTCGAACACGAGGTAGGGCGGCCTGGTTCCCTCCGGGGTCGGCAGGCCGGTCTCCGGCGAGAGCCGTACCAGGTCGCGGGTGGCCCCGGTGAAGGACAGCTCGGCCTCCTCGGCTCCGGTGATCACCTCGGGCTCGACGCCGAAGATCTCCCTGACACCGTCGACGAAGTCCTGGCGGTTGGCGGCGTCCCTGGTCGCGCTGGTGGCGACGACCCGCACCGCCGAGGCGCCGTGCCGTTCGATGAGCCCGGCGTAACCGCGCATCGCGGCGAAGGTGCGTTCGAGCGCCTCCGGGGCCAGCCTGCCGGTCCTGTCGACGCCCTGTCCCAGCCTGACGATCTCCATCTGACGCTCGACGTCGGTCAGGACGCCCCCGTCGATGTCGGCGATGAGCAGGCGGACGGAGTTGGTGCCACAGTCGATCGCGGCGACACGGGTCACATGGTCTCCTCGTTGGTTGTCGTGTCTGAAGACTGGGTTTCCCCGGCGCAGCAGGGGCCGTCCGCCCACCACTCGCCGAGCGCGTCCAGCGCCTCGCGGCCGAACGGGTTGGTCCCCGGCGCCGCCAGTTCGTGCCCGACCAGGGCGTGCAGGCACTTGACCCTGACCGGCATGCCCCCGGTGCTCTGCATGTCCCTGGGCAGCGGCTCGATGCCCAGCTCGGCCGCGGCCTTGTCGCGGCGCGCGACGTAGTCGTCGTGCGCGGCCTGGTAGGCCCGGGCCAGCTCGGGGTCCTCGGCCAGCCTGGCCTGCATGTCCCGCATCATCCCCGAGGTTTCGAGCCTGCCGATGGCCGAGGCCGCCCTGGGGCAGGTCAGGTAGAACAGCGTCGGGAACGGCGAGCCGTCGGGCAGCCTGGGAGCCGTCTCGACCACGTCCGGCAGCCCGCACGGACAGCGGTGCGCGACCGCCCGCAGACCCCGTGGGGTCCGGCCGAGCTGCCGCTCCACAGCCGCGACGTCGCGGTCGTCAACCATCTGTGACACCCCCTGAAAGACGACATCCAGGGTATCGGGGTCATCCGCCGGTCCCGGCCACCTTCGCACCGGTTCCCGAGTCCGCCGCCTCGACCGACTCCCAGAGCGTCTGGTACCACGGCGACGTCACGGCCTTCTTCCCCCCGGCCGGGATGCTTCCGCCCTGCCCCTGGCTCTGGCCCTGCCGCTCCCGCATGACGACGTAGCACTTGCGGCCCGGGTCGCAGTAGAAGAGCCGCTCCCTGCCCTGCCGCTTGATGTAGCCGGGGTCGAAGTGCTGGCGGTAGCGGTCCTCCTGCTCCTTGATCTCGGCCAGTTCCCTGGCCCGTTGCTGTTCGAGCTGGGCGATGTAGCGCCGCTGCGCGACGTACTCCCTGATCGGGTAGGCGAGGCTCATGGCGATCGCGCACACCACGATCGCGAGGACCGCGGCCCGTCCCGTCAACTGCGGCCGTCTCGCCACCCGCGCCTCCCCGTCCCCGCTCGCTTCGCCCGCCTCGCCGTACGGCCGGGCCCTGAGCGCCCGCCGTATGGCTCGCGCCCGAGCAAATCGGGCGCAAGCCATACAGGCGAAACTACCGCTGGAAGCGCGGGAAAGCGGCGCGACCCGCGTAGCGGGCGGCGTCGTCGAGCAGTTCCTCGATGCGCAGCAGCTGGTTGTACTTGGCCACGCGGTCGGAGCGGGCCGGGGCGCCGGTCTTGATCTGACCGCAGTTGGTGGCCACCGCGAGGTCGGCGATCGTGGTGTCCTCGGTCTCGCCGGAACGGTGGCTCATCATGCAGCGGTAGCCGCTGCGGTGCGCCAGGTCGACCGCCTCGAAGGTCTCGGTCAGGGTGCCGATCTGGTTGACCTTGACCAGCAGGGCGTTGGCGGTGCCCTCGGCGATGCCCCGGCCGAGCCGCTCGGGGTTGGTCACGAACAGGTCGTCACCGACGATCTGGATCTTGTCGCCGAGTGCCTTGGTGATGGCCTTCCAGCCCTCCCAGTCCTCCTCGTTCAGCGGGTCCTCGATGGAGACCAGCGGGTAGTTGGCGACCAGGTCCTCGTAGAAGGCCACCAGTTCGGCGGAGGAGAGGCCCTTGCCGTCGATGGTGTAGACGCCGTCGGAGTGGAACTCCGAGGCCGCGACGTCGAGCGCGAGGGCGACGTCCTCACCGGGCACGTAACCCGCCCGCTCGATGGCGACCAGGATCAGGTCGAGCGCGTCACGGTTGGAGGGCAGGTTGGGCGCGAAACCGCCCTCGTCGCCGAGCCCGGTGGCGTAGCCCTTCTCCTTGAGCACGGCCTTGAGCGCCTGGTAGACCTCGGTGCCCATTCGCACGGCCTCACGGAACGACTCGGCTCCGATCGGCGCGATCATGAACTCCTGGATGTCGACGTTGGTGTCGGCGTGCGCGCCACCGTTGAGGATGTTCATCATCGGCACGGGCAGCACGTGCGCGTTCGGGCCACCGAGGTAACGGAACAACGGCAGCTCCGCGCTCTCGGCCGCCGCCTTCGCCACGGCGAGGGAGACGCCGAGGATCGCGTTCGCGCCGAGACGGCTCTTGTTCGGCGTGCCGTCGAGGTCGATCATCACCTGGTCGATGCTGCGCTGCTCGGCCGCGTCGAACCCGAGGATCTCGTCGGCGATCTCGTCGGTCACCCCGAGCACGGCCTTCTCGACGCCCTTGCCGCCGTAGCGGTTGTCGCCGTCACGCAGCTCGACGGCCTCGAACTGACCGGTCGAGGCACCACTCGGCACCGCTGCGCGCCCCTCGCTGCCGTCGTCGAGCAGGATGTCGACCTCAACCGTCGGGTTGCCCCTGGAGTCAAGGATCTCGCGGGCGGTGACACCCTCGATGGAAGCCACGAAGCGCTCCTAAAGTCGCAGGACAGATTGCCGCAGAAGCCTATCGAGGCCTACCTCCCAGTACGGTGGGCGGCTTCCCCCTTCGAATTCCGGATGTGCTCAAATCAGAACCATGAGCCAAGCCACGGCACTCGACCGGGTCCGTGAACTGCTGGACCCCACCCTGCTCGGCCTGGCGGGACGGGACGCCACGGCCGGCGGCTACCTGGACCTGCTCGGCGCGGAGCCCGCCGGATCGCCCGTCCAGTGGCTGATGCGTTCGGGATTCCTGCCGGGGATCTACGAGCGGGTCTGGCGCCCGGCGGTCCTCGGGGCGATGAAGGGCCCCTTCGGGCCGGGCACCCGCCAGGAGCTGGCACTGGTCGGCAGGATGCTCGAACTCGGCCCCGGCGACCGGGTGCTCGACGTCGCCTGCGGGCCGGGCAACGTGACCCGGGCGCTGGCGGACGGCGTCGGCCCCGCGGGCCTGGCCGTCGGCCTGGACGCCTCGGCGTCGATGCTCGCCCGCGCGGTGCGCGACACCCGGGCGCGTGGCCTCGGCAACGTCGGCTACGTCCGGGGTGACGCCGCCGGCCTGCCGTTCCTGCCCGGCTGCTTCGACGCGGTCTCCTGCCTGGCGGCGCTCTACCTGTTCGAACGCCCCTTCGAGGCTCTCGCCGGGATGGCCAGGGTCCTCAGGCCGGGCGGCAGGATCGCCGTCATGACGACCAGGCGGGTGCCGTACGGCGGGCCGCTCAACGCCCTCGTCGGCGTGGCCTCGGGGGTGCGCCTGTTCGGGGACGAGGAGGTGGTCGAGGCCCTGAACAGGCTCGGCTTCTCCGGCCTGCGCCACCGCGCCTACGGCCTCGTCCAGTTCGTCAACGGCCGTCTGGTCTGACCCGGTTCAGGCCTCCCCGGTCTCCCCCGCCTCCCAGGCCCGGACCCGGTCGCGGTAGCGGCGGGCGGTGGCGCGCAGTTCGGCCTCGGGGTCGAGACCGGCCTCGTGCGCCCGCCGTACGAGGGCGAACAGGCGCGCTCCCAGGTCGTCTCCGGCGGCCTCGGGATCGACGAGCAGGCCGTCCGGTGCGCCGACCCGCCCCGCGCGCCGGATGAGCTGCGCCGCCAGGGAGAGAGCGGGCTGGCCCATCGGGACCCCGTCGAGGACGGACCCGGCGTCGCCGTCGTTCTTGGCCGCGCGCTCGGCGGCCTTGATGGCCTCCCAGTTGTCGCCGACCTGTTCGGCGCCGGTGACCTTGACGTCCGCGAACACGTGCGGGTGGCGGCGGACGAGCTTGGCGACGATCCCGTCGGCCACGTCGTCGATGTCGAACCCGCCCTCCCCCGCGGAGCGCTCACGGGCGAGCCTTGCGTGGAAGGCCACCTGGAGGAGCAGGTCGCCGAGTTCCTCACGCAGCGCGGCGTGGTCGCCCTCCTCGATGGTCTCCAGCACCTCGTAGGCCTCCTCAAGGAGGTACGGCGCCAGCGACTCGTGGGTCTGTTTGGCGTCCCACGGGCAGTTCGTCCTGAGACGGTCCATCACCTCGACCAGGTCGAGCAGCCGCCCGCCCGGCAGGTCGTACGACCCCGGCACCACCTCGATCACCGGCGGGTCGTCGAGGGCGAGCGCCGCGTGCCCGACCGCGCGCATCAACGCCTCGTCGGCCCCGAGCCAGACCACGGTCCCGTCACGGGCCTCGCGCACCAGGGCCGCCGGATCGGGCTCGACGACCTCGACGGTGACGCCGGCCTCCTCCAGATGGGGCAGGTGCGGATGTCCGGCGGAGCCGGTGCGCACCGGCCCCTCCCTCAGGACCTGCCACGCGTGGTGGCTGAGCAGCCCGGGGGCGACCCTGGGCGAGGTGGTGACGACGATCAGGGGCATGCCCCCGAGACTACTGGGCCCGTGCGGCGGGAGGGATCGCGCCGAAACGGCCCGCGTCCACGAACAGCTGCGGAGACTGCTCGCTGCGGTTGTCGTTCAGCACGCCGTAACGCGGGCTCCAGGTGACCTTGACGGCCTGCAGGTCCTTGATCGCCTGGGCCTGGCCCCGCTGGAGCGCCTCCTGGTCGGCGCCGCCGCCGTACTTGGCCATGAGCTTGGTGAGCATCAGACCGGCCTTGGTGAACTCGCGCGAGTGCGACGGCGCGACGGCCTGCTGGAGCATCCGCTGCTCGTGCTGGGCCTCGCCACCGGAGGCGGCGACCACCTGGTCGATCTCGGCCTCGGTGACCGTGATGCCCTGCCGCTCGGCCGCCTTGGTGTACTGCTTGGCGGTGGCCAGCTGGAACAGCACCACCTGCGGGACGCTGCCGGGGAACTGCAGGTCAGCGGGGGAGACGTTGGCCTTGGCGAGGGCCTCCTCGTACTCCTTGACGCTGCTGTCCAGCTCGCCGGTGCTGATCCGCTCACCGCCGACGATGGCGGCGGTGCCTGCCTGCCCCGGAGAGCAGGCGGTCAGCGCGGCTCCTGCGGCGGCGACCGCCAGGATGACGCGCAGTCGAGTCGACTTCACTTGCGATCCCTTCACGACAGACGCCGTTTACTTTACCGGCTGGTTCTCAAGGAACATCGCCTGGACCAGGTCACCGCACCACCTGAGCAGGTCCAGGTCGCGCAGCGGCTGGCCGCCGAGCGGCCTGGTCTTCGGCACGGGTACGAGCAACGTACCGGCCGCCTGCTTCAGCAGTGCCTTCGGGTACAGCCTCTGCAGCCTGACCTGCTGGGAGTCCCTCAGGTCCACGGGGGCGAAGCGGATGTTCTGCCCCTGGAGGGTGACGTCGGTCAGCCCCGCCGTACGGGCCCGGATCCTGAAGCGGGCGACCTCAAGGAGGTTCTCGACCGGCTGGGGCGGCCTGCCGTACCGGTCGAGGAGCTCGTCACGGACCGCGGCGACCTGCTCGTCGGACTCGACGGCGGCGATGCGCTTGTAGGCCTCCAGGCGCAGCCGCTCGGAGGTCACGTAGTCGTGCGGGATGTGCGCGTCGATCGGCAGCTCGACCTTGACGTCGGCGCGTTCCTGGGTGACGGGGGCGCCGGACAGCTTGGCCTTCTGCTCCTGGACGGCCTCGGCCATCATCCGCACGTACAGGTCGAAGCCGACTCCCGCGATGAACCCGGACTGCTCGGCGCCGAGGATGTTGCCCGCGCCCCGGATCTCCAGGTCCTTCATCGCCACGTACATGCCCGCGCCCATCTCGGTGTGCTGGGAGATGGTGGCCAGGCGCTCGTGGGCGGTCTCGGTGAGCGGCTTCTCCGGCGGGTACAGGAAGTAGGCGTAGCCGCGCTCACGGCCACGCCCGACCCGGCCGCGCAGCTGGTGGAGCTGGGACAGGCCGTAGTTGTCGGCCCGGTCGACGATCAGCGTGTTGGCGTTGGGCACGTCCAGGCCCGACTCGACGATCGTGGTCGAGACGAGCACGTCGAACTCGCGTTCCCAGAAGCCCACCATGATCCGTTCGAGCTGGTGCTCCTGCATCTGGCCGTGCGCGACGGCGATCCTGGCCTCGGGAACCAGTTCGTGCAGCATGGCCGCGACCTTGTTGATGCTGGAGACCCGGTTGTGCACGAAGAACACCTGGCCGTCGCGCATCAGCTCGCGCCGGATGGCGGCGGCGATCTGCTTGTCGTCGTACGGCCCGACGAAGGTGAGGATCGGGTGCCGCTCCTCCGGCGGGGTGAGGATCGTCGACATCTCCCGGATGCCGGTGAGGCCCATCTCCAGTGTGCGCGGGATCGGCGTCGCGGACATGGCCAGCACGTCGACCTGGGTCCGCAGATGCTTCATGGCCTCCTTGTGCTCGACGCCGAAGCGCTGCTCCTCGTCGATGATGATCAGGCCGAGCTCCTTGAACCTGATCTCCGGGGAGAAGAGCCTGTGGGTGCCGATCACCACGTCGACGGAGCCCTCGCGCAGTCCCTCCATCGTCGCCTTGGCCTCGGCGTCCGTCTGGAAGCGCGAGAGCGGCCTGACGTTCAGCGGGAATCCGGAGAAACGCTCGGTGAAGGTCGACAGGTGCTGCTGGACCAGCAACGTCGTGGGCACGAGCACCGCGACCTGCTTGCCGTCCTGGACGGCCTTGAACGCCGCCCGCACCGCGATCTCGGTCTTGCCGTAGCCGACGTCGCCGCAGATCAGCCTGTCCATCGGGACGGCCCGCTCCATGTCGCGCTTGACCTCGTCGATGGCCTCCAGCTGGTCACCGGTCTCGGCGTAGGGGAAGGCGTCCTCCATCTCCCGCTGCCAGGGGGTGTCGGTCCCGAAGGCGTGCCCGGGTGAGGCCATCCTGGCGGAGTAGAGGCGGATCAGCTCCCCGGCGATCTCCTTGACCGCCTTCTTGGCCTTGGTCTTCGCCTTGGCCCAGTCGGCGCCGCCCATCCGGTTGAGCGTGGGGGCCTCTCCGCCGACGTAGCGGGTGACCTCGTCGAGCTGGTCGGTCGGCACGTAGAGGCGGTCGCCCTTGGCGTACTCGATCACGAGATACTCGCGGGTCGCGCCCTGCACGGTCCGCTGCGCCATCTCGACGTAGCGTCCGACGCCGTGCTGCTCGTGCACCACGTGGTCGCCGACCTTGAGCTGGAGCGGATCGACCATGTTGCGCCGCTTGGAGGGCAGCCTGCGCATGTCCTTGGTCGAGGCCTTCTGCCCCACCAGGTCCAGATGCGTCAGTACGGCCAGCCCCGGCGCGACGAAACCGTGCTCGACCAGGCCGGTCGTGACGTGCACGACCTTGGGGTCGGGGGCCGTGTCGAGCCCGGCCTCAAGACGGGCGGGCAGGTCCACGCCCTTGAGCAGCTCAACCATGCGCTCGGCGGGGCCGTGGCCCTCGCTGAGCAGCACGACGGCCCTGTCCTCCTCAAGCCAGCCCTTGATGTCGCCGAGTGCCCGCTGGGTGTCGCCCCGGTAGCTCTCCGCCTCCTTGGCGGGCAGGAGCAGCCCGTCGCCCAGGTCGTCGCCGCCGAACGGCGCGATCGACCACCAGGGCTGGCCCAGCTCCCGCGCGTGGTCGCGGACCTCCTCAAGGCTGCGGAAGGCCGCCGCCCCGAGGTCGATGGGCGCCTCGCCGCCCGAGGCGGCGTTGATCCACGACGCCTCAAGGAACTCCTGGCTGGTGCGCACCAGTTCCTCCGCCCGTCCCCTGATGCGCTCGGGGTCGCAGACGAACACCGCGGCGCGCGCGGGCAGGTGGTCGACCAGCAGGTCCATCTCCCCGGCGAGCACGGGCGCGAACGCCTCCATGCCCTCGACGGCGACCCCCTCGGCCAGCTGCCCGAGGATCTCGGTCAGCGCCGGGTGCTCCTCGGCCAGCAGCCGTGCCCGCTCCCTGACCTCCTCGGTCAGCAGCAGTTCCCGGCAGGGGGCCGCGAACAGGCCGCCCTCGGCCACCTCAAGGGAGCGCTGGTCGGCGACCTTGAACCAGCGGATCTCCTCGACGGTGTCTCCCCAGAACTCAAGGCGCAGCGGGTGCTCCTCGGTGGGCGGGAAGACGTCGAGCAACCCGCCCCTGACCGCGACCTCGCCGCGCTTCTCCACCATGTCGACCCGGCTGTAGCCGTTCTCGACGAGCTGGGCGACGACGGCGTCGAGGTCGGCGTCCTGACCGGCGCGCAGCCGTACCGGGCGCAGGTCGCCCAGGCCCCGCACGATCGGCTGGAGCACGGCCCTGACCGGGGCGACGATCACCCGCAGCGGCCCGGCGGCGGCGTCGCCCGCGACGGGGTGCGCCAGCCTGCGCAGTACGGCCAGCCGCTGCCCGACCGTGTCGCTGCGCGGTGAGAGGCGCTCGTGCGGCAGGGTCTCCCAGGCGGGGAAGACCGCGACCGAGTCACCGTCGATGAGGCTGGTCAGCGCCGCGGCGAGGTCCTCGGCCTCGCGGCCGGTCGCGGTCACCGCGAGAACGGTCCGCGCGCCGTCCTCGGCCCCGTCCCTGGACAGCGCGGCCACGGTGAACGGCCGCAGCGCGGGCGGCGCGATCAGCGAGACGTCGGAGAGGTCGCCCCCGCGCACGTCACGGAGGACGGAGGCCAGCTTCGGCTCTCCAGCGACAAGGTCAAGTAGTCCGGAAAGGCTCATCAGATTCGCCCACAGCCCCACGACGGCAACACGGCAGGCCCCGGGCCGGGTCCGGCACGGGGCTCTCCCAGGCTACCGGTGTTCGTCGGCGGTGTTCCGGCCCGCCGCCCGCCCGGCGGGCACGTGGGGCCCTTGGGGCGGGGACCGCAATCGTCACCGTCGGGCGATGGCCAATGCGCGACTATCGGTGCGCAATTGACTACTGTCGGTTGCATGTCTGAGGTACGGTCGGTCGTCTCGCGGGACGACATATTCAGCAGGCGGATTCGCGAGCAGGCGGCGGGGCAGCCCGGCAGACGGCTGGACATCCTGGTCGCCGGGTGCGGATGGCCGGAGCCGCTCGACCTCGAAGGGGTCCAGGCGCGGGTCACCGGGATCGACGAGGACCTGCCCGCGCTGCGGGTGAGCGCGGGGGCCCGCAAGGACCTCGACGCGCTGGCGCTGGGAGATCTGCGCTCGGTGCCCGTGCCGCCCCGCGCGTTCGACGTCCTGCACGTACCGTTCCTGCTCGAACGGATCGAGCACCCGGAGCTGGTGCTCGACCGGCTGCTCGCCGGGTTGCGCCCGGGCGGCCTGGTGCTGCTGCGGATGCGTGACCGCGCCTCGGCCTACGGCACGTGCGAACGGCTGCTGCCCAACGTGCTACGGCGGCTGCTGTGGCCGAAGCTGGCCCCCGAGGGCGCGGTCGGCCCGCTGCGCCCCTTCTACGGCGAGATCACCTCGCGCGAGGGAATGCACTCCTACTGCCTGACACGCGGCCTGATGGTGACCGACGACGTGTCGGCCACGAGCGGCCCGGCGCTGAGCGGGCCGAAGCACGCCCTGGTCAAGCTCGTCTGCTCCATGGTCGAGACCGTCTCCCGGGGGCGGCGGCCCGCCTCGCACGACGAGATCACCATGGTCGTCCGCAAGCCGCAGAACCACTTCGCCCGGTTGATATGAGCCGGAGGGGTTGGTGTGGGACAACTGGAGTAGGTAAGGTGATGAAATCCGACTAAGTTGATCGGGATTGTGGAGCAGATGACGGCCCCTTTCGAGTGGACCCCCGACGCCCATGAGCTGGCCGACCTGGAGCTGCTGCTCTCCGGTGCCTTCCAGCCTCTGACGGGCTTCATGAGCTCGGCCGACGCGCACTCCGTCGACGGGCACGGCGTCCTGACGGACGGCACGAGCTGGCCCGCGCCGGTCACGTTCGCGCTGCCCGACGACCATCCGGCCGTCCCCGGCGACCGGGTCACGCTGCGCGACCCCGAGGGTGCCGCGCTGGCCGTGCTCACCGTCACCGACCGTCACGACGGCCTCGTCGCCGGTCCGGTCGAGGCGCTCGACGCCCCGGAGCACGGCCCCTTCGCCAGGTTGCGCCTCACCCCGGCGGAGATCCGCAAGGAGCTGGGTGAGCGGCCCGCGCTCGCGGTCACCATGCGCGGCCCGCTGGACGACCTCGGCGAGATCGAGGCGACCGCGCGGGAGCTGGGCGCCGTGGTGCTGCTGCTGCCGCTGGCATTCGGTGAGGGCGGCCCCGCGGTGGTCCGCGCGGCGCTGAAGGCGCGTGAGAGGCTCGGCGAGGACGCCCTCCTGGCCGTGGTGCCCCTGGCTCGCAGAGACGACCCCAGCATCGATCTGGAGCTGCGTGAGCGTGTCGCGGAGGCCTACGGCGCCACCGAGCACCTGGCGGGCCCCGAGCCGGTGACGCTGCCCGGCCCGCCGCACCGGCGCGGCCTGGTGGTCTTCTTCACCGGCCTGTCCGGCTCAGGGAAGTCCACCGTGGCCAGGGGCCTGCGGGACGCGCTGCTCGAACGCGGCGGCCGTACGGTCACTTATCTGGACGGGGACGTGGTCAGGCGGCTGCTGTCCGCGGGGCTGACCTTCTCCAAGCAGGACCGCGACCTGAACATCCGCAGGATCGGGTTCGTCGCCGCGGAGGCGGCCAGGCACGGCGGGCTGGCGATCTGCGCGCCCATCGCGCCCTACGCCGCGACCCGCGAGGAGGTCAGGGAGATGGTCGAGGCGGTCGGCGCCGACTTCCTGCTGGTCCACGTGGCCACTCCGCTCGAAGAGTGCGAGCGCCGTGACCGCAAGGGGCTCTACGCCAAGGCGCGCGCGGGTCTCATCCCCGAGTTCACCGGGATCTCCGACCCCTACGAGGAGCCCGACGACGCCGACCTGGTCGTCGACACCACCTCGATCAGCGTGGACCAGGCGGTACGGCAGGTGCTCGACCCGTTGATCCGGGGAGGGTGGGTCCGTTGACCCCGGGGCCCGGGGCGCCGGGCCCCCGCAACGGGCGGCCCCGCGCCGCCGCCACACAGTGACCCTGAACGACCCAGAGTGACCGAGAGTGACCGAGAAATGGTGAGCGACCGATGGCCATCGACATCCCCCTGGCAGCCGGCTCCTTCATCGTCGCGATCATCGTCGGGCTGACCGGCATGGGCGGCGGCGCGTTGATGACGCCGATGATGTTGCTGTTCTTCAACGTCCCTCCTCTGGCCGCCGTCTCCAGCGACCTGGTCGCCTCCGCCGTCATGAAGCCGGTCGGCGGGGTCGTCCACATGCGGCGCGGGACGGTGAACCTGCGCCTGGTCGGCTGGCTGTGCGCGGGCTCGGTGCCCGCGGCCTTCTGCGGGGTCTTCGCCGCCAGGGCCTTCGGGGACGGCGAGCAGGTCCAGGAGGTGGTCAAGTACGCCCTGGGCGTCGCCCTGCTGCTGGCGGTCGTCGGGCTGGTCACCAAGGCCTGGATGTCACGTGACGACCAGGGGAAGGCCTCGGCGGAGCTGTCGTCCATCGTCGTGCGCCCTATTCCGACCTTACTGGTCGGTACGGTCGGAGGCTTGGTCGTCGGCATCTCGTCGGTCGGCTCGGGTTCGCTGATCATCGTGGCGCTGCTCGCGCTGTATCCGGCGCTGAAGGCCAACCAGCTCGTCGGCACCGACCTGGTCCAGGCCGTGCCGCTGGTCGCCTCGGCCGCCCTCGGCCACCTGCTGTTCGGCGACTTCCAGCTGTCCATCACCACCTCCCTGCTGGTCGGCTCGATCCCCGGTGTCTACATCGGCGCCAGGATCTCCGCCTGGGCGCCGGGCGGCGTCATCCGCGCGCTGCTCGCGGTCGTGCTGCTCGCCTCGGCGCTGAAGCTCCTGGGCGTCGGCAACACGGCCCTGCTGTGGAGCGTCGGCGGGATGTCCGTCGTCGGCGCCGTGGCCTGGTCACTTCTGCGGAACCGCGGGGGCGCGCAGGTCGGGGTCGTGCGCGAGGCCGGAAAAGGCCTGTAGGGCCCCCGGGGTGGTGTCGAAGCGGGTGTCCCCCCTCGGGGCGTGCGGCGAGTCGAAGTAGACCAGCGCCTTGATCCGGGGATAGTCGCGCACCTGCCGCCGTGCCCCGGCGAAGAACCTCTCCTTGAAGGCGGGGTCGCCCGGCCGCTCGAACACGCCCCACTCGGCGAGCATGACGGGCTTGCCCGGCAGGTGCGCGTTCATCCACCGGTAGGCCCCCGGCCAGCGGGCGAACCCCTCGCGGGTCCTGTCGACCAGGTCGCCGAAGTTCCGCACCCGCTCGTCGGCGTAGGGGTCCATCGCCACCCAGTCGACCACGTCGTCGCCGGGGTAGAGCCGGTCGAACCAGGGGCTCGCCCCCCAGTTGGGCGCGCCCATGTAGGTCATGACCGTGACCGCGTTGCGCACGCCGTCCCCCCGCAGGCGCAGCACCACGTGCCGGAACATCGCGGCGTAGTCCTCGGCGGTCATGCCCGAGCCCGGGCGCTGCCGTACGTCGTTCTCCGGCTCGTGATGGACGGTGAGGAAGAACCTCTCGGGGAAGCTCCCGGTGATGTGCGCGGCCAGCCGGTCGATGCGGGAGTCGATCGCGCCCTCGGCGACCTGCGCCCAGGTGTGGTCGAGGGACGGCTTCCAGTTGACCAGCAGGATTCTGCGGCCCTTCGGGTCACGGGCGATCCGGCGCTCCTGAGGGGTCGGGAACAGCTCGGTGCCCCGGTGGTAGATGTGCACGATGTCGGCGCGGCGGCCCATGCGCCGTTCGGCGCGGGCGATCGCCCGCTGCGGGGGCCTGCCGGTGAAGATCTCCGGCGCGATCCCCCACCAGACGCCGCAGGCGGGGACGAGCTTGGCGTCGACCGCGCAGGCGGACGGCCTCACGTCGGCCCGTGCAGGAGTGCTCCGCGGCCGGTCGCGGGAGGCGCCCTCGGAAGGAGCGCACGCCCCGGTTCCGAGCACCAGTGCCAGACCCGAAACGGCGACCAACGCCTTCCGCGAAAAAAGCCGCATCGCGGCATCACACAAATACACCGTCAGAACCACCGTTTCCTCACGAACATTCCGACCATTCCGGTCATTCCGGTTTCTGGCTCCGCGGTCACCGCCGCGCCCCAAGCCTGCCACCGCGTGGACGTGCCACGTCACCGGCTTCGACGTTCCCGAGCCGCCCCCGCATGGCAATCGCAAGGAAATATCGGATAAATGGTGTTTATTTTCTTTCAACCGCGACGGCGCCCGCCACGAAAATCTTGTGTATCGGATCGAGAAAACAACAGGCGGACCTATAGTTCCTAGCGTTCGAAATCATCGAACCCTCATATCAAACCCCCTCGAAAAGGACTCGAAACATATGAGCCCTCCGCCGGACGCCTCGGTCCGCCGCTCCGGCGGAGACCTGACGGACTACGTGTCCTTCCTCCGCCGCCGCTGGCCGACCATCCTGTTCCTGCTCGCCGGTGGCGCGGGCGCGGGTGCCGTGCTGCTGTGCGTGATCCCCCCCTCCTACACCGCCTCGGCCCAGGTGCTGGTCACCCCGACGGGCCTGCAGGAGCAGACGAACCAGGTCACCAACCGGCAGCGCGAGGCGCTCAACCTCGACACCGAGGCCCAGGTCGCCCAGTCCGCCGTGGTCGCGAGAAAGGCCGGGCGCACGCTCGGCGGCACCCCGGGGCCGGTGGAGGTCTCCGTGCCCCCGAACACCTCGGTCCTGGACATCTCCTACACCGCCTCCGACCCGGCCGCCGCGGCGGCGGGAGCGGGCGCCTACGCCAGGGCCTACCTGGACAACCGGCGCGAGGCCGCGGCACGGGCGATGGACGCCCAACTGGGGGCGCTCCAGTCCAAGCTGAAGCAGGTCAACGCGAGCCTGTCCGCCGTGGTCGCCTCGCTCCCCAGCCTGCCCAAAGGTACGGCGGAGCGGACCCTGGCCGCGCAGCGGCAGAACGTCCTCGGCCGCCAGGTCTACAACCTCACCGTGAAGTACGACGCGCTGCGGACGGTGGCCGTGACCCCCGGCACCGTGATCAGCGAGGCCGTCCCCCCGACCGCCCCCAGCCAGCCAAGCCCGCCCCTCTACCTCGGCAGCGGCCTGATGGCCGGACTCCTGACCGGGGTCGGCCTCGCCTGGCTCCGCGACCGCCCCGCCAGGCAGAACGCGCCCGCGACCGGAGGGACGGGACCCGGCGCCGTCCTGCGGGCACGCCCCGAGGAGATCGAGAGACTGGCAGGCGAGGAGGGCGCGGTGCTGCTGGTCAGCGTCGCCGGGATCTCCCCACGCGGGATGGCGCGGGCCGTACGGCGACTCGGAAGGCAGGGCATGCCGGTGGTCGGCGGCCTCCTCACCCCCCCGCCTCCCCCGCAGCGAACGGTGGAGCGCCCCGCCCAGCAGATCCCGCCGCAACCCCCGCAGGACACACCGCGCCATACGCGCAGCGTCGCGTCGCGCCGTGACGAGGCCCCCGGCGACTGGCCCACCTCCTTCCCGGTGAGCCGCCCGACGCCCCGCGCCGCCGGCCGTGCCCCGGAGAGCGTCCCCGAGCCGGGCAGGTGGGTCGCCGGGGCCTCGATGCCCACCGTGCCGATCAGGACGTTGTCCCCGCCAGAGACGGCCTTCCCCCCGTGAGAGGCCTGGACCGGGCGGCCTGGCCGATCGCCGCGCTGCTCGTCGGCTACCCCGTCTGGTGGGCGCTCGGTTTCGGCGGCCTGTCGATCGTCGTGCTGGCCCCGGCGATGGCGGCGGTGCTGTGGCGGCGACGGCCGATCAGGGTTCCCCGGGGGTTCGGCCTCTGGCTGATGCTGCTGGCCGGTTACCTCATCAGCGCGCTCATGCTGGGGGAGATGCCGCCGGGGACCTACGGCGACTTCGGTCTCGGGCGGGTGCTCGGCTACCTGATGCGCCTGGCCCTGTACGTCTCCCTGCTGATCATGGTCCTCTACCTGGGCAACCTGACCCAGCGGGAGCTCCCCCAGCTCACCCTGGTGCGCATGCTCGGCGCGCTGTTCGTCACGACCGTCGTGGGCGGCCTGCTCGGGGTTCTCGTCCCCGGCGCCGACCTCACCTCACCGGTCGAGATGGTGCTGCCCCACTGGATCGCCGACAACCCCTACGTGCACAACCTGATCCACCCGACCACGGCCCAGGTGCAGAAGGTCCTCGGCCACGCCTCCCCCCGCCCCGAGGCCCCCTTCGAATGGGCCAACGCCTGGGGAAGCAACGTCTCGGTGCTGCTGGTCTGGTTCGTGGTCGGCTGGTGGACGTACGGCGGGCCGCGCAGACGCCTGGCCGTGGCCCCGCTGCTCGCGCTGTGCGCCGTCCCGGTCGTCTACTCCCTGAACCGGGGCCTGTGGATCGGCCTCGGGGTCGCGGCCGTCTACCTGCTGCTGCGCCTGGGCGCGCGGACCCGGATCATGGCCTGCTCGGCCATCGCCGCCGGGGCGCTGCTGCTGCTCCTGAGCCCGTTGCGCACCCTGGTCGCCGAACGGCTGGACAACCCGCACAGCAACGACATCCGCGCCTTCACCGTCTCGGCGACCGTCGCCGCGGCGCGCACCTCGCCGATCATCGGCTACGGCAACACCAGGAACGCCATGGGCAACCACAACACGATCACCACCGGCAGGACCGACTGGTGCGAGGGGTGCGGCCATCCACCGCTGGGCAGCGACGGTCAGCTCTGGCACCTGATGATCACCCAGGGGTTCGTCGGGGCCGGGCTGTACGTGGCGTTCTTCGTCGGGGCGATCCGCCGCCACTGGCCCGACCGGAGCCCCGTCGGCCTGGCCGGGGTGCTGGTGATGATCCTGACCCTGCTCTACATGTTCGTCTACGACGGGCTGGTCACACCGCTCAGCCTGTATCTGATCTCTTTCGCGCTGCTCTGGAGGAACTCGATGACGAGTGGGGCCGCATGAACGACACCCGTGTCCGGCTGCGCTACCTCACCAGGACGGTCGGCCTGCTGTTCCCCTCGGAAGGCGAGCCCCGCCCCTACAGCCTGCTCCCCCACCGCACGTTTCCCCGCAGGCTGGCGCCCCGCGCGTGGTGGCACCCGGGAAGGAAGGTGCTGGTGCCCTCCGGGGACGACACCATCGAGACCTACCTGAGCCAGGCGCTCGGCACCCCGATCCGGGTCGTGCTGCACGTCCGTCCCCCCAGGCGCGCCAACCGCAAGCCGATCCTCGAAGCCCACGCGCGGGACGGGCTGGCCGCCTTCGTGAAGATCGGCGACACGCCCCGGGTCCGTGACCTCGTCACACACGAGGCGCGCACGCTCGCCATGCTCGCCGACATCCCCCTGAAGACCGTCGTCGCCCCGACCGTGCTCCACCACGGGACGTGGCGCGGCCTGTCCGTGCTCGCGCTGTCCCCCCTGCCCGTACGGCGGAACGCCCGAGCGACCCCCGTGCCCGGCCGCCTCCTCGTCGAGGCCGTCACCGAGATCGGCCACCTGCCCGTCCCGCACAGGCGGGGCTTCGCCTGGCACGGAGACTTCGCCCCCTGGAACATCGCACGCGCGGCGGACGGCAGGCTGCTGGTGTGGGACTGGGAACGGTTCGGCACCGGTGTCCCGTTCGGCTTCGACGCCGTCCACCACCTCTTCCACCGCCTGCTGCGCCGCAACGGCCCGGCGACGACCGCCAGGGCCTGCCTCGCCCAGGCCCTTCCTGCGCTGGCCCCCTTCGGGCTCTCCGCGGCCGAGGCCAAGCTGACGGTGATCCGCTACCTGATCGCGCTGGCTGACCGGCACGCGGCCGACGGCCACGCCCCTCTCGGCCCGCCGGAGCGCTGGCTCAACCCCACCGTCGACTTCCAGGAGCTCCTGTCGTGAAGCCCATGCTGAAACGTTCCGTGCACGCCGTCGCGCGGACCGCAGGCCGGTTCACCGCCGCAGGACGGGTGCTGCCCTCCTTCCTGATCGCCGGGGCGCAGCGCACGGGCACCACCTCGCTCTACCGGGCGCTCTCCCAGCACCCGCTGATCCTCAAGCCCGGCCTCCACAAGGGGGTGCACTACTTCGACGTGGCCTATGACCGTGGCCTGTCGTGGTACCGGGCGCACTTCCCTCTACACGCAGGAACCTCCAGGCTGACCCGCCGGTACGGCTGCCGCCCCCACGTCTTCGAGTCCTCCCCCTACTACCTGTTCCATCCGCTGGCCGCCTCCCGCATCGCCCGTGACCTGCCGGGTGTGAAGCTGATCGTCCTGGTGCGCGACCCGGTCGAGCGCGCCTTCTCCGCGCACGCCCACGAACTGGCCAGGGGGTTCGAGACGGAGCCCTCCTTCGCCAGGGCGGTCGAGCTTGAGGAGGAACGGCTCGCCGGAGCCGCGGAGGGGCTGTGCGCCGCGCCGTACTCGACGAGTCACGCGCACCGTCACCACGCCTACCTCGCCAGGGGCCGCTACGCCGAGCAGCTCGCCCGGTTCGAGCCGCTGATCGGCAGGGACCGGATACTCGTGATCGACAGCGGGCGGTTCTTCGGCGAACCCGAGATCGTCTACGACCGGGTGCTGGAGTTCCTGGGGCTGCCGCACATCGGCGATCCGGTCTTCGAACGGCACAACGCCCGTCCTCGGCCCGGTCCGATGCCCGATTCGTTGCGCCGTGAACTCACCGACCACTTCGAGGAGTGGGACGCCAAGCTGCCCCACTGGCTCGGCGCGCCCCCCTCGTGGCGCCGCTGATCTCCGCGGGCCTGGCCAGGCTGCCGCGCGTCGGAGGAGCGGCCAGGGACGGCCTGGCGGGACTCGTCGGCGCCGGAGTCGGAGCGGGCGCCCAGTTCCTCACGGTCGTGCTGGTCACCAGGGGCACCGACCGGCAGACGGCGGGCGCCTTCTTCACCGCGACCGCGCTGTGCCTGACCGTCGCGGGCGTCCTGCGGCTCGACGCGGGCAACGGACTCGTCCACGCCATCGCCGGGACCGGCGCCTGCGGTCACGACCGGGCGCGAGGGCAGGTCCGTGCGGCGCTGGCGCCGGTCGCGGCGCTCTCGGTGGCCGTGGGGACGGTCCTGTTCGCCTGCCTGTCCGACCCGGCTTTCCGGGTGCTGGCGGTCGCACTGCCCGCCGTCGTGTGCGCGGACGTCCTGGTCTCCGCCACACGCGGCTTCGGGATGATGCTGCCGACCCTGCTGCTCGACGGTCTGCTCCAGCCCGTCGCCCAGCTCGTGCTCGTCTCCCTCGCCGTCGCCTCCGGAGTGCGGACGGTTCCGGTCCTGGTGGCCGCCTGGGCGTTGCCGTACGTCCCGGTGCTGTGCCTGGCGGCGCTCTGGCTGCGTGGACGGCTGCCCCACACGCCCTACGCCGGGCCGTACGCCCTGGAGGCCGCGCGTGAGCTGTGGCGCCACACCTGGCCCAGGTCGGCCGCCGCCGCGATCCAGGCGGTGTTCCAGCGGCTGGACGTCATGGTCGTCGCGGTCCTCGCCGGGCCGGAGGAGGCCGCCGTCTACACCGCCGCCACCCGTTTCAAGGTGGTCGGCCAGCTCGTCAACCGGGGTCTGGCCCAGGCGGCGCAGCCCAGGCTGGTCGAGGCGCTCACCGCCGGGAACCTGGGCCGCGCCCGCGCGCTGTACCAGTCGGCGACGACGTGGCTGGTGGCGCTGACCTGGCCGCTCTGGCTGGGGTACGCCCTGTGCGCGCCGTGGCTGCTCGGCCTCCTCGGCGACGGGTACGCCTCGGGTGCCGCCGTGGCGCTGGTCCTCGCCGTGACGATGATGCTCGCCGGGGCCTGCGGCATGGTGGACGTGGTGCTGACCGCCGCCGGGTACACCCGCTCCAGTCTGGCCAACCTGGTCGCCGCGATCACGGTGACCACAGCCTGCGGGGCGTTCCTGACCCCCGCGTACGGCGCGGCGGGCGCGGCCCTCGCCTGGGCCTCGGGCACGCTGGTCAAGAATCTGCTGCCGCTGTGGCAGATCCACCGCCGCCTCGGCCTGCGCCCCTTCGGCGCCCACAGTCTGGGGGCGTTGCGGCCCTGGCGGCCCCGGTGACGGGCCGGGTTCCCGTGCTCGTCACGGGGCTGCCCAGGAGCGGCACGAGCTGGACGGGCAAGATGCTGGCGGCGGGCGGCGGCCTGGTCTACGTCAACGAGCCGCTCAACCCCCAGCACCCGCCCGGCCGCTGCCCCGGGGTGCTGAACGCCCACGTCACCCACCGTTTCCAGTACATCTGCCCGGACAACGAGGACCTCTGGCTGCCCGCCTTCACCGACACGGTCGCGCTGCGCTACCGGTTCCTGGCCGAGCTGCGGCGCAACCGCTCGCCGTACGACCTGGCACGGATGGCCAGGTACGGCGCGGCCTTCACACTGGGGCGGCTGACCGGGCGGCGGGCGCTGCTCGACGACCCGTTCGCGTTGTTCTCCGCCGGATGGTTCGCAGAGCGCCTCGGCTGCCAGGTGGTCGTGCTGCAACGTGACGCGGTGCCGTTCGTGGGCAGCTGGCAACGGCTCGGCTGGACCGTCTACTTCCACGAACTGCTCGAACAGCCGCTGCTCATCAGGGACCACCCCCACCTGGAGGCGCTGCGCGCGTTCGTCGGCTGCCAGGACCGCATCGCCAAGGCCGTCGCGCTGTGGCGGGCGGCCAGACGGGTCGTCACGACCCTGGCGGCCGGGCACCCGGGGATCACCCTGGTCCGCTACGAGGACCTCGCCGCCGCCCCCGAGGAGGGCTTCCGCGCCCTGTACGGCAGGCTGGGCCTGACCTGGTCGGCCCGCGCGCGCGAAAGGGTCCTCAGGGCGTGCACGGCGTCCACAGGGCCGGCGGGCGGCTTCGTGTGGCACGGCCTGTCCCGTACGGCCTACCGTCCCATGGACTCCCGGCTGGCCCTGGCCCACGCCGCGAACCGGCTGAACCCCGAGGAGACCCGCCGGGTCCTGGAGCTGGCCTCCGGCGGGTGAGCCTCCTTCAGGAGAACAGACGCCGCAGCAGGCAGACCGTGAGCAGCTTGAGCGCGAACGGCAGATCGTGCAGAAGATAGCGGCGGGCCAGCCTGCCGGGCTCGTTGACCAGCCGGAAGAGCCATTCGAGCCCGGAGCGCCGCATCCACGCAGGCGCCCTGCGGGCCGTACCCGCCGCGAACGAGATCGCCGCGCCGCAGCCGATGAACCAGGTCGCGGGCATGTCCTGGCGGAGCCTCGCGATGAGCCGGTCCTGTTTGGGGAAGCCCAGGCCGACGAACACCACCCGGGGTGCGGCGGCCAGCATGGCGTCCTTGACCTCCGCGTAGCCCTCCTCGGTCGTCTCGAACCCGTGCGGCGGGGCGTCGGCCCCCACCACGCGCAGCCGGGGATGGCGTCCGCGCAACCGGGACGCCGCCTGCGCGGCCGCGCCCTGCGGGCCGCCGAGCAGGTAGACCGGGTAGCCGTAGAAGGCCGCCGCGTCCGAAAGGGACCAGATCAGGTCGGCGCCGGTGACCCTGCCGGGGACGGGTGTGCCGAGCAGGTCGGCCGCCCACACCAGCGGCATGCCGTCGGCGACCGCCAGATCGGCCTTCTCGACCAGCTCGCGCGCCTCGGGGTCGCGGGCGACGGCCCAGCCGATGTCCACGTTGGGGGTCACCAGGTGGCCGCCCTCGCCGCGTTTCAGCGAGGCGACCACATGCTCGACGACCTCGCCCTCGGTCATCGGGTCGAGGACGAGACCGGCGACCCGCACCCTGCGGCGTTTACGGGCCTCCTCGTCCCTCCCCCCGTCCTGGCTCTTGTCCCGGCGCCGCCTGCCGTGGGCCGGGCCCGGGGTCTGCCTGGCCGTACCGGTCGCCATCAGATGCCGTGCCCGCGGTGGTGCAACGCGCCCAGCACCGTGTGGGCGGAGACCAGACCGGCCGCGACGGCCAGCGCGATGGGCGTGCGTGGCTCGCCGCGCCGTACGGTGAACGCCCGCAACGCCCAGCGTCCGGCCTCCCTGCGCCTGCCGAGGGCCGCGTTGTGGAAGGCGATCTGACCGTAGACCCGTGCCGCGCCGCGCGGGTCCACGGCCAGATCCGGGTGCCGGGCGAGCATCCACTCAAGCCCGGCGATGCGGTCCGCCCATCTGGTCGCATACTGCGAGGCGCCCCAGCGGACTCGCACCAGCGGACGGTCCACATGCACGATGGGACGGCGCGCGGCGGCGCGCAGCGCCAGGTCCCAGTCTTCGTTCTGACCGTTCGGCGCGCTCTCGTCGACCAGGAACGCTCCACGCCGGAACAGGAACGTCGAGGAGTGCACCATCGCCATCCGTGAGCGCAACAGGTGGGCCCGGGTGATGGAGGAGGTGCTCGCCAGGCGCCGGACACTGCGGGAGCCGTACTCGATCTCGATGGCGCAGCTGGCGAACTCCGCGCCGGGCCGCGCCGCGAGCGCGCCCATCTGGGCGGCGAGTTTGCCCGGTGCCCACTCGTCGTCGTCGTCGCAGAAGGCGACCAGGTCGGTGTCGAGCGCCTCGATGCCCGTGTTTCGCGCCCCGGGAAGACCGGGGAGACGCCGGTTGGCCACGACCCGGACACTCCGCGAGGTCGTTCCCGCCCCCCGGGCGAGGAAGTCGGCCAGCTGGTCGGTGACCCCGGCGGTGTCCGTGCCGTCGACGACGACGACCACCTCGACCGATCCGGAGCACACCTGGCCGAGGGCGGCGCGCGTCGCGGCGCGCAGGTGCTCCGGCCTGTGACCTCTCGTGGGGATGACCACTCCCACCGACGGACTCACACAAGCCTCCCGCGATAGCCGTACTTGATCATCAGTGGCCAGGTCAGCGCGGTGACCAGGCTCCGGTGCAGGACGGGGGCCGCGGTGCGCCAGGCATCGTCGGGGACCAGCCCGATGGGGCCGACCGCGAAGCGCATCGGGTTCCCCGCGACCGTGTGCGCCCTGGAGAGCAGGGCCTTCTCACCGGTCAGGAAGTCAAGGCCGGCGGGCAGGCCGATCCTGGCGGCCAGGTGCCCGAGCGTTTCCGCCGGGGCCCGGACGAGGTCCTCGTAGCGGACCCTGGTGACCGGCACGCCGCCACGGGCCAGCAGTTCGATGCCGAGGTTCTGCGCCAGCCAGTGCACCGAGGTGCGGCCGGGCGACCAGCGGGTCATCGGGGAGCCGCTCTCCGGGCGGATGACCCGCCTGTGCCAGGAGTGGGCGACCGCCCGGGGGTCGCGCACGACGTGCACGACGTGCACGTCGACCCCGGAGGCGGCCAGGCAGAAGGCCAGGGAGGCGTGCTTGCTCGAATCGACGACGACCGGGCAGCCCGCGACCTCACTCGCCGCGTCGTAGAGACGGCGATGGGCGGCGACGTACTCGCCCAGTGCGGCGGGCCTCCGCGACGACCGGCCGCCGGCCAGGAGCCGGGCCAGGGCGGGGATGCGCCGGGTGCGGTCGACCCGCAGGCCGAGTGTGACGACCCTTTCAGCGAGGTCCTCCGACCAGCCGCCGAAGGCGCGGGCGCCGACCTCGCGCCAGAAGGGGCAGGTGCCGAACGGCCTCGCGCACCCGCAGTCCTCGTTCGCGAGCACGCCCCGCGTCCAGAGGTGGGCGACCTCGCCGAGCGGCGCGATGCCGGGGACCTCACCGAGCAGCCGTTCGAGCAGTGTGGTGCCGCTGCGGCCGAGACCACCCAGGAAGACGACCCTGGCGGGAGACGGACTGTCAGACACGGGCACGAATCCTCACCGGATGGATACGGAACGTGCCGAGACTAGCGCGGAGAGTCACATTCGGGTTGGGGAACGGTCAAACGATCTACCGACCCCCACGCGGCGCGGCTTCGTGGCCCGCCGGGACGGCTCGGCCGCGTGAACGCGAAGGTCCCCTCCCCCACCCGCGTACGGCGGGCGGTGAAGGGGACCGGAGGCAGGGCGTTATCGGGCCTCGACGATCATCCCGGCGCCGACGGTGTTGTTGGTCGTCTCGTCCACGAGGATGAAGCCGCCGGTGAGGCGGTTCCTGGCGTAGTCGTCGACGAACAGCGGCTGGGTGACGCGCAGCGAGACCCGTCCGATCTCGTTCAGGCCGAGGGCCTCGGCCGACTCGTCGCGGTGCAGGGTGTTGACGTCGAGCCGGTAGTGCAGGTCGCGGACCAGCGCGCGGGCCGTACGGGTGGTCTGCTTGATGGTCAGCTTGGCGCGCGGGCCCAGTTTGCTGGCGTCGGTCATCCAGCAGACCATCGCCTCAAGCTCCTGGGCGGCCTGCGGCTGGTTGTTCGGGCGGCAGATCATGTCGCCCCGGGAGATGTCGATGTCGTCCTCAAGGCGGAGGGTCACCGACATCGGCGGGAAGGCCTCGTCCACGGGGCCGTCGAAGGTGTCGATCGAGGCGATGCGCGTGGTCAGCCCGGAGGGCAGGTGCATGACCTCGTCGCCCGGCTTGAGGACGCCGCCCGCGACCTGGCCCGCGTAGCCCCGGTAGTCGTGGAAGGCCGGGTCGGTCGCCCGCTGCGGCCTGATCACGTACTGCACGGGGAAGCGCACGTCCACCAGGTTGCGGTCGGAGGCGATGTGCAGGTGCTCAAGGTGGTGCAGCAGCGAGGAGCCGTTGTACCAGGGCATGTTCTCCGAGCGGGAGACCACGTTGTCGCCGTGCAGCGCCGAGATCGGGATGAACGTCAGGTCCGGGGCGTTCAGCTTGGCGGCGAAGGCGGTGAACTCCTCGCGGATCTCCTCGAACCGCTCCTGGGAGTAGTCGACCAGGTCCATCTTGTTGACCGCGAGCACCAGGTGGGGCACCCGCAGCAGCGTGGTCAGGAAGGCGTGCCGCCGCGACTGCTCGACCACGCCCTTGCGCGCGTCGATCAGGATGATCGCCAGGTCCGCGGTCGAGGCGCCGGTGACCATGTTCCGGGTGTACTGGATGTGGCCCGGGGTGTCGGCGATGATGAACTTGCGCTTGGGCGTGGCGAAGTAGCGGTAGGCCACGTCGATCGTGATGCCCTGCTCCCGCTCGGCCCGCAGGCCGTCGGTGAGCAGCGACAGGTCGGTGTACTCGGTGCCGCGGTCGCGGGAGGTGCGCTCGACGGCCTCAAGCTGGTCCTCGAAGATCGCCTTCGAGTCGAAGAGCAGGCGGCCGATGAGGGTCGACTTCCCGTCGTCGACGCTTCCCGCGGTGGCAAAGCGAAGAATGTCCATCAGAGCTGCTCTCCAGAGATCGTACGGCTGGCACGGGAAGGCCGCGCGGCGCGCGGGCCGAGGGGGCGGGGCCGCTCCCGGGAGGGAGCGGGCCGGTGCGGCAGGACCTCGCGCACTAGAAGTACCCCTCCCGCTTGCGGTCCTCCATCGCCGCCTCGGAGGCCCGGTCGTCGGCGCGGGTCGCGCCGCGCTCGGTGAGCCGGGTCACCGCGATCTCCTCGATGATCTCCTCGACCGTGGTGGCGGTCGACTGGACGGCGCCGGTGCAGGTCACGTCGCCGACCGTGCGGTAGCGAACCGTCATCTCGACGAGCGGCTCGTCCTCGTCGCGGGGGATGAACTCGGTGTCGGACAGCAGCATGCCGTCGCGCTCGAACACCTTGCGCCGGTGGGCGTAGTAGATCGACGGGATCTCGATGCCCTCACGCCGGATGTAGTCCCAGACGTCGAGCTCGGTCCAGTTGGACAGCGGGAACACCCGGATGTGCTCGCCCTTGCGGATTCGCCCGTTGTAGAGGTTCCACAGCTCGGGCCGCTGGTTCTTCGGGTCCCACTGACCGAAGTCGTCACGGAAGGAGAAGACCCGCTCCTTGGCGCGTGCCTTCTCCTCGTCCCGGCGGGCGCCGCCGAACACGGCGTCGTACTCGTTGTCCTCGATCGCGTCGAGCAGGGTCGTGGTCTGCAGCCGGTTGCGGGAGGCCCTGCGGCCCGTCTGCTCGGTGACGCGCCCGGCGTCGATGGAATCCTGCACGCTCGCCACGACCAGGCGGGCGCCCAGCTCGGCGACCCTGCGGTCGCGGAACTCGATGACCTCGGGGAAGTTGTGCCCGGTGTCGACGTGCATCAGCGGGAAGGGGATCGGCGCCGGCCAGAAGGCCTTCTCCGCGAGACGGAGCATGACGATCGAGTCTTTACCACCGGAGAAGAGCAGACAGGGACGCTCGAACTCGGCCGCCACCTCACGCATGATGTGAATGGCCTCTGCCTCAAGGACATCGAGCTGCGACGTGGTGTAGTCGCACTGAAGCATCTGACTCTCCTAGCGGGGATTATCGGTGGAGATCCCGGATTCCGGCGAGCAAGGTCGGCGCCAGTCCCGGTAGGGAAACAAGGATATCCGGCAGCGACGGGTCGCCCTGGTTGTAGGTCAGGGGTGAGCCGTCGATCCGGCTGGCGTGGGCTCCCGAGGCGAGGGCGACGGCGACCGGGGCCGCGGAGTCCCACTCGTACTGGCCGCCCGCGTGCACGTAGGCCTCGACCCTCCCGGTGAGGACCGCGGAGATCTTGGCGCCCGCCGACCCGATCGGCACCAGGTCGGCCCCCGTACGGCGGGCCAGTTCGACGACGAACTCGGGGGGCCTGCTCCTGCTGACCGCGATCTTCGGCCTGGTGCCGGCCGCGAGCTGCGGGAGGACGGGGGGTTCCAGAGTGGACAGCGTCGTGCCGGCGGCGGGCAGCGCCACCGCCCCCGCGCGCAGTGCGCCGTTCTCCCACAGCGCCACGTGCACCGCCCAGTCGTCGCGGCCCTCCTCGGCGAACTCGCGGGTTCCGTCGAGCGGATCGACGATCCACACCCGCTCCGCCGTCAGACGCCGGGGGTCGAGACGCTCGTCCTGAGTCGCCTCCTCGGATAGCACACTGTCACCTGGACGTGAGGTCGCCAGGGCGTCCATCAGGAGGCGGTGCGCGGAGGAGTCGCCCTCGGCGCGCAGCGCGGCCGGGTCGTCGAAGCCCCTCTTGTCGCGCAGGGCGAGCAGCAGTTCGCCCGCCTGAGTCGCCAGGTCCGCGGCGAGAACGTGGTCGTCGCGAATCGTCATCAGTATGCTCCAGCCCCTCGCGCGACAGCCGACCAGGTCTTCCACAGGATCTGCAGGTCCAGCGTGAGGGACCAGTTCTCCACATAACGTAGGTCCAACCGTACAGATTCCTCCCAAGATAGGTCAGACCGCCCACTGACTTGCCACAGGCCGGTCATGCCCGGCTTTACCAGCAGCCGCCGCCGGACGTCGTCGCCGTACCGGGCGACCTCCTCGGGCAGCGGGGGTCTCGGGCCGACCAGCGACATCTGACCGAGCAGCACGTTGACAAGCTGCGGCAACTCGTCCAGGGAGTGACGCCGCAGCCGGGCGCCCACCGGGGTGATGCGCGGGTCGTTGCGGATCTTGAAGAGCACGCCCTGGCCGTCTCCGGTCAGGGTGATCCGGCGCCGCTCCGCGTCGGTGGTCATGGTGCGGAACTTGTAGATCGTGAACTCGGCGCCGTCCCTGCCGACCCGCCGCTGCCGGAAGAACACCGGCCCCGGTCCCGAGGCCCGTACGGCCAGCGGCAGCACGGCGAACAGCGGCAGCAGCACGACGAGCAGCACCCCGGCGCCGACCCGGTCGAAGAGGTTCTTGACCAGTTGCCGCGGGCCGGTGAGCTCGGGGTGCTCCACGTGCAGCAGCGGCAGGCCCGCGGCGGGGCGGATGGTGATCCGCGGCCCGGTGACCTCCATGAGCGCCGGGGCGACGACCAGGTCGGTCTCGGTGCGTTCGAGGCGCCAGGCCAGCCGCCGCAGCGCCACCCCGTCCATCTCGGGACAGGCCAGGACCGCGACCGTGTCGGCCGACACCTGCGGCACGGCGATCGGGACGTCCGACAGGCCGCCAAGCACGGCGACCCCCTCCACGTCCCCCATCCCGTCGTACGGCACGCAGGCCCCGACGACCTCCATGCCGTGGTAGCGCTCCCTGCGGAAGCGTCGGACGAGGTCGGCGACCGCGGCGCGGTGACCGACCGCGACGACCCGGCGCATGCAGGCCCCCTGGGCCCGCCTGCGGTGCAGACGGCGGCGCAGGCCGTACCTGGCGAGGATGGTCAGCAGCGTCGCCAGCGGCAGGGCGAGCACGACGTATCCCCTGGCCACGTCGGTCTTCGTCACGTATGCGCCGATGGCGAGGGCCGCGGTGAGGGTGAACCCGCACTGGAAGATCCGCTGGAACTCCTCGGCCCCCAGCCCGATCAGGCGAGGCTCGTAGGCACGGTTGATCCTGATCGCGCAGACCCAGACGACCGGAAGCGTGAGGCTCAGCAACACGTACGGGGTCACATATGGGGTGACCTCGCCGAACCGGACGAACAGCGCGAGCGTTCCGGCCAGGGAGGCTGAGCCGAGATCGGCCACCGCGGCTCGCACCCGGTAACGACGGACCCAATCCGGCAGACTCGGACGGACCGCCCATGCGGCCCTCGGCCTCGCCCGGTCGACGATTACGTCACGCACACACTCCCCCTGCGTAACCATGCACCAACGGACAGTGACCGAATGTTAGCGTCAGGAACGGGAGGTACGAGGTTCGAAGGCCGAAACGCGCGCCGTTCGTACGAACGGCTAGAAGTCGATCACCGGGGCGGGCCCGAGATGTTCAGGTCGGTCGCGTGGAAGGCGTTCTGAGTGGGTTCGAGCCCCGCCTTCATCAGCGACTCGACCACGTCCGCCGCCTTGTCCACCAGGAACGGCAGGTCCTTGCGCTCGGCGGTCGCGAAGTCGCGCAGGACGAAGGAGGCGGCGTCCATCCGGCCGGGCGGGCGGCCGATCCCGAAACGGACCCGCAGATAGTCACGCGTCGCGAGGGACTTGGTGATCGACTTCAGCCCGTTGTGGCCGTTGTCGCCGCCGCCGAGCTTGGCCCTGAGCGCTCCGTAGGGGATGTCCAGCTCGTCGTGGACCACGATCACCCGGGCCGGTTCGACCTTGTAGAAGTCGGCCAGGGCCTTCACCGGGCCACCGGAGAGGTTCATGAACGACAACGGCTTGGCCAGCACCGCGGAAAGGCCGGCGACCCGCCCCTCAAGCACCTCGGCCCGCGACCTGTGGGCCTTGAAGCGCCCCCCGGCCCGCGCGGCGAGCTCGTCGAGCACCATGAAGCCCGCGTTGTGCCGGTTCCCCGCGTACTCGGGACCGGGGTTCCCCAGACCAACGACCAGCCAGCGGTCCACGGTCGGCATCCCTTCTCGCATGCGCGTCAGGTCTCGCACGCGCGTCAGGGCAGCCCGGTCCCGGACTGCCCTGACAGGGGACGACGCGACGACCGCGCACCCCCGGCGTGCTCGGTTTCCCCGCCGCCGTACGGCGGAGCGGGGAAACGGGCCGGGCCGGCGCCCGTACGGCGCGCGGCCCGGTTGTACCGGTCTTACCCGGTGTCCTACTCGGCGGCCTCGGCGGCCTGCTCACCTTCGGCGGCCTCGGCGGCCTCACCCTCGGCGGCCTCGGGCTCCGGCTCGGCGGTCGGGGCGGCGGTGACGTGCAGGACCAGCGTCTCGGGGTCGGCGACCAGCGTCGTGCCCTTGGGCAGCTTCAGGTCGCCCGCGGTGACCTGGGCGCCGATCTCCAGGCCCTCGACGTCGACCTCGACACCCGTCGGGATGTGCGTGGCCTCGGCCTCGACGGAGACGGAGACGAGCTGCTGGTCGAGGATGCCGTCGGCGACCTCACCGGTCGTGGTGACCGGGATTTCGACGGTGACCTTCTCGCCGCGCTTGACCAGCAGGAGGTCCACATGCTCAAGGAAGCCCTTGAGCGGGTCACGCTGGACGCCCTTGGGCAGCGCCAGCTCGGAGACCGCACCCTGGAGGCGGATCAGGACGTTCGGGGTGCGCAGCGCGAGCAGCAGCTCGTGGCCCGGCAGGGACAGGTGCTGGGGCTCGGTACCGTGACCGTAGAGGACGACGGGCACCTTGTGCTCGCGACGGATCTTGCGGGCGGCGCCCTTGCCGAAGTCGTTGCGGGACTCGGCGGTGATGACTACCTCGGACACGGTGGATCTCCTAGGGATCTTCGTCGGTGGAAAAGGACGCGCTCTCCCTCACCCGCCCTAGCGGAAGGCGTTACGAGCGCTGCGTCTCTTTGCCGGGCCGGCGCCCGGCGGCTCGGATGCCTTTCGAGCCGATGTCTTCGCCCGTCGTGCGGTTTCGGACATCTGCGGCATCCTCGCGGCGAACCCCATCAGCTTAGTGGGTTCCGCGGGGAGGTACGGCCCGGGACGCCGGGCCGTACCTCAGGGGAGGGTCAGCTGTCGCCCTCGAAGAGGCTGGTCACCGAGCCGTCGCTGAACACCTCGGTGATCGCGCGGGCGATCAGCGGGGCGATCGACAGCACGGTGAGCTTGTCGAAGCGCTTGTCCTCGGCGAGCGGGAGCGTGTTGGTGACGATCACCTCGGAGACCCTGGAGTTCTTCAGCCGGTCGACCGCCGGGTCGGAGAAGACCGCGTGGGTGGCGGCGACGAGCACGTTGGTCGCGCCCTGCTCGTAGAGCGCGTCGGCCGCCTTGCAGATCGTCCCCGCGGTGTCGATCATGTCGTCGATCAGCACACAGGTACGGCCCCGCACCTTGCCGACGACCTCGTTGACCGTCACCTGGTTGGCCACGTCGAGGTCGCGGCGCTTGTGGATGAAGGCCAGCGGGGTGCCGAGCGTGTCGGCCCACCGTTCGGACAGGCGCACCCGGCCCGTGTCGGGCGAGACGATGGTCGTCGTCTCCAGGTCGAGCTTGTCCCTGAGGTAGTTGACCAGCACGGGCATGGCGAACAGGTGGTCGACCGGACCGTCGAAGAACCCCTGGATCTGGGAGGTGTGCAGGTCGATCGACATCAGCCGGTCGGCCCCTGCCGTCTTGAACATGTCGGCCATCAGGCGGGCGGTGATGGGCTCGCGGCCCCTGCCCTTCTTGTCCTGCCGGGCGTAACCGAAGAACGGCATGATCACGGTGATCCGCTTGGCGGAGGCGCGCTTGAGCGCGTCCACCATGATCAACTGCTCCATGATCCACTTGTTGATGGGCCCGGTGTGACTCTGCATCACGAAGGCGTCGCACCCCCGGACCGACTCAAGGTACCGGGCGTAGATCTCCCCGTTGGCGAAGTCCCGCAGGGCCGTCGGCGTCGTCCTGACACCGAGGTGGCTGGCCACCTCCTCGGCCAGTTCCGGGTAGGCGCGTCCGGAGAAGAACATCAGGTTCTTCTGGCCGGTCTGCTTCATACCGCTGCTCGTACCGCTGGTCATGCCGTCCTCCCGCCGTGACGGCCCACCGTTGCATTAGCGACGCCGCCGCGCCTGATGGCCCGCTTGCTTCGCTCGCTCACGTCTTGCTCCCCTGCTGGTTTTCGGCCTCGGCTGCCCGCAGTGCCGCCTCCGCCGACCTGGTGCCCGCGCGCCTGCGCGCGACCCACCCTTCAATGTTGCGCTGCCGCCCGCGGGCCACCCCTATCGCCCCGGGAGGGACGTCGCCGGCGATGACCGAGCCCGCGGCAGTGTAGGCGCCGTCGCCGATGTTCACCGGCGCGACGAGCATGGTGTCGCACCCGACGAAGGCGTGCTCGCCGACCGTCGTCTGGTGCTTGTCGACCCCGTCGTAGTTGACGAAGATCGTCGAGGCGCCGATGTTGGCCCCCGCCCCGATGACCGCGTCTCCCGCGTAGGTCAGGTGCGGCACCTTCGCGCCCTCGCCCACCTTCGCGTTCTTCATCTCGACGTAGGTGCCCGCCTTGGCCTTCCTGGCGAGCACGGTGCCGGGGCGCAGGTAGGCGTAGGGGCCGACGAGGGCCTCGGGGCCGATCTCCGCCTCGACGCAGACCGCGTTGCGCACGACCGCTCGCTCACCGACGAGCGTGTCGGTCAGCGTCGTGGCCGGGCCGACCTCCGCGCCCTCCGCGATCTCCGTACGGCCGTGCAGCTGGGTTCCGGGGTGGAGGACCACGTCGGGCTCCATGGTCACCTCGACGTCGACCCAGGTGCTGGCGGGGTCGATCACGGTGACCCCGGCGCGCATGTGGGCTTCGAGCAGCCGGGTGTTGAGCACCTTGCGGGCGAAGGCGAGCTGCACCCGGTCGTTGACGCCCTCGACCTCGACGTGGTCGGCGGCCACGTGCGCGCCGACCCGGTGGCCGTCCTCCCTCAGGATGGACAGCACGTCGGTGAGGTACTCCTCGCCCTGGGCGTTGGTGGTCGAGACGCGCTTGACCGCGTCGGCGAGCAGGGTCCCGTCGAAGGCGTAGACGCCGGAGTTCATCTCCCTGATCGCCCGCTGCTCCGCGGTCGCGTCCTTCTCCTCGACGATCTGCAGGACCGCCCCCGTGGTGTCTCGCACGATGCGGCCGTAGCCGTACGGGTCGGGGACCTCGGCGGTCAGGACGGTGACGGCGTTGCCGTCGGCCTCGTGCCGCTCCAGCAGGGCGGCGAGGGTCTCGGTGCGCAGCAGCGGGGTGTCGCCGTAGGTCACCAGGACGGTTCCCTCGATCGCACCGACCGTTTCGAGCACGACTCTGACCGCGTGGCCGGTTCCCCGCTGGTCCTCCTGGATCACGGGCAGCGCGTCGGGACCGGTTCTCGACAGGTGTTCCCGGACCCGGTCTCTCTCATGACCGATGACAACAATGAGCCGCCCGGGTTCGAGGCCTCGGGCGGCTGCGAGCATGTGGTCGACCAGGGTGCGGCCGCACAGCTCGTGCAGGATCTTGGGTGTTTTCGATTTCATCCGGGTGCCCTCGCCTGCGGCGAGGACGATGACGGCGGCCGGGCGCGGCACACTCACGGACGAGGCTCCCTCGGCGTCGCAGCTGAGACATGACAAAGCGGGATGAGATGCGATTACCGCCTGGGAACCGTCCCGTCACCCACTCGACAACGCGAGGATACCTTCCCGTCCACCAACCCACCCAGCCGACCAGCCGGGTTGCCAAACTAGGCAGAACGGACAGCTCCGGCACCAGGACTCGAACCTGGACAACAAGGACCAAAACCTTGCGGGCTGCCAATTACCCAATGCCGGATCAGCCTGGCGACTCGGATCACATCCGATCGCCCGACTCCCCTACGATACCGACCCCTTGCTATCAAACGCGCCTCGTTTGGAGACCTCATCTGATACAGGGCGTGCCGGTCGCCGGAACGGCACCGGACAGGCGCAGGCCAAGTGCCGTCTAGCAGACGGCCGGGTGGCGCGCAAGTCGTTAAACCCCTAGACGACGTTCCCCCAAGAGTCACCTTCCCCACATTAAGCACTTAGGGATTCCTAACTTACGATGGCGTAGGTTACGGTTGCGTAGCCCGACAAACGCCCACCTCCTCCCAGCTTCCGTGAGGTAGTGCATGACCGTCATCGAAGAACGCCCCGCGCCCGGCCCGAAGCCGGAGGCGGACCCAGAGCCGAAGACCACGATCGAACTCGTCACGTTCGGCGTGGTCGTGGCCGCGCCTCTGCTCGCCTTGCTCGCCGCCGTTCCCTTCGCGTGGGGATGGGGGCTCGGCTGGACCGACGTCGCGATCTTCTTCGTGTTCTACGCGGTTTCCGGGCTGGGTGTGACCGTTGGCCTGCACCGCCACTTCACTCACGGTTCCTTCAAGGCCAAGCGCCCGATGAAGATCGCGCTGGGCATCGCGGGCAGCCTCTCGCTGGAGATGTCGGTGCTCGACTGGGTGGCCACCCACCGCAAGCACCACAAGTTCTCCGACAAGGAGGGCGACCCGCACTCGCCGTGGCGGTTCGGCAGCGGCTTCCTGTCGCTGACCAAGGGACTGCTCTGGGCGCACGCGGGCTGGCTGTTCGAGACCGACCGGGTCAACCGGGAGAAGTACGCCCCCGACCTGCTCAAGGACCCCGACATCGTCAAACTGCACAAGTTCTTCCCGGTGATGGCGATCTCCTCGATGGTGCTCCCCCCGCTGCTCGGCGGCCTGCTGACCTGGTCGTGGTGGGGCATGCTCACCGCCTTCTTCTGGGGCACGCTGGTCAGGATCGGGCTGCTGCACCACGTGACCTGGTCGATCAACTCCATCTGCCACGTCTTCGGCGAGGAGGTCTTCGAGTCGCGTGACAAGTCGCGCAACGTGTGGTGGCTGGCCATCCCGTCGTTCGGCGAGTCCTGGCACAACCTGCACCACTCCGACCCGACGTGCGCCAGGCACGGCGCGCTCAAGGGACAGATCGACCTCAGCGCCGGGGTCATCCGCTGGTTCGAGAAGGCGGGCTGGGTTCACGACGTCCGCTGGCCGACGCCGGAACGACTGGCGGCCAAGCGCATATCCGCCTGAATCATGACACCGCGCCGCACCTCCGGTGTCCCCCCTAACACCTTGGACAACGCGCCCGCGCCCCCCTCAAGAAGGGGGCGACGGCCCCCGGTCCGGCGAAATACGGTTCCCGTTTCGCAACCTGGGAGCGCCATCATTGGAAACGTGAGCGAACCCCGACGACGCATGTCAGGCAAGGAACGCCGGGAGCAGCTGATCCAGATCAGCCGGACCCTGTTCGCTGAGAAGGGGTTCGACGGCACATCGGTCGAAGAGATCGCGGCGACCGCCAACGTCTCGAAGCCCGTGGTCTACGAGCACTTCGGCGGCAAGGAGGGCGTCTACGCGGTCGTGGTCGACCGTGAGATGCAGAAGTTGCTCGGCCTGGTGACGGAGGCCCTCTCCGCCTCACACGCGCTGATCAAGCTGGAGCGGGCCGCGCTGGCGCTGCTGGCCTACGTCGAGGAGAACAGCGAGGGCTTCCGCATCCTGGTCCGCGACTCACACGCGGCCTCGGGGACGGGCACGTTCGCCAGCCTGATCAACGACATCGCCAGCCAGGTCGAGGACGTGATGGTCGACCAGTTCGCCGAGCGCGGCTACGACCCGAAGCTGGCGCCCATGTACGCCCAGATGCTGGTCGGCATGGTCGCGCTGACCGGCCAGTGGTGGCTCGACGTCCGCAGGCCCGCCCGCGAGGAGGTGGCCGCGCACCTGGTCAACCTGGCCTGGAACGGCCTCACCGGTCTGTCCCCGACCCCCCGCCTGACCTCCTTCTCCCACGGCCTGGAACCCCGCGGCCCCGAAGCTCACGGCGTCGTGGCCCCGGCGCCGACCGAGAAGGAGCTTCGCGAGCGGGAGAAGGCGCGCGAACGCGAACTGAAGGAGCAGGAGAAGGCCCGCGAGCGCGAGCGGCGCGAGGCCGACAAGCTCGCCCGTGACCTGGAGAAGATCAGGCAGCGGGAGCTGAAGGAGCAGGAGAAGGCCCGTGAGCGCGAGCAGAAGGAGCACGAACGGCTGCTCAGGGAGCAGGAGAAACTCCGCGAGCGGGAGCTGAGGGAGCAGGAGAAGCTCCGTGCCAGAGGGGCGAGGACACCCGCGGGAGGGTCGGCGACGGCCTCCGGAGATGGGGAAAACCTGGAAACAAGCGAGTAACCAACAGCAGCCGTTGATCCCAAATTAACGTTCCGTTCAATCAAAGCGGGCATTCTGGTCATATGTCCGCCGATCCCGCGCACCCCACCCCCGAAGGACTTCCTCTCCCCCAGGAACGCTTCCTCAACCGCGAGGAGAGCTGGTTGCAGTTCAACCAGCGGGTTCTTGAACTGGCCGAGGACACGTCCCTGCCCCTGCTTGAGCGGGTACGGTTCCTGGCGATCTTCGCCAGCAACCTGGACGAGTTCTTCCGGGTACGGGTCGCGGGCCTCAAGCGGCGGATGGCCACCGGCCTGCTGCTTCGCACCAAGAGCGGACTCAAGCCCCGCGAGGAACTGGCCAGGATCGCCGCGATCGCCGACGAGCTCGCGCAGCGGCACTCGGCCTGTTTCCACGAGCAACTGCGCCCGCAGCTCGCCTCCGAGGGCATCGAGATCGTGCGCTGGGACGACCTCGGCCGGGACGAGCGCACCGAGATGCGCAAGCTGTTCCGGGAGCGGATCCGGCCGGTTCTGACCCCGCTGGCCGTCGACCCCGCCCATCCTTTTCCCTATATTTCCGGACTCTCGCTCAACCTTGCCGTGACCGTCCGAAACCCGGCGACCGGCAACACCGTGTTCGCCAGGGTGAAGGTGCCCAGCAGGCTCCCCCGGTTCGTCGCGGCCTCCAAGGACCGCTTCGTCCCCCTCGAAGACGTCATCGCCGCCCACCTGGGACAGCTCTTCAAGGGCATGGAGGTCGTCGAGCACCACGTCTTCAGGGTGACCCGCAACGAGGACCTGGACGTGGACGAGGACGTCACGGAGAACCTCATGCAGGCCCTGGAGCGGGAGCTGCTCAAGCGCCGCTTCGGCCCTCCGGTGCGCCTGGAGGTCGAGGACACCATCACCCCCGAGGTTCTCGACCTGCTGGTCGACGAGCTGGGGGTGGCCCAGCACGAGATCTACCGGGTGCCCGGTCCGCTCGACCTGACCGGGCTGCACGCGATCTCCGACCTGGAGCGGGGCGAGCTGAGCTTCCGCCCCTTCGTGCCCGCCGAGGTGGTCCACGTCGAGGACGACATCTTCGCCGTCCTGCGCGAACGGGACGTGCTGCTGCACCACCCCTACGACTCCTTCTCCACCAGCGTGCAGCGCTTCATCGAGCAGGCCGCCGCCGACCCGAACGTGCTGGCCATCAAGCAGACGCTCTACCGGACCAGTGGTGACTCGCCGATCGTGGACGCGCTGATCGACGCGGCCGAGGCGGGCAAACAGGTCGTCGTGGTCGTGGAGATCAAGGCGAGGTTCGACGAGCACGCCAACATCACCTGGGCGCGCAAACTGGAACGGGCCGGATGCCACGTGGTCTACGGGGTCGTCGGCCTGAAGACCCACTGCAAGCTCGCCCTCGTCGTACGGCAGGAGCCCTCCGGCGAGCTGCGCAGCTACTGCCACATCGGCACGGGCAACTACAACCCCAAGACCGCCAGGCAGTACGAGGACCTGGGTCTGCTGACCGCGGACCCGCTGGTCGGCGAGGACGTCACCGACCTGTTCATCCACCTGACCGGCTACTCCAACCACTCGGCCTACCGGCGGCTGCTGGTCGCCCCGCACTCGCTGCGCGGCGGTCTGGTCGCCAGGATCGAGCGGGAGATCTCCCACCAGGAGGCGGGCCGCCCGGCCAGCATCAGGATGAAGACCAACTCCCTGGTCGACGAGCTGGTCATCGACGCCCTCTACCGCGCCTCTCAGGCTGGCGTCCCGGTCGACCTGTGGGTGCGCGGGGTGTGCACGCTGCGTCCCGGCGTTCCCGGGCTCTCCGAGAACATCCGGGTCAGGAGCGTGCTCGGCCGCTTCCTCGAACACTCCAGGATCTACGAGTTCGGCCACGGGCGCAGGCCGGAGATCTGGATCGGCAGCGCCGACCTCATGCGACGCAACCTGGAGCGCCGCGTCGAGGCGCTGGTCAAGGTCACCAGCCAGCAGCAGCGGATGTACCTCAGCTCGCTGCTCGACCGGGCCATGTCGGAGGAGACCTCGACCTGGTGGCTCAACGCGGACGGCAGCTGGGCCCAGCACCCCGGTGACGACCTGCAGAACCATCTGATCAGCACCCGGCGGTGGAGGACGATAGATGACTGAACTGGACGTCCACCCGACCGACATGATCCGCGCCGCGGGGGCGGTGGTGTGGCGGGGGCAGGAGACGGCCCCCGAGGTCGCACTCGTCCACCGTCCCAAGTACGACGACTGGACCTTCCCCAAGGGCAAGTTGAAGCCGGGTGAGCACGTCATCGCCGGAGCCCTGCGCGAGGTGGCCGAGGAGACCGGGATCACCGCGCTGCTCGGCCGGGCGTTGCCGCCGATCCACTACCTGAAGGGCAAGCGGCTCAAGCGCGTCGACTACTGGGTGGCCAGGGCCGCCACCAGCGAGCCGTACACCGACGTCGAGGAGGTCGACGAGGTCGTCTGGCTCTCGCTGAAGGAGGCCAGGCGGCGGCTGACCTACGAGTGGGACGCGGGCCTGCTGCGCGCCCTCACCGCGGTCCCGCTCGCGACCACCCCCCTCGTCCTGGTACGGCATGGCATGGCCGGTTCGCGCCAGGATTGGGAGGGTGACGACGACGAACGTCCCCTGGACGAGGTGGGAAGGCTGCAGGCCGAGGTCCTCACCGACGCCCTGGCGGCCTACCGTCCCGTCGAACTGATCAGCTCGACGAGCAGCCGGTGCGTGCAGACGCTTGAGCCGTACGCCGAGAGCGCCGGGCTTGAGATCCGTCAGGAGCGGCTGCTGTCCGAGACCTACCACGACCCGAGGGCCGCGCTGCGGCTGGTGTCGAAGGCGCTGGACTCGGAGCGTTCGACGGTGCTGTGCAGCCACGGCAAGGTGCTTCCCGAGCTGATCGCCGGGATCACCGACCGGCCCGGGGACGTGCAGTTACGCAAGGGCGCCTTCATGGTGCTGCACCACGCCGGCGGCAGGGTCGTCGGCGTGGATCGCTACATCACCTGAAAGCCGACAGAAGCTCCTCCACGGCCTTGGAGGTCTCGGCCCAGACCGCCGGGAACTCCTCCCACGCCCGTGCCGCTCCGGCCCGCTCAAGGCCGGTCAGCACGCCGTAGGTGAAGGTGTCCTCCCCCGCGAGCCTGGCGTTGGCCGCCTCGGCCGCGAGCCGTTCCTGGGCGACGACGCCGTCCTGGTGGGTGCCGAGCACCTCCTGTACGGCCTCGGCGTGCTTGGCCAGCTTGCCCAGGCCGAGCACCTCGGCGGTGTAGCGGGCCCGCTTGGCCGTCTTGCGCACCTCGTGCATGGCCTCCTCGCGCTCCGGGCCCTCGACGGCCTGGGCCGCCGCGTACGCCTTGGTGACCCGGTTCCAGCCCTTGGCCGCGACGGCTTCGAGGGAGTCGGCGGGCCGCTTGGCGGCCTTGGTGAGCGTGGGCGTGGCGACCAGGTCGTCCAGCGCGTCGAGCAGCGCGAAGTAACGCTCCCCGCCGAGCACCTCCCTGATCCGGTCGTAGGCCTCGTGCTCGGCGTCGAGCAGGTCGGAGCTGAGGCGGGTCCCGACCGGGCCCACGACCAGCTCCTGGTCGAGGGTCGCGAGGCTGCGGGCGAAACGCTCCCTGATGACCTCCAGGTCCCGGGCCTCGCCGAGGACCCCGGCCAGCCACTTCAGCTCCTCCTGGAGGGTCTCGGTCCCCTCGACGACCGATTTGAAGGACTTCAGCGCGCTGCGCAGCCTCCGGGAGGCGACGCGCATCTGGTGGACGGCGTCCTCCTCGGCGCGCCGTACCCGGGGGTCCTGGGCCAGGAGAGCGGCCACCTGGGCGCCGAGATAGCCCATGACGACCTCGCCCGCCGAACCGGACTTGGTCTCGGCGAGCCGTACCGTGGGGACGGGGGCGGCGGAGTTGAGCAGGCGGGCCAGCTTGCTCGACGAGTCGGCGGGCGAGGCTCCCGCCTTCGTCAGCCGCTTGCCGACCTTGGCGAGCAGTTTGACGTCGCCCTCGATCAGTTCGGCCTCGACCTCACGCCAGCGTTCGAGGTGCGGCTGCTCACCCAGCACGGTGCCCTTGACCCGGTCGTCGGCGATCTCGACGAGCCGAACCCCGGCCCCGTTCACCAGGTGGGTCACCGAACGGCGGGTGTCGAGCTCGGCGACGGGGGTCAGGGGCGCGCCCCTGGTGTAGGCGAGCACGAGGTCGGCCAGCTCCCTGGGCACGATCTTGGCGCTGCGGGTCAGCGGGTGGACGATCTCCTGCCGGACGCCCTTCGCCTTGGGGAGCTTCAGGTGCCAGCCCGGGTCGGTGCCGCCCCGGCGCCGCCGCAGGGTGATGCCCCGGGCCGCGAGCCGCAGGTCAGGGGTGTCGAAGTAGAGCGCGACGAGCTGGTGGGTCTTGGGACCGACGACCCCCGAGCAGCCCGGCAGACCGGTCAGTTCGGGCAGCTCGTAGTCCACCGGCACGTCGAACTTGTCTTCTATTTCTATAGCCACAGGCCGTCCCCTGATGTGCCCAGATATCTATCTCAGTCCCTGCAGTATTTATTGACGTCCCACCATTCGTCCACAACTCCGGACGATCGACCTGCAATTACCCATCGGGTACAGACCCCACCCTGTCCGGACAACGCCTTTCGTTAAGGGTTTGTTCATTTTTCGGTCATCTTTTGGGCCACCACGAAAATCCGCCGGAAGGGGAACAGGGTGCCGTGGGGACCGCGGGGGTAGGCCCGCGCGAGCACGTCGGAGCAGTCGTGCAGGAAGTCGTCCGCCTCCTCGGGGGACAGCCGGTCGAGCATGGGACGCAGGAAACTGCCGGTGATCCATCCGAGCACGGTCTCCTCGCCGGTGAGAACGTGCAGGTAGGTGGTCTCCCAGGCGTCGACCCGGCAGCCCACCCCGGCCAGCAGGTCGTGATACTCGGCGGGCTCACCGACCGGAGTCGGCCTGACCAGGTCGGCGAGCCGATCACGCCAGGTCGTACGGCACAGCTCGTGCACCAGCGCGTGGCTGGGCGCGCCGAAGTTGCCGGGGACCTGGAAGGCGAGCCAGCCCCCCGGCGCGAGCGCCTCCACCCAGCGCGGCAGCAGGTCACGGTGGCCGGGAACCCACTGCAGGACGGCGTTCGACACGATCACGTCGACCGGTTCGCGGGGACGCCACCGGGTGACGTCCCCGACGGAGAAACTCAGCCCACCCGTCGCCGGGGCCCCGGCGAGCATCGCGGGCGAGGAGTCGAACCCGTGCACCTCGGCCTCGGGCCAGCGTTCGGCCAGCGTGGCGGTCAACTCGCCGGTGCCACATCCCGCGTCCACCACCCGGCGCGGGCTCCGCGCCGCTATCCTCGCGACCAGGTCGAAGAAGGGCCGCGACCGCTCGTCGGCGTACCGGCCGTAGACCCGTGGGTTCCATATATCTCTTGACATCAAGGCAACTCATAACGGGTTATTTATCTCGATGTCAAGACAGATAGACTCACCGCATGACCGTGCACCGCTCCGGCCGCGACCTCGACCGGCCCCGCGACGAGGTGGACCGGCTGGTCACCGCCTGGCGCCAGGAACGCCCCGACCTCGACGTCGAGCCCCTCCAGGTGCTGAGCCGGGTCTCCCGGCTGGCCCGTCACCTGGACCGCGCCCGCCGGGCGGCCTTCGCCGAACACGGCCTGGAGAACTGGGAGTTCGACGTCCTCACCGCGCTGCGCCGGGCGGGCGAGCCGTACGAGCTGAGCCCCGGCGCGCTGCTCAGGGCCACCCTGGTCACCTCGGGAACCATGACGAACCGGATCGACAGGCTCGCCGCCGCCGGTCTGGTACGGCGCCGCCCCGACCCCGAGGACAGGCGAGGGGTGCTGGTCTCCCTGACCGACGCCGGACGGGTCCGGGTCGACAACGCCTTCGCCGACCTGCTCCGCCGCGAACGTGACTTACTGGCAGGCCTCGGAAAGCATGAACAGCAGGCCCTCGCGGGCCTGCTGCGCACGCTACTCGTCCCTTTTGACGCGACCGACACCGGAGCGCACTGACCCCACTGCCCTCGCGTCAGGGGACAAACCTCTGACTTTCACTCGCCCAGGCGGTCGGCCAGCTCCAGCCACTCGGTCTCCACGGCCTCCTTCTCCGCGAGGACCTCCTTGAGCTCGGCGTCGAGGGAGGCCAGCCTGCCGTAGTCGGCGGCGGCGTCCGCCATGGAGGCGTGCAGCTTCTCCTCGCGGGTGCCCAGCTTGTCGAGCTGACGCTCAAGACGCGAGAGCTCCTTGCGCAGCTCCCGCTCCTCCTTCGCCGACAGGCCGGTGGTCTCCGTCGGCTGCGGCGTGGCACGGACGTCCGTCGAAGCCGCGGCCCTGGCCGACAGCGCCCCGCCGGAGGCACGCCGTTCGAGATACTCGTCGACACCGCCGGGCAGCATCGACAGCCTGCCGTCGCCCAGCAGCGCGACCGTCCTGTCCGAGACCCGCTCCAGGAAGTAGCGGTCGTGGCTGACCACGATCAACGTGCCCGGCCAGCCGTCGAGCAGGTCCTCAAGCTCGTTCAGCGTCTCGATGTCGAGGTCGTTGGTCGGCTCGTCCAGCAGCAGCACGTTGGGGTCGTCCATCAGCAGCCGCAGCAACTGCAGGCGGCGCCGCTCGCCACCCGACAGGTCACCGACCACCTTCCACTGCGCCTCACCCCGGAAACCGAGGCGCTCAAGCAGCTGGGAGGCGGTCCACTCCTTCTTGCCGACCTGGATGAACTTGCGGATCTCCTCGACGGTCTCCAGCACCCGCCGTGTGGGGTCCAGCTCGGCCAGCTCCTGCGACAGATGAGCCAGCCGGACGGTCTTGCCCCGCACGACCTTGCCGGAATCAGGTCGCACCGTGTCGGCCAGCAGCCGCAGCAGCGAGGACTTGCCCGAACCGTTGACCCCGATCAGGCCGACCCGGTCACCGGGGCCGAACTGCCAGGTCGCGTGCTCCAGAACCAACGGCCCCGCCCCGGGACCGCCCGCGTGCAGCGTGACGTCCTCAAGGTCATAGACCGTACGGCCCAGCCTGGCGGCGGCGAACTTCACCAGCTCGACGCTCTCCCTGGGCGGCGGCTCGTCCGCGATCAGCGCCTGGGCCGCCTCGATGCGGAACTTCGGCTTCGAGGTACGCGCCGGCGGGCCCCGGCGCAGCCAGGCGATCTCCTTGCGCATCAGGTTCTGCCGCCGGGCCTCCGAGGCGGCGGCCACCCGGGCCCGTTCCGCCTTGGCCAGCACGTAGGCGGCGTACCCGCCCTCGTAACGCTCGACCGTGCCGTCGACCACCTCCCACGTCCTGGTGGAGACCGCGTCCAGGAACCACCGGTCGTGGGTGACCACCAGCAACGCCGTACGGCGCGCGGACAGGTGCCTGGCCAGCCAGTCGATGGCCTCGATGTCCAGGTGGTTGGTCGGCTCGTCCAGAATGATCAGATCGTGCTCGCCGACCAGCAGCCTCGCCAACGCCGTACGGCGCCGCTCACCACCCGACAGGGTCCCGGCCAGCGCGGTGAGGTCGATGTCGCCGAGCAGACTGGCCATGATCTCGCGGATGCCCGCGTCACCGGCCCACTCGTGCTCGGGCCTGCCGCCGACGACGATCTCCTGCACCGACAGCGCCGGGTCGAGGTCGTCGCCCTGGGACAGAACCCCCACGTGCAGACCCCGGTTGTGGGTGACCCGTCCCGCGTTCGGCGTGAGGGCACCCGCGATCACCGAGATGAGCGTGGTCTTACCACCACCGTTGCGGCCGACCACCCCGACACGGTCACCGGCCTCGATGCCCAGGGAGACATCCCTCAGCAGAGGCTTGGGACCGTAGGAGTGGGAAACCGACTCAAGATTGACCAGATTCATCGTTTCATAAGGTTACTGCGTCTCTTTGCTCCGCCTGGCGGCGTCGCGGGTTCGGGCGCCTTGAGCCAACGCTTTCCCTCGTCGTTCGTCCGCTTCGCTCCCTCACTCCTCAGTCCAAGCGTCGGCGCGCCCGAACCGAAACTCCACACACTTGGGGCCGGGAAAGCACAAGGTGTGCTGCTTTGCGGCGCCTTCGGCGTCGCGGGGCTTGGGCGCTTTCGAGTCGGTGTCTTCCCTCGTCGCTCATCCGCTGCGCTCCTTCGCTCCTCAGTCCAGACACCGACGCGCCCAAGCCGGACACTCCTCACGCACGGCATCGGTAAGGCCGAGATCGAACCCTTCGTGGCCGGCGCCGATGGCTGGTCGTGGAGTTGGGGAGAGCTGGAATCTTGGCCGAGCTGTCGCGCTGTCTTGCCGGGGATCGGGGCCGCCTGGAGGGGCTGGGAACAAGGGAGTGGGGCGGGGTGGGGTTTGGGACTCCTCTGATGATCGTTTTTGGGTGTTCGTATTGGTTGTTTGCTGATCAATCGGTGAATATGTGGCATATGGTGCGCGGATGCGTCCTCCTGAGCAGCCTTCCCCCACGGGCCCGCCACCCGGTCGGCGGCCGGAATCGCCGCCGCCGCGGAGTCGCAGGAACATCGCGGTCTTCGTGGTCATCGCGGCCGTCGCGGTGATAGGCGTGCTCAGGCTGTTGGGCGGCCTGGCAGCCCCGCCCGACGACGGCGCCGGGACACCCGTGGCGGAACCGGTGGCCTCGACGCCGACGCCCATGAGGACACCGCCCCCGGTCGAGGAGGACACCGGGCCGAGCACGCCGAGCATGGAGCCGACAGCCGCACCCGACCCGTCGGCGTCGGCACTCGAAGCGGCGTTCACGGCGGCGGTGAGGCAGCGGAAGGCGCTGAGGGACGCCGACCCCTACAAACTGGGATGGCTCGGCCGGAACATGTGCGCGGCGCTGGAGGAGGGAAAGGGTTTCGCCGCGGCCGCGCACCTCGGGACCAGCGGGTTCGACCCGGAGACGTCCGCGTACATAGCGAAGCTCGCCATCGTCAACCTGTGCCCGCACCAGCGGGATGCGATTCCCGGTTAACGCGCTCCCCGGGCCTCAGACGACCGTGGGACCCGGAGTGGGGCCCTGGGCGGTCAGGACGTCCCTGGCCACTCCGGCGGCCCGCAGGCAGGCGGCCAGGGTGACGGCGTGGTCGGCGGACTCGGCCAGGAAGGCGCAGGTGGGGCCCGAGCCGGAGACCAGGGCGCCCAGGGCTCCGTGTTCGCGGCCCGCGTCCAGGGTCCTGGCCAGGCTGGGGCGCAGGGACACGGCGGCGGGCTGCAGGTCGTTGGCCAGTTCGGCGCCCAGGGCCTTGGCGTCTCCGGCGCGCAGCGCGGCCAGCAGGGGCTGTGACGCCCGGGGCGGGCCGACCGGGTCACCGCTCTCGGCGCGCAGGCGGTCGCACTCGGCGTAGACCCTCGCCGTGGACAGGCCGCCGTCGGCCAGGGCGAAAACCCAGTGGAACGTGCCATCCGCCTCAAGGGAGGTCAGCCGCTCCCCCCTGCCGGTGCCGACGGCCGTACCGCCAAGCAGGGCGAAGGGCACGTCGCTGCCGAGGTCGGCGGCGATCTCCATCAGGTCCTCGACCGGCAGGCCGAGGCCCCACAGTTCGTTGCAGGCGACCAGGGCCGCGGCCGCGTCGGCGCTGCCGCCGGCCATGCCGCCCGCGACCGGGATCGCCTTGCGGATGACGAGACTGACGCCGTAGGACCTGCCGGCGTGCCCGGCGAGCGCGAGGGCGGCCCGGATGGCCAGGTTGTCGGCGTCCTGTGGCACCTCGCTCGCCGACTCACCCTCGACGCGGACCCGCATCCCGGTCTCCGCGACGGCCGTCACCTCGTCGAAGATCGACACGGCGTGGAAGACGTTCACCAGGTCGTGGAAGCCGTCGTCGCGGAGCGGCCCGACCGCGAGCCGCAGGTTGACCTTGGCGGGCACCCGGACGGTCACCGAGTTCATGCGTCCCTCTCATCGCTCGTCACGGTCCCCGATCGTAACGGGGTCCCCGCACACGTCCTCGCAAAGCTCCCCAGCAAATCAGCTCATGTGCGCTTTTCAGCGATTCGTGCGAAGTCCTCGATGGACAGCTGCTCGCCACGGAGTGTGGGATCGACCCCGGCGGCGCGCAGCGCCTGCTCCGCGGCGGCGGCCGTACCGGCCCAGGAGGCGAGGGCGGCGCGCAGGGTCTTGCGGCGCTGGGCGAAGGCGGCGTCCACCACCGCGAAGACCTCCTCGCGCGAGGCGGTGGTCTCCGGGGGCCGCCTGCGGGTCATCGCGACGAGCCCGGAGTCCACGTTGGGCACCGGCCAGAAGACCGTCCTGCCGACGGGACCGGCTCTGCGGACGTCGGCGTACCAGGCCGCCTTGAGCGAGGGGATGCCGTAGACCTTCGAACCCGGCGCCGCGGCCAGCCGGTCGGCCACCTCGGACTGGACCATGACCAGGACGGCACGCAGGGACGGCAGCGTCTCCAGCAGGTGCAGCACCACCGGGACCGACACGTTGTAGGGGAGGTTGGCGACCAGGGCGGTCGGCCTGTCCTCGGGCAGTTCCTCGGGCAGCACCCGCATGGCGTCCGCGAGCACCACGGTCAGGCGGTCGGCGAGCTCGGGGGCGTGCCCGGCGACGGTCAGCGGGAGCTGTTCGGCCAGGACCGGGTCGATCTCGACCGCCACGACGCCGCGTACCTCGGGGAGCAACGCGAGGGTGAGCGACCCGAGGCCGGGCCCGACCTCGATGACCACGTCGTCGGGGCGCAGATCGGCCACCCGGACGATCCTGCGCACCGTACCGGCGTCGATCACGAAGTTCTGGCCGAGCTTCTTGGTCGGGCGGACGCCGAGCCGCTCCGCCAGCTCACGTATCTCGACCGGGCCGAGAAGGCTCATCGCCGCCCCTCACTCACCGCATGCTCCCCACGTCATCCGACAAGTGTCGCGCATGGAATCCCCCGGTGAGGACGCCCGGTCTTCCGGATAACGTGATCCGTACGGGGGTTCGTCGGCGATGGAAGGATTGCCCCCGTGATGGATGCCAACCGGCCCGGCGTCGAGGGGTTACGTCCCGGCGACCCCGGATGGATCGGGGAGCACCGGCTTCTCGGGCGCCTCGGTGAGGGCGGCATGGGCACCGTCTACCTGGCACGGAACCCGCAGGGGCGCCTGGTCGCGGTGAAGGTGATCAAGCCTGAGGTCGCCGTCGAGGACGGCTTCGCCGAACGGTTCCACGCGGAGGTGCGCAACGCCCGGCGGGTCGCCTCGTTCTGCACCGCCCAGGTGCTCGGCAACGGCAACGCCGACGACGGCAGGCCGTACATGGTCACCGAGTACATCCCGGGCACTCCCCTGTCACGCCAGATCAGCGTGTACGGCGCGCTCGACCCCGCCCAGCTGCACGGTGTGGCCCTCGGGGTGGCCGCCGCCCTGGCGGCGATCCACGTCGCCGGGCTGGTCCACCGCGACCTCAAGCCCGCCAACGTGATCCTGTCCCTGTCCGGGCCGCGGGTGATCGACTTCGGCGTCGCCAGGGCACTGGACTCCACCCGTGGCTTCACCCGTTCCGGCGAGGTGCTCGGCAGCCCGGGGTGGTGGGCGCCGGAGCAGGTGAAGGGGCTTGAGATCACCCCGGCCGCCGACGTCTTCGCCTGGGGGTGCCTGATCGCCTACGCGGGCAACGGCCGCCACCCGTACGGCCGGGGCGACATGATCACCATGGCGACGCGGCTGCTGAACACCCCACCCGACCTGGGCTCGCTTCCCGCCCCGCTCGACGACCTGGTCCGCAGGGCGACCGCGATGGACCCCGGAGCGCGCCCGACCGCGCAGGACCTGCTGATCGCGCTGGTCGGCGGCTCCCCGGCCCCTGCGGGCCCCCTGACTGCGGGCCGGCCGGCTCCGGTCGTCGACGTGCTCGGTGACACGTGGCGGCCTCCGGCCAACGTGGAACCGGACACCACCCAGGTCCTCGGTGGCCTTGGCGCCCCCGGGGCGCCCCCCGCGGCCCGGTCCCGGCGGAAGAAATCAATCATGGTGGGACTCGTGGTGGCCGCCGCGCTCGCGGTCACCGTCGCGGTGCTGGCCCACGTCCTCGGGAGCCCTGACAGCACAGGAGGCGGAACCTCCTCGGGCGGCGGTCCGACCGACGTGGGCAGGCGGATCCCGATCGGCTCTCCGGTCGGAGATCCGCAGCTGATCGTGCCACGGGCTCCACGCTGCGGCCTGACCTCCTACGAGGGCACGACGGCGCGCGGCAGGTTGTGCGTGGTCACGCTCACCCTGCTCAACCCGGGTGGCGAACGCGTCCCCCTCAGTCGTGACCCGTTCACCCTGCTCGACGACGCGGGGACGCCCCACACCCCCGAGGCGCCCGTGGCGGGCCTGACGGACACGCTGGCCCCCGGGGGCAGGCTGGACCGGGTCCTGGTCTACGACCTGCCTCCCGAACGGCGACCGGCCCGGCTGAGCGGCCAGGTGACCGGCGGCGGACGGCGGATCGAGGTGCGGCTGTGAGGTTCCTCCCGCAGGCCGCCGTGCCGTTCGCGCTGCTGTTCACCCTCGTGGCTGTGCCGTCGTCGCCGCCGTCATCCCCGTCGCCCGCGGGCTGTGGCGGGGACACCGCCGTCGGCGACCCGTTCGCCTCCCCGGGAGGGGTGACCGGGGCGGGAGCCGTACACGTCCTGTCCGGCAGGGGCGACGAGGCAAGGGCCGTGCGCGCCCCCGCGCCCGCGGCGGGCGACGGGTTCGGCTGGTCGGTACGGCTGGCCGACCTCGACGGCGACCGCTGCGCGGACCTGGTGGTCGGCGCGCCGTACACGGACGTGGCGGGGCGGCCGGACGCGGGTGCCGTCTACATCGTGTACGGCACGGCCTCCCGCCCTCCGGTGCGCCTGCTCCCCTCCTCTCCCGAGGCGGGCGCCCACTTCGGCTGGTCGCTGGCCGTGGGGCGGGGCACGCTCGCCGTCGGAGCCCCGCACGAGGACGCCGACGGGGTCGAGGACTCCGGCGCGGTCCACCTGTTCGACGTGGGGGCCGGGTTCGGTGAGGGGCGGCGGATCTCCCAGGACACGCCGGGGGTGCCGGGCAGCGGTGAACCCGGCGACATGTTCGGCTGGTCGGTGGCCGTCGGCAGGATGGGCGGCCGACGGGACGCGGCCGACCTCGCGGTCGGCGCGCCGTACGACAACGACGACGGAACGGGACGCCAGGAGAGCGGGGGCGCCGCGGACGCGGGCTCGATCGCCGTGATCTACGACGTGTCCGGCACGGGGGACGCCTACACCAGCAGGAAGTGGGACCTGCGCCGGCTCGTGGAGACCCACGCCGGCGACCGGTTCGGTTACTCCATGGCCTACGCGGAGGAAGGGGAGGCGGGCTACCTCGCGGTCGGGGCGCCGCTCGGCGACGGCGGTGGGATACGCGACTCGGGGCTGGTGCGGCTCTTCCGCTCCTCGGCGACAGAGGAGATCACCCCGCTGGCCACCCTCGACCAGGGTTCCCGAGGCGCCACGGGCGACGGATACGGCTTCTCGCTCGCCCTCACCGGGGAGGGCGGCGCCCGGCTGGCGGTCGGCGCCCCGTTCGGCGGTCCCGGCGGACGCGGCCGGGTCGTGGTGGTCCCGGTGCGAGATCCGTCCGCGGCCCGGGTGGTCGAGCGGGGGAAGGCGGGAGACCGGTTCGGCTGGGCGGTCGGGTTCGGCGGCAACCGCCTCGTGGTCGGCGCTCCGGACCGCGACGGCTCTGGGGCGGTGACGGTCCTCGGCCGCAACGACACCGTGGGAACCCCGCTGCCCCCCGCCCAGGACGACGGGGAGCCTGCGGAGTTCGGCGCCTCGGTGGGCTGAGCCTCCGTGGGCTGAAGACGAGGTGAAGCCGCCGTGGCCCGGACATCGTGGGCCGAGCGGCGCTGTGGGCAGAAAGCCGTTGTGGCGGGGCGTCGTGTGGCCTGGTTGTGTTCTGGCGGTGCTCTGGCGGTGCTCTGGCGGTGTTCACCAGGTGCCGAAGACGGCCTCCCCGTTGGCGCTGATGGCCGTGGCCAGCTCGCCCGGGTCGATCCCCTTGACCTCGGCGAGGCAGCGCAGCGTGAGGGGGATGAGATAGGGGGCGTTCGGCTTGCCCCGGTGCGGCGTCGGCGGAAGGTAGGGCGCGTCGGTCTCCACCAGCATCAGCTCCACGGGCGCGAGCGCGGCGGCCTCCCGGAGATAGCCCGCGTTCTTGTAGGTGACCGGGCCGGAGAAGGACATGTGATAGCCCGCCTGGACGCACCTGGCGGCCATCTCGGCGTCACCGGAGAAGCTGTGGAAGACCACGACGTCCGGCGCCCCCTGGTCGGCCAGGACGTCCAGCACGTCGTCGTGGGCCTCCCGGTCGTGGATCACCAGGGCCTTGCCGGTCCGTTTGGCGATCTCGATGTGCGCCCTGAAGCTGGCGTGCTGGTCGTCCTTCGACGCCCAGTCGCGGTAGTAGTCGAGGCCCGTCTCCCCCACCGCCCTGACGTGCGGCAGCCGGGCCAGCGCCTCGATCTCGGCGAGCACCTCGGGCGTCGAGGCGTGCGCCTCGTTCGGGTGGATCGCGACCCCCGCGTAGACGTCGGGGTGCAGTTCGGCCACCTCCGCGTTCCACCGGGAGGAGGGCAGGTCGTAGCCGATCGTGACCAGCCGGGTCACCCCGACGGAACGGGCCTGGTCGAGGATGCTCTCGACGCTCGCCTGGGCCGCCTGCGCCGCCTGGGCGACGGGGTCACCCGAGGACGCCTGACGGTTGCCCACCATGATGTCGAGGTGGCAGTGGCTGTCGAACACCTCCGCGGCCAGGGGCTCGGGAGGGGCGGGAAGCTTCGTCGTGCTCACCCGCCCCAACCTATCGAGCCTGTCACGTCACCCCAACCGGGCGAGCTCCTCATCGACGATCTTCGGGTCGAGCTTGGTGAAGAGCCTGGTCGGCGGCGCGAGCGGGACCCCGGGCCGGATCGGGGTGTGCTCCCAGCGCGCCTGGCCGTCGTAGTCGCCGGTGATGATGGGGTACGGCCTGCCGTTCTCCTCGACCTCCCTGATCTCCGGCATCCCCGACCAGACGCCGGTCCCGCCGAGCATCTCGTGGATCTTGTTGGAGGAGGAGGGCAGGATCGGGGTCAGCAGCGTCTTGGCGTCGTCGACGACCTGCAGGGCCACGTGCAGGATCGACTTGACCCGCTCGGGGTCGTCCTTGATCTTCCACGGCTCCTGGTCCGCGAGGTACTTGTTGGCCTCACGGATGACGTCGAACGCCTCGTTCGTGGCGTTCTTGAAGCGGGAGCGCCCGAGCTCGGCACCGACCCTGGGGAAGGCGGCCCGGCTGCGTTCGAGCATGGCGCGGTCGGCGTCGGTGAGGTCGCCCGCCTCAGGGATGGCGCCGAAGTTCTTGGCGGCCATCGAGATCGACCGGTTGACCAGGTTGCCCCAGGCCGCGACCAGTTCGCCGTTGTTGCGGTTGAGGAACTCCGACCAGGTGAAGTCGGTGTCCTGGTTCTCCGGACCGGCGACCGCGATGTAGTAGCGCAGCGCGTCGGCGTCGTAGCGGGCCAGGAAGTCACGAACGTAGATGACGACCTGACGGGAGGAGGAGAACTTGCGCCCCTCCATGGTCAGGAACTCGCTGGAGACGACCTCCGAGGGCAGGTCCAGCGCGCCGAGCGCCCCCGGCGTGCCGTTCCTGGCGCCCTGGCCGTTGTAGCCGAGCAGCAGCGCCGGCCAGATCTCGGCGTGGAAGACGATGTTGTCCTTGCCCATGAAGTAGTAACCACGGGCGTCGGGGTTCTGCCACCACTGCCGCCAGGCCTCGGGATCGCCGGAGCGGCGGGCCCACTCGATGGAGGCGCTGAGGTAGCCGATGACGGCGTCGAACCAGACGTAGAGCCGCTTGTTCGCCTGGTCGCTCCAGCCGTCGAGCGGGATCGGCACGCCCCAGTCGAGGTCACGGGTGATCGCCCGGGGCTGCAGGTCGCCCAGCAGGTTGAGGGCGAACTTCAGCACGTTTGGCCGCCAGTCGCCCTGCTTGGACTGCAGCCAGGTGGCGAGCACCTCGGCGAAGGCGGGCAGGTCGAGCATGAAGTGCTCGGTCTCGACGAAGACCGGCTTCTCGCCGTTGATCCTGCTGACCGGGTTGACCAGCTGGATCGGGTCGAGCTGGTTGCCGCAGTTGTCGCACTGGTCACCACGCGCGCCGTCGTAGCCGCAGATGGGGCAGGTGCCCTCGATGTAGCGGTCGGGCAGGGTGCGCCCGGTCGACGGGGAGATGGCGCCCATCGTCGTCTTGGGGAAGACGTAGCCGTTGGCGTGCAGCCCCTTGAAGACCTCCTGGACCACGGCGTAGTGGTTGTCCGTCGTGGTCCGGGTGAACAGGTCGTAGGACAGGCCGAGCGCCTGGAGGTCTTCGGCGATGACCCGGTTGTAGCGGTCGGCGAGCTGACGGGCGCTCAGCCCCTCCTTGTCCGCCTGGACCTGGATCGGGGTGCCGTGCTCGTCGGTCCCGCTCACCATGAGGACCTTGTTGCCCACCATCCGCTGGTAGCGGCTGAAGATGTCGGACGGCACGCCGAATCCGGAGACGTGCCCGATGTGGCGGGGGCCGTTGGCGTACGGCCAAGCGACCGCGGTCAGGATGTGCTGGGACATGTAGCCAAGCCTAAGGGACGCCGACTCAGGCCTTGGTGCGCTCCCGGGGATCGGGTCGTGCCGCTCTCCCGGGAGGGGCTCAGGCCTTGGTGCTCTCTCGGAGGACCGTCTGCTCCTCGCCGTCCAGGCTGACGGCTTGGGCGGCCTCCTCGGCCGCGGAGGCGGCCACGTCGATCGGCGTCTCCTTGGAGCGGCGGATGCCCAGGATGCTGATGAACAGGGCGGCGAAGATGGTCTGGAAGCTCATGATCAGCGCGGTCGCCGAGGGGACGACCAGGCGCAGTGACTCCGACGGGATCAGCGGGCCGAAGCTGCGCGTCTGCCAGTGGACCAGCGAGGCGCCCAGGCCGAAGAGTCCGGCCAGGGCCAGCAGGCCTCCGGCGATCAGGCCCTTCTCCAGGGTCACGATGTCGACGAGCTTGCGCACGCGCCTGTCTTCGGGCAGGAAGCCCTCCTCAGCCGCGTAGACCTTGGTGAACAGGGCGAACAGGACCGCCTGGAAGCCGATCACCACGGCGGCCGAGGCGCCGACCAGGGTGTCGACGTCGAAGCCGAGCTTGCCGATGTAGATCGGCCCGAAGCTCAGGGCGGCGCCCGCGACCAGGCCCAGGGTCATCAGGATCAGGCCGGGGATGAAGAACAGCCAGCGCGGGCTGTACAGCATCAGGAAGCGCAGGTGGCGCCAGCCGTCGCGCCAGGAGCGCAGGTGCGGCGGGCGGGAACGGCCGTCGGGCGACAGGGTGGTCGGCACCTCGCGCACGTCGAGACCGGACAGGGTCGAGCGCACGACCATCTCGCTGGCGAACTCCATGCCGCCGGTCTGCAGGCCGAGCCTGAGGATCGAGTCGCGCCGGAAGCCGCGCAGGCCGCAGTGGAAGTCACCGATGGCACTGGGGAAGAACAGCCTGCCGATGAAGGACAGCACCGGGTTGCCGAGGTAGCGGTGCAGCGGGGGCATGGCGCCGGGGGCGATTCCGCCCTTGAAGCGGTTGCCCATCACCAGGTCGGCCCCGTCGCGCAGCTGCTCGACGAACGGCAGCAGCGCGGTGAAGTCGTAGGAGTCGTCGGCGTCGCCCATGATGACGTACTTGCCGCGGGCGGCCCTGATGCCCCCCATGAGGGCGTTGCCGTACCCCTTGGCGTCGACGTGCACGACGCGGGCGCCCGCGTCACGGGCGAGCTGCTGGGAGCCGTCCGTGCTGCCGTTGTCGGCGATCAGCACCTCTCCGTCTATCCCGTGCTCCCGCATGCAGGCCAGTGCCTTGCGTACGCAGGTCTCCACGGTCTCCGCCTCGTTCAAGCAAGGCATGACCACGGTCAGTTCCACGTCTCAACCTCTCAGTTACGGCACAGCCCAACCTCATCATGATGCCCTCTAACGTCTACTGTGCGGGTCAACTCCACCAAACGGCTGGCATCCTGTAATGCATGGTGACCGTCACCGAGGCGCCGCGCCTCGACTCACCCGCGGCGGGTGTGCTCTCGCGCGCGCTGGCCCTCCTCGGCCGCCACCGGCTGTTCGCCGTGGCCGTGGCGCTGGCGTTCGCGCTGCGTGTGGTCACGATGCTGGGATACGGTCCGGCGCTGTGGTTCAACGACTCCTTCGAGTACGTCTCGGGGGCGGTCAATCCTGGCAGACCCAGTGCCCTGCGACCGAACGGTTATTCCTTCTGGCTGCTCCTGCTGCGGCCCTTCCACAGCTTCTCCCTGGTGGTCCTCACCCAGCACCTGATGGGCCTGGGTGTGGCGCTGCTGATCTACGTCCTGCTGCGCAGGAGGTTCGGGCTGCCGGGGTGGGGGGCGACGCTGGCCACGCTGCCGGTGTTGTTCGACGCCTACCAGATCCAGCTCGAACACCTGATCATGTCGGACGCCATGTTCATGCTGCTGGTCGTGGGCGTCGTGACGTTGGTGCTCTGGCACAGGAAGATGTCCTGGCAGGTCGGGGCCGTGGTCGGCCTGCTGCTCGCGCTGACCGCGCTGACCAGGTCGATCGGCCTGCCGATCCTGGCCCTGGTCGCGGTCTACATGCTCGTCAAGCGGACCGGCTGGAAGCCGATCGTGGCCATGGTCACGGCCTGTGGCGTTCCGGTGGCCGGTTACATGGCCTGGTTCGCCGCGACGTACGGCAACTTCGCGATGACCAGCAGCGACGGCGCGATCCTGTACATGCGGACCGCGCTGTTCGCCGACTGCAGGACGATGAGGGTCGATCCGCGCAAGGAGCTCGAACTGGCGCTGCTGTGCATCAGCGCCCCGCCGAGCGAGCGTCACTTCTCCGGGCAGAAGTACCTGTGGTGGGCGCAGCCCGGGCAGCGGTTCCACGCCTTCGGGCCCAACACCACCTTCACCCCCGACATCAACCGGGCCGCGGGGGCGTTCGCCAGGCGGGCGATCCTGGCCCAGCCGCTCGACTATCTCGGCGTCATGGCCGGAGACTTCTTCCGCGCCTTCCGCTGGGACCGGCCGCAGTTCCCCGACGCCAACACCTACCGGCAGTACGAGTTCCTGCCGGAGGGCAAGGTGCTGCCCACCTGGCCGTCGTACAGGGGCACCAGCGACCGTGACGCCCAGACCTACGACCCGAGCCTGCCGACCGCCCAGATCCGCGGCAAGCCCAGTGTGATCGGCACCGAGGTCCACGACCCGTGGGCGAGGTTCATGCAGGGCTACCAGCAGACGGTCAGGCTGCCCGGCATCGTGGTCGGCGTGCTGCTGCTGATCGGCCTCGCCGGGGTCGTGGCGCGCTGGCGCACCCTGGGCGGTCCGGTCCTGCTGCCGTGGCTGGGCGCCTTCGGGCTCGTCCTGGCGCCCGCCGCGACGGCCGAGTTCGACTACCGCTACGTGCTGCCCGCCGTACCGCTGGCGTGCCTGGCGGCGGCGATCGCCCTGCGGCACGGGTTCAGACCCAGCTCCGCAAGAGCATCCGGCGCCACCACTCCTCGTGCGGAATGACGTCGGCGGTCAGCACCGGATAGAGCCACCAGAAGTTGATGATCGCGAGGAGGGCGAAGAGGCCGACCACGCCCGCTCCCACGGCCCTGCGGTTCGGTGTGGCGTCCGCGGGGCCGATGATCAGCCCGGCGACCAGGGTGATGGCCAGGATCATGAACGGCACCATGGGGATCGTGTAGAAGTTGAACATGGTGCGGTGGTCGGCCAGCGCCCAGTAGAACCAGGGCAGCCAGCCCGCGGCGTAACCGAGCAGGGCGGCCCCGGCCCGCCAGTCCCTGGTGGCCACGTACCAGGCGATCATGGCGACCAGGGCGGCGAGCCCGCCGTACCAGATGACCGGGGTGCCGACGCCGAGGATGGCCGAGGCGCAGGTCTTGACCCCGCAGACGTTGTCCGAGCCCTCGTAGAAGAACGCCACGGGGCGAAGCATCAACGGCCAGCTCCACGGCTCCGACTGGTAGGGGTGGGAGGCCGAAAGGCCGGTGTGGTAACCCAGCACCTGGAAGTGGTAGTTGAGCCACGACCGGACGGAGTCGAAGACGAAGAAGACCGGTCCCTGTGAGGTGGCCTGCGCCCAGTTGCGGCCCCAGCCGAGCGGCGAGACGAACCATCCGGTCCAGGAGACGAGATAGGTCAGCGCGGGCAGCAGGCCCATCGCTCCGAGCAGCGTCGGCAGGTCCTTGCCCAGCGCCCCGCTGTACGGCCTGCCCAGGCCGACCGCCCTGCGGGCCCCGGCGTCCCAGATCAGCGACATGACGACGAACGCGACCAGGTAGAAGATGCCCGACCACTTCACCGCGCAGGCGGCGCCCAGGAGCACACCGGCGGCCATCCGCCAGGGCCGCAGCCCCAGCCAGGGGCCCTGGTCGCTGATCGGGGAGTTCTCGTACCAGTCGACCAGTCTGCGCCTGGCGTGGTCGCGGTCGGCGACCAGGCAGGCGAAACCGGCCAGCACGAAGAACATCAGGAAGATGTCCAGCAGCGCCGTACGCGACAGCACCAGGTGCAGGCCCTCGACCGCGAGCAGCAGACCGGCCAGGCACCCCAGCAGGGTGGAGCGGGTCATCCTGCGCGCCACCCGCGCCAGGATCAGGATCGACAGGCTGCCCAGCACCGCTCCCGCGAAGCGCCACCCGAACGGCGTCATCCCGAACAGCTGCTCACCGATCGAGATCAACCACTTGCCCAGCGGCGGATGGGCGACGTACTGCGGGCAGGGGGCGGCCTCCGGCGGGGAGCAGCCGATCCAGATGTCGGTGTTCCCGGCGATGAGCATCCGGTCGGAGATCGGGTTCGACGCGTCGCCGAGCGTGGCCCGCTCAACGCCGAAGAGGCTCAGCGAGTAGGCGTCCTTGGCGTAGAAGGTCTCGTCGAACACCACCGCCTTCGGCAGTCCGAGACGGTCGAACCGCAGGAACGCCCCGAGCGCGGCGACGAACAACGGTCCCAGCCAGCCCAGCAGGACGTTTCCCGGCATGGGGGGCAGAAGTCGATCTCTGGTTAATCCCATTTAGGGAAGTATGGAGAAAAATCACCCTCTGTGGACAGCATCGTAAAGATCTCGTTTGGGAATCCCCGCCGACTTCGCGACGTCCACGATCGCCTGCTTCCTCGGCACCCCGGTCTCCGCGCGCCTGGCGACCTCGGCGACCAGGTCCTCGATGTCCGGCTCGACCTCCTGCGGGTCGTGCCCGGCGACCACCACGGTGATCTCGCCCTTGACCCCGTCGGCCGCCCACACGGCCAGTTCGCCCAGGCCGCCGCGCCGTACCTCCTCATAGGTCTTGGTCAGCTCGCGGCAGACGGCGGCCCTGCGCTCCGCCCCGAACGCCTCGGCCATCGCGCCGAGCGCGGCCGCGAGCCGGTGGGGCGCCTCGAAGAACACCATCGTGCGTTCCTCGGCGGCCAGCGCCCGCAGCCTGCGGTCGCGCTCGCCCGGCTTACGCGGCGGGAAGCCCTCGAAGCAGAAGCGGTCGCTGGGCAGGCCGGAGACGGCCAGCGCGGTGGTGACCGCGGAGGGCCCTGGCAGCGAGGTGACCGTGATCCCGGCCTCGACGGCCAGGCGGGTCAGGCGGTAGCCCGGGTCGGAGACACCGGGCATCCCGGCGTCGGTGATGATCAGGACGGTCCTGCCGTCCCGCAGTTCGCCCAGCAGCTCGGCCGCCCGGCCCGCCTCGTTGGCGTCGTAGTAGGAGACGACCCTGCCGCCGATCTCCGCGCCCAGGTCGGCCGCCAGACGGCGCAGGCGGCGGGTGTCCTCGGCGGCGACCACGTCGGCGGTCTCCAGCGCCTCGCGCAGCCTCGGCGAGGCGTCGCCCGTCTGTCCGATCGGGGCTCCAGCGAGCACCAGCCTGCCGTTGTCGTTCACGGTTCCATCCTCCCGCATCCGACACGGGGTCCCAACAAGGGGAGAAGTTCCGTAATTGGACATGTAGGCGGTGTTTCTTAGGTTCGTGAGGGGAGGAGGCCCGTACGATGGCCGGGTGGCCGTGACCGACTTCCCCAACCAGGCGTTCGAACAGCCGGAGTCAGAACCGAGCACCGACTCGGCCGTCTCCGTGCGTGACCGGCTGGTGCCGCCGATGCCCGGCGGCGCCATGTGGGGCTGGATCGGCCCGCTGCTGGTGACGGTGTTCGGGGCGTTCCTCCGCTTCGTCAACCTGGGCCGCCCGAACGCGGTGATGTTCGACGAGACGTACTACGCCAAGGACGCGTGGTCCCTGGTCAATTTCCTCGCCGAACGCACCATGGTCAAGGACGCCGACAAGGTCCTGATGGCCGGCGGCACCGAGATCTGGCAGAAGTGCGCGCCCGCCGAGATCGACAAGTGCGCCTCCTACGTGGTCCATCCGCCGCTGGGCAAGTGGTTGATCTCGATCGGTGAGCAGCTGTTCGGGATGACGCCGTTCGGGTGGCGCTTCGCGGGAGCGGTGCTGGGCAGCCTGTCGATCCTGATCCTGGCGCGGGTGGCGCGCAGGATGACCCGCTCCACCCTGCTGGGGTGCCTGGCCGGTCTGCTGCTCGCGGTCGAGGGCCTGCACCTGGTGCTGTCGCGTACGGCGCTGCTGGACATCTTCCTGATGTTCTTCGTGCTGGCCGGTTTCGCCTGCCTGGTCGCCGACCGCGACCACGCCAGGCGCAGACTGGTCGACTGGTACGAGAACTCCCCGATCAGCGACCAGGGCCCCTGGCTGGGGCTGCGGCCCTGGCGGATGGCCGCCGGTGTGCTCCTGGGCGCCGCCTGCGCGGTGAAGTGGTCAGGAGTGTTCTACCTCATCGCCTTCGCGGTGATGACACTGCTGTGGGACGCGGGAGCCCGCCGCGCCGTGGGGCTGCGCAGGCCGTACAGCGGGGCGCTGGGCAAGGACCTGCCGACACTGCTCGGAGCGGTCGGCCTGCTGCCCGCCCTCACCTACCTGGTCTCCTGGACCGGGTGGTTCATCAGCGCCACCGGCTGGGGCCGCAACTGGGCGCAGGCCACCTCACAGGGACCGGCCTTCTTCGTCTTCGACTCCATCCGGTCGTGGCTCAACTACCACTTCCAGGTGCTGAGCTTCCACACCGGCCTGTCGACCCCGCACAACTACCAGTCGGAGCCGTGGAGCTGGCCGCTGCTGCTTCGCCCCGTGGCCTTCTTCTACGAGGGCCCCAAGAACGCCTGTGGAGCCGATACCTGCTCACAGGCCGTCCTCGGGGTGGGCACCCCGGTCATCTGGTACGGCGGGCTCGCCGCCCTGGTCGCCATGATCGCCTGGTACGTGGCCACCAGGGACTGGCGGGCCGGAGCCGTCCTGCTCGGTTACGCCGCGGGCTGGCTGCCCTGGTTCTACTGGGCGCTGGCCGACCACCGCACCATGTTCATGTTCTACGCCATTCCCATGGTGCCGTTCATGATCCTGGCCATCACCCTGGCGGCCGGGCTGATCATCGGCCCCGCGGACGCCATACCGTCGCGGCGGCTGCTCGGCTCCGTGGTGGTCGGCGCGTTCACGGTGATCTCGATCATCAACTTCTGGTGGCTCTATCCGGTGCTGACCGCCGAGATCATTCCCTACGCGGATTGGAGTTCCCGCATGCTCTTCAAGAAGGGGTGGATCTGAGCTCCGGCTCACGATCCGCTTAGCACCGATTTCCTAGGGTAGGCGACGTGCGCGATCCATTACGTCACGTTCATCGTCAGGGCAGGCCCGCATACGGCAGACTTCGAAGCATGCCTGCACCGGACGTGGCCGCGCTTCTGTCCGAGCTTGAGCGGTCCGAGCCCGACTGCGCCGAGCGCGCCCGTAACGCGGTCGACTGGCTGACCGGCGGCGAGCCGTTGGAGACGATCACCGAGCTCAACGTGTGCGAGTTCCTCTGGTACACGCTGCCGACCAAGGCCCGCGGTGACCGGGCCGCGATCGCCCACGCCCTGAGCCGCCTGCTGCGCCTGGGCGGTCTCGAACGTTACGCCGCGATCTGCGTCTCCCCCACCACCACCAGGATTCTGCGCGTCTACGCCCACGCCGGCGAGGAGGCCGGGATGGCCGCCTACCAGAGCGCGCTCGACGCCACCGGCGTGCTCCCGCCCGACGTCCCCGAGCTGCGGTGGAGCTCGATCATGGGCCCCGAGGAGCTGGGCGCGCACGGCGCCTGCTCGGCCGCCCTCGAACTGGCCATCGTCTCGGGACAGCTGAGTCCCGACTCGCGGGAGCGGATCGCGCTGACCCGCCGCTGGCTCACCACGCCCCGCGCCGAACTCGGCGGGGACAACTGGCTGCACCGGGTCCAGGGCGAACGGCTCAACCGCTGGGTGCTGGGCAGGGGCACCGCGTGGCGCGAACTCGCCCAGCCCTTCGAGGTGTGCCTGCACGCCCCGATCCCCGCTCCGGAGAAGGACCACCTCGAAGCGCTGCGGTGGCTGCTGAGGGTGGGCGACAGGCCCGGCGGCGTCTCACTGACCCAGCGCCACAACCTGGCCCGCGCCGTGCTCGCGGAGAGCACCTGGAGCGCCGGGGAACTGGCCGCGGCCAGGGAGATGGCGCAGACCCAGCTGGGCGCGCTGCACCGGGTCGGCAGGCGCCTGGTGACCACCTCGATCGGGCAGCGACTGCTGGCCGATCCCGTCCTGCTCTGGGAGTCCGCGGCGGCCGCGTTGCTGACGCCGGTGCCGGGAGAGAACGACTTCGGCGCCTCGGCGCGGGAGGTCGCGCTGATGCTGCTGGTCGACGGCTCCCCCGCCGAGCGCGAGCACGTCACGGCGGTGATCGACTGCGAGAAGTGGCAGGCGGCCGAGGTCGAGGCCTCGCTGACCGAACTCGGGCGGCGTCTGGACGCCTTCGGGCTCAGGGTCGGGGGCAGGCTGACGCCCGCGGGCCGTTCCGCCGCCCTGGCCGCCCTGCGCAACCACGCCCTGCGCCCTCGCCAGTACGTCAACCTCCCCTGACCGGACGGGCCCGGCTCTCCGTGTCGTGGAGAACCGGGCCCGCCGTACGGGAAGGGGTGCGTGTCAGACGCCGCTCTCCTGGCCCGCCTGCTCCTCACCCGTGTCCGGGGGCGTCGCGGGCGCGCTGGGCGTGGGGGTCGGCGTGGGGGCCCCGGCCGCGGGCAGGGCGCTGCCCTTCTTCCACTCGGTCCAGCTGAGCTGCCAGAAGCCCCAGCCGTTGCGCCAGTCGAGCTTGCGCTTGGTGCCGGCGATCTTCACGACGTCACCGCGCTGGGCGATGCCGTAGAACCACTTGGCGCCCTCGGGCGTGGCGCGCACGCAACCGTGGCTCTGGTTGGACCGGCCGAGGTACTGGTAGTAGCCCGCGCTCTGGTGGACGTACTCACCGCTGTCGGAGATCCGCACCGCCCAGGGGATCTCCTCCTTGTAGTAGCGCGGGTCCTTGGGGTCGGTGACGCCGAGCCAGGAGGAGGTCATGGTCTCGACCGCCTTCTTGCCCATCGTGAGGTGGACGCCGCTGGTGGTGAGGTAGACGTCGACCCCGTTCTTGACCAGGCCGCCCCGGCCCGCGCTGATCGGGATGGTCTTGGCGAGCTTGCCGTCCCGGTAGACCTTCATCAGGTGCCTGGTGGTGCTCACCGTCGAGATGTTGGCCGTGCCGATCGCGAAGCGGCGGCTGACGTCCTTGGCCGCCTCGTTGCCGGGGATCTGGCTCAGGCGGGCGGTGAAGAGGACCTTCTGGTGCGGCTTCCAGTAGGTCTTGGTGCGGTAGATGACCTTGCGGTCGGAGACCCAGCGCCAGGCGCCCTGGACCGGCTTGTCCGCCTGGACCTGGAGGACGGCCTCGGCCGCGGCCCGCTTGGCGACCGCCCTGTCGAAGGTGACGATGATCGGCGCGCCGACGCCGATCCGCTCGACCTTCTCCCCCATGGGCGTGATGTCGGCGATGCCGAGTATGGGCTTGCCACGTCGTGCGGTCTTGGCGGCCTTACCCGCCGCGGGAGGCGGAACCGCCGCCTTGTCCGCGGCCGAGGCGGCGCTGGACACGGACACGGGCGCCGCCTGTACAGCCGAGCCGCCCTCCCCAGCGCAGGCCGCAACGGCGGCGAGGGCCACGAGGGCGAGCGAGGCCTGGGCCGTCCGCCTGATGGTCTTCACGGTCTGCTCCTCATATGCATGCTTCCGCGCCCGTTTGAGCTACTGGCGCGCTCCATATGTGAGACAACCGAAAACCGCGTTATGCGTACCGGATCACGCAACAATTAGATAACAGAGTGATTGGTGGGGTTTGGCAGCGTTCCCACCAGGGGGAACGCCGCGACCGTCGCACGGCCGCGGCGCCCCGGAGGATGAGGTCAGCCCTGGCCCTTCCGGGCGGCGAGGAAGGCTGCGAGGTCCTCCCCGATGCTGGCCTCGGCGGCGGCCTTGTCGATCCCCAGGCCCGACAGCACGCCCTGGCCGTCCTCGAATTCGAGCAGGGCGAGCAGGAGGTGCTCGGTTCCGATGTAGTTGTGACCCAGGCGCAGGGCCTCCCTGTGGGTGAGTTCCAGCACCTTGCGCGAGCGCGCCTCGTACGGGATGAGGTCCGGCACCTCGGCCGCCGCCTCGGGCAGCAGGGCGACCACGGCCTGCCTGAGGGCCTCCGGCGTGACCCCCTGCCTGCCGATCGCCTTGACCGCCAGCCCCTGAGGCTCGGCCAGCAGGCCCAGCACCAGGTGCTCGGGGAGGACCTCGCCGTTGCTCGCGGCGTGGGCCTCGTTGTGCGCGGCCATCACGACGTTCCGCGCCCGGTCGGTGAACCGGCCGAACATCTGGCCGAGGTCACCGGAGGCGTCGCCCTTGGCCACGAAACGCTTCTGTACCGCCTGCTTCGTCACCCCCATGCTTCTGCCGATGTCCGTCCAGGAGGCGCCGGAACGCCTCGCCTGGTCGACGAAGTGACCGATCAGGTGGTCCGCCAGCTCACCCAGGTGGTCGGCGACGATGACCGCCCCGGAGAGCTGCGTGAGCGCGTCCGAATGGGACTTCTTGATGGCCTCGATCAGATCGTCGAGGCGAACCTGGTTCGTCATGCGAACTGAATCCGTCATGCGTCAACCATAGGTTGACGCCCCATGGCCGTCAACCCAAAGTTGACGTCATGGATCCCTTTTCGTCCGCCTCCTCTGGCACCATCCAGCCATGGACCAAGACGACTTCTGGGCGACCATCGAACGAGCCCGTGCCCTGGGCGGCCCTCTCCACGAGGCCCTGGAGACGGTCCTGGCGGACATGCCGGCCGAGGCGGTCGTCGACTACAGCCAGCACTACGACGAGCACGGGGCGGCGCTCCACCGCTGGGACGTCTGGGCCGCCGCCTACCTGATCGGCGGTGGTTGCAGCGACGACTCCTTCATGGACTTCCGGGCCGGCGTCATCGCCCAGGGCCGTGAGTGTCACCGGATCGCCCTCACCGGCCCGGACCGCCTCGCGGACCTTCCCCTCGTCCTGGCGGGCGACGGCGAGGACCTCTTCTACGAGGACTTCGTCTACGTGCCCGCCAACGCCTACAGGCGCCTCACCGGCGGTGACGACCTGTTCGCGGCCCAGAGGACGCGATACCCGCAGCCACTCGACGAGCCGGACATGGGCGAGGACTTCGACTTCGACGACCCCGCCGAGATGCGCCGCCGCCTGCCCCGGCTGGCGGCCCTGTTCCTGGACGACTCCCCCCGCACATGAGACGCAGGGCCGCCTTTCACAGAAGGCGGCCCTGCCCAGTGAGCTCAGTGAGCGCGCAGGACGACCATGGGGATGACCCGTGTCGTCTTCTCCGCGTAGTCGTTGAAGCGCGGGTTCTCCGCCACCATCAGGGCGAAGAGCCGGTCGCGCTCGGCGCCCTCGGCGGGAACCGCGGTCGCCTGATACTTCTCCGCGCCGATCTCCACGGTCACCTCCGGGTTGGCCACCAGGTTGTGGTACCACGCCGGATGCTTCGGCGCCCCGGCGTAGGAGGCGGCCACGGCGACCGTGTCACCGTCCCTGACGTAGACCGCCGGGGTCGTGTGCGGCCTGCCGCTCCTGGCCCCCACCGTGGTGAGCAGAAGGAGGTCGGCCCCCTCGAAGAAGCCTCCGACCTTCCCCTTGTTCGCGCGGAACTCCTCGATGACGGCCTCGTTCCGGCTCTTCGGCGTCGGTGCGTCTGTGGACATATGTCGACTCCTCTGTGGGACGTTGACGGGCTCGTTCCAAACGATCCCTGTTCATGGAACACGATGGCACGCGTCGTATCCCGCGACGTTCGCGGGCGCTTCCGAAGACAGCCGGGACGAAAGATGTGGGAGGTGCCGCCGTCGTGGGCATGATCTCCGTCACCACACCAGGGCCGGACAAGGAGCGACGATCGCCGTGCGACCGAACAGACCCGCGCCGTCATGGAAGCTGAGCCGGAGGCTGCTGCGCCTGGCCTTCAACGTGGCGGAGCACATCGGCCCTTCGCTCGCCTCGATGCACTGGCACATCCCGCGTGAGGCCTACGCCCCGCCCGCCGAGCCCTGCGACCGCTGCCCGTCGCCCTTCGGCCCGCCGCCCGGCCACCCGGAACGGCTGATCCCGGAGGTCGGAGCCACCAGAGCCGAGCGCGCGCTCTGGGCCCAGCTCGACCTGGGCGCCATCGCGAACTCCAAGGCGTGGAGCCAGCGCCGGTGCCCGCACACGTGAGGCCCTGACGGCGGTCAGTCCCCGTCCTGCGAGGGGTCCACGCCGGCGAACGCCCGCCTGCCGTACGCGAGCAGCTCACGCACGGCGGGGTTGTGCGTGTCCCGCCAGACCAGCGCGAGCAGCGCGGGCACCTCGGCGTCCTCGATCGTGAGGGCCGCGAGCCGGTCGCGGTGCCAGGCGGCCATCGAGTCGCTGAGGACCGCGACCGCCAGGCCGCGGGCGGCGAGGTCGGCCACGGCGTCGGCGGCACTGGCCTGCAACGCGACCACCGGGGTGAGGTCGCGGGCGGCGCAGGCCCGGTCGAACACCGTGCGCAACCCCGTGCCCGGCGGCATGCACACGATCGGGTGGGCGGTCAGGTCCCGCAGGGTGACACTCGGCCGCTCCGCCAGCGGGTGACCGTACGGCACGGCCGCGACGAGTCCCTCCCTGACGACCGTCAACGCCTCCAACCCCTCGGGGGTCGTGCCCGCGCTGCCGACGAGGGCCAGGTCGGCGGTGCCCGCGCGCACCTCCTCGACGAGCCGGTCGGAAGCTGCCTCGAACAGTGAGATCTCCACCCCGGGGTGGGCCCGGTGGAAGGCCGCCAGGGCGTCGAAGAGCGGCGTGACGGTGCAACCGACGACCATTCCGACCGTGAGGCGCCCCCTGACCAGGCCGGTCACCTCCCCCACCGCCCGGCCGAACGCGGCGGCCTCGGCGAGCGCCGCGCGGGCGTGCCCGAGGGCGGCCTTGCCCGCGACCGTGAGGGTCACGACGCGCGCCGAGCGGTCGAACAGCTCCGCCCCGACCTCCCGTTCGAGCTGCCGGATCTGGGCGCTGACCCCGGACTGGCTGATGCGGACCCGCTCGGCCGCCCGGGTGAAGTTGCGCTCCTCGGCGACCGCGACGAAGTACTCCAGCTGCCTCAGTTCCATAACCATGGATTCTAGTTACGAGAAGAACAATCTGTTGGACTTCTGAAAAGGGGGTGACAAGACTGGAGAACGTCCGAACCGACGACCAGGAGGACCCCATGACGGAGTACGAGAAGGCCATGCGCCCCGAGGACATCACCCGGCTGTTCGTCGAGCGGTCCAACGCCGGTGACGCGGCCGGGGTCGCCGCCCTCTACGAGGAGAACGCGGTCCTCGCCTACCCGCCCGGCGGCCGGACCGTCGGCCGGGAGGCGATCCGCGTGCTGTGGGAGAAGGTCCTGGCCAACCGGCCGCGCTTCGAGGCGGAGGAACCGCTGCCGACCCTGGTGAGCGACGACATCGCCCTCACCTCCACCCCGCCGAAGGACGGCTCGGGCGCCCGAGCCCAGGTCGTACGGCGCCAGCCCGACGGGAGCTGGCTGCGCCTGCTCGACCAGCCCGAGTTCGTCACGCCTCCCGCTCGCTGAACCCGCGGCCTTCGAGGGTCCTACCCGACGGCCCGGTGGAGCGTGCGCCGGCCGTCCTCGGCCTCGCGGGCGATGGCGTCCAGGGCGGCCTGCGAGGCCGCGTCGGAGGCCCGGTAGATGACGAGCCGGTGACCGGGGTCCTGCAACGGGTTCAGCACCTCGAAGTCGACGGTGAGCGGCCCCACCCTGGGATGCATGAGCGGCTTACGGCCCCGGCCGTTCACCTTCACATCACGGAGCGCCCACAGACGGACGAACTCCTCGCTCTGCTCCTGCAACTCGGTGACCAGGTCGCCGAGCGCGGCGTCGTCGGTGTGGGCGGCCCACGCCGCGCGCAGGTCGGCGATGCCCTCGCGCATCACCCGCTCACGGTCACGGTAGAAGTCGTGCAGCCCGGGGTGGACGAAGCAGAGCCAGAGCGAGTTGCGCTGCCGGGCGGGCACGGCGCCGAAGTCCAGCATCAGCGCGGCCATCTCACGGTTCCAGGCGAGAATGTCGAACCGGTGGTCGAGCAGCATGCACGGCAGTGGCGACAGGTCGTGGACCAGCCGGGCGACCGGCGGGGGAACCTGCCTCGACGGCGGAACCCGGGTCACCGCCCGCTGCCCGACCAGGTCGAACAGGTAGGCCCGCTCGTCGTCGCTCAGCCGCAGCGCCCTGGCCAGGCCGTCCAGCACCTCCGGCGAGGGGCGCAGCCCCCGCCCCTGCTCAAGGCGGATCACGTAGTCGACGCTCACCCCGGCCAGCTCGGCGACCTCCTCGCGCCTGAGGCCGGGAGTGCGGCGCGAACGTCCGCTTCGCGGAAGCGCGAGGTCGTCGGGTGCCAGCCGTTCACGGCGGGTGCGCAGGAACACCGCCAGTTCGTTGGTCACGTACGCGTTGCCGTTCACCGTCTCGATCCTACCTCCGGCCCCCTGGAAGGGCCGGTCCCCGGGCCTCGACGCCGATGCCGCCGTTGGGCGGGCGGAGGCCTCCGGTTGCCTGGGAGAGCCAGTCCCAGGAAGGACCTTCACTGGTTGGCCGTACGTGATCGTTCCAGCATGGGAGAAACGAATCCGGCACACAGGAGGCCATCGTGTCCGAACCCGTCTCCCTCGACCTCTACCGGCTGCTCGGCCGTTCCGGCCTGCGCGTCTCCCCTCTCTCCCTGGGCACCATGACCTTCGGGTCCGACTGGGGCTGGGGATCGGACAAGGACGAGGCCCGGCATATCTTCGACGCCTACCTCGACCGGGGCGGCAACTTCGTCGACACCGCCAACCAGTACACCAACGGTACGGCGGAGCGGTTGCTCGGCGAGTTCGCGCACGGCCGTCGCGAACGTCTGGTGCTCGCCACGAAGTACACGCTGGCCACCCGCCCCGGCGACCCGAACTCGGGCGGCAACCACCGCAAGAGCATGATCGACTCGGTCGAGGCGAGCCTGCGCAGGCTGAACACCGACTACATCGACCTGCTCTACCTGCACGCCTGGGACGGCACCACCCCGGTCGAGGAGGTGCTGCGCGCCATGGACGACCTGGTCAGGGCGGGCAAGGTGCTCTACGTCGGCATCTCCGACACCCCCGCCTGGCAGGTCTCACGCATGCAGGCGATCGCCGACCTGCGCGGGTGGAGCCCGCTGATCGCGCTGCAGATCGAGTACAGCCTGATCGAGCGGACCGTCGAACGTGACCTCATCCCGATGGCGCGTGAGATGGGGCTCGGGGTGATCCCCTGGTCCCCGCTCGGCAGTGGCGTGCTGACCGGCAAGTACACCCGCGCCGATCTGGAGACCGGGGCGGTGTCGGCCACCGCCGAGGGGACGCGGAAGGACATCGCGGTGTCCAACGGCTCCCTGACCGAGCGTGGTCTCGCCATCGCCGACGTGGTCAAGGAGGTCGCCGCGGGCAGGGGCGCCACACCCGCGCAGGTCGCGCTCGCCTGGACGCTGCTCAACCCGGCGGTCACGTCCTCGATCGTCGGAGCCAGGACCCTCAAGCAGCTTGAGGACAACCTGGGCGCCCTTGAACTGCGCCTCACCGAGGACGAGGTGACCGCCCTCGGCGAGGCCAGTGCCGTCGAGCTCGGCTTCCCGCACGCGTTCCTGACCAGCCCGATGCCCCAGGGCCTCATCTTCGGCGGCACCAGGGTCGCGCGCTGATCAACGCACGGCGGAGGGCTCACGCGTCCTACGCGCCACCACGCCCGCGGCCCACAGCGCGACGCCGATGTAGAGGATCTGCTCGGGGACCCGCTGCCACAGCGGTGTCGCGGGCTCCCCTCCGAGGGTCGTCCCGGCCAGCACGGCGTAGACGTTGGCCGGGAGCATGAGCACGAACAGCAGTGCCAGGCAGATCCCGGCCGCCCGCCGGGTGGCGGGAAGCACCAGCCCGACCGCCCCGGCCAGTTCCAGGACCCCGGTCAGGTAGACCACGAAGGCGGGCAGCGGGACGAACGGCGGAACCATCGCCACCATGTCGGCGTGGTTCGGCATGAACGTCACGCTCGACGGGACGAAATGGGCACTGGCCGTCATGACCAGCATGACGGCCAGCCCGCAGGCGGCGCTCATCCTCCAGGTGGCGAAGCGCGCCACGCCGAACACCGCCCCCGACAGACGGAAGCACAGCGTGGCCACGAAAAGGACGATCACGGTCATAGAACTCACCTTCCTTGGATAGTGATGTTATCCAATGTTCGATAGTGGCGCTACCTAACGAACTTCGCCGGTGAGTTCCGTGCTCCGCGGTGGCCCGCCCCGCCCGGGGATCAGCTACCCGCGGGCGGGAGTCCCTCGGGGCCGATCACGTCCCAGGACGGATCGTCGATGACCACACAGGGCTTGACGGGGCCGTCGGTGACCTGGAAGAGGAACTGCCACAGCGCCCTCGGCTTCTCCGGACCCGAGGTCTGGTCCTCGTTCTCGGTGAACTCCATGACCACGGTCCAGTTCGGCTTGATCTTCTCCGGGTAGATCTTCAGGCCGCCCCCCGGCACGGTGTCGTACGCCTGACGTGAGGGCGTGCCCTCCATCGCCTCCAGGACCCGCTTCCTGACCCCGGGGTCCTTGCTCCGTAGCTCCTCGGGGGTGAAGGCCGGCTCACCGATGGTGGTGAACCGCCCCGGGGCGCACCTCTTGCCGGGCCGGACATAGGAGACGTCCGCCTTCACGCCCAGATCGGCGAGGTCCCGCTCGACCTGGTCCGGGTTCCGGAACTCGTTGATCTTCAACGTGATGGATCCGTCCGGGTTCTCGGTCAGCGCGTACGCCGAGCTCTCCGTCCCCATGACCATCGGTACGGCCACCAGCGCCGCGGCGGCCAGGCCCGCCACCGCCACCCCCGTCAGCAGCCGCCGGCGCATGGGCCTGCGGACGGGCCCCCGCGCCATCCGCTCGCTCATCTCTGTCTTGAGTTCCATGAGCAGTCTCTCCTCGAAATTCATCGGAGTCCTTCCATGACCGTGGGGGAGGTGACGCCGGGAGCGTGGCGCAGTGCGCGGCGGGCGCGGTACAGCCGGACCCTGGCGGTCCCCTGCCGGATGCCGAGCGCGGTCGCCGCCTCAGGGATGGAGAGCTGGTCGACGACGACCAGTTCCAGGACGGCGCGTTCGCTCTCCGGCAGACCGGCCATGGCCTCGAAGGCCCGCCGGGCCGGGCTCTCCGCGTCCAGACGTTCCTCAAGCCGCAGCAGGTCGTCCGCGTCGAGGAGCCGCCGTCCGCTGATCCTGCTGGTGAGACGCAGCTCGCTCGCCGTCCGCCGCCGCTCCGCGGACAGGGTGTTGCGCGCCACGCCGTACAGCCAGCCGATCTCACTGCCCAGGCCAGAGCGGTAGGTGTGCGCCGAGTCGAGCACCGCGACGAAGACCTCCGCGACCAGGTCGGCGACCGTGTGTGGATCGTCCACCCTGCGGGCCATGAATCGCGTGACCGCTTCGACGTGGCGCCTGTAGAAGGCTTCGAAAGCCTCGGGATCGGTGGAGATCTCCACCGATCCCGTGTGTTTGAGGCGCACTGGCCGTGCTCCCTTCGTCGTCCTCCCGAACACGTCAGTGCTTGGAAGAAGGCAAAAGAAGCGTTACATGCCCAACCCCCACGATCCCGACAACCTTCGGCGTCCTCCGGTCACGTGAGGAGGCGAGCATGCCCCTGGGGCCGAGCGGTAGGCGCCGGCGAAACCACGATGAGACGCCCGGGCAGCTTCTCCAGGTCGTACCTCCGCCGCCAGGTGAGGATGCGCTCGCCGTCCGGTGCGGCGGAGGGCCGACGCGCGCCCGCCATGATCACCCCGCTCGGAGCAGGCGCGGTCGCCGTACCCGCCTTGTTCGGAGGCGGATCCTTGCTCAGAGACAGATGGAGCCGGGCCGCGGGATCCGTCGCCCGGCCGATCGGTTCGAGGTGCTTTCCGGCCGTCCGCGCGGAGGACACCCGTCCTGGCGCGCGGTCACCGTACCCGGCCGGAGGGCCACTGCGACCCGGCGGGAGAACCTCCGCGACTCGGCACGGAGCCGCCATGGCTCAGCCGAAGAACCGCTGTGACTCAACCGGAGAACCGCTGTGCGAGGTCCCGGGCCCATCGTGCGGCCTCGGCCGCCTGGTCGCCGGGGACGGGCGCGCCGGGCATCCGGCTCAGGCGCTCCACCTGCTCGGCGAAGCCGAGACACTCCCGGTGCGCGTGCTCCCGGCACGGCAGACAGGTGACGCTCTCCGGGCGGAGCGAGGTCATCGCGTAGGGCACCTGAAGCCCGCACCCGGTGGTGACGACGCTCGGACTGTCGGGCACGAGCCCGAACAACGAAACGATCACATTGCGAAAGTCGGCACCGGCCCGCAACACCTGCCGCCCGACGTGGACGTGCGGATCAACCTCCACACCGCCTCCATTCGAGTCGTCTGCAAATGAGGCTAATTCGTGGAAGCCATGTATGCCGATATATGGACTCAAGTGTCATGCGCCGTTTCCCTGAAGGTGGTGATCATGTGCCATGTCGAGACGGAGGGAAGTCGCGTGGGAAACGTTCTGGTGACCGGGGCCACGGGAGGGATCGGGAGGGTGCTGGTCGACGCGCTCACCGAGGCGGGACATCGGGTGATCGCCGTGGGCCGTGACGTCGGGCGGCTCGACGTCCGTGGCATCGAGGCCGACCTGGCCGAACCCGCCACCCTGGCCGCCGCACTGGAAGGGCTGGAGGACATACAGGGGCTGGTGCACTGCGCGGGTGTCTCCCCCGTCGAGGCCGTCGCCGAGAGCGACCCTGAGACGTGGCGGCGGACCCTGGCGGTGAACGTGGCCTCGGCCGCCGAGCTCGTACGGCTGACGCTGCCCGCGTTGCGTCGGTCCGGAGGTCACGTGATCTTCGTCAACGCCTCGCCCGGGATGACGGCGGTCCCCCGCTGGTCGGCCTTCGTCGCCAGCAAGGCGGCGCTGCGGGAACTGGCCGAGTCGCTGCGCGCGGAGGAGGCGGCCCACGGGGTGCGTGTCACCACGGTCTTTCCCGGGGGAACGGCGACCGACCTGCTGGGAGAGGTCAGGCACGCCTTCGGGCGCCCGTACGACCCCGGACTGTGCATCCAGCCGCGGTCTCTGGCCGCGATGATCGTCTGGGTTCTGAACGCGCCCCCCGACGCCTACGCCTGCGAACTGTCCGTACTGCCGGCGCCGCATTCGCCCTGACAACAGCGGGCTTTTCCCAGCCGTTCCGCGGACCGGGCAGCACCACAAGAACCAGGACGGTCGGCGAAGTAAGGGACGCCCGGATGAAACGATAACGGTCGGTGATCGCACGATTCCGTTCGGCGGCGGCATATCCCCCAGCAGGGGCATTCGGCCCGGCAGAAAGCAACTCCGGCGAGCGGGACCCTCTCTGATATCAAGCGCGCCAAAACGGGATTGTCAGTAGCATAGACACATGACGCCTCTTACACCCCCCTACTACGCGGTGATCATCACCCAGAAGCTGAAGGACACCGGCCTGGAGGGGTATGACGAGATGGCGGCCCGGATGGTCGAGCTCGGCACCAAGTGGCCGGGCTACCTGGGCCGTGAGTCCGTCGCCAGAGCCGACGGCCACGAACTGACGGTGATCTACTACGCCGACGCCGAGTCGATCGCCGACTGGAAGGCGGACGTCGAGCACCTGGAGGCGCAACGACTCGGACGCGAGCGCTGGTACGAGTACTACGACGTTCAGATCGCCCGGGTCGAACGCGCCTACAGTTTCAGGCCCTGAACGTTCACAGGGCGCCTCTTTCCGCCTCGCGGCGACGAATCCATAACCTGGAACCGAAACTCGCGTTCCGGGTCTCCCTCTGGGAACGAAACACGCGCCGTGGAGGGGGAATGAGATCGTGACAAGAATCGCCAGTTCAGAACTGCGTGTGACTCGGATAATGCCCGGGTGGTATTCAAAGGACTGAGGGCCCTACTCGTGGTGTTACTCATCCTCCCCACGACCGCCTGCGGGATGGTGGAGGACATCACGGGAAGAAGAGGCTTCCGAACCGGAAGTGCCGCGATGGAGCCCACCATCAAGAAAGGTCAGCACTTCATCGTCCGCATGGTCGGCGCAGACTTCGTTCCGAAGACCGGTGAGGTCATCCTCTACCGGCCACCCGCGTCCTGGACCGGCCCGAGTTCCCAGCCGGACACCGGTTTCCGCATAGCGCGGATCATCGGCGCTCCCGGAAACTCCGTCAGTTGCTGCGACGCCACCGGGAAGGTGGTGGTCAACGGACGCTCGCTGTCCGAGCCGTACGTGTCCGCGCATCCGGCCTCCGCCGCGGACTTCGAGCTCGACGTACCGCCGGGCCGACTCTGGATCATGGGCGACAACCGCGACATATCCGCGGACTCGCGCTATTACCAGGACACCGCCGAGCACGGCACCATCGCGGTCTCGGACGTCGTCGGCGTCGTCGACACCAGATCCAGCTGAGCCTCAGGCCGGGTCACCCGGACGACCTTCGGCAGGCCTCCCCGGCTTCCGTGAGCGATGGACACCGCGTCGAACCGGGACAGCCGTGAGAAACCAGGGGCGCCCGTCGTCCTCGGTGAGACAGACCCCTGTTTGGGATCACCCGGTGCGACAGACGTGACTCATCTCGCGTAGGCGCTCAGATCCTGCACCCGCACGTCGCCGTCGCCATCCCCGGTGACGGCGACCACTTTTCCACCCACATGTCCGACCGCTACGTCTCCGACCCGGTTGGCGTATCTCATTCGTTCGCCCACCGGTCTGCGCGTACGTAGGTCCCAAACCCGCACGGCACCGCCGCCGTTTTCGTCGTCGCCACCGCCGGTGAGGGCCACCGGCCGACCGTTGATCTCTTCGACCACCACTGTCCTGACCCCATGGACATGGCCGGCCGGCATCGGTGCACCGATGAGCCGGTGGGTGGTCAGGTCCCACACCCGAACGTCCTTATCGTCGCTGGAGACAGCGATCTGTCTGCCATCCACCCGTCCAAGCGCGACATCCCCGACGCCGGCGCCGTTGGTCATCGGATCGCCGATCTGCTCGCGGGTGGTCAGGTCCCACATGCGTATCGTGCCGTCAACGCTGCCGGTGACGGCGACCGCTCGACCGTTCACCTCTCCGAGCGCCACGGTCGAGACGAAGTCGGTGTGTCCGATCATCGGATCGCCGAAAGGTTCGTGTGTGGCCAGGTCCCACACCCACACAGGCAGTTCATAGCCGGAGTCGCCCCAGCCCGCCGCAACGACGACGACGGCTCGACCGTTCACCTCCCCGACCGCAAGAGCATCGACGCGTTCGGTGTTTCCGAGCCTTATCGGTTCACCGACGAGGCCGCGCGTAGCCAGATCCCAGATCCGTACGGTGTTGTCGTAGCCGCCTGTGACGGCCACCGGCCTGCCGTCCACTTTCCCGAGTGCCATCGCCACGACGCCCTCCGGGTGAGCGACGATCGGTTCGCCGATCGGATCGCCTGTGGTCAGGTCCCACACCCGCAAGGTGGTGTCGTCGGGGCCACTACCGGCGCTTACGGCGACCGGCCTGCCGTCCAGTTCCCCCACTGCCGCCGCCCCGACAGGGTCGTCGTGATGCCCCAGCAGATCGAAGGAAGGCCACACGACGACGGCCGACGCTCCCAGAAGTGCCAATGCGACGACCCACCGGAGACTTCGACGGAAGAACGACGGTCGCACCGATACGGCTGTCGGCTCCATGGAGCCGGACCGAGCGGAGGGGAAAGATCGGTCGTCCACCGAGGGGTCACCCATACCCGGCGCGGTTGGACCGCCGGCAGAGGCATGGGAACCGTCCGTGTCCAGCCGCACCAGATCAGACACCACTCACCGTCCCTTGTGGCCGGTTCTCAGCCCGAGGGCGACCGGAGGAGTCAAACGATCACAGACGGCCGAGAGTAATGGCAGTACTCCCGGCACACCAGATCATGCAGAAACCCTTGTTCTCCACCACAATGATCATGTGATCGATTACTACCGTGACTTCTTCGAGCGGCATCAGTGGCTGGAGAACGGTCTCTCCTGGACCGTGGTGCTGCCCCTCAACGAAGAGATCACGGTGGATGACCTTCTACGGCGGCTGAACGGAGGTCGCGACCCCGAGCAGCGCGTCATGGACCATCCCGGGGAAGAGGCCATGGACGAAGGCCGCCCCGTACTCCTCCTCTCCGAGGGAGAAGGAACCTGGGGCTTCCTCGAACTCGCCTACGGCTTCGGCCTGTCCGACCGCGTCCTGACCGAACTCAGCAGGGAGTCACGCGTATGGATGGTGACCTGGCACTTCAACGGGGGATACACGATCCTCTACGCGGCCGACGGCAAGATCAGGGCACGAATGCGCGACTTCGTCTTCACCGAGCACCGCATTGAGGAGGGTGATCCGAGCATATTGACCGACTTCCGCGCCATGCTCGACATGCTCGGCCCGGAGGACTACCGCGGTAAGCGCAGTGCGGCGTTCGCCTTCATCAAGGCGGCCACCGGCATGGACCTGGACGGTGAGTTGCCGGTTGTGGAGAACGCCCCCGTCGTCATCCTCGACAACCCCGACGCCTGACCCGGTCATCGGCCACCGCCCCCGTCACGGGTGGCGGCTCACCCGTTGCGAGGACGTTCGCTGACTCCGCCCCCGGAACCCTGAGTGGACGCCACGCCGTACGGGCCCGGCCACTAACAACCTGTGCGGCACCTGAACAGCGAAAAGACCCGGCCCCATGTTCTGGAACCGGGTCTTTCGATCTTGTGGGGTGTTCACGAGTGGGCCTGGCCTGGAAGATCTCGCCGGTTGGAGATCGCTTCCCAGCCGACGACTGATCGTTTCCCGGGCTGAAGGTTCCTGCCCGGCGCCGACCGCAGGCCGACTGAGCGTCGGTCACCAGGCGACGGGGCCTAGGCGATCAATGAAGATCCCGGTCGGCCCGTCGGCGTCGATCATCGCGAGTTCGACGATCGGGTCGGTGCCTTCGGTGACCGTCAGCTGGCCGGTGTGACCGTTCATGTCGGTGGCGGCGAACTTGCGGTTGGCGACTTCTCCAGGAGTGACCATGTTGAACTTGATCTCCGGGAGCGCCTGGGCGTACCGGACAGTGATCATGTTCAGCGCCGCCTTCGACGAGCTGTAGGCGAGCTCGTGCATCTTCGAGGCGGGCTGCCCCGGATCGGTCACGACCGCGAAGGTACCGACGGCGCTGGACACCATCACCACCCGCGGATTGTCCGCCGCCCGCAGCAGGGGAAGAAATGCGTGCGTGACTCTGACCGGTCCGTACACGTTGGTGTCGTAGACGGAGTGAATCTCGTCAACCGTCGCGTCCGCGGGTGCGATGGCCCTTCCCGGCGCGCCGGCGTTGTTGATCAACACGTCCAATCGGTCGGTGTGCTCCCGAACGAGCCGTACCGCGTCTCTCACCGACTCCTCCGAGGTCACGTCCAGCGGGACCATGATCACGTTCGCGCCGCCGGTGGTCAGCTTGGTCGCGGCCGCCTGTCCCCGCTTGAGCGGGCGGTCTTCGTGCTGCGTGAGGTGTTCGACTTCGGCTTTTCCGAGGTCGCGTCAGCCGTGGGGCGCTCGGAGGCGGCGTGCCGCCAGCTGGTAGTGCGGGCGCGGCGCCATATGGCCGCAGGCCGGCCCCGCTTCGAGGCGGCCCGCAAATCGCGGGAAGAACTGGCGTCGCGGTTCTTCGACGCCCTTCGCGAAGGCGACGTCGCCGGCCTGCAGAAACTCCTGTCCGCCGACGTATCGATGGTCGGCGACGGCGGCGGCAGAGCCCCGCAGCTGGCCAAGGCCGTCTTCGGCGCCCAGAACGTGGCCCGGCTGTTTGCCCCCGTCTTCCCCCAGATGGCTCTGATCGGCGTGACGTTCGAGCCGCATGAGATCAACGGCCAGCCGGGCGCGGTCTTCCGCGGCCGAGACGGCAAGGTACTCCACATCCTGGCGCTCGACGTACTCGACGGGCAGATCCAGACGATCCACGCGGTGATCAACCCCGACAAGCTCGGGCACGTGGGCCCAGTGGCGGATGCCTGGGCAATCGACCGCGAAGTAAGACAGGCACGCCAACTCACGAAACAGCAGACTGCACCTCGAACCCTGCTCCAAGAGCTGTCCTTGAGTGAGTCCGAGCTGGGGTGACTGCCGGGTGGTGGCTCCGGACCCGTCGGTCACCCGCCCACCCGAGCCTTCCCGGACACCTGCTCCGCAGCCCCAAACCAGGACGAACCCAATTCGGAGACCTCTGAAACGACAAGATCTCGTCTGATCGCGATGATCAGACGGGACCCGTCAACCTCAGTCCAGCCGTTTCAAGAACGGCTCTGGGTGGGGCGTTCACGAGTGGGTGTGGCCTGGGCGGCGAGGCTCCTTGGAAGATGGCTTCCCAGGCGAGGCTTGCGGTAGCGCGAAACTTGAGGACCGCTTTCAGCGCCGCCGCCCTCATCGAAGGGTGTTCAGCCCCAGCTGGGCTGCTGAGCGAGCACCTGGTCCCAGTCAACGGTCTGCGCCCAGGCCAGGTAGGAGTGCCAGCCCACTTCCGGGAACTCCGCATGCAGCGCGGCTATATCGGTGTGCGCCCGGTTGTCCTCGAAACTCTGGAACATGTCGGCGATATCGTCCCCGGCCCACTGGCGGATCATCGGAATGGGAATGTTCTCGTACGGCACGGGCGAGCCGATGGCCTCAGACAGGAACCGCGCGGCTTCCAGGGTGGTCACGCTGTCGGAGACGACATCGATCGCTCTCCCGTACAGCTTGGCGGGGTTCTCGATCGCATGGACGGCCATGCCGGCGATGTCCAGCACGGAGACCTGGTCGAGCTTGCGGTCAGGAGAGAGCGGGAAGGCGTAGACGCCCTGGTTCAGCCGGGTCAAGCCCACGTTGAGCGCGTTCTCCATGAAGTAGGCCGGCTGGACACTCGTGAAAGTGGTGCCTTGCTCGATGAGGTAGCGGTGCACGACCTGCTTGGCGGAGGCATGCTCGACGGTGAAGTCGACGCCACTCGCCGCCCCCTTGACCGAGGAGTACACCAGGTGTGCGCCCGCCGCCCCCGCCGCGTCGGCGAGGGCGCGGCCCTGGGCGATCTCCTCGGCGGCGCCGTTCTCGCCGAAGGGAACCGTCAGCCCGAAGATCGCGTCCATGCCCTTCGCCGCCCTGGTGAGGGCTTCGCGATCAGCGAGATCGCCGACCGCGAGGCGGATGCCCTGCGCGGCGAGCGCGTCCGCCGCCGGGGTCGCGGGGTCGCGGACGTAAGCGACGGGTTCGTGGCCGTGCTTGAGGAGGCGTGCGACGACGGCGCCGCCCTGCTGGCCGGTGGCTCCTGTGACGAGGACACTGGTCATGAGTTCTCCATATTCAATCAGTTGAATGATTTTATCGATGAGGACGAGCCTCACGCCCGCCGTACATCGAGAAAGGCCGAGAGATCCTCGCTCACGCGTTGCCGGTACTCCTGCGACAACGGATCCACCTCGTAGATCCCCTCGATCACCTGCGGAAGCGCAACCGGGGCGAAGGCGAGCAGAAAGGAAAGCAGCGCGACGAACTCGGGCGAGTGGCCGTCGCCGATCTCTCCCGAAGCCTGCCGGGCGCGCGTCTGCTCGACGGCGGCGGCAGTCACCGTGCGCCATTCCTGCGCCAGCGCGTCGGTGTCGCCGGGGTAATCACCGAGCGCCTGCCACACCACCAGACGAGCCCGCCGGGGATCACGCAAGGTGGCGTTCAACACCATGCGGAAGCTCTCCAGGAACGGCTCGGCCTTGCTGGCCGGGACCAGCTTCGTGCGCCGCTCCTGCCAGCTCGACAGAAGCTCTTCCAGCAGACCTTCCTTGCCGCCGAAGTAGTAGGAGATCAACTGCACATTGACACCGGCGCGCTTGGCGATGGCCGCGGTGCGAGCGCCGCTGTACCCCTTGGCGGAGAACTCGTCCAGGGCCGCATCCAGGATGCGCTTCCTCGTACGTGCCGCCTTGTCCGTTTCCGGGACCCGATCTCCTGGCATGTGCCCAATATTATCAATCAATTACATGATTACAAGACCTGGGCCAGGACGTTGATCACTTCCCGGCTTCGCTTCCCGCCAAGAGAGTGATCTTTCCCCGCCTCCGCCGAGGCACTTTTGCACGGCCCGGACGCGGTAGGGCCATGGGGTGATGTCAGGCAGGTTCTGGCGCGCCACCATGGCTCAGGCGAGTAGTAGTCGCATACAAGGGCGACTGCAGGTGCTGAGGTTCCAGACGGGCACCGGTACGGTGCTCGGCAAGGGCGAGTGCAGCCGGGAGATGGCGGTAGATGAACCCGTCGCCGGGATCCTGGTAGCCGGGAATCATGTCGAGGTACTCGCCGTCGAGAAGTTGGTCGTCCAGGTGGCGTATGGGGCTGTAGCCGCGATACATGGGATCGAACCTGGCGCGCACTTGGCCGTCAACGGCGTAGAGGAAGGTGGCGTGCCAGTTGACGCCGGCGATCAACGCACCGGCCGGCAGATCGCGAACCACGTCTCGCATGATGCCCGCGTAGGCACCCCATTCGATCATGACGGATCCCCCCGATGCAGTGCCCACCTCGATGCCGCCCGGGCCGATGCAGTCGGGGTCGTCCACGGCCCGCAGGCGGCGCAGCACGTCGGAAGAGCTCGCCGCGCTGATCGCCGTGCGAGAGCCGTACTTGCTGCGCCTCAAACAGAGCGCGAACGCAGACGGCGCCGTCCGCTACCGGTGCCCGGCAGCAGGCACCTCCCCATCGGTCACCTGCCCCCGCTTCGACCGCCTCCACCAGCGCGGATCCAGCCGACCCACCGCTGTCGACCTGACCGACGCCCGGCAGCGAGCCGCTCATCCCGCGTCCTGCCGCCACAACCTGATCTGAAGGCCGACCAACTGCCGAAGATCTGCAGCCAGCACACCATCACCGTCCGCAAGGACGATCTCGGCCACCTCGACAAGTTCCGCCTGGATCGGGACCTACAAGTCCGCCCGCGCCAACACCGAAGGCATCAACGGCAGACTCAAGGGACACGACCTCTACCTCGGCGATCCCAAGAACCGGCTCGCCCACGGCCGCGTCGCCCAGACCATCCTGGTCGCATTGCTCGTCACCGTCGCCAACGACCACTTCCTCGACCAGTGGCGCCACACCCGCCACCCCCAAGACGAGCCCGTCATACCCGCCGACACTCCGCAGACTCCACTCGAGCCTTTCGACGGCACGCCACCTCCAAGCCAGAGCAGGCCACCACCAGCCCCATAAGCCGCGAATCCCACCATCTCCTCGCAGCGCCCCACTCGCCGTCGGCTTCGCCATGCCCAACGGCCGGATCTCGGTCCTCCACCAGCGGCCCGACACCACCTGGGCCTTCCCGGACGCCTGCTCCGCGGCTCCCAAACCAGGACGAACCCAATTCGGAAACCCTTGAAACGACAAGATCCCGCCTGATCGCGATGATCAGACGGGATCCCGTCAACTTCAGTCCAGCCGTTTCAAGAACGGCTCTCGGTGGAGATGAGGGGATTCGAACCCCTGACCCCTTCGATGCGAACGAAGTGCGCTACCGGACTGCGCTACATCCCCGAAGACGTCCCCTAGATTAGCAAACATCCGGAGGCGCTCGCGCCATCCGTGCATCGGGGTGTGGAGGAGATCAGTCGCCGACCGCGCGGCGGTTCGGTTCGGCGTACTGGTCGAAGATCTCGTCGCGGTGGGCCGACAGGTCGATGATCTCGGCGGCCGGGCGCCGTGTCTCAAGCTCGGCCCGCCTGCGGGCCCGCCTGGCGCGTTCCGCACGCGCCTGAGCCGCGGCCTGACGACGCTGGGCGTCGAGCCGTACGGCGCTCCTGAGAACCACCAGATAGAGGCCGAGAAGGGTCACAGAGGGCGCCACGCCCCACCAGGGGATGACCTGAACAGAGGCCGTCACCGTTGAGGCGACGACCAGGAGAAAGCACCACAGGGTCAACCGTCTGCGTTTGGCCACCCGTCTGGCCCGGCCGCGCAGTTCCGCGCGCCTGCGTTCCGTGGCGGAGCGCCGTAGGGGCCGGGTGGGCGGGGCAGGGGCACCACGAGGCGCGGGCGCCTTCGACGAGGTCTCCCGGAAGCCGGACGACGCCTCCGCCGGACGAGCGGACGCTCCGGCCTGACGGGAGCCGGACGACTCAGCCGGACGGGGGTCGGACGGCCTGTCCAGGTTTTCCCGGACGACCGGGGCCGACGGCGCCGAGGGGAGAACGATGTCACGCTGCGTTTCGACCGAGTCCTCTGAGGGCAGTTCCTCCTCGTCCTGAACGTACGGCTCGGCGTCCTCGGTGAGTTCGGTGAAGGCGGCCCGGTCGCGACGCAACCACATGGGCACGAGCACGCACAACCACATGACGACAATGGCCAGGTACAGAAGAACGCTGCTCACGGCCACCTCCGGGCAGCATGGAAACGCCTGGGGTCCTTTGGCGTCTCCAATGTGCTCACGTCACGCACAGTAAGACCGCGTGTCACTATTTGACGAGTATTCAGTGCGGTGTGTCGCGAGATCTTCAAGCCTCTTCATGGGGAGGGCCACCATGGGCCGCCGCCTCCCGGGCCCTGCGCCAACGCACCAGCAAACCTCTTGGTGCGTCTTCAACCGTGAGCGCGTAACAAATGTGGTCGCGCCAAGCGCCATCTATGTGCAGCTGGCGCCGTCTTATGCCTTCCTCCCTAAACCCCAGTTTTTCAACCACCCGTCGGCTCGCGTGATTTTCCGGACGGATATTCGCCTCAACCCGGTGCAGACCGGTGGTGAAGAAGCAGTAGTCGACCGCCATCGCCACGGCGGTCGGGGTGATGCCCCGGCCCGCCAGGGCGCCGTCGATCCAGTAGCCGATCTGAGCCGACCTGGCCGAGCCCCAGACGATGGCGCCGATGGTGAGCTGCCCGGCGAAGGCGCCACGGTAGGTCATCACCCAGGGCAGGGCGAGCCCCTGTCTGGCCTCCCTGCGCAGGGTGCCCGCCATCGAGATGTAGGGGCCGAGACCGGTCCGGAAGAGCGGGGTCTCCGGATTGCTCGGCTCCCAGGGGCGCAGCCAGCCGGCGTTGCGCAGCCGCGTCTCGCGCCAGACACGAACGTCTCGCAGGCGCAGCGGCCGGAGTCCCACCGGGCCCTCCGTCAGGGTCACCGGCCAGCCACGAAGTCGATCCACGTTCCCCATCATCCTCCCAAGACGCGCCGACGTGCCATGGAGTCCCCCGGCCTGTCAGCGTGTGCGACAGGAGGGCGTCATCGGGGGTGGTCGCCTCCCCTGATCTGGTCGACCGCGTGGCCGAGGATCGGCGCGAGCACCGCCATGCCGTCGCGGACCCCGCCGGAGGAGCCCGGGAGGTTGACGACCAGGGTGTCGGCGGCCTGTCCCGCGAGCCCTCTGGACAGGATCGAGGTGGGCACCCGGTCGCGGTTGGCCTGCCGTACGGCCTCGGCGATGCCGGGGATCTCGCGGTCGAGCACCCGCGCGGTCATCTCCGGGGTCAGGTCGGAGGGGGTCAGCCCGGTGCCGCCGGTGGTGACGATCACGTCGTAGTCTTCGGCGATCCCGGCGCGCAGGGCCTGTTCGACCGGTTCTCCGTCGGGGACCACCCGTGGGCCGTCCACCTGGCATCCGGCCTCGGCGAGCAGCTCCGCCAGGAGCTTTCCTGATTTGTCCTCGTATATCCCGGCAGAGGCCCGGTTGGAGGCGGTGATCACCAAGGCTCTCATGTCCTGGTCCACGTCCCGGTCTTGCCGCCGGTCTTCTCCTCGACCCGGACATCGGTGATCACGGCCGCCGGATCGACCGCCTTGACCATGTCGATCAGTGTGAGGGCCGCGACCGAGACGGCGGTCAGCGCCTCCATCTCGACGCCGGTCCGGTCGGCGGTCCTGACCAGGGCGACGATGTCCACCCCGTCGTCGGCCACGGTCAGCTCGACCTTCACCCCGTGCAGCGCGATCGGATGGCAGAGCGGGACCAGGTCAGGGGTGCGTTTGGCCCCCATGATGCCCGCGATCCGCGCGGTGCCGAGCGCGTCGCCCTTGGGCACCTCACCCGACCGCAGCAGGGCGACGGCCTGCTCGGACAGCAGCACCCTGCCGGTCGCGCGGGCCGTACGGACCGTGACGTCCTTGGCCGAGACGTCCACCATGCGCGCCGCGCCGGTCTCGTCGATGTGCGTGAAGCCACTCATAGCGGGATGACCTCGACTTCCGTTCCCTCGGGCACCGCGGTTACGTCCTCGTCGATCACGATCAACGCGTTCGCCGTGGCGAGCGCGGCGAGCTGGTGGGAGCCCTGTCTGGTCACCGGGGTGACGGATCCCCCGGTGAGCACGGCGCGCAGGTAGGACCGCTTGCCCTGGGGCGAGTGCAGCGGGGCGAGGGTCACGGCCCGTACGGCCGGCACGGGCCTCGGCTCCAGCCCTCGCATCTTCCGCAGCGCGGGCCCGACGAACAGTACGAACGACACGAACGACGACACCGGGTTGCCCGGCAGGGCGAAGACCGGGATCCGGCCCTCCCCCGCGACTCCGAAGCCCTGGGGCATGCCCGGCTGCATCGCGACCTTCTCGAAGCGGAAGGTGTCGAGATCGCCGAGCGCCTCCTTGACCGGCTCGTAGGCCCCCATCGAGACCCCGCCGCTGGTGATCACGGCGTCGACCTCGGGCAGGTGGGCGTTGAGCTGGTCGAGGAAGCCCGTGGCGTCGTCGGCGGTGATCCCGGCCCGGTAGGCCTCACCGCCCGCCTCCCGCACCGCCGCGGCCAGGGCGTAGCTGTTGGACTCCCAGATCTGCCCCGGCCCCAGCGGCGTGCCCGGCTCGGCCAGTTCGGAGCCGGTCGAGATGACCACCACCCGTGGGCGGGGCCGTACCAGCGCGTGGGCGCGGCCGACCCCGGCCAGGATGCCGAGCTGGGCGGGTCCGATCAGTGTCCCCTCGGGGAGCACGACGTCGCCCGCCAGGACGTCCTCGCCCGCCAGGCGGATCGCGTTCCCGGCGGGCGCGGACCGTTCGAACCTGGCCTGTTCCCCACCGCCGTCCGTCCACTCGACCGGTATGACCGTGTCCGCGCCCTCAGGCATGGGGGCGCCGGTCATGATGCGCATGGCCGTCCCCGGCGCGACGACCGGCCGTCCGCCCTCGCCGGCCGCGACGTCACCGGTGACCGGCAACGTCACCGGAACCTCCGCGACGTCACACGCCCGTACGGCGTAGCCGTCCATGGCCGAGTTCGCGAAGGGTGGCAGCGCGACGGGAGAGGCGACATCCTCGGCCAGGACCGTGCCCAGCGCCTCCTGAAGCCCCGTCTCCCTCGGGGCCGTCGGCCGTACGGCGAGCAGGATGTCGGCGAGGTGCTCGTCGACCGATCTCATCGAGGTCATCGGTTGGCCAGGAACTCCTTCAGCCAGGGCAGGAACTCGGGCGCCAGGTCGGGGCGGTCGGCGGCGAACTGGACCACCGTGCGCAGGTAGTCGAGCTTGTTGCCGGTGTCGTAGCGACGGCCGCGGAACAGCACGCCGTGCACCGGGCCGCCCTCGTCGCCACCACGGGCGGCCAGGGTGCGCAGGGCGTCGGTGAGCTGGATCTCGTTCCCGCGGCCGGGCGGGGTGTTCTCAAGGACCTCGAACACGGCCGGGTCGATCACGTAACGGCCGATGATCGCCCAGTTGGACGGCGCCTCCTCCGCTGGGGGCTTCTCGACCAGGTCGGTGACCCGGACCACGTCGTCCTCATCGGTCGGCTCGATGGCCGCGCAGCCGTACAGGGACACCTGCTCCTTGGGGACCTCCATCAGGGCGATGACGCTGCCGCCGTGGGCCTGGCGGACCTCGATCATGCGTTTGAGCAGTTCGTCGCGGTAGTCGATCAGGTCGTCGCCGAGCAGGCAGGCGAAGGGGTTGTCGCCGACGTGCTGCTTGGCGCACAGCACCGCGTGGCCGAGACCCCTCGGCTCGCCCTGCCGTACGTAGTGGAGGGTGGCCAGATCGGCGGGCTCGCGCACCTGCGAGAGCCGTTCGTCGTCACCCTTCGCTTCCAGGACTTCCTCCAGCTCGATGGCTCGATCGAAGTGGTCCTCGATGGAGCGCTTGTTCTTGCCGGTGACCATGAGGACGTCGAGCAGACCGGCGGAGACCGCCTCCTCGACGACATACTGGATTGCGGGCTTGTCGACGATCGGCAACATCTCCTTGGGAGTCGCCTTGGTCGCCGGTAGGAAGCGGGTGCCCAGGCCCGCGGCAGGGACGACGGCTTTGGTCACGAGATCGAAGTCGGCCATACGAAAACGATAGTGGAGGGGTTGTGGACAAGCCGAGGCTGCGGTCGGCGATCGGGGTCGCGCGCGCCGCGGTTTCCGAGGAAGACAGGCACACCGCCTCCGTCATGACGAGGGAGTCGCTGCTCGAACAGCCGTGGGTCCAGATGGCGGGGCTGGTGGCGTGTTACTGGTCGATCGGCACCGAGCCCTCGACCCACGGGCTCGTCTTCGCGCTGTGGAAGCACGGCGCCACCGTGATGCTTCCGGTGCTGCGTGAGGACGACGATCTCGACTGGGCTGTCTACGACGGTCCCGACACCCTCGCCCCCGGGCGTTTCGGGATCATGGAGCCGGTCGACACCCGGCGTGGCGTGGACGCCGTCAGGACCGCGGCCCTGGTGATCGTGCCCGCCCTGGCGGTAGACCGCTCCACCGGGGTGCGGCTCGGCCGCGGTGGTGGCTCCTATGACAGGGCCCTGGCCAGGGTCGGCCCGAATGTGCCCACGGTCGCCCTGCTCTACGCGAATGAGCTGCGGGAAGACGTCCCCGGAGAACCGCACGACATACCGGTTCGTTACGTCGCGCAACCAAATGGAATCACCCGAATTGTCCCTTGATGTGCCTAACGACTCTGTCCAATACGACACAATGGTCCCTGGAATCAGAGAGGGGACCGGATGGGGTTGGATGTCTGGCTGCTTCTCGGTGCGGGTGTCGTCATCGCGGCGATCATCGCGGTACGGGTCGCCCACCGCAGCGGACTTCCCAGTCTCCTGATCTTCCTGGCCTTCGGTCTGCTCATCGGTGAGTCCGGCCTCGGGCTCCAGTTCGAGAACCCGGTGCTCGCCCAGCAGATGGGCCTGATCGCCCTGGCGGTGATCCTCGCCGAAGGTGGCCTGACCACCAACTGGAACCACGTACGGCGCTCCATTCCCACCGCGCTCGTGCTCGCGACCGTCGGGGTCGGGGTGAGCATCGCCACCGTCGCCGCCGCGGTGCACACCCTGCTCGACATGGACTGGCGGACCTCGCTGCTGCTCGGCGCGGTCCTCGCCTCGACCGACGCCGCGGCGGTGTTCTCCGTACTGCGCCGCCTGCCCCTGCCCTCCCGGCTGGCGGGCATCCTCGAAGCCGAGTCCGGGTTCAACGACGCGCCGACCGTCATCGCGGTCATGCTGCTGAGCGCCGCCGCCTCCCCCAGCCTGGGAGAGGCACTGCTCATGGTCGCCGTCGAACTGGCCGTCGGAGCGGTCGTCGGCCTGGCGGTCGGGCCGCTCGGCGTCTACGCGCTGCGCCGTATCGCGCTGCCGATCTCCGGCCTGTACCCGATCGCGGTGCTCGCGCTGGCGTTCGTCGCCTACGCGGGCGCCGTACTCCTGCACGGCAGCGGTTTCCTCGCGGTCTACCTGGCCACCCTGGTCATGGGCAACTCCCGGATGCCCCACCGCGCCTCGTCGAGGGGCTTCGCCGAGGGCGTCGCCTGGCTGGCCCAGATCGGCCTGTTCGTCATGCTCGGCATGCTGGCCAGCCCTTCCGAGATGCCGTCGGCGATCATTCCGGGCCTGGTCGCCGGACTGATCCTGGTCGCCGTCGCCAGGCCGCTCTCGATCGTTGTCTCCGCCCTGATCGTCAGGAGCGCGCGGATCGACCGGCTCAACTGGCGGGAGCAGGCCTTCCTGTCCTGGGCGGGACTGCGCGGCGCGGTGCCCATCGTGCTGGCGACCATCCCCTGGGCGGCCAACTCGGTGCACAACGGCGTCGCGAAACTCGTGTTCAACGAGGTCTTCGTGATCGTCGTCGTCTACACGCTGCTGCAGGGGCCGACGCTGCCCTTCGTCGCCAAGGCCCTCGGCCTGTCGACACCGGACGAGGCACGTGACCTTGAGGTCGAGTCCGCTCCCCTTGAGGAACTCAACGCCGACCTGCTGCAGGTCAAGGTGCCGCCGACCTCCAAGCTCCACGGCGTCGAGGTCTTCGAGCTACGGTTGCCGACCGACGCCCAGGTCACCCTGATCGTCAGGGACGGCAGGACGTTCGTTCCCTCGGACTCGACGAGGATCAGGATCGACGACCAACTCCTGATCGTGACGACCGCGGCCTGCAGGGAAACGGTCGAGCGCAGGATGAAGGCGATCAGCCGCCGGGGCAAGCTGGCGGGCTGGTTCGGCGAGCGGGGCAGCTGATCCATTCATTCCCGCCCGGAATGCGACAGATCCGACTCGCGTTTATGCTTGTCGGCTGCCTATCATTAGCAGTCGCGTCAGTAGAGTGCCAGACGGCGCGGATCGAAGGAGGAGGAACGGTGCCCACCTACCAGTACGCCTGCAGCGCATGCGGCAACGAGTTCGACATCGTCCAGAAGTTCTCAGACGACGCGCTCACCGAGTGCCCGTCCTGTGCCGGTGAGCTGCGCAAGGTGTTCTCCGCGGTCGGCATCGTGTTCAAGGGCTCCGGCTTCTACCGGACCGACAGCAGGTCCTCCTCGACCAGCACGGTGAGCTCGTCCTCGACGTCCGCCTCCTCCGGCTCGTCCGGAGAGTCGAAGTCAAGCGAGTCCAAGCCGAGCGAGTCCAAGCCCGCCGCCGCCGGCACCCCGGCTCCCGCGGCCTCCTAGCGCGGCACCCGTCACGCTCCGGCGGCTCCTCGGGGGCGGTCGGAGGCAGAGCCGAGCATCTCGTGGGGCAGCCTGTCCAGCAGCTCACGAAGCCCTGGATGCCGCGCGGGGTCCCAGTCGTCGATCATCCGCCGCAGCCCCTCGCGGGCCTCGGCGACAAGTGCCCCGGCCACCCGTTCACCGGCCGGGGTCAGTTCAAGGCGCCCGCCGCCGTCGGTACGGCGGGCCAGCCCTCGCGTGACGAGCAGATCCGCGTACGGCCTCCCCCTCTCGACCGTGACCCCCGCCCGTTCGGCGAGTTCCACGCTTTTCTGACCGCCCCCGGTGCCCAATCTGGCGATCAGCCACACCGAACCCGGCGGCAGGTCGAGACCGGCCGTCTCTCCAAGACGGCGGTAGTAGTCCCGGCGCATGTCCGCGTCGGCCAGTCGCCACAGCCCGCGTTCCACCTCGCGCAACGAGGAACGCTGCGCGGACACCGCGCCGTAGCACTCCCCCAGGTCCACGGGCCTGGTGGTCTCGCGCAACGGCACCTCGGGCAGCAGCCAGGCCGCTGCGAAGGCCACCAGCGCGACGGGCGCGGTGTACAGGAACACCCCGGCGATCGCGTCCGAGTAGGCCGCCAGGAACGCCGCCATGGCCCCGGGCTCCAGCCTCCTGACGGCCGTCGGGTCCGACTGGACCGCCGTGGCGACCCCCGGCGGGAGCCGTACGGTCCGCGACAGCCGTACGAGGTCGTCGGTCAGCCGTGAGGCGAAGACCGTGCCCGCGACGGCGACGCCGAAGGAACCGCCGACGGAGCGGAAGAAGGTGACCCCCGAGGTGGCCACCCCCAGGTCCTCGAAACCGACGGCGTTCTGCACCACGATCACCAGCACCTGCATCACCAGGCCGATGCCGACGCCCAGTACGAGCAGGTAGACGCTCAGTTCGAGGACCGGGATGTCCACCCGGACCCGGGAGAGCAGGCAGAGCCCGAGCGTGGTGACCGCGCCACCCGCGATCGGGAAGACCTTGTACCTCCCGGTCCGGGTGATGATCTGACCGCTGACGATCGAGGTCACCAGCATGCCCGCCATCATCGGCAGCAGGTGGATGCCGGACCACGTGGGCGAGACCCCCTGCACGACCTGGAGGAACAGCGGCATGTAGGTGAGCGAGCCGAACATCGCGAAGCCCACGGCGAAGCCGATCAGCGACGCCACGCCGAAGGCCCTCGACCGGAACAGATGGGGCGGCAGCACGGGCTCCCTGGCCCGGTTCTCCGCCCGCCACCAGAGGGTCAGCAGGAGCGCCGCCACCAGCACCAGGCCGACGACGACCGGGTGGGTCCAGGGGTAGACGGTGCCGCCCCAGGTCGTCACCAGCACCAGACAGGCGGCGGCCGAACCGAGCAGGACGATGCCGAGATGGTCGATGACGTGGTGGGTCCGTTCCGTGTCCTGGGGCAGCGCGGAGGAGATGACGGCGAACGCCACAACCCCGACCGGCAGGTTGACGTAGAAGACCCAGTGCCAGGACAGACGGTCGACGAACAGGCCGCCGAGCAGCGGCCCCGCGACGCTGGAGACGGCGAAGACCGCGCCGAAGAACCCCTGGTACCTCCCACGCTCCCTGGCCGGCACGACGTCCCCGACGATCGCCTGGGCCAGCACCATGAGCCCGCCCCCGCCGAGCCCCTGCAGGGCGCGGAAGCCGATCAGCTGTCCCATGTTCCGCGACAGGCCGCACAGCGCGGAGCCGATGAGGAAGATGACGACGGCGGCCTGGAAGAGTCCCTTCCTGCCGTACTGGTCGCCGAGTTTGCCCCACAACGGCGTCGAGACCGTCGAGGCCAGCATGTAGGCCGTGACCACCCAGGAAAGCTCCCCGAGGCCGCCGAGGTCGGCCACGATCGTCGGAAGCGCGGTGGCGACGATGGTCTGGTCGAGGGCGGCGAGCAACATGCCCATCATGAGCGCCCCGATGACGAGCCCCACCCCGGCCCCCGTACGGCGCGCGACATCCATGCCGTTCCCCTACCCACGGCTCTTGTTTCCGTACGGCATGCCCTGGCAGGGATCAGCCAGGTTTGTTTATCCGGGCCATGTCTGTCCCGGCGGCGCCCGTCGTGTCCGGCCCCTCACGGTTGTCGGATCGCCCCGGAGGGATCGGCTTTACGACAGGACCCTGCTGAACCGTTTTCGCGACGCTTTCACCTGGATCATGGGCTTTTATGTGACCCACCGCCCTTGACCGTTTTCATAGCGGGTTTCACGATCCATGACGCTGTTGTCCAGGATCACGGCCCGGTTTTCCACAGGGAGAATGTGCTCTTCTCCAGTTATCCACAGGGCGCGCATGGGCCTCCTCAACGGCTCGTCGATAACGCTAATCTCGGCGCCATGGTCACCAAAGCGGACATCGGAGTCATCGGCGGCTCAGGCTTCTACTCTCTGCTCGACGACGCGGCAGAGGTCGAGGTAAGCACCCCCTACGGCCCGCCCAGCGACGTCATCACCGTCGGCCGGATCGGATCGCGGTCGGTCGCCTTCCTGCCCAGGCACGGCCGCGACCACCGTTTCGCCCCTCACCTCATCCCCTACCGCGCCAACCTGTGGGCCCTGCGCTCCCTGGGTGTCCGCCAGGTTCTGGCCCCCAGCGCGGTCGGTTCCCTGCGTCCCGAGCTCGGCCCCGGCACCCTGGTCGTTCCCGACCAACTCGTCGACCGCACCCTGGGACGCACCCAGACCTACTACGACACCGGCGGCGTCGTTCACGTCTCCTTCGCCGATCCCTACTGCCCCCTGGGGCGCACGGCGGCCATCGAGACCGCCCGGTCCTCCGGGTGGGAGCTGGCCAAGGACGGCACGCTGGTGGTCATCGAGGGCCCTCGGTTCTCCACCCGCGCCGAGTCCCGCTGGTTCACCTCCAACGGCTGGACGATCGTCGGCATGACCGGCTCCCCCGAGGCGGTCCTCGCCCGCGAGCTGGCCATGTGCTACACCACGCTGTCCCTGGTCACCGATCACGACGCCGGCGTCGAGGTGGGTGAAGGGGTCACCCACGAGGAGGTCCTGGCCTTCTTCTCCACCAACATCAACCGGATGCGCTCCCTGGTCGCCGACGTCGTCACCGCCCTGCCCGAAGAGCGCGCCTGTCCCTGTCCCAACACTCTGAACGGCCTGTCCCTCCCCTTCGAGCTCCCCGGCTGACCAAGATCTCCTACGGCAGGCGCCCGGCTTCCGCGCCGGGCCTGCCGTACGGCACCGCCCATCCGCTCTGTTCGGCTGTCCCAGACACCACTGCCCGAGACGACACATCTCCGTACGGTGAGACCCGGCCGCTCAGCCGACCCGCGTACTCCTCGGTCCCGTCCAGCATCGCCTCGCTCCGCGAGAGGCGCCCCGCACCACTCCCGAGGCCGCGTTCCCCGCCTCCGGTGCCTCAGAAGGTCTTTCCTCCTGCGGCCTCTCACCGGCTCCCAGCACGTCGACGCCTCCCGCCTTCGGCTCTTCCGGCGTCTCACCCACTGATGTCCGGTCGTTCCGACGACCGGATCTTCGACCACCCCTGGAGTCAGACATGCGCGTCCTCCGCGATCCTGCCGGTCCCCCGGCTCGGTCTCCCGCCCGCCCTCGCGCCCCCTCCGCTCCCGGCTCCCCGGTCCGTGGCGTGGACGCCCTGCTCCGTTTCGGAGGGCGTCGTCATCGGATCGTCGCGGCTCTCGTCGCCGCGTCGGCGATGGCCTGCGCCCTGGTCGGGCTGAGGCCCGGCAGTGCGTCGGTGACCGTGCTCACCGCAGCCAGGGATCTTCCCGGAGGGGCGCTGGGCGCCTCCGACCTGAGAGCGGTCGCCATGCGGCCCGAGACCGTCCCCGACGGCGCACTGAAACCCGGCGCGCCGATCGTCGGCAGGGTCCTGACCGGTCCCGTGCGACGAGGGGAGCCACTGACGAACGTCCGTCTGCTGGGTCCCGGCCTGCTGTCCGCCCGGGGGCCGGGGACGGTCGCCACCCCTGTCCGGGTTGCGGACCCTCAGACGGCACGCCTGCTGTCCGCCGGCGACGTCGTGAACGTGCTCGCCACCCCCTCCTCCTGGGACGGAGCCGCCCCCGCCCGGACCGTGGCCGAGGGGGTCACCGTACTGGCCACGCCTGGAGGCGAGGCGGACCAGGGCGCGCTCGTGGTGCTGGCCACCTCATCGGCACAGGCCGCCGAGCTGGCGTCCGCCCAGGTGGGTGGTCACCTCTCGATCACCATCAACCCTCACATAAAGTAATGTGACAGATACTCAAGGTGATGACATGAATGCCGGCTGAGCGCACGGACGAGGGGGAACCATGATCAACGGATTCAAGAACTTCCTGCTACGGGGCAACGTGATCGACCTCGCCGTCGCGGTGATCATCGGCGCCGCCTTCACGGCGATCGTGAACTCCTTCGTCAGCGACATCCTCACGCCGTTGATAGCCGCCATCGGCGGGCGTCCCGACTTCTCCGCGCTCACCCTGCGCATCGGCGGGGGCGAGATCAAGTACGGCCTCTTCCTCAACGCCCTGATCTCGTTCCTGATCGTGGCGGCCGTCATCTACTTCCTCATCGTCAGCCCCTACGAGAAGCTCTCCTCCAGGTTCGCCAGGCGGGAGGAGAGCAGCCTGCGCGACTGCCCCGAATGCCTCTCCGAGATCCCCCGGGCCGCCGTCCGCTGCTCCCAGTGCACCGCCCAGGTCACCCCTGTCCGCTGATCACGAAAGGCACCGGTCATGAAGGGCACCGGCCCTAAAGAGCTCTGGTCGCGAAAGGCGCGCCATGACTTCGCGACCACGTCGCAGCCCTACAGCAGGGAGCCAAGCTTCGGGTCGTACTCCCAGTGCCAAGGCTCAAAAGGACTGACATACGCCCATTTCGGATGCATCCAGCCGTACTTCTTGCTGTTGGCCTCCAGCCAGTTGAACTCGGCCGACCGGAAACGCTCCACGCCCCCGCACAGGTCCACGGCGAGCCCGAGACCGTGGTTACTGCGACCGGGCACGGCGGCGAATCCGGGCCTGCGGTAGTAGACGGACTGCTGTTCGGCCAGGCTCCGATAGCTGTCCGTCACGCACATGTGCTTGCCGAACCTCTGCCGGTAGGCCTCGTTCAGGCTGATGAACGCCAACGCCGCGTCGGCCCGCAGCTGGTTGCCCTGTTGCTGGAGCGGACAGAGATAGGCCTTGGGGATCAGGCCGTTGGGGAAGTCCTCCAGCGAGGTCGCCCTCGTCGGATCACACCCCCCCACGGGGTTGCCCGACCTGTTGACCTTGACCCCCAGTTTCACCAGTGCCTGCGTCAGCGATTTCACGATCTTGGAGGAGCGGTCCCTGAGGGTCTGGATCTCGGCGTTCATCTGCGCTTCCGCCAGAAGGGTGCTCGCCCGGAGTTCCTGGGCCTCCCCCGCCAGGCGCTCCTTCTCCGCCTGCAGACGGGCGCCGTCCCCAAGGACCTGGTTGCGTTCGGCCGCGATCTGGTTGATGTCGGCCATGGCTCTGAGGGTGGAGGCGTCGGCGTCACCGGCCAGGAAGAAAAGGGCATCGCCCCCGAGGGGACGCTGGTAGAGCTGACCGATCAGGTCCGACAACGGCTGTCGTAGCTGTGCGAAGGCCCGCTCCGCGACCTGCAACTCACGGAGCTTGGCGGCCAGTTCCTTCTCCGAAGCCTGGATCTTGGCACGCCTCTGCTCCAGCGCCTTTGTCGCGCTCTCCAGCTCCTTGGCTGCTTTCTCCGCCTCACGCCGCAGCTCGGTGAGGTTGACGGGTGCGCGAAGGGTTCCAGTCGGGGTGACCCGCGTTTTCCCTGCGAGGGTGGTCGACTTACCGGCGGCGACCGACTGGGCCTTCGTCTGCGTCGGATTCGCGGTAGCCACCCCCGGGACGAGGGAAGACATCGTCGCGACGACGACGATCAGGCCCGCCGATCGACGAGGTGGCACGTTCGACCCCTCCGTTTGCGAACTCGTGACCTGGGTCAGGCACGCACGTTACTACAGTCAACCAAGTGCCTGGGTCGGACTCAGTACAGCTGATATGCGCCAAACACCCCATTTGACCATCTGGCGGCTCAGGTCTTGTTGCGCATCTCTTCTACGCAGACCTCCCACAACCAGGTGTTCCGCCACTCCTTGGGGCACTCGAATCTGTCGTTCGACGGTTCGGGGCGCGGAGGCTTCTGGACAGGCCGTCGCACCGGCGGAGCCGGACGCTCCTTTCTGATCACACGAGTCGGGGGAGGCGGCTTGGCGACCCCCGCGGAGCGCGCCTTCGGGACGGCCACCGGCGGCACCCGCCTCCCGTAGACGCGGACGAGCCCATGCCGATGCGGGATGCCTCTCGGTCCCAGGACCGTACTCGGCGAGCCGGCCTCCGGCCGCTGGAGTGCGCCCGAGGGAACGGCCTCGGCCCTGCGCACCACATCCCGCACCGGTGCGATCGCCACGGGCACCAGGGCGATGGCGCGCGACGAACCACCGTTTCCCTCCTCCTCCGTCACTCCCCAAACCCCAAGTGCCTGCCTCGCCGCTTTCACCCTTTCCACGTAGGACTCACGGCGGCCACGATCATGAGCCCGAGCGAGCGCCCAGTCCTTCTCGTGTCTCAAGGCTCTGCCGATGTCACCGAGCCCTCGAAAGGCGGGTTGTGTGTCGAAGCCCTCGAAACCCTTACGGATGCCATGAAACCCATGGGCATGAGACTCGTGGGGGATACGAGGACCACGAGGCAGGCCATCACGGAACTGTCCTCCGGCGATCCCGCGAGAACCTGTCCGGTATCCGGTGAGTTCCGCCACCAGCAGGCCTATCGCCAGAAGCACGGGCGCCAGCATCGCCCCGCACAGCACGAGCAGCTGCAACGCTCGGTACCCGTGGATTCGATTCCGTTGCCCGTCCGTCACGGAGTGTGACACTAGGCGTCGCCACTCCGGCGACACTCGTCCACTTGCCGCCCTTTTACCGCAGCTCAGCGAACCGATAACCCGGCGATCGCCGCCAACTCCCCCTCCGGGCGCGCATCCACTCCACACTTTCGCTACTCTTATGGAGAGTCCCTGCCTCCGTAGCTCAGGGGATAGAGCACCGCTCTCCTAAAGCGGGTGTCGCATGTTCGAATCATGCCGGGGGCACTCTTCTTCCAGCGGGTACACGCTCGACCTGTGGCTGGGCCCGCCCGGGCGGGTCACGTCCACGCCGATGGCGCGTGATCCTGTTTCTACAAATTAAGCGGGTTGTGGGCCGGTACACCGTCCGCGACAAGGCGCATCCGGCACCTGGCGAGCCCATCGAACCCCAGGTGGCGGCGGCCCCCGCCCATCGGCCTGCTCGGTCAAAACCGTACCGACAAGCCGGACGGTCACCGCCCGGTCGAGGAAGATCCCGACCACGTTGGTGGGGCGGACCTCCTTGTTCAACCGCCCCGCGGGTTGTTCGACCAGGCCTGCCATCAGGCCTCGTTCGGGAAGGCGGCCGCGCGTGGTCCAGGCGCCCACACGCGACTGGCTACCCGGCCTCCAAGTCCTCGATGGCCCAGGCCTGCTGGACTCACATCCGCTCGACGGCGGGCCGGTCGAAGAAGCGCACGCCAGAGTCGCCGCTCGCGGCGGTCGGCGCGTTCATCGGTCCGCTCACCGCGTCCGGCGCCACAGGACATTGGCATCGGCCGACATCGGCGTCTCGGCCATGGTCTTCGCCATGGATCGCAACAGATCCGGATCGCCGGTCTCGATCTGCCGCGCCGGCCATCGCCTGGTTCAAGTTTCGAACTTGGTCTTCGCCACTCGAAGGATCACGTGACGGCCGTCCTCACTCAGGGCACCGCGCCATCCAGCCGGAAAACTCACACACCGCCTCTGTGGAGACGACCACCGGCCTCCTCCATATCAAGCACGGTTTGTGCGGGAGGACAGAGGAACCATCTCATATCGCCTTTCGAGCGACCCGCCACATCTAATCATCATAATATGTTATGTTACCCTCCCTAAAATCGTGACCTAGGAGGTTATATCGGTGAAGCGCTGGAAAAGAGGACTGGTCCCTGCGCTTCTCGTGGCGGTACTGGCAGTGACATGGGCCCAATCCGGGGAATCCGGCAGTGAGCGGGCCAAGGCATCCTACGCGTCCTTGAGCGAAGTACCGCAGAAGCTGGAAAAGGACGGCACGACGGTCTCGATCGGTGATCCCAACGCGGCCGTCACCGTCCATCTGTATGAAGATCCGCGCTGCCCGGTCTGCGAGGAATTCGAGCTGACGGGCGGTGGACCGGTCTTGCGGAACTGGGTCCTGCAGCGGAAAGCGAAAGCCGAATACACGCTGGCCTCTTTCCTGGATGATCGACTGGGCGGCAATGGCTCGAAAAGAGCCGTCAACGCCCTCCGAGCCGCCCTTGAGGTCGGGAAGTTCGCCGAGTACCACGCGGTCCTCTACGCGCACCAGCCCGATGAGCTGAACGACGGCTTTACCGAGGCACGGCTACTCGAACTGGCCTCTCTGGTCGACGGGCTCCGAAGCCCGTCCTTCGACACAGCCGTGAAAGGGATGAGGCACCAGGACTTCATTACAAGATCGCAACAGCAGTACCAGCAGGCGGGCACATATGAAGGCCGGCCGGGCCCGGGAACTCCCACCGTAGACATCAACGGCAGACGGGTTCCCGACGAGGACTTCGAGGCCATCTTCGACGAAGAAGGCTTCGCCTCGCTCCTCAGCATGGCCGAACCGGCGTCATAGCGAGCCTGCCTGGTTCCGTCACGGGCGGCACACGGAGTGATCCTGAAGATGCTCGCCCACTTCGCCGCTGTTTTCCAAGCGTTCCATCCGCATGGATCCCCCGGCCCGGCACCGGCATCACGTTCGGATCATCCTTACCGCGGACGATCGGGCTCGGCGGGGGGCACCTGACCGGACCAGGATCACGAGGAGAACCACACCGTCGCCGACGTCCTTGAGGGCGAACGGGAAGCCCCGGTGCGCGCCGGTGGCCGATCGCGGAGACCCACGCCTGTCGGCGTATTCCTCAGGCGGGTCGCGACGGGGCCAGGGCGGTGAACACCCGTTGGCGCAGCAGTTCGTACTGTTCACGGCACCGGCGGGGCGGGCCCGGTGGCCGATGCTGTACGTGGCCGCCGACAACGACCTCGCCGGAGCCGAACTGGTCGGAGGTGAAGTCAACCTCGGTGCCGTCAGGCAGCCGGTTCCAGTAGTGGTTCCAGGCCTTGGCCCCGTCGACATGGACCTCGCCAAGGATCAGGTCTCCGCCGAGCAGGTCCTGAACCACCAGTGCCGTCGTGCCGCACTGACTCCTCGCCGGGTTGTCCGGCCGCCACTGTTCACGGCCCACCGGATCACAGGTGTCGGGTCCCCATGCGGCTCTCAGCAACGGCCGCAGCAGTTCCGCGTTCAGCATCCTGGGAGTGTCGCAGAGAGGTACGACAAATCCGTTGACCGGCAGACGGGGCCGCGGCTGACTTGGGATCCTCCGCTTCCGCATGCGGCATTGGCCTCAACCGCGACCGTGGTGCCCTGACCCTCCACGGCACCGGAACACCCCACAACCGCGACCATGGCACCCGTTCTCTCTGTCGCGTCATGCGCAAAACCAGATAACGGCACGAAGACCAGAAGGGCGATCACCGAGTTCGCCGGAAATCCGCCGACCGACGGGGAGCACAGGTCCGCGTCGCGCTCGGTACACGCGCGAAGGCGCGCCGACCCGGCGGCGAGCGCTCCGGCGCCTTCGTGTCCGGCCGAGTCACCTTGGCCTCAGCGCGGCGGGATCCGCCGGGACGGCCGACGCCCGGCCTCCTTTGTCCGCATACGGCCATGAGGACAGCCCGACGAAAGAGGGGAGAATTCCTGCCGGAACCTCGATCAGCCAACCATCGCGAATGGGACTTTTCACATAAAAACGGCTGATATCAATGGGCATTTTCCTTTTCGGTGCGCTCAATCCGCCCACAACAATCCTGTCAGTTCGGCCACATTTTTGGCACTGGCGCCCATCACGCCCCATTGATAAATGTTGCTCACCAGGCCGCTCTTTCCAGGGTCTGCCATGTGGATCGCCCCCTGGAAACCGTTCCAGAAGCCCGGAGACAGGCCCGGAGGCGGGTTCTTCCCACTGAACGCGGCAGCCCAGGAATGCACGCGTGCGCTCCCTGCGACGGAACACGAGACGTCGAGGGCGTCGAGCCGAGCGGCTCGACGCGAACCACCCAGAGAGGATTCCGTAGCCACCATGACCACCCCGGTTTCCAGCCTCACCGCGACCGAGATCGAGCGGACCACCGCCCTGGTACGCGAAGCCGGTCTGGCCGGCGAGAGCGTCCGCTTCGTCTACGTCGGCCTGCTCGAACCGCACAAGCAGGAGGTGCTCGCCTTCCAGGCGGGCACCGGGCCCAGGCCCGACCGCCGGGCACGGGTGCTGCTGCTCGACACCGCGACCGGTGACGCCCGGGACGTGACCGTCGACCTCACCGCCGACGTGGTGGCCGCGATCGTCGACGTCGACGGTTCCCACGGCGGGATGCCGATCCTGGCCGAGGAGTTCATGGCGGTTGACGGGATCCTCGCCCAGGACCCGGTCTGGGTCGACGCGCTGGCCAAGCGCGACCTGACCCCCGAGCAGGTGAGATGCGCACCGCTCTCGGCCGGTGCCTTCGGCCTGCCCGGTGAGGAGGGCAAACGGATCATCCGGGTGCTCTGCTTCGCCCTGCTCGACCCCGACGCTCACGTCTGGGCGCACCCGGTGGACGGATTGAGCGCCTACGTCGACCTTATCGCGAGGAAGGCGACCGAGATCATCGACATCGGCGTCTTCCCGCTGCCGGAGGAACGGAGCAGGTTCCACCTCCCGCAGGGGCGCCCGGCGCCGTTGGAGACCCTGAGGCCCATCGAGATCACCCAGCCGGAGGGGCCGTCGTTCCAGGTCGAGGGCGACCGGATCACCTGGGCGAACTGGTCCTTCACCTTCGGGTTCGACGCCCGTGAGGGTCTGGTGCTCCACCAGTTGTCCTACGCCGACCCCGACCACGACGGCGAGGTCCGGCCGATCGTCTACCGCGCCTCCATCGCCGAGATGGTGGTGCCGTACGGCGATCCGGCTCCGGTCCGGTTCTGGCAGAACTACTTCGACACCGGTGAGTACCTCTTCGGCCGGTTCGCGAACTCGCTCACCCTGGGCTGCGACTGTCTCGGCGAGATCCACTACGTCGACGTCGACCTGGCCGACGAGACCGGCGACGTGCGGCGCATCCCCAACGCGATCTGCCTGCACGAGGAGGACCACGGCACGCTGTGGAAGCACACCGACATCTACACCCCGAACTCCGCCGAGGTCCGCCGCCAGCGCCGCCTGGTGATCTCGTTCTTCACCACGATCGGCAACTACGACTACGGCTTCTACTGGTACCTCTACCTCGACGGCAGGATCGAGTGTGAGGCCAAGCTCACCGGCATCCTCTTCACCTCGGCCTACCGCGGGCTGCAGGAGTGGCCCTACGCCGGAGAGGTCGCCCCGGGTCTGGGCGCACCGTTCCACCAGCATCTGTTCAGTGCCCGCCTCGACATGATGGTGGACGGTGTCCGGAACGCGGTCGACGAGGTCGACGCGGTCCGGGTGCCGGTCTCTCCGGAGAATCCGTACGGCAACGCCTTCGGCCACGCCCGCACCCGGATCGTGAGCGAGGCCGAGGGGGTGCGCAGCGCGGACGCCTCCGTCGGGCGGTCATGGCACGTGGTGAGCACCGAGCGCACCAACCGGCTCGGACAGCCGACCGGCTACGTGCTGCGCTCCGAGCAGCACCCGACCCTGCTGGCGGACCCGTCCTCGTCGATCGCCGCGCGGGCGGCGTTCACCACCCGGGATCTGTGGATCACCCGGTACGCGCCCGAGGAGCGGTACCCGGCCGGCGAGTTCGTCAACCAGAACCCCGGCGGGGACGGCCTGCCGGCGTACGTGGCGGGTGACCGGCCCCTGGACGGCGAGGACGTCGTGCTGTGGCACACCTTCGGCGTGACCCACTTCCCGCGGCCCGAGGACTGGCCGGTGATGCCGGTCGACCACACCGGATTCTCGCTGACGCCGTACGGGTTCTTCGACCGCAACCCCGCGCTGAACGTGCCCGCCAACACGGCCAAGCACTGCGACGGACACCATCACTCCGAAGAGTGATCACCAAATGGTGACATATCCGCCCATGGCGTATTGTCGCCGCAGTCGCCAGGTACGGCGATCGCGGCGGCAGTGGGACGGGGCGTGGCGTGGTGGGGGAAGAGGGCTTCGACCGGCGGGTCGAACCGTTCCGGGCGGAACTGCTGGCCTACTGCTACCGGATGCTCGGCTCGGCCCACGACGCGGAGGACCTGGTCCAGGACACGTACCTGAGGGCGTGGCGGGCGCGGGAGCAGTACGACGACACTCGCAGCTCGCTGCGCACCTGGCTCTACCGGATCGCGACGAACGTCTGCCTGACCGCCCTGGAGGTTCGCGGTCGTCGGCCGCTGCCCTCGGGGCTGGTCGCCGCCTCCGACCCGCTCGCGCCGTTCGTCCAGGGAGAGCACGCCACCTGGCTCCAGCCCCTGCCGGACTCGTCACTGGAGGCGGGTGACCCGGCCGGGACCGTGATCGACCGCAGCAGCCTGCGTCTGGCGTTCGCCTCCGCCCTGCAACACCTGTCGGCCCGGCAGCGTGGCGCGCTGATCCTGCGTGAGGTGCTCGGCTTCTCCGCCGCCGAGGCGGCGGAGATCCTCGGCACCACCGTCGTGTCGGTGAACAGCTCCCTGCAGCGGGCGCGTACCCGCATGAAGGAGATCGGCGACCTGCGGGAACGGGTCAGCGAGCCGTCCGCGACCGAGCAGCGCGCCTGGATCGAGCGTTACATGAAGGCCTTCGAGCTCGCCGACGTCGAAGGCCTCAAACGGCTGCTCACCGAGGACGTCATCATGGAGATGCCGCCGATGCTCAACTGGTTCTCCGGCCGCGGCAACTACGGCCTGTTCATGGAGTGGGTCTTCGAGAAGGCCGGGAAGGACTGGCTCCTCAGAGAGGTCACGGCCAACGGCGGCCAGCCCGGCTTCGCCGCCTACCGGCGTGTCGGCGACGGGTACGGCCTGCACACGCTCCAGATCTTCACCGTCGTCGACGGGGGCATCGCCCGGAACTCGGTGTTCCAGGACCCCGCCGTCTACGCGACCTTCGGCCTGGCGGCCAGGCTCGACGACGAGGGACGCGCCGTCGCCGGGGTCTGATCGGGCCCCGGCCCGTGCGCCGAAAACGTCCTGGCTTCTTCTGCGCGCCGGCGCGATGAGTTCCGACCTCACCGCCGGTATGTACTGACGAGCTCGCCGGAACACCCCGGCGAGCCGTTCACAGGGGAGAATCCGATGTCGGACAGTCGTGTGGAAGACGAGGCCGCGATCCAGGCCGTACTGGTCGCCTCCTACAGGGCGTGGGCGGCGGGCGACGCCGACGGCATGGTCGCCGACTACACCGAGGACGCGACCGCCATCATGACCGGCTCACTCCGCGGCAGCCGTGAGGTGATCCGTCAGAACATGGCCCTGGGCTTCGAGGGCCCGCTCAAGGGCAGTTGGACCCACAACAAGCAGCTCGGCATCCGTTTCGTCGGCAGGGACGGCGCGATCGTCATCAGCGAGTCCGCCATCCTGTTCCCCGGCGAGACCGAGGTCCCGGACGACCGGCGCAAGGTGAACGCGACCTGGGTCTTCGAGAGGCGGGACGGCCGATGGTTGATCGCCGCCTACCACAACAGCCCGGTGGTGGCGCACTGACGAACTGACCACGCAACGGGGGCGGCCACCACCTTCCCCCTCATCGGAGAAAGGTGGTGGCCGTACGGCCCGTGGGGGGTGTCCAGACGGCGGGCAGGAGTTCGGTGGCCCTCCGGTAGGCGAGTTTGAGGGTGGCGTGCCGGATGGCCGCGGTCTCGCCGGTCTGGGTCATGAGGACCTCGCGCAGCGGATGACGTGACTCGATGAGGTCGTTGTTGCGCTGTTCGAGCCAGGGCATCCACTCCTGGTGCGGCGCCCGGTCCCGCTTGGCGTCGTTGCAGGGCTTGCATGCCAGGACCAGGTTCCAGATGGCGTCGACGTCGGGACCGTTCCAGTGCCGGGTGAGCAGTTTCCACGGCAGGACGTGTTCGACGACGGGCCCCGCCATGACCTGGTCGCAGTAGGCGCAACGGCCGTCCTGGTATCCGTTGAGGGCGGCGACGACCCCGGTCACGGACTTGCGACGCTGTCTGGTCCGCAGAACCAGCTCCTGGGTTCCTGAGTCGTAGACCAACCCGAGCACGGCGTCGGACACACCGGTCGCCCACGCCGTCTCCACCAGCCGCCAGCGGGCGGTGATCTCGGCGCCGAGGCCCGGGGCGTGCGCTGACAGGGCGAGTTCGCGGAGCTCGTCGCGCAACACCAGCCCCGGAGCGGTGGAGTCCCGGCGCCGGTCCTCGTAGTAGCGCACCGGCGCCGGGCCGCCGCCGAGCTGAGGGAAGGCGTCGACGACGTTGGCGAAGCCGAACTGGACGGTGCGCCGGTGCAGCGTGTCCCGGTCGAGTTCGCCCGCGTTGAACGCGCGGCAGGCGTCCAGGAACCTGCTGCGGGCGGCGGTGCCCTGCCGGTCCTGACGGCGCAGGGCCTGACAGAGCAGTTCCGCGTACGGCACCGCCAGCTCTTCGAGCGTCACGTGGGTGCGGCCGGTGGCGGCGACCTTCAGGAGGGTCGTGCCGAAGGCGAACTTGTAGGTGGCCGAGTTGGCACCGTACAGGACGATGGCACGCCATACGCTCTCACCGGTGACCACGCCGCGTCGGTAATCCACCCGTGCAGTATCGATCAAGGGGGCGACATTTTGCGCCAAAGCCGGACAATCACCTATGGCAAGTTGGTCCGCGACCGGATTCCGGAGGTCATCGAGGCCGACGGGTTGACGGCCGAGGTCAGGGTGCTCGACGAGTCGGAGCTGGTCCCGGCGTTGACCGCCAAGCTCGTCGAGGAGGCCGAGGAACTACGTCAGGCGAGCCCCGACGACCGTCTGGGGGAGCTGGCCGACATTCACGAGGTGTTGACGACCCTCACCGAGACACTCGGGTTCTCCGATGAGCAGATTCGGGAGGCGGCCCGCCGTAAGCGAGCCGAGCGAGGCGGCTTCGACCGCCGCCTGTGGCTCGACAAGGTGACGCGACCCGACGAGCTCGGGGGCTGATGGCGCCCTGCCCCGGTGTGTCCGGGGCAGGGCGCCGAACGGTCCCGGTCAGTCGCGTTCCAGGATCACCAGGGGGATGCCCCTGGGCGCCTCGGCCCGGTACTTGTCGTAGAGGGGGAAGATCGAGGTCATCAGCCTCCACAGTGGGGGCTTCTCCTCCTCGGTCGCGGTGCGGGCCCTGGCGGTGAACCTGTCCGGGCCGACCTGCACCGCGACGGCCGGGTCCTCGCTCAGGTTGAGATACCAGGCGGGGTGTTCCGCCGAGCCGGCGTTCGAGGCCACCAGCAGATGGCGGCCGTCGGCCTGGCCGTAGATCAACGCGGTACGGCGCAGCATGCCGCTCCTCCTGCCCCGGGTGGTGAGCAGCAGGGTCGGCCATCCCTGGTACATGTGGCCGTCCGCGCCGTCGGTCTCGACGTACCGGCGGATGTGTTCGGCCACCCAGCCTGTCCTGCTGTCGTGAACCTCTGGATCCGTCATCCGGTCATCCCGGTGGGACCGGTTCTGGCGAGGCTCGCGTGGAGGTGGTAGCGCCTGAACTCGTTCCTCCGCACGCCGGGGAACTCCAGGACCCGTAGCCATTCGGGTGTGGAGCCGACGGTTCCCCGCCCACTGTTGTCCAGGGCCTCCTGGTGGGACGCCTCGTCCGTCCATTCCGCGTAGTTGAGCACCCGGGTGCCGTCCAGGCTGGTGTGGAAGTGGCCGGAGATCCCTCCGGGATGCAGGTCGGTCTCGGCGGCCAGCGCCGCGAAGACCGTGTCCACCCACCGTTCCTGCCGTTCCCGGTCGGGGCCGTCGAACTCGACGGAGACGATGACGACGCATCCCGGCACCGGAGCGTTCTCCCTGAGCCCGCTGCGGTAGAGCCGGTAGGCGACCGGCTCGGCCCCCATCGGGGAGTAGGGGCCGTCCGGTTCGTCTGCCCACTGCTCGTAGACCAGCACGTCCTGCCCGTCGGTGCTGACGTAGACGTTGACCGAGACAAGTCCTTCGGGCCACGGTCTGTTCTCCCACGCCGTGGTGACGGCCATCGGTGGCGTGTGCCGCAGGGGCCACCGGCCGACCAGTACGGCACCGGCGTCGGCGCGGGCCAGGGTGGGGTTGAGGTCTCGGACGAGGTTCGTCATGCCGCCTGCTTCCTGTCGTTGTACGGGTTCTTGTTCCTTGCGTCCCTGAGCGCGTCCGCCCACCACAGGAGCTGGTCGAGCAGGGTTTCGGCCGCCGGACCGCAGCCCGGGTCCTTCGGCAGGCCGTCGGAACCGAAGCGGTTCCAGGCGTCGTGGAAGCTGACCGTCTCGCGGACGGTGACCGTGTGCAGTTCGGCGAAGACCGCGCGAAGATGCTCGACCGCCCGCAGGCCCCCGGACATACCGCCGTAGGAGACGAAGCCGACCGGTTTGGCCTGCCACTGGGTGAAGTGCCAGTCGATCGCGTTCTTCAGGGACGCGGGGAAGCTGTGGTTGTACTCGGGGGTGACGACCACGAAGGCGTCCGCCGCCTCAAGCCGCGGGGTCAGTGTCTTCAGGGCCTGTACGGCCTCGGGTGACGGAGCCTGCCCGAAGGCCGGAAGCACCTCGGGCAACGGTGTGTCGGCCAGGTCGACGAGGTCCACCAGGACGTCGTCGCGTGACCTGGCCCGGTCGGCGAACCAGTTCGCCACGGTCGGCCCGAACCGGCCCTGCCTGACGCTGCCCACGATCACCGCGAGCCGCAACGGTTCCATGACATGTCCTCCTTTGGGGACCCCGAAGCGGGGAACCCCGAGACGGTGGGGTGAGAACAAGCCTGGAACTTAAACAAAGGTTCAAGTCAAGCTAGGGTGGGCCGCATGACACGAGCCGGGGAACTCACCGTCGGCGAGTTGTCGGCTCGCAGCGGTGTCCCCACCTCCGCCCTGCGTTTCTACGAACGCCAGGGGCTGATCCACAGCAGACGCACCACGGGAAACCAGCGCCGCTACACCAGGGGCACGCTGCGCAGGGTGGCCTTCATCCGCGCCTCGCAGAGCGTCGGTCTCCCGCTCTCCGCGATCGGTGAGGTCCTGGCCCTGCTGCCCGCCGACCACACCCCGAGCAAGGAGTTCTGGGTCCGGGCCTCGGATTGCTGGAGAGATCGGCTCAACGAGCGCATCGAACGGCTGGAGCGGATGCGTGACCGGTTCACCGAGTGCATCGGCTGTGGCTGCCTGTCGTTCGAGGAGTGCGCGCTGGTCAATCCCGGCGACGCCATGGGTGAGGAGGGGTCCGGGCCACGGCGGCTGTTCGCCCCCTGACCCGCGGGGCGAGCCGTACGGTGACCGGGTGTGAGACGCCTGCCTCGTCGGCGAGGCGGCCGAAGGACAGGGTGAGACGCGGGCCGGTCACGGCGGCCGGGGGGCGTCGAGCGCCGCGGTAACGCCCCCCGGAACGCCTCTCGGCAGGGCTTCACATCGGGTCAGGCACGGTCGCTCATCCAGAGTTCGATGAGCCGTCCTGTGTCGGCGGTGAGCGGGGTGACGCTCTTCTCCCGGTGGTTCACCTCGACCTCGACCGGCCGCAGGTCGGGGACCTGTCCGCTGGCGAGCGCGGCCGGCTCGGGCAGTTGCTCGTAGGCCCCGGGGAACCACCAGTAGACCTGCGCGGTGAGGGCCTTGTCCCCCTTCTCGACGTGGGTCCTGGTGAGCTCCTGCATGGCCTCCAGGGCGGCGATGATGTGGGTGTCGCCGATCTCGTGGACGATCAGGTACTCGGGGACGGGGAAGGAGACCAGCGCGCCGTACCTGGCGGCCCCGACGTGGCGCCTGAGCACGTGGATGTGGGAGCCGACGTAGCGGTGGGTCTCCCCGACGTGGGTGATCGGGACGCCCCAGATCGCGTCGGTCTTGGCGTAGTGGGGTTCCTTGGTCAGGGAGGCGTGCAGCGCGGCGCCGAAGACCTGTTCCTCGGGTCTGTCGCCGATCTGGGAGCGGTTGAGCGGCACGATCGAGTCGGGCGTGTCGACGACCACCGTCTCGACGAGTCCCGGAGCGAGTGTGCGGGTCAGCAGGGCGTCCCGCAGGCCGGGCGGCTCGGACAACGCCTCCTCGGTGTACAGGCGCATCCGCAGCGACTCCTCGGCCAGCAGCCGCTCGATGTCGGACCACGGCGGTGACGGCTGTGCCTGCGCGCGGATCGACCTGGCGAACCCCTGGGCGACGTGCGCGATGAACGACGGCAGTTGGGCCGGGGGGATCTCGGCGGCGCGGGCACGCCACTCACCGATGTCGATGGTGAAGTCGCTGACACCCGGGTAACTGACGCCGACGGTCGTCGGGCCGATGAGGCTGCCCGTGACACCCTCTTCGGCGAGGGCCTTGACCAGGCCTTCGCCGACGACATCGTGGGTCATGGGTTCTCCGATCAGAGAGGACCGATGACGGCTGTGTCGCCCCCGTTGGCACAGCGTCACGGGCCAGGCATCGGTCGCCGGTATTACCTAACCCGGGCATTATGCCGCTTTCGCCGGTCGCGATGATCACCGAAGGAGTCCCCTGGGAGGGGGACCGCCGATCATCCGCGTGACGGACGACCCGCCCGGCCGCCCCCGCCTAGCCTTCCGGCATCGGACCGCACCGGACGGCCCGCGGAAACAGGAAAGGCAGGAACGACGTGAGCAAGTCGCGTACCACGCTCGACGACATCGCGGCCCTCGGCCCCGAGCTCGACGAGAACCAGCTCCTCCAGGTCAGCGGCGGCGCGAAGAGCCAGGTCATCGTGATCCACGGTAACCACTCCCACACCTCCGGCGACAGCTGATCGGTCCGCCACGGGGACGTGTGGGACCGCGTCCCCGTGCGGGATCCCTGATGATCCTCGTACTGACCTCCGCAGGAGACGACCACGCCGACCACGTGACCGGTCTCCTCACGTCCGCGGGCGCGGACGTCGTCGTCTTCGACCCCGCCTCCTACCCGGTCCGCGCGAGCGTGGAGATCGGCCTGTCGGGTGACGGTTCGACCCGCAGGGTGCTCGACACCGGTGAGCGCAGGGTCGTGCTGGACGAGCTGACCTCGCTCTGGTACCGCAGGCCGCTGCCCCCTGCCGTGAGCCCCGCCATCCGCCGGGAGCACGTGAAGGCCTCCGTGAAGGCCTACGTCGAGCAGGAGTGCCTGGCCGTGACCGAGGGGCTGTGGGACGGTCTCGGCTGCCTGACGGTTCCCGCCCCGAGGCCGGTCGTCGACCGGGCCGGGCGCAAGCCGTACCAGCTCGAACAGGCGCGGCTGCTCGGCTTCGAGCTGCCCGAGACGTTGATCACCACCGATCCGGACGGCTTCCTCGACTTCTACGACCGGCACGAGGGACGGGTGATCACCAAGCCCGTGCACGGCAACCGGTTCGAGGCGGACGGGGAGCGGTTCGGCCGGTTCGCGGCACCGGTCACCCCCGCGGACGTGGCGCACGCCGACGCGCTGCGGCTGTGCCCGGTCATCGTCCAGGCCTACGTGCCCAAGCGGGTCGAGGTGCGGGTGACCGTGGTCGGGCGGCAGGTCTTCGCCGCGGAGATCCACTCCCAGGTGAGCAACCACACGCGCTACGACTGGCGGCACTACGACCCGGGCGCCACCCCCATCAGGACGCACGAGCTGCCCGCCGAGATCGCCACGCGGTGCGTGCGGCTGGTCGAACGGCTCGGCCTCGTCTACGGCGCGATCGACCTGATCCTCACGCCCGACGGCCGCCATGTCTTCCTTGAGATCAACCCGAACGGCCAGTTCCTCTGGATCGAGGCCGCGACGGGACTTCCCATCGGCGCGGCGATCCGCGACCTGCTCATGATCGGAGCGACGTGATGGCGGACGGCCGGACGCTGGCTGAGGCGTTGCGCGTGCTCACCGACGGCGCCGACCTGGGCGCCTTCCGGCGCGCCAACCCCGGTCTCCGGGTACGGCTGGTCGCCCAGCGGGAGGAGTTCGACGGCTCCCTCCAGCACGCCCTGCTCCTCAAGGAGCCCGACGGCTCGACCGTCTCCCTGTCGTGGTCCCCCGCCCTGGGGCTGCCCTGGCCGCTGCGCGGCGTGCACCGGGCGGCCGAACACCTGCTGCTGCGGGTCAACGGCGTCGAGACCCCGGTCGCCAGGGCCGTCGCCTGCCTGGACTTCGTCTGGGACGAGCGCGGGGTCGCCGACCGCCTGGTGACGGACTGCCTGGTGCGGGAGGCGCTTGAGGAGGAGCCGGAGCCGATCTCCGACGCGGAGCTGCAGCGGGCGATGGACGCCTTCCGCCGGGCGCGCGGGCTGCTGACCGGCGCCGGGACCCGGGCCTGGATGGAGCGCAACCACATCTCCCACGCCGAGCTTGAGGAACTGGTCGCGGTCGAGGCCTCGGTCGCCAGGCTGCGTTCGCGGGTCGCCGCCGGGCGGGTCGAGGACTGGTTCGCCGCCCACGGCCGCGACCTCGACGCCGTACGGCTGGCCAGGGTCGTCCTCGCCCCCGCAAACCCCAGGAGCCCCGAAAGCCCCAGGAGCCCCGGCCTTGGAAGCTCCGGCCTTGGGAGTCCCGTCCTTGGGAGCTCCGGCCTTGGGAGTCCCGTCCTTGGGAACCCGGACGACTTCCTCGCCGACGTCGAGCGGGCGTTCGCCGCGGGCCTGGCCGTACCGGGTGAGGTGTTCGTCACCGCGCGCAGACCGGAGCTGGCCGGGGAGATCGGTGAGGAGGCGGCCGAGGTGGTCCTGTCCGCCGCGCCGGGAACGCTCGCCGGCCCCTTCCCCACGGCTCTGGGCGACCTGACGGTCAAGGTGCTCGCTGTGGAGCCCGCCGTACTCGACGACGCGGTCCGTGACCTGGTCGAGCGGCGGATCTTCGCCGAGTGGATCGAGCGGCGCAGGAGGGCCGCGAAGATCGAGTGGTTCTGGGGTACGGCGGAGCGCACCGGCGGCACACGGGAAAATCAGCCCGAAAGGTAAGAGAAGTCCGCCGGGCTCGGGGGAGAAAATCACGGGAAGCCCTGGAAACCGCAGGAACCCGTGACGAGGAGAATCCGATGACGTTGCTGACCGTCTGGGCCGACGACGACCCGGACACCGTGCTCACCAGGACCGAGGACCCCGAGGAGGTCGCCGACGCGCTCAAGCCGTTCGGGATCCGGTTCGAGCGGTGGGAGCCGGTCAGGGACCTGCCTGCGGAGCCGACCCCGGAGCAGGTGCTCGACGCCTACCGCGACGAGGTCGACCGGGTGATCGGCCAGGAGGGATACGTGCTGGTCGACGCCGTGCGCATGACGCCCTCCGACGATCCGGAGTGGGCCGAGCAGGCCGCCAGGGCACGGGAGAGGTTCCTCTCGGAGCACACGCACGCCGACGACGAGGACCGTTTCTTCGCGCGGGGCGCCGGGGTGTTCTACCTGCACCTCGACGACAGGGTGTACGCGGTGCTGTGTGAGGCGGGTGACCTGCTCAGCGTGCCCGCGGACACCACTCACTGGTTCGACATGGGCACCCGGCCCGACTTCGTGGCGATCCGGTTCTTCCACGACGAGGACGGCTGGGTCGGGGACTTCACCGGCAGTCGCCTGGCCGACGACTTCGCGGACTTCGACACGCTCATCGCCACCCGCTGACCGGCGGGTCCACCCGGGGTCACCCGGGATCACTCGGTGGGAGACTCCACCCGCCGTCTCAGCTCGGCGTTCAGGCGCAGGGCCTCCTCAAGCTGGTCCTCCAGGGCGATGATGCGACAGGCCGCGTCGAGTGGGGTGCTCTGGTCGAGCAGCCTGCGGGCGCGGGCGGCCAGGTGGAGCCGGCGGCGGGAGTATCTGCGGTGGCCCCCGGCGGACCGGAGGGGTTCGATCAGCCGGGCGACGCCCAGGCTGCGCAGGAACGCCGGGGCGACGTCGAGGATCTCCGCGGCCCGCCCATGCTGTAGGCGGGGTGGTCGTCATCGTCGAACCTGTCGAACAGCGCCGGCCGGGCCTCTCCCATCGCACCTTCCGTGACGTGTGTCGGGCCCCGGTGCGCGCGAAGCACCGGGGCCCGAGGAGTTCAACACCATCTACCGGCTATCCTGCCGGTCTTCCTTGACCGCACACGCCCCGTCGAAGGCGGGGCGGGCGGGAATCGCGTGTGAGTTGACGAGGAACCACCTCCAGAGCCGTGGGTCTGCGGTGTGGTGTCCGTCTCCCCTTTCCCATGTTCCGCGACGCGGCGGGCACCGGGCGGGACCGTGTCGCGAGAGGTCCCGCGCGACCGGTGGCCTCCCCGCGTCGCACGGCTTTTTCGTCACCTGTCACAGATGTTTTTCCCTTTCCGTGACACAAAAAATGCTATGTCTCCTATATTCGAATGTCTACATCCATGACTGGAGATTTACCCAGATCACTCCTCGGTACGGCCCCGCCGAGGGAGCCGAGGGACAGGCTGGCCAGCAGGCCGACCGCGAGGAAGCCCGCCGCCCCGAACGCCGCGTAGCGCGTGCCGACCGCGAAGGACTCCTTGGCCGCCTCGGCGACCCCGGGCAGCCGGGACAGCCCGGCGATGGCTCCTCCCGCGCTGCGCTGCACGGCCGAGACGATCTGCTCACGCCGTACCGGGTCGACACCGTCCGCCTGGCTCAGCCGGTGGTCGAGGTCGGCGCTGAGCCCGCCGAAGAGCAGCGTGCCGAGTACGGCGATGCCCAGCGCGGAGCCGATCTGCCTGACCGTGCTCTGCGTGCCCGAGCCCTGACCGCTGCGCTCAACCGGGACCTCGGCCAGGACCACCCCGGTGAGCTGGGCGGTCGCCAGCCCGATGCCCATGCCGTAGCAGAACAGGAACGGCACCGGCAGCGCCCACGGAGTGCCGGCGGAAATCACCAGGCCGAGTCCGGCGATCCCGGCGATCTCCAGAACCAGGCCGAGCCGGACCACGAAGGCCGCTCCCCTGGCCCGCGACAACGGGGAGGCGAAGGCACTGGCGGCGAAGGAGCCGACCGCGAGCGGCAGCAGGGCGACCCCCGTCTCCAGCGGCGAGTAGCCCAGGACGAACTGCATCCACAGCGGCAGCGCGAACAGCACGCCGAACTCGCCGAGGCTGACGATCAGTGCGGCGATGTTGCCGTTGCGGAAGGAGGTGATGGACAGCAACGACAGGTCCAGCAGGGCGACCTGGCCACGCCGGCCACGACCCCGCTCGACCAGCACGAAGGCGGTCAGGGCCAGCGCGGAGGCGGCGAAGGCGACGGGCACCGGGGACAGCGCGAACGGCCATCGCCATCCGCCGACGGTGAAGGGCTCGACGGACCGCCACCAGCCGTAGACCCTCCCCTCGACCAGCCCGAACACCAGCAGGCCGAACCCGAGCGTCGACAGCACCGCGCCACCCAGGTCGGCGCCCCGCCTGCCGTCCGACTCCCGCGACTCGGCCACGAAGACCAGCACCCCGGCCAGTACGGCCACCGCGACCGGGATGTTGACGCCGAACGCCCAGCGCCAGGACAGGTCCGTGGTGAGCCAGCCGCCGACCAGTGGCCCGAGCGCGGCCATCCCCCCGATCGTGGCGCCCCAGACGGCGAACGCGGTCGCCCTGTCCCTGCCCCGGAAGCCCGCGTTCAGCAGGGACAGCGTCGTGGGGAAGATCATGGCCCCGCCGACGCCCTGCAGGATCCTGGCCCCGATGAGCATCGGCCCGCTGACGGAGAAGGAGGCCAGCAGGGACGTCAGCGCGAACAGCGCGACCCCGGTCAGCAGGAGTCTGCGCCTGCCGAGCCGGTCGGCGAGCCTGCCGAAGGTGAGCAGCAGCGCGGCGAACACCAGCGCGTAGGACTCCTGGATCCACTGCGCGTCGGTCGAGCTGAGCCCGAGGTCACCGATGATCTGCGGGACGGCCACGTTGGTGATCGTCGTGCTGGAGATGACCATCGCCACGGCCAGCGCGATGAAGGCCAGCCCGGCCCACCGCGTCCGTTTCGTCTCCGCCGTCTCCGGCGGCGCCGTCACGCCCATACGCTCTCCTTTTCGAACCTTGACCCTCTTTGGGCCGAAAATACTAAGTACCCTTAGCATCCTTCGGATAGCGTGGACGGAGGGTTTCAGCCGAAGGCCGGAAAAATGGGATTCATGGATGATCACGCCTCATGGGCGACCGGCCGCCTGCTCCTGGTGGCCGCGCGGCTGGTGGAACGCGAGTGGAACGCCGTGCTCGCCGAACGCGGCCTGACCCACGCGGGCTTCCTGACCCTGCACGTCCTGCAGGACGGTCCCCGGACCCAGCGGGAGCTCGCGGCCCACACCTACGTCGAGGAGCAGACGATCCGGCCGGTGCTCGACCGGCTCGAACGCGACGGTCACATCGTCCGCGAGCGGGACACGACTGACCGGCGCCGGGTGATGGTGAGCCGTACCGACCTGGGCGGGCGGACCTACGCCGAGATCATGAAAGGAGACCCGGCCGAGCGAATCATCGCCGACCGGGTCGAGGACCCCGGCGCGCTGCGCGCCGAGTTGATCCGGCTGATCACCGGAATCCGGAGTCGTTGAACGGCCGGTGGCCCCGGAGGACGCACGGGACCACCGGCCGTCGGTCACTTCTCCGAGGTGTAGCTGGTGAAGGAACGTTCCGGCTTCAACGTGACGGCGTTGTAGCACTTGACGCCGTTGACGACGGCGTCGTTCGGCGGGGTGACCCAGAGCTTGTAGATGTTGCAGTACTCGGGACCGGGGCCGAACGCGGTCACCTGGACGTGGTCACGGAGATAACCGATCTTGGGGAAGGTCACCTTCCGTCCGGGCGCGAAGTTCTGGACGGTGTTCCCACCGGGCACCAGGGTGTTGAAGTTGATCCCGGCGGGAGTCGGCGCGTACGGCCCGGCCGCCGTCGGGTTGGTGTCGAGGACGTAGCCGAAGAACCTGGGCGGAACCGCGGCCCCGGTGATCGCCCGCTGACGCTGGTAGGTCAGCGTCCAGCCGGTGTTGATCGGCCGGCTCGTCGCGTCATGGCAGATCACCTTCACGTTCTGCGCGCTGACGGCCGATCCCCACGAGCCGATCTTGCAGCGGGCGGGCCGCTGCGGGTCGACGGCGGTCACCTGGAAGCCACCCTCGGGGCCCGGCGACCCGAGCCCGGGAAGGGTGACGCCCCAGACGCCGGTCCCGCCCGAGGCGACCGTGTTGACCGCGCCCGACGAGTTGAACTGCGAGGCGATCCCACCGCCGTTGTAGTGGATGTAGCCGAGCGCCTGCGGCGCGGGCAGCAGGCCGGTGCTCGTCTCGTAGACGATGGTGAACGGGGTGAACACCGGGGTGCCGCCGTACTTGTAGCACTGGACGACCGCGACCTGGTCAGCGCCGGAGGGCAGCCAGGTCTGCAGCTGGCACCATTCGGCGTTCGGCGAGACGGCCGTCACGTGCGCGACGCCACCGGAGCTCGCGATGCCCGGGAAGACCACCTTCACCTGGCCCGTCGCACCGGGCGAGACGGTTACGGTCGGCCCCGACGCCCAGCTTCCCGCCTGGTGGGCCAGGGAGGGGACGCCGGAGAAGACGTCGACGAAGGCGAATCCCCAGCGGTCGGGGACCGCCGCCTGGGCGTTCGTGGTCGGGATGAGTCCGGCGAGGAGCGCTGCGATGCCGCACAGAACTCCGAGAAACGTTTTTCTCAACCGGTGCATGCGTTTCTCCATCCTTATTTCTGGGGGGTGTGATGGCGCATATGGGAGCGACACCGGTGGAAGCCGGTGCTGATACGGGGGATGGATGAAGCCGGCCTTTTGGCCTCTGCGCCATTGATAACCCAGTCACGGTCCGGAGAAAAGACCCAAAACGGCATATGACGCCCTTAATTCCAACTGGTAATCCGTCAGCGGCAAAAAAGCGGCGTCCGCCTGTCAACTTCGTATATAACCCGGCTGGATCCCCTCGTCGAATGGTCAGACCGTGAAGTACACCCGGACGGTGGTTCCGCCCTCGCCCGTGTGGACGCGGACGAGATCACTGAGCAGGTTGGTGACGAGCAGCCCGCACGCGCGCCGCCGCCCGGGATCGACCGGCCCGCGCCCGGCGAGAGGGTCGGTGATGTGCCCGGCGTCCCTGACGTCCAGCACGACCTGGCCGCCCTCGGTCCACACGCGCAGCACTCCCCTGCCGCCGCCGTGGTCGAGGCTGTTGGCCACCAGCTCACCCGCGATCAGCCGCAGGTCGTCGAGGCGCTCACCGCGGAGCCCGGCCCGGGCGGCGTGCCCGACGGCGAACTCACGGGCCCGCGCGAGCTCGCCGCCCCCGAAGCTCAGGACCTCGGCCCTTCTCGGGTCGGGCAACACCCTGTTGGCGTCGCGGATCGCGCGTTCCGGCGCGTAGGCGTCGCTGACCCGCAGCCCGGAACCGTCGAGCAGGACGGGGTGGGTTGTCTCGGCGTCCCTGACGACCGTGGGCTCCAGGGCCTCGACGTCGTACGGGCACATGATCGTGACGGCCCGCCCGGGAAAGGCCAGGTTGACCAGCGCCTCGTGCTGGAGACAGGCGGGATACTCGGTCGTCGAGCGACCCGGCCAGACCGGCTCCCCGACGATCCGCACCCTGCGGCCCTCGTGCGGATCGGCGAAGGCGCGCAGGACGGCGGGGATGATGCGGCCCGGGTTCCGGCCCTCCCTGGTCATGTCGAGGAAGCACACCGACGAGGCCAGCGGGCCGAGCCAGCTCCGCAGTAACCGGAGATTGCGCTCGGGGACGGCGACCGCCACGGGTTCTCCCGCCGCCAGGCCGCCGCGAATGAACGGCAGGGTCGCCTGGAGATACTCGTGGTCACCGCGATAGAAAAGGGCAGGATGGACAAAAGGATCGAGTTCGGCTGTCGCGGTGTCCATCACGCCTCCGCACCAACCGATGAGTGACGAGCGAGCACGGGCCCCGGAAGGCAGCAGCTGTCCGGTGATCCCAGCTCTGGCCGAATTGCCATGGCGATGATCCTGAAGTAGGGAAGGGGTACCGTCCAACGTACCCCCTGCCGCCTTTCTCAGCGAAGCCGACGACCGCCAAAAGACATCACAAAAGCTCCCTACCTGCCTTTTTCCGACATTTCATGTTATCGACCATCCCTGCGGGAACACTCGGGAATTTTCCCCACCACACAGCCGACATATACGACAAAATTATGGCCATGCGAATTTTGATCATCGGTGGAACCAGGTTCGTCGGACGGCACATCACCGAGGCGGCCCTCGCGGCCGGGCACGAGATCTCCCTGCTGCACCGGGGAAGGACCGGAGCCGACCTGTTCCCCGAGGCCGAGCACCTGACGGCCGACCGCAACACCGACCTGTCGATCCTGCGCGACAGGACGTGGGACGCGACGATCGACGTCAGCGCCTACCTGCCCACGCAGGTCGACCTCCTCGCCGACACGCTGTCCACCGGGCGCTACCTGCTCATCTCCAGCACCTCCGTCTACACCCCGCCCCCCGCCCCCGGCTTCGCCGAGGACTCACCGCTGGCCGAGATCGACGGCCCGGTCCCCACCGAGGTGACCAACGAGACGTACGGCGCGCTGAAGGCGCTGTGCGAGCGGACCGCCGCCGCCAGGTTCGGCCGGAACACACTGGTCGTACGGCCGACCTATGTGATCGGCCCCCACGACCACACCGGACGCTTCACCTACTGGGTGAACCGGATCGCCGAAGGCGGTGAGATCCTGGCGCCCGGCGACCCCGCGGACCCGATCCAGGTGATCGACGCGCGCGACCTGGCCTCCTGGATCGTCACCCTGCTCGACCGGCCGCTCGACCCCGCCGCTCCCACGGTCTTCCACGCGGTCAGCCCGGCGCCGCCGTACTCCTTCGGCGACATGCTGGAGGCGATCCTGGCCGAGGTCGGGCCGCCCGGAACGACCCTGACCTGGGTCGGCGCGGACTTCCTGTTCTCCGAGGGGGAGAACGGCGCCTCCCTGCCGCTGTGGTCGGAGGGCGACGAGTGGATGACGGCCAACACCGCCGACCCGGCGGCGGCCCACGCCGCGGGACTCGATCCGCGTCCGCTCGGCCGTTCGGTGCGGGAGATCCGCGCCGCCGAGGCCGCCTTCTCCACCGAGATCACGATCACCCGGGAGCGGGAGGCCGAACTCCTGGCCAAGTGGCACTCCCACTGACGCCTTCCCGTCCGGTCAACGCCCAATAAATATGAGTGAGTGAGTCACTCACTCATATAGGGTGATTCGCGTGATCTCTACCTCTCCATCCTCCTCCCGCGCCTCGCCGCTCCCGCCGGACGAGCGGCGTGCCGCGCTCATCGCCTCCACTCTCGCGCTCATCCTCGCCGAGGGTCCCGACGTCAGCACCCGGCAGATCGCCCAGGCCGCCGGGGTGGCGGAAGGCACGATCTTCCGTGTCTTCGCCACCAAGGACGAGCTGGTCAAGGCGGCCATCATCAGCGCCATCGACTCCACGCCGCTGATCCGCGACCTGACGGCCGTCGACCGTACGGCCCCGCTGCGGGCGCGGCTCGTCGCCGCCGTCGAGATCCTGCAGCACCACACGACGCACGTCTTCCGGCTGGTGGACGCGCTCGGCGCCGAAGGGGTGACCCGGATCGCCCGTGAGGGCAGAGCCGAGCGCGGCGAGGAGGACTGCGACCCGCACGCCGCCATCAGGCAGGCGATCGTCAACCTGATCGTCCCCGACCGCGACCTGCTGCGCTGCACCGCCCCTGAGGCGGCGCGCCGCCTGCAACTGCTGACCGTCGCCGGCAGCCACCCCAAGCTCGTCGAGGACGACCCCCTACCTCCCGCGGAGATCGTCTCCATGCTGCTGGACGGCGTCCGCCGACGGCACGACGACGACCATCTCCTCCCTCCGGAGACCCCGGACCACGAGACCCCACGTGGAGACCCCCAATGCTGAGCCGCCTGCTGCGCACCCACCTGCGGCCCTACACCTCGACCCTCATCGCCGTCGTCGTACTGCAACTGGTCAGCACCATCACCTCGCTGTACCTGCCCAGCCTGAACGCCGACATCATCGACCGGGGCGTCGCCACCGGCGACACCGGTTACATCCTCACCGCGGGCGCCTGGATGCTGGCCGTGTCCCTGGTGCAGATCGCCTGCTCGATCGCCGCGGTCTACTTCGGAGCCCGCGCGGCCATGGGCTTCGGCCGGGACGTCAGGGCGGCCGTCTTCCACCGGGTGAACGGCTTCTCCAGCAGGGAGCTCGCCCACTTCGGCGCCCCCTCGCTGATCACCCGCACCACCAACGACGTCCAGCAGGTCCAGATGCTGGTGATGATGACCTGCACCATGCTGGTCGCCGCACCGATCATGTGCGTCGGCGGCGTCATCATGGCGCTGCGGCAGGACGTCGGCCTGTCCTGGCTGATGCTGGTCTGCGTCCCGGTGCTGCTGGTCTCGATCGGCCTGCTCGTCTCCCGGATGGTCCCCCAGTTCCGCGCCATGCAGACCAGGATCGACGAGGTCAACCGGGTGCTGCGCGAGCAGCTGTCCGGCATCCGCGTCGTGCGCGCCTTCGTCAGGGAGCGTGAGGAGACCCGGCGCTTCGCCGAGGCGAACGACGCGCTGACCTCGACCGCGCTGAGCGTCGGACGGCTGACCGCGCTCATCTTCCCCGTCGTCATGTTGATCCTCAACGCCTCCAGCGTCGCCGTGCTCTGGTTCGGCGCCTTCCGCGTGGACAGCGGGGAGATGCAGGTCGGCGCGCTCACCGCCTTCCTCATGTATCTGATCCAGATCCTCGGCTCCATGATGATGGCCACCTTCATCTCGATCATGATCCCGCGCGCCGCGGTCTGCGCCGAGCGCATCGGCGAGGTGCTGCGGACCGACTCCTCGGTTCCCCCGCCCGCCGACCCCGTACGGCAGGTGCGCACCCGCGCCGAGCTCGAACTGCGTGACGTCGAGTTCCGCTACCCGGGCGCCGCGGCCCCGGTCCTGTCCGGCGTCTCCTTCCGCGTCACCGCCGGGCAGACGACCGCCGTCATCGGCAGCACCGGGTCGGGCAAGACGACGCTGATCTCCCTCGTCCCCCGCCTCTTCGACGCCACCGCGGGCACCGTACTGGTCGACGGCGTCGACGTGCGCGACCTCGACCCCGCGATGCTCTGGGCACGCATCGGCCTGGTGCCGCAGAAGCCGTACCTGTTCACCGGCACCGTCGCCGACAACCTGCGCTACGGCAACCCCGAGGCGACCGAGGAGGAGCTGTGGGAGGCGCTTGAGGTCGCCCAGGCCCGTGACTTCGTCGAGGCGATGCCCGAGGGGCTCGACGCGCCCATCACCCAGGGCGGCACGAACGTCTCCGGAGGTCAGCGCCAGCGCCTCTCGATCGCCAGGGCGCTGGTCAGCAAGCCCGAGATCTACCTGTTCGACGACTCCTTCTCCGCTCTCGACCTGACGACCGACGCCCGGCTGCGCGCCGCCCTGCGCCCGCGCACCGCCGACGCCGCCGTCGTCATCGTCGGCCAGCGGGTCTCCACCATCGCCGACGCCGACCAGATCGTCGTCCTCGACGACGGCGTGGTCGTCGGCAGGGGCACCCACGACGAACTGCTCGCCTCCTGCCCGACCTACGTCGAGATCGTCGAATCCCAGCTCACCGAAGAGAGGGCGGCATGAGCGGCAACCGGCCCATGACGACCGCGCGTCCGCGCCCCCCGGCGGGAGGCGGCCCCTTCGGCCGCGGCCCATTCGGCGGCGGGGGGATGCCGGTGGAGAAGTCGATGAACTTCGGGCCCTCCATGCGCCGGCTGATACGGCGCCTGGCCCCGGAACGCGCGCGGATCGTCGCGGTGATCGGCCTGGCCGTGATCAGCGTGGTCTTCGGCGTCATCGGCCCCAAGATCCTCGGCCAGGCCACGGACCTGATCTTCAGCGGCGTGATCGGCAGGAACCTGCCCGCCGGGACGACCACGGAACAGGCCGTCCAGAGCGCCCGTGCCTCGGGCAACGAGAACTTCGCCGCCCTGCTCTCCGGGATGGACGTCGTCCCCGGTCAGGGCATCGACTTCGGCGCGCTGGCCACGGCTTTGTCCTGGGCGCTGGCACTCTACGTCGCGGCGTCGGTCTTCGGCTGGCTGCAGGGCTACCTGCTCAACGACGTGGTGCAGCGGACCGTGTTCCGGCTGCGCTCCGACGTCGAGGACAAGCTGAACCGGCTCCCCCTGCGCTTCTTCGACGGCCAGCCACGCGGCGAACTGCTCAGCCGGGTCACCAACGACATCGACAACGTCTCCCAAACCCTGCAGCAGACGTTGAGCCAGTTGCTGACCGCGCTGCTGACCGTGGTCGGCGTGCTGGTGATGATGTTCGTGATCTCGCCGCTGCTCGCGCTGATCGCCCTGGTGACCATCCCGGTCTCGACGATCCTCACCGGGCAGATCATGAAGCGCTCGCAGAAGCTGTTCGTCGCGCAGTGGACGCACACCGGCACCCTGAACGCCCACATCGAGGAGGCCTTCACCGGCCACGAGCTGGTGAAGGTGTTCGGCCGGGGCCCCGAGGTCGAGGAGGTGTTCCGCACCAGGAACGAGGAGCTGTTCAAGGCCAGCTTCGGCGCCCAGTTCATCTCCGGCATCATCATGCCGACGATGATGTTCGTCGGGAACCTCAACTACGTCGCCATCGCGGTCGTCGGCGGCCTGCGGGTCGCCACCGGGGCGATGAGCCTGGGCGACGTGCAGGCCTTCATCCAGTACTCCCGGCAGTTCACCCAGCCACTCACCCAGGTCGCCTCCATGACCAACCTGCTGCAGTCCGGGGTCGCCTCGGCCGAGCGGGTCTTCGAGCTGCTCGACGCCGAGGAGCAGACCCCCGACCCGGCCGACCCGGTGCCGCCGACCGTACGGCGTGGCCGCGTCGAGTTCGAGCACGTGTCCTTCCGCTACGAGGCGGAGCGGCCCCTCATCGAGGACCTGTCGCTGGTGGCCGAACCCGGGCACACGGTCGCGATCGTCGGCCCGACCGGCGCGGGCAAGACCACCCTCGTCAACCTGGTCATGCGCTTCTACGAGCTGGAGGCGGGCCGCATCACCCTCGACGGGGTGGACATCACCGCGATGCGCCGGGACGACCTGCGCTCCCACGTCGGCATGGTGCTCCAGGACACCTGGCTGTTCGGCGGGACCATCAGGGAGAACATCGCCTACGGCAACCCCGGGGCGACCGAGGAGCAGATCCAGGCCGCCGCGCGGGCCACCTACGTCGACCGGTTCGTCCGCTCCCTGCCCGACGGCTACGACACCGTGATCGACGAGGAGGGGGGCAACATCAGCGCCGGTGAACGGCAGCTGCTGACCATCGCCCGCGCCTTCCTGGCCGACCCGTCCCTGCTGATCCTCGACGAGGCGACCAGCGCGGTGGACACCCGCACCGAGGTCCTGGTCCAGCACGCCATGGCCGCGCTGCGCTCCGACCGCACCAGCTTCGTCATCGCCCACCGCCTGTCCACCATCCGTGACGCGGACCTGATCCTGGTGATGGAGGCGGGCAGCATCGTCGAACAGGGCACCCACGAGGAACTCCTCACCACCGCAGGCGCCTACCACCGCCTCTACTCGGCCCAGTTCGCCGGCGCCCTGACCGCCGTGGAAAGCGAGGCCCCGGCCACCTGATCCCACCGGAAGCACCGGGGCGGCGGGCGTTCCGCCCGCCGCCCCGGTGCTTCGTCAGGGCAGTTCGTAGCGCGTCAGAGCCTTGGCGAACGGCTCTCCGCTCGTACGGGCGTACGCCATCCGTGCACGTGCTTCGCTGAGCGTACGCGGACGGTAGCCCGGGCCGCCACAACAGCTCTTGTGGAAGCGGACGCCCGAGTGCAGCAACAACGAGAGCACCCGCCAGGCCTCCCTGTCCCGCCGTCGTGGGGCCGCGAAGGCGGAACCGACATGGATCAGCGCCGTGGCACAGCGCGGGCAGGGCCGGTCCCGGTGACCAGGGCCGGGGTAAGGCTGCTTGTACGAGGCACGGCAAGGCAGACAGACAAAGGATGTCTTCGCGTGGGCCATACGCCCAGGGTAGGCCGTCGCGAGCCAAGATCGATCGTCTCTGACGCCGGGCCTGTACGGCGTGCCCGGTGAGGCACCATGGAAGAGTGAACGAGGGCAGGAACAGGCTGGCAGAGTTGCTGGGCGAGGGGGGCGTCGTCGTCCTGAGCGGGGCGGGGATGTCCACGGAGTCAGGCATCCCCGACTATCGAGGTCCGCAGGGCTCACTGAGCCGGCACACCCCCATGACCTACCAGACCTTCATGGGCAGTGAGGCGGCCAGGCGGCGTTACTGGGCCCGCAGCCACGTCGGCTGGCGGACGATGACCCAGGCCGCGCCGAACGACGGCCATCACGCGGTCGCGCGCCTGCAGCGGCAGGGCCTGGTGACCGGCATCATGACGCAGAACGTCGACGGCCTGCACCAGGCGGGCGGCGCCCAGGAGGTCGTCGAACTGCACGGCAGCCTGCACCAGGTGATTTGCCTCGACTGTGGCGACTCGACCCCGCGCGAGGAGCTGAACCATCGCCTCCGGCAGGCGAACCCCTCTTTCGGTTTCCAGACCACCACGATCAACCCGGACGGCGACGTCGACCTGGACGACGCCGAGGTCAGCGGGTTCCGGGTGGTCGGGTGCCTGGCGTGCGGCGGGGGAACGCTCAAGCCCGACGTCGTCTTCTTCGGGGAGAGCGTCCCCGCGGACCGGGTGCGCACGTGCTACGCCCTCGTGGCGAAGGCACGCCTGCTGCTGGTTCTCGGGTCGTCGCTGACGGTGCTGTCGGGCCGCCGGTTCGTCCTGCACGCCGCCAGGCTCGGCATCCCCGTGGTGATCGTCAACCAGGGCGAGACCCGAGGCGACCCCTACGCCACTTTCACCCTCAACGCCCCCTTGGGCACGATCCTCCCGGAACTCGTCCAGTCCTTGACCTAAAACGACGGATTTATCAGCATAAATGGGCTTGTCGGAGAAGCTTGTTAACCTTCCGTCCCGTGTCCAAACGATCAACAGCCCTCTGGGCGGCGGCAGTCCTGACCGCGACGGTTCCCTCCGCCTGGTTCTGGATCGTGGAGGCACTGTCCTACCGGTCAGGGGGTGGCTATTCCAGCCTTGTCGTAGCCCGTCCGTGCGCGGGCTATGAGCTCGGCACCGAGGCGCAGGCCCTGCTGTACCCCATCCGGGATCTCCCCCTCATGGGGTACGGCGCCGCTCCGCTGATCGCGCTCTCCTGGGGAGGCCTCCTGCTGGCCCGGCGGTTCGGTCGTCCCCGCCTCGGGCGCGTCCTGCCCTACCTGACCGTCGCACTGCTGGTTGTCCGCAACCTGCCCTCCCCGCTGCTGCTCATGCTCGACGTGTCGAGAGATCCGGCATGCGCCGAGATCTGGGGCCCATCGGAGATAACGGGCTGGAACACCGCGATACAGCTCTACGCCCTGATCCCCGCCGTTCTGATCCTGCTCGCCCTGCGCACCCCGAGAGCCTCGCGCGCCTTGGGAGCCCAACGCGCCTTGGGAGCCCAACGCGCCTTGGGAGCCCAACGCGCCTTGGGAGCCCAACGCGCCTTGGGAGCTCGGCGTGGCCGCCTCGCCCGTGCGGGAATCGCCCTCGTGCTCGCCGCGCCGATCGTCCTGTGCGTGACGACCGACACCGCGACCGGCCCCCAGGGATCCGACTGCGCCGGATCCGACGAAGGTCCCGACCGGGACTTTCTGTGCGCGATCCGGGAAGGCGAATACGGGGAGGGCATGCCGAACCGCGAACTCCTCGCGTACGGTGACCGGCTGTGTGAGCCGGCCGTACGGAACAGCTCCCCCGCCGCGGAGAAGGCGATGAGCCGGATGACGGACCGTCCGTCGCCGACGGGGACGTTGGCGGAGCGGTGTTCGGTCGTGGCCCAGGCGGCCGAGGAAGAGGACCGGCGCAGAAAGGCCGAGAACGACGCCTACACCGCCGCAGCGGACCGGCGCTGCGGCGCTCACCCCCGTCACCGTCCGAAGACCAGGCCGGTACGGTGGGCCAGGGCCGTCATGGGGACCGAGTTCTGGTACATCCACGCGTGGGACGAGGGCAGACGCGCCGGCGAGATGGTCGCCGACCTGGTCAGCGGCGGCCTCGGCACGTTGAAGGTATGGGTCGCCGACGAGGCCGGGGACGCGTGCGTGACGGGCGAGGCCTACCTCCGCCGTCCTCCGGTGGAGACCCGGGGCTGGGAACAGGTCGTCGAGGTGAGCTACCGAACCGCCAAGGGCACCCTGTCCCTCGTGGACAGCGACGGCAAACGCATGCCCAACCTCGCGGTCGCGGGCCCGGGGGATTACCGGGTCCGAGTCCACATCCGCGGCCGCGAAGCGGTAGAGGAAAACACCGAAACCCCAGCCGCCACCGTCCAGCTATTGATCATGGTCTTCCCCGGCAAGGAAGGGAAGCCGGTGATCTATCGTAATTACTCCTGAAGAAGGCCAAGAAATAATCCTAAAAGATATAACACTTCCACACGGGAGTCCACACCTGGAAATCAATAACGAGCCAAAGGAGCGGAACGACTCCAGGAACCTTCGACTACGAAGTCATACTCGATATGGGAACATTCGCTGTCGGCCAAATGGTTGGCCTGTTCCTTAAAAAGGACGATGGCAGCGTCAAGAGCTTCTGTCCTCCCACGCCGAAGGGCATCTCTCTCAAAATCTCCACCGCAGGTTTCATGACGTGACCCCAGGCAAGGGATCGGCGTTCCACGGCGGCAGGTTCGCTGCGGACCACGCGTCGAGGTCCGTGTCCAGTTGGAGTGCTGCGTCCAAGACATGAAGGGCAAACAACGGAGGCACGGCATTGCCGATCTGTTGGGCGATGCCTGTGCCGTTCCATGGAAAGTCAGCCGGGAAGGTTTGGAGTAACCCGGCTTCGGGATCGGTGAAGCGCGAACAGCCCCCATCTCCTTCGTCCACCCTGTTTCGTGAGATCTTCCCCGTGACGGTGGCCGACGGTGTGGTGTGGCGTCGCTTTCCTCTCTCCTTGGGGTCTCCGCCGGTGCCGTAGTTCGATATGACGGTGAACGGTCGGCCTCGGCGTACCACCTCTCCCATGGACACCCAGGGCTTCAGCATGGCGTCACCCTCCGTCTGGGCAACGCCCTTCCGATACAGCCGGTGGGTGGGTTGGGGAAGGGCGACCTCGGTCGTGTTCCAGCGAGCGATCAGTACGGCACGGCGACGTGTTTGCGGCACCCCGAACTGCTCGGTGTGAAGCACGCCAGTGGCGACTCCGTATCCGTTGGCTCGGAGGATCTTCGCCATGGCCTCCCAGATCTGGATGACAGCGGGCACCTGCTCCAGCACGATCACGTCATACGGGCGTTCCAGATCGACTGCATCCAACGCCCAACGCAGCGGTTCCAGCACCAGACCGGTGCGCACATCCGGCATCTCGTCGAGCTCACGCCTTATGTTCTCGCCGGCCGCCATCCGACGGGCGAAGTCGAGCACCTTGTCAAGGTTGTGACGGCCCGTACCGGACCCGGCGACGGTGTAGGTCTGGCAGGGCGGCCCTCCTACGAGAACATTGGCGTCGGGAAAGTCCTTAGGACCAAAATCACGAACATCACCCTGCCAGGTTTCAAGACCAGCGGCTTTTCGGGTGGCGCAGGCCTGATCGTCGATCTCGATACCGGCGGTTGGTATACCAAGCCAGCGCGCCGCCACGTCCAAGCCGCCGGGACCGGCGAAGAGGTCAATGATGCGGTAGTCACTGGTGGTGCCGGAGGTCATGAGCGTCACCTTATCGAGACCCGCGCTCCAGTGCGGCAGCGATCTGTTTGCCGACAGCCTCGGCCAGCGGGGGTGGAACCGCCTGGGCGACCTGCTTATAGCGTGCGGTTTTGCCGCCGGTAACGGTCCAGTCAGCTGGCAGGCCCTGTAGCAGCATCACCTGGTCAACCGTCAGTTTGGGCACCCCGTCCCGCCCAAGTGACGGGTCGAACTCGAAATCGGGCGGGGGCACGTCGTTGCCGATACCGTGACCGTTGACCGCCAGTTCCATCCACTGTCGTTTGGTTCTCGTGGGCCCAAGGTCGGCACCGCCGTGTTTCTTCGATCCACCAACGATCGTAGGGGCGACCCGAGTGGCTCGTGAGGCCCAGGCATCCGAGAAGGGCCAGCCTCTACTCGCCATCGACTCTTTCAGCGCTTCACCCACGGTTGCTCCAGCGTCCGATCCGGGCGAGGGCCACTCAAAAAAGACGAAGTCATCCGGTCTCATTGCCACGAGCAGGCAGCTCTTCCGAGTCTGGGGAACTCCAAAGTTCTGGGCGTCCAATACCGTCCACGACCAGACATACTCCAGATGCTTTAGTTCCTCCTCAACATTTTGCCGGACGTCGATGAACTTGGGCATGAGTAGCGAGGGCGTGGTCTCCAGCAGTATGGCGCGCGGCTGCAACTCAGTGGCGAGCCAGATTGCCGGCCTGAGCAGGTCGCGACGATCCTCAGCCCCTTCTTGTTTCCCCGCGACCGAGTAGGGCTGCGAGGGCAGACCTCCGGAGAGGAGGTCTACGGTGTCGACTCCGTACTCGGCGCCGACGAACTCTTTGAAATCGAGCTCAAGGACCTGCCAGCCGGGCCGGTTGGAGCGAAGGGTACGGCAGGCGTGCGCATCATTGTCGATCACCACCACGGGATCGAATCCGGCCCGTTCCAGGCCGAGAGCCTGCCCGCCGACTCCGGCCCCGATCTCCAGGCTGGTGAATCGTCCGCCCATGCTCCTCACTTCTATTTAAGTTCGTCTGCGATATAAGACTTTCTCGATGAGACAAAGCCTCAGAGCTGTGCCGGAATTCCTTCATTGCCCGGACTCTCCGTAAACATCTGCTTGTAGAGCGTGACCAGGGCCTCTACGGAGCCAGCCCGCACCTTGCCGTCCGACGGGCCGGCCGGCAAGGAATCATAAGGCACCAGAACGCCCTCCAACTCCTCGATCCAGTCCCGGTACGTGTCGTGGTCACGAAGGCTGTCTGGAGCCAGTGCCTCATAGGAGATCGTGCTGCCGACGGTGTTCACAGCCTGAGCCAGCGCGTTGACCTGTCGGCCCGTGTGGATGAAGCCCGTTCTCAACAATTTAATGATCGCCTGTGCGGTGGGACGGTGAAGGATCACCTCCAGGCGCAGAACGGTGTTCAGCACGTCCTGGTTGCCGCAGGCGACCAGGACCGGCTCATAGTCCGATCCGTCGCGGAAAAGCTCCGCCGCCCACCACAGCCTGGAAAACGCCTGGGAGTGGAATGGACCGGAGAATCTGACCCGCGACACCGTTGGCGGATTTCCTCGGCTCAGGTGTCGCCAATAGACATAATCCGGCGCGAGCCGTATGGCTAGATGATTCCAGAGCCGTGAATCCGAAGCCTCGCGGCGTGTCAGTCGGAGCGTCGCATGCAGAACGGGTGCCAACCAGGCATCGGCGGCGGTCCGCTCGACCGGAGTAAAGCGTTTCAGGGCCTCGTCTATGAGCTGTCGGACCGGTTCTGCATCTCGCTGTGAAGGTTCGGAGGCCCTGTCGATCGCGGAGAACGGCAATGGTTCGTTGTTCTCCAGAACTCCCGCTGTCAAGAACCGCGCAGCCGATTCGTCGGGTAACAATCCCAGTGTCGTGCTCATTCTTCCTCTGGCTCGATTTTCTGCAGCGATCGAATCATTCCCCCCAGGTTGCGCGGCAGCTTCGCCTGTTTTGCCGCAGCGTGCAGTACGCGGGCTTGAACGGGCCCCGTCCCTTGATTGACGATCTCCCGAAGTGCGTCCTCCGGGGAGTGGTCGGGGAACAGATCGGGAAGCATGCGGCGTAGTACAAGCCCGCGCCAGCCGTCTGGCCATTCGGAGCCGTCCACGTGATGGGCCGCATCGTTGAACAGCGCCGTCCACATACTGGCCGCGATCTGGGCCGCCAGTGCCTCCCGTACAGGACGATCCACAGTTTTGTCGCTTTCGAGCACGGCGCGCAACCCATCGAAGCCGCTGTTCAGGTGCAGTGTCGCTGCAGCGTCGGTAGCGGTGATCGTCCAAGGGTCGTTTCGGCACCAGGCCAGATCGGGATCGTCGGCGAAGCTGGTCCATCGGGTTTCGACGGACTCCTTCCGAGACTCCGCGCGAACACGAAGGTCAACGGTCCAGGGCCGGTCTACGGTCGCGATCACCCGGCCCGGCACGTTGTCCACGGTCGCCACGAGTTGACCGGAAAGGAGAACCCGACCGATGTGGTCGTCGCGGTGAAGTTTGATCTCGCCGGTCCACTCACCTGGCTGACCCATCATAAGCTTGACCGTTGTCTGCGTGTTGGTGCCGCGTTCCAAAGCCGTGGCCAGGAAGGCCACGCTGTACCAGGGGTTGGCGTCCAGCTCATGTTTCGGCGCGTTGACCAGCAGCGAGAGCCGCGCGACAGACCAGCGCCCGTCGTCATGCGAGTGGAGCCCGATGGACCGGTTCTGCTCGGAGGTCACGTCGTACGGCAGAATCACGTCATCGAGTCGAACCTCACGAACGGTCATGGTGACCTCTCCGACCAACACCGGGTAAGGCATGACTCGCCTCATCGGCCACCATCCTTGGCCTGGACCAGGTCCACCTCGGCGATAAGCATGTTGCCCGCCGCCGGGTGGCCCGCCACGTCACTCACTCCGGTGAAGACCGCGGTGCGTTCCCTCGGCGCGCAGAGCAACACGTCGTCACTGACCTCACAGTTCGACTCGGCCGACAGCGTGGCCCATCGGGCCTCGGGTTTGGGGCCGGAACGGGTTGCGAAGCGCAACAACGGACGGAGCACCCATGGATCTTCACGCTCCGGCAACTTGATCTCGACTCGGATTCGCCAGGCGCCGTCTTTGTCGACCTCACCAGTCGCGCTTCTGACGGTGGGGTAGCCTTTGGCTCGGGGGCCGGGGGTGGGATCGAGATCGGTCAGGTCCCGCAGAACTGACGGAATACTGCTCCGTTCCACCGGCTCGGCGGGCTTTACGGCCGCCCGGACCGTGGCGAGGATCGCCTTGCGGAACTCCTTCAACCTGGTGACCGCGCCACGCGCGTAGGTCGAGGTCAGGTCTTCGGTCGACTTCCAGTCGTTGTGCTCGGGCGGCTCGGCCGCGCGAAGGAACGCCTCAGCCACCTCGTCGGCAGCCAGGCCGGACTCGGTGGCCGTCCCGGCCAGAAGTACCGCCTGGAACTCGGTCGCCCCCAACGCGACCCCGGTCACGGGGCGGGTCAAGACAGTCATTCTGGTCCCCCGCATTCCGATCAGGCGGTTCGATGTCTCATCGCTCTCAACCGCAGGTGTCACCAACAGCACCGCGTGATGCTCCGTCGGGCTGCCACCGATCTCCGTTTTGAGCGGAGGAACGGTCAGTGGAACCGTCAGCTCAACGACGTCGTCGGCTTTGGTGAGTTGTTGCACGGTGGTTCGGTCAAGGAAGGTCCGTACGGCCCGCGCCCTGGCCGGCGTGTGGACATGAGGATCGACTCGTTCCTCGGCCACGACCTCCTGATCGTCTTTTAAGGCCCTGACCGACACTTCGAGCATGGGTGATCGTCCGCTCCCCGCAACCATGGAGGCCCAGAAGTCGGTGACCAGTCCGTGCACAAGGACCTGGTGCAGTTCCTCCAAGGTTGTCGCCTCTCCGGACGGGTCGTGAGCGCCGACGATGAGGAAACTGGTGCCGGGGTCGGAACTGTGTCGGTTGAGGTGAAGTTCCTCGATGATGCGCTCCCCCGCCCACCACGACTTGGCAGCCGATTCCCTCTGGGGATCCTTGGCCCCCAACCAGGCGGGGCCCGCATAGCCAACTCCACCGAGCTCGTGCCAGGGCAGATCGATCCGACCGATCACACGACGCTCCCGCAACCCCTCGAAGGGCTCGGAAAGCGCGCTGTTGACGATGACCAGGCCGAAGCGGCTGGCTCCCCAGATGGTGGCCTTGCCCAAGCCGAAGGAACCACTGGCCGCCACATCGGACTTGCGACTTTCGAGTTGCCGACGGACCACCGCGGCGAACCGACCGTCGTCGTATTCGGGACCGGTGAGCCCATTGGCGTTGTAGTCGTCGATGCGGAGCAGGAGAAGCTTGCCGGTCTCACGTAGTTCCCGGAGCCCGTCAGCAAGGGTTCTGCCGACCTTGTGTTTGGCATCGCCAGCCGCCTCTATGTGGGGGGCCAGTTCATCCCAGAGAATGGCTTCCTGGAGCCGACGTAGCCGTTCGCCAGAGATCTCATGAAGAGTGAAGCGGACCCTGACCGGCCGGGTGCGGTCCCAGCGCTCATCCAAACTGTTCTGGGTCGCCTCTCTGGCGGTGATCGCGAGCGAGGCGTCGAAGGCGAAGGCCGCCGCGTTGCCGAGTTCCCGACCACCGTCAGGGTGAGCGAGGCGGTGATGCCAGGAAACGTAGCCGCTGGACTCGGGCACCTCGTCCCGGGTGACGGAGGCCCCGGAAGCAAGGTCAAGTATCTCCTCGATCTGGTGGATCTTGTCGATCCTGGGCATAGCACGCCCGGTGATCCAGGCTGAGACGGCGGCTCGGGTCACGTCGAGGGCTGCGGCCAGGTCTGACTGGCTCATGCCCTTACGTCGTAGCTGTCTGCCCAGCCAGGCTCCGAACGCCTCGGCGTCCCGAGGGGTGCCATCCTGCGTCATCGTGCGATTCTCCAGGTGAGACGGGGCTCGTTTGACACCCCAGGCTACCGTTTAACGATGGTTGACATCACCACTCCAATGCCAACTCCTATATGACTTGGGGTGGTTCAACATCGCGCGAGGCATTTTTGCGGCACTTATGGCGAAATGTCCGATCCATAGGTAAAAACCAGGAATTCTCACCCCTTCCTTGCATACGAGGGAGAGCTGTGACAGAGTTTCCCTCACTCCAGGATGGGTCAACGCAAAGACTCTCCCCAAGGGGCGAATTGCGCCCCCAAATCTTCCCACCCCCCACCTGCCAGTTTAATCAAAAGCCCTATTTTGTCATTCTCCGGCAACCGGTGGCCGCGAACGCGCCCCGGAGCCGTCCTTGGCGTACGCGAATAGCTTTCACGATCGAGCCCCACCTTCTCTTAAGATCATTTCGATCATCAGGAGCTGACTGCTGTGAGCAGCGACAACCCCACCGTGCTCAAGGCCGTCCTCAGTGGATCCGCGGAGATCCTTGAGGTCTACGCGATCTCTCCGCGTCTCATTGAGGAACACGCCAACGGGGAACGACGTATCGCCGAGGGCGGTTACGGCGACCGTCAGATCTACGAGCTCGTCCAGAACGGTGCCGACGAGTTGAGGAACGACCCGGACGGAGAGATCGCCGTCGTCCTCACCGACACCCACCTTTACTGCGCCAACCAGGGAAGCCCCATCACCTCCGAAGGCGTGGACACCATTCTCAGCATGGGGGTTTCACGCAAGCGTGGTGGTCAGATCGGCCGGTTCGGTGTCGGCGTCAAGTCGGTCCTGAGCGTCACGGATCACCCGGAGTTCTTCAGTCGGGAGGACGACAAGAGCTTCGGATTCGACAAGGACTGGTCGGAGCAGGAGATCAGGAGGGTTCAGCCGTTGGCTCGGACGATGGAGACGCCTGTCCTGCGGATGGCTCGCCCTCTGGACCGGGATCGACACGCCGCCACCGACCCCGTACTCAAGGAACTGCTGAGCTGGGCCACCACGGTGGTGCGGCTTTCGCTCAAGTCGGGCGTCGTCAAACGACTTGCTCAGGACATCGACAGGTTCCCGGCGGAGTTCTCCCTGTTCTCGCCGCACGTCGGAACGGTCACCTTGGAGAAGCGCCTGTCCGGTCAGGTGGCCAGGCGTCAGGTCTTCCAGCAGATCAACGGTGATCGCCGAAAGCTCCAGAAGGTGTTGACGGTGGGTGGAGTCGAAGTGAAGGAGGAGAACGAAGCCTGGCGTGTCTTCACCAGGGTCTATCGCCCCTCGTCCACGGCTCTGGCCAACGCGGGCGAGCTTCACGATCGTCCCGAGATCGATCTCGCATGGGCCGTACCCGACGTCGAGGGGCGGGTCCCGGGGCGTGGGGAGTTTTGGGCCTATTTCCCGACCAACTACACCACGACGCTTCGCGGCATCATCAACGCGCCATGGAAGACGAGCGAGGATCGGCAGAACCTCTACGCGAGCAACGGGTTCAACGAGGAGCTGATCACCGAGGCTGCGGAGCTGGTTGTCTCCTCTTTTCCGCTGCTGGCCCGTCCTGGAGACCCGGGTGCGTTTTTGGACTTCGCCCCCGCCCGAGGCCGCGAGGAACCGCAGTGGGCGGCTACAGACCTTGTCGCCAAAATCTGGAAGTTGTCCGGCAGCCGCCCGACGCTCCCGAATCAGGATGGAGACTTCGGTACGCCGGGAACGGTCCGCGTTCACCCGGCCGACCTTCAGCAAGAGTGGCTCCAGTTGTGGCGAGAGTACTCCGGAAGGCCGGCCGAGTGGATTCATCACTCCGTCGACAAGGCTCGGCACCGGCGAGACGGTGTGAACCTGATCCTGGGGAACGCGAGGGGGGTCGAGCCGGCGACGGCGAAGGAGTGGTTGGAAGCCCTGGTCTCCGACCGTTCCCCGGAGGCATCCGCACGAGCGATCTTGATCGCTGCCGACATGAAGCACTCCCAACACCCTCTGGCCAAAGACGCCCTACGGGCGCGCATCGTGCTCATGGAGAGCCGCGACCTGGTCACGCCGTCGAACTCGGTTTTTCGTCGCTCCACCGCTGACGGACTCGCGGACAACACCACCTATGTCGACGAACGCGTCTACGTTGGCCAGGAGCCCGTCATGCGGGCTCTGGATTCGCTCGGTATCCACGAGGCCCACCACGTGGGGCGGTTCGCGTCAGTCGTGGAACGTGGATTCGCTGGCTACACCGACCAGGACTGGGTGGCCTTCTGGGACTTGGCCAAGCTGGCGGGGCATGGTGGAGTGCGGGCGGCCTTCGAGGGTCGCGAAATCGACGCGACCAGAGAGATCAAGATCAAGACCCTGGCAGGGAAGTTTCGGCGAATTCGGGACTGTTTCCTGCCTGGACGAGTCGTCCCCGCCGACGGATCACGGGACGCGGCGCTGTCCGCGGACATGGGTTTCCACCGAGACGAACGGGCGATCCTCACGGCTCTCGGCCTTCAGGACGCGCCCTCCGCCAACGTGTCCCCTGAAGGGGAGAGCTGGTTTGAGGAGTACCGCGAGGCGTACTGGAAACAGTACGTCGCCAGGCTCCCGGCCAATGAGGCTCGTCCGACTCTGGCCAAGATGCATTTCGAGGGAGCCGCTCTACCTGGACATCTGCATCTGTTCACGTCGTTGTCCCAGGAGGGGAGGGCGGCCTTTCTCAAGGCCATCCCCGCCGGATCCACCGTGTCGAACTGGACCATGCAGCCGGGGAACAAGGGGCTGGCGAGCCGTCGGCCGGTTCCGTCACCGTTGCGGTGGCTGGCCCGTAAGTACGGCTACGCCCAGACGTCACGAGGCCTGCGGAGGGTGATCGACAGCGTCGCTCCCGAGTTGAAACCTCACGGGAACGTCCTCCCCGTCGCCGACGTACCGCCCGGGGTTGCCGCGATGCTGGCGCTGCCGTACAGGTTGGAGGACCTACGGGAACAGACCTGGGCCGATTTGGTCGAGGAGGCCTCCGCGTCCACCGACGACGGTTTCCCCGGAAAGGTCTACGCCTTGATATTCGAGGTCGGCACCGCCTTTCCCGAAGGCGCGATGACCCGATGCCGTGTGGGTGGCGAATGGCGCAGCGACGTTGAGGACAAGGACATCGCGGTGACCGCGGTGCGGTCCGAGTACGAAACCCTGATCAGAGAGCGGGTACCGGCACTTCTGGTGCCGACCGACTCCTTGGCCGAGACCATGCGGGAAGCCTGGGGAATGCTCTCCCCGGCGGAGGCGATCCAGAAGGACGTCAGGTCCGCCGGCCAGTCGGAACCCGTCGTCGTCCTGGAGGAGTTTCCGTATCTGAAGGTGTTGCGGCGGTCGCAGTTGGACGGGTGGTCCACAGTTCGGTGCGACGAGCTGGAGGAGATCATTCGAACGCCGAGTGGTATGCGGACCCAGTCGATCCCGGTGGCGGTCATGCCCGGAGAGCGAAAGGTTCTCATCAGGACACCGGGAGACGACCTCGCGGTTCTCAACGCGGTCGACCGCGCGTTGAAGCTCGCGCTCGGCTCGGCGAACTGCCAGGCCGTACTCGACCGACGGGAACAGGAACGTGACAATGCGCGCATCCGGCAGGTCCGCGAAGCAGAGGACATCGCCGACAAGCTCCTGCTGCTGGTCGGTGCCGAGGCTCTACGGCGGGGGCTGCCCGAGGGGCTTTTGGAAAGCGAGGAGGCCGAGAGGCAAAAGCCCGCTGATGAACGTCGGATCGCCGAGTTGGCGCACAACGCCTACCTGACCGACGTGCTACGGGTGTATCGCAAGGACATCGAAGCAGCGTTTCCGCAGTTGGCCACAGGCTTCCGCGGCGAGACCAAAGCCGTGCAGGTCGTGAACGACCTGCGTTTTCCCGGCGAGTATGCAGGAACGAAGGCCGAGACGCCGCCCCCGATGGAGAAGATCGACGGCCCGTCCGACTTCCCGCGTCTCCACGACTACCAGGAACGGCTGGCACGGAAGGCGGTCGAACTGCTGACCAAGTACGACGCGCCGCGTGCGATGCTCTGCCTCCCCACTGGCGCGGGCAAGACCCGCGTGGCGGCCGAAGCCGTCATTCGGGTGATCAAGGAACGAGGCCTGAACGGTCGGCCGGTCCTGTGGATCGCCCAGAATGAGGAGCTGTGTGAGCAGGCGGTTCAGAGCTGGGCGTTCGTCTGGTCCAAGGTCGGTCCCGAGCAGCAACTCACCATCAATCGGCTCTGGTCCACGCGGGAGGCTGCTCCCGTCAAGGACAGCGCTCAGCTGGTGGTGGCCACGGACGCCAAGCTGGAGGCCTGCCTGGACTCACCCGAGTACGCGTGGCTGCGGGATCCGGCATTGGTCATCATCGATGAGGCGCACGCGTCCATCACGCCACGCTACACCAGGCTCCTGACGTCCATGGGGCTGACCTTCCGTGAGACCAGCCGCCCGTTGATCGGCCTGACAGCCACGCCGTACCGAGGGTTCAACGAGGTTGAGACCAACCGGTTGGTGGACCGGTACGGCGGAAACCGCCTGGACGAGGGGATCTTCCCGACCGGGGACGCGTACGCCGAACTCCAGGAGTTCGGCGTGCTGGCCCGCGTGGATCACCGTCAGCTGAAAGGCATGACGCTCACCCTCTCCGACGAGGACCTCCGCCAGACCATCGCCTTCGAGGGCGCCCGGCTTCCCTCCACCGTGGAGGAGAAACTGGCGCGTGACAGCGCGCGTAACGAGATGCTCGTGCGGGAGATCGAGGCGCTCCCGAAGGACAGTCCGGTGCTGCTCTTCGCCACCTCCGTCAACCACGCCAAGTTCATGGCGGCGAAGCTCAACGACCGGGGTATCAGGTCGGCCGCGATCGACTCCGGGACCCCGGACTCCAGCAGGCGATCCCTGATCGAGCAGTTCCGGCGCAAGCAGATCCGCGTTCTGACCAACTACGCCGTCTTGGCACAGGGCTTCGATGCCCCGGCCACCGAGGTGGTCATCGTGGCCCGTCCGACCTACAGCCCGAACGTCTACCAGCAGATGATCGGCCGTGGTCTTCGTGGCCCGAAGAACCGGGGCAAGGAAACCTGCCTGATCCTCGACGTCGCCGACAACATCGTCAACTACGACCGTCAGCTGGCCTTCACTCAGTTCGAATATCTCTGGAGCAACAAGTGAGTGATGCCTATCAGGACTCCCCTCCACTTACCGCCGAGCAGCGGGCTGTCGTCGAGCAGCCCGCCGAGGCTCGGGTCCTGGTTACGGCAGGGGCCGGTGCGGGCAAGACCCATACCCTGATCCGGCGCCTGGACCGGCTGGTGGCCGAGGAGGACTTGAGCGCCGGGGAGATCCTGATGCTCACCTTCTCCCGCGCAGCCGTACGCGAACTCAGGAACAGGCTCTCCCAATACGGCGACGCCGCTCGGTTCGTCCAGGTGCAGACCTTCGACTCCTGGGCTCTCGACGTGCTCACACAGGTCGACGCGATGGGAGGGTGGGGCGGCAGGTCGTTCGACTCACGGATCGTGGGCGCGAGAGACGTGGTGGACTCCGGAAAGTCCGACGAACTGTACGAACACGGTCTTCGCCATGTGGTCATCGACGAGGTCCAGGATCTCGTCGGGGATCGCCGTGACCTGGTGGAGGCCCTGCTCGACCGGTACGACTGTGGGTTCACCGTTGTCGGTGATCCTGCCCAGTCTGTCTACGGTTTCACCGTCCGGAACTCTCAGGAGCGGAAGGCGGAAACCAATCGGTTCTTCGAATGGCTTCGTGTCGCCTTCGGAGAGGAGCTGACCGAGCTGGAGTTGACCGAGAACTTCCGCGCCAGAACCGAGGACGCCAAGGTCGCTCTCAGGTTCGGGCCTCGGCTCCGGAAGCTTTCGGAGTCCGGCAACGTGGAAGGCGAGAAGCTGTACGACGGTCTGCGTGACGTACTCGGCGGCGTTCTGGACTTCGGGGATTTCGACAAACTGGCCGCAGACGCGCTGACCGGCCACGATGGGACCGCGGCGATCCTGTGCCGAACGAACGGCCAAGCGCTGCTCGTCTCCGAGATGCTTCATGCCGTCGAAGTGCCGCACCGCCTACAGCGTTCGGCCCGAGATCGAGCCGCCCCGGCCTGGCTGGGCCGGTTGCTGGCCAAGAATGACTCCTCCACCTTGACCAGGGAAAGATTCGGCGAACTGGTCGGAGGTCCCGATGCTGATCGGCTTTGGCGACTGCTCCGGCGCACCGCCCGGGGCAGCGGCTCGGATCGGCTGCTGGATCTGTCCGCCGTGCGTACAGCCATCGCCGCCGGTCGACTGCCCGACGAGTTGACCGCCCAGCAGCCAGCCAAACTCGTGGTCTCCTCGTTCCATCGGGCCAAGGGCCTGGAGTTCGACCGGGTTCTCGTACTGGACCCCGGCCCCATCCGAGAGGGGCGCAACGGCGACGAACGAGACGCGGCCGAGGAGGCCCGACTGCTCTACGTGGCCATGACCAGGCCGCGTGAGGAGCTTTACCGCCTGGACGGCACCGCTCTTCGATACGTCAAGGTGGACAGGCGCACCCTCCGTTGGTCCCGGCCCGGTTACAAGGGCTGGATGCGGATGGGACTGGAGCTACACGGCGGGGATGTGCTCACCGAGCACCCGGCGGGCACGCTCGACTTCGAGGGCGATGCGGTCGAGCTACAGGAATACCTGGCGACAATCGTGCAACCGGGGGATGCCGTGAAGCTGGAGCGGCTCTTTCCGGAGCCGATCGGGGTTCTGGAGAGCCCGCCGTATCTTGTCCTGCACAACGGCAGGTCGATTGGAACGGCGTCGGAGCAGTTTCGCAAAGACCTCTACACGCATCTGAAGAACGGCAAAAACTACATTCCACGGAACTTCCCCGCCCTCATCTCCGGAGTCCACGTCGACACATTGGAGACCGTTGCCGGAAACGCGGCGGCGGGGGTTCGGGCCGGGCTCAACGCACACGGTGTCTGGTTGGCACCGCGTCTCGTCGGCCTGTCCACCTTCACCTGGGACAAGAAGGATGTCGATGTCGAAGCATCGTGAACACTACGCCTTCCGAGCCGAACTGGTCGAGCGGCTGAGGCTCGACACGGTCGGTCCGGTGGGAGGCGAGGACGAGATCCTCAAGGACTCACCGGCGACCACCTACGCATCGGGCGTGCTCTACCCGCAGCGGCGGGATCGGGAGGTGGTGTCCGAAGAAGCTGTGGAACGTGACATCGACCTCGGTTCGGAGAACAAGGTCAAGGATGAGATTCCGGACATCGGAGTGTCTCTGGCCAACAATCAGGCGCCCTCATCAATGGGGCTGACCTTCGGAGTGAACCCGGAGATCTCACCGACGATCACGGTGACGGTCACCGCCGGTGTGTACGAGCCGGTGGACGAGTCCGGCCGCCCGGTGAGGGCTCAGCGAGCCGAACGCCGCGCCACACAGGAGCAGACACTTCGCTGGCGACGTCGCCGACTTGACTTGAAGCCGATCACGGTGGACGTGTTCGGGGAAACCCCGGAGCCCGATCCCTTAGTACCCGGGTTGGAGCTGCGCGTGCGGGTGCGCAGGCCCAAGGACGGTGCGGTGTCCATCACGGTGGCGCTCGTCAACACGCACAAGATGGAGCCGGGAGGAATTTGGGATGCTTACGCCTTCTTCCAGCCGAAGATCCATGTTTCCGGAGCCGAGGGTACCGAGCCATTCGTGGAGCGACCTGTCCCTGTGGGCGCGGACGAGGAAGAGATCAAGATCAATCGCCTGCTCTACCGCTACGCCCCCAACTTCGCGGTCGGCCACGGGTGTGCGGCCGACTGGCACTGGACTCCTCCGGCTCCGCGCGATGACGCCCTCCTCAAGGGCGCCCCGGCCGGGGTGGCGGCGATCTGGAGCGAGTTCGTCCCGACCAAGGAGGTGCTGCTCACCGACTCCAATCCGGAGATCGACAGTTCGGCACTGCGCATGATCGATCTGGCACGAAAGCCTGGGGACGAGATCCTGGCCGGATTGAGGGGGCTGGTCGCGGGTTACCGAGCGTGGATCGCGGAGCGGGCCGAGGAGTCCCGGCTACTGGGTGGCACCGAGTACGCCCAGGCCGCAAGGGATCAGATCGGGCTTTGTGAGATCGCCTGCGACCGCATGGTCTCCGGCATCGAGACTTTGAGACGCGATCCACAGGCGATGACCGCGTTCCGCTACGCCAACGAGGCAATGGCGACTCAACGGGCACGGACCAACTGGATCAAGGCGGGGAACGAGGGATCTCCAAAGGTCGAGGAGGGAGCCTGGCGCCCCTTCCAGATCGCCTTCCTTTTGCTTTGCCTGGACGGCATCGTCGATCCAGGCCACTCGGATCGCGGGAAGGCGGATCTGCTGTGGTTCCCGACCGGTGGCGGTAAGACCGAGGCCTACCTGGGCATCATCGCCTTCACGATCTTCCTTCGCCGGCTTCGCAGGGGCGAGGGAGGAGGAGGCGTGACAGCGATCATGCGCTACACGCTCCGGCTGCTCACTCTGCAACAGTTTGAACGAGCCGCCACCCTGATCTGCGCGATGGAGCGTATTCGTGACGCACGGCCGAAGGAACTCGGAGAGGAGACCATCTCCATCGGCATGTGGGTCGGCGCCGCGGCCACGCCCAACAAGTTGAAGGACGCTGCCGAGAGCCTCAGGAAGCTCCGCGACAACGTAGACCTGCACAAGGAGAATCCGGTCCAACTCCAGTTCTGCCCGTGGTGTGGCACCTCAATGGGGCCGGACGAGTACGAGGTGGATGTCGCCGGCTCCAAAATGCGCATCTACTGCGCCAATCTGGGCTGCGAATTCCACAACGAGCTCCCTGTCCATGTGGTGGACGAGAAGATCTACGTGGTTCGACCGACACTGGTCATAGCGACCGTGGACAAGTTCGCCCAGGTCACCTGGCGTCCCGAAGTCGCCACGCTCTTCAATCGGGACCGAGCGGGAACGCCTCCGCCGGAGCTGATCGTCCAGGACGAACTTCACCTGATTTCAGGACCACTCGGTAGCCTCACCGGCCTCTACGAGACTGCAATCGACTGGGCCGCGGAGCAGCCCAAGGTCATCGCCTCGACTGCGACCATTCGGCGCGCGAAAGACCAGGTCAATCGGCTCTTCAACCGGGACGTCGCACAATTCCCGCCAGCTGGCCTCGACGCCCGTGACTCCTGGTTCGCGGTGGAGACCCCCGCCAAGGACAAGGCCTCGCGATACTACGTTGGACTACTCACCCCCAACCTCAGTCAGGCAACCCTGCTGATCCGGGCATACGCGGCGCTGCTTCATCACGCCGTGAACATCGAGGGCCCGGATGCGGTCCGGGACGCTTACTGGACTCTGGTGGGTTACTTCAGTAGCCTCCGTATCCTGGCCGCGGCCGAACTGCAGGTGGCCGACGACGTCCAAGACCGGTTGAAGATGCTGGCCGAGCGACATGAGCAGAAATCGCGGGTAGCCGACCAGAACACCGAGCTCACCAGTCGGGTCAAGTCCAGTGACATTCCAGCGCGGTTGAAAGATCTGGAGATCAAGTATCCGGATGAGCGTACTTTCGACACCGTTCTCGCCACCAACATGATCTCCGTCGGGGTCGACGTGGACCGTCTCGGCCTGATGGCGATCATGGGCCAACCCCAAACTACAGCCGAGTACATTCAGTCGAGTAGCCGGGTCGGGCGTCAGCACCCGGGCCTCGTCGTCATGCTCTACAACGCGAATCGGTCCCGTGACCGATCCCATTACGAGAGCTTCGTGCCCTACCACTCAGCGCTCTACCGGCAGGTCGAGTCAAGCAGTGTCACGCCCTTCTCTCCCCGTGCCCGGGACCGGGCGCTACATGCGGTGCTGGTGGGCATGGCCAGGCTGATTTACCCAGAACTCCGGTTCAACAGCGCGGCGGCGACCGTACGCAAACACATGAGTCGGATTGAGGAGATCAAGGATCTGATCCTGTGTCGAGTCAAGCTTGTGGCCGAGCACGAGCGAGCCGGGGTCGAGAAGGACTTGAACGACATCATCGCCAAGTGGACGCAACTCGCCGACGACAACGAGGAACTGGTTTACGAGGCCAAGCCGAGGTTCGGACGACACCAGCGCCGCGATCCCGACACTGCATTGCTCTGCACATACACCGACACCGACCTCACCGAGGCCGTCCCCACCCTGTGGAGTCTGCGTGACGTTGACGCCGAATCCGACCTGTACCTGGAGCGATGAAAATGGGACTTCGTAGCACGCGTACTCGGCAAGCCGGCGCGAACAACAAGGCCGAGGTCACCAAGAAGCCGCTGGGCGCGGTCCGGCGGGCGCAGACCATCACCACCTATGGCGTCGGTTCGATGATCGCGGTTGAGGATCAGTCGTACATTGTCAGTGGAATCGACAGCTGGCGGGTGTGGCCCTCCGATGTCATTTGGGAACCTCGACTCCAGCGCTGGCTCAACGCCAAGAGGTTTCACCTGCCCCCGGCCGATGAGCCGCCCTCAGGTGACGGAATCAAGATCCGACTGTTCCCCGAGATGTACTCCTGCGGCTCGTGCAAGAGGCTCCAGGGCTTCAAACGCTTCGGCTCTCCGGCGGAGCAGAGCAAATGCGGTGACTGCGACAAGCCGTTGACCCCCTCCCGATTCGTGATCGCCTGCGAGAACGGGCATCTGGATGACTTTCCTTACTTCGAGTGGTTGCACAAGAAAAGTGAGCGAGCTCAGGGAGGAAGCAATCAAGTCAAGCACGAGCTCACGCTGGACAGCACCGGGCAGACGGCGTCTCTCCGCTCTGTCGTGATCACATGCTCCTGTGGAGTGCGGCCAGCTTCGTTGGAAGGCGCGTTCGGTCGCGCGGCCATGAAGGAGTTGGGGATCAAGTGCCAGGGACGACGCCCTTGGCTCGGCAGGGACACGAACGAGCCGGGCTGTCTCGCCGTCCCGCGGACCCTGCAGAGGGGTGCCTCGGCTGCCTGGTTCGGCATCACCCGATCGGCGCTGTCGATACCCCCCTGGTCAGAGACCCTGCAGCAGCGGATCAATCCTCGTTACGAGGAGTGGAACGCGCTGCTCGACGGCAATGTGCCAGACAAGATCATTCTCAGCATGATCGAGAAGAGCGACGTCGTGGACGACGACCGGTTCGCCCCGGAAGCGGTACTGGCGGCCGTCCGACGGCGACGTGAGCTGGAGGCCAGCGCGCTTCCCGACTCGGATGAGCAACTCATGCTGGAGTCGGCCAACGAACTGCGACGTGAGGAATACGCCCATCTCCACGACGGCACGGGCAACGTGGGCCGCGAGGAGAACTTCGAGTGCGTCCAAGCTCCGGCAGACGGAACATCCCTGCCCTACGGATTCAAGCGTTCCATGCTCGTCAAACGACTTCGCGAGGTCAGGGCGCTGGAGTCCTTCACCCGAGTGGAACTCCCTGATCCGGCCAGTGGAGACAGACGCCGATCGGCGATGGCCAAAAAGCCCATGGAATGGCTACCCGCCATCGAAGTCAGCGGTGAGGGGGTCTTCCTCGCAGTCGACGGAGACGTCCTGAAGGAGTGGGAGCAACGGACCGGTCCCGAACGACGGGCTCACAGGATCTGGACCAACCACACTGCGCTTCTACGCGAGCGTGCCCAAAGGACGGAAAGTACGCAGCCGCCTTCCTCCATCAAGTCGCCGGTGACCGCGCGCTACGTTCTACTCCACACCCTCGCTCACGTGCTCATCAACGAATGGAGCCTCGACTGCGGTTACCCGACTGCGGCCCTACGCGAACGGCTCTATGTTGACGACAAGATGGCCGGCATCCTGATCTACACCGCCACCAGCGACTCGGCGGGCTCGCTCGGCGGTGTCGTCGCTCAGGGCGAACACCACAAACTCTACGAAACGGTGGAAGCGGCCCTGGCCAGGACCGAGTGGTGCTCGCAGGATCCACCCTGCATGGAGGCCGAGGCCAACGGTCTCGACAGCCTCAACCTGGCGGCTTGCTATGCCTGCGTACTGCTGCCGGAGACCAGCTGCGAAACCAACAACGTCTTCCTGGATCGCGCGATGCTGATCGGCACACCGGAAGACCCTTCAACCGGTTTCTTCCACCGGGCTAACTGACTAGCGTGACCTCTCGGACCGAGGGGTCGATTTGAGGAGGGGTGCTGTGCCGCGACTGGGTATCCACCAGGATTTCCTGCAGGATCTCATTCGTCTGGAGCGCCCCATCCAGCGGAAGGTGCTCGACACCATCAAGAAATTCGAGCAGACCGCGCACACCGGAGCTCATCTGGAAAAGCTCAACGACTTCCGCGACCCAAGGTTCAAGAGCATCCGGATCGGTCTCGACTATCGCGGCATTGTGCTCGTCCCTGAGCAGGGTGATCACTTCACCCTGCTCAGGGTGGACACCCACGACGAAGCTTATGCATGGGCCCGACACCGGCGTGTCTCGGTCAACATGGCCAACGGCCACATGGAGATCCGTGACGACGCGATCATTGACACGGCCATCGAGACGATGACCCGCGCTCCGGTGGAGGCGGCTCATCCTCTTTTCGAGCATGTCTCCGACGCCGACCTGGTCCGACTTGGGATCGACGACCAGATGCTCAGGTTCGCCAGGATGCTCACGGACGTGAACATCCTGGAGGCCCTGGACGGCAAGCTGCCCCAGACCCAGTTTGACGTGCTCTTCGGGCTGGCCGCCGGAATGACTCCCGAAGACATCTGGAACGACGTGGTCGGCGCAGTCGCACGAGAGAGGATCGACCCGGACGATCTCGCGGCGGCCACAGGACGAATGCCACACAAGGTGGCGCTCGTCGAAGGGACCGAAGAGCTCATAGAGCTGTTCGACAAGCCCTTCGCTCGATGGCGTGTCTACCTTCATCCGCTACAGCGGGAGGCCGCGTTTCAGGAGTACTCCGGTCCCGCACAGGTCACGGGCGGTCCCGGAACCGGCAAGACAGTGGTCGCGCTGCACCGGGCCAGACACCTGGCTCGACAGGGCGGGAGGGTGCTGCTCACTACGTTCACCGCGACCCTCGCCCGGTCGCTCGCCGAGTCGCTCCGGCTGTTGGAAACCGACGATGAGGTGCTGTCGCGCATCGACGTGCTCACGGTTGACCAAGTTGCCAGGCAGTACACCGGCAGGTTCACGCTGCTTCGGGACGAAGAGGAGAAAGAGATCTGGCGGAAGGTGATCCGTCGTCGAGGCCTCGATTTCGCCGAACGGTTCTTGGCTGAGGAATGGCGACAGGTCGTCCTCGCCCAGGGGATCGCCTCGTCCGACGACTACCTCTATGCCCGGCGGATCGGGCGGGGACGTCGGCTCGGGTCACTACAGCGAGCGCAGGTCTGGAGGGCGATCGCGGAATTCGAGCAGGAACTGGTGAAGCACAACTACCGCACATTCGAAACGGTCTGTGTGGAGGCGGCGCGGGTTCTGGGAGAACTTGAGGTAGGGCCGTACGACCATGTCGTCGTGGACGAAGCGCAGGACCTACATCCGGTTCGATGGCGGGTGCTTCGCGCTGTTGTACCAGAGAGGCCAAACGACCTTTTCGTCGCCGCTGACACCCATCAGCGGATCTACGACAACCATGTCTCGCTGAGCCGGGTGGGGATTCGGATCGCGGGCAGGTCCGCACGACTGAAGATCAACTATCGGACCACGGAAGAGATTCTCGCCTGGAGCTGCGCGATGCTCACCGGCGAACAGATCGACGACCTCGATGGAACCCGGGCTGACCTCACCGGTTGCCGCTCCGAGATACACGGTGCCGCACCCGAGCTGTACGGCGCCGCCACGAAGAATGCCGAGCTGACGCGACTGGTCGAAACAGTACGGATCTGGCTCGACGCCGGCGTTCTTCCCGAGGAGATCGGCATCGCGGCACGGTCCGAGACGATGGGGCAGTCCGCAGTCGAAGCGCTGAAGCGCGGCGGTGTCGAGGCCTGTTACCTTTCCCGTGATCGAGATGGAGCCGCCGGACAGGTCAGGGTCGCCACCATACACCGCATGAAAGGCCTGGAGTTCCGATGTGTGGCGGTGGTCGGCGTAGGCGCGAACCAGATGCCCGCCCCGAACGCGGTCACCCCGTTCGAAGAGGACGCGACGACGCACGCCAACGATCTCCAACGGGAACGCTGTCTGCTCTTCGTCGCCTGTACACGTGCCAGGGAACGCCTTCACGTCTCCTGGCACGGTGAACCTTCACTTTTCCTCAACCTCGCCAACGACCGGCGATCTCATCGATCTCACCGTCGGTGACGGCGACAAGCTTGATCTTGTACGGCTCACGCCCCTGACCCAGTGCCAACAACCCCTCCCCGGAGTTCAACGACTCGGCGCCGGATCGGTCGAGAATTGAGACGCTTTCCTCGACTGTCGCCACTGGGAGCGCGAGCCGGCTTGGCAGGTAGCCCTTGAGCCGCCCATCGAGTCCGTACGGCTTCGTCGTACGGACAATGAGGTGAAACCCCACCGCACGTCCCTCCCTGGCCAGCTCGACAACCTGCTCCAGATCGTCCACCTCGACCAGTTCGTCAATGACCACGACCACGTCGGGATGTGCCACTTCGATGTCGCCCAACGCACCGATGGGAACCGAGCCGTGAGACTCTCGCAGCTCCCTGTTGAACTGGGCGGTCGTACGACAGTGACGCTCGCGCAGATCCGCATAACGGCAGTCGACTTCGGAGACGGCCCAGTTGAGAGGATCACCGACTTCCTGGGGGATCAGATGGGGCAGTTCAGTGAATGAATTGCAGCGGGTGGACATCAGCAGCCGGAGCCGCTTCGGTGAGTGACGCATGGCCAGTGAAGCGATGATGCCTCGCAGCGGATCGAGCGACCCATGGCTCCCAGCAATCAGGAAATGCGGCGAATCACGCATATTAAGAAAGGCGGGTACTCCGTCCTGAGCACGACCAAGTCCGACGAGCGGGAAGTCACCATCCGGCGCCTCCTGAAGAATACCGCTTAAGCTCAACGGATCGAGAGCGGAGTGGAGCACCTCAAGTCCGATGACCGACGCGCCCGGCGGTGGAGAGCTTGATCGTTCCATCGGCACGAATCGAGCCGAGCGGTGCTTCACAGCCTGCGTGATTTGTTCCAAAAGAACGAGAAGTTCACTCTCAGCAACGCTTGGGCCGAGCCGGATCTCGAAACGGGTCAATACAGAGGTACGAGTGTATCCGGCGACCCGCGCATCGACGCGGACCTCGTGCAGGAACCGGTCAATCTCCTTCGCCATGTTGTCGTCGGTGCCAGTGTGCCGACGCTCCGACGCATCGGACTTCAACAGCCGTTGAGGCGGAAGTCGGTCGATGTTCCTGGCTGGATGCTGCGGCGTACGTGGTCGCATGGCCCTGAGTCGGTCAGCGACTTCGGCTGCCGACTGTGGTCGGTCCACCGGATCCTTGGCGAGGAGTTGGAGAATCAATTCCTCCAACTCCATTGGTATATCAGGACGAATTTCTCCCGGGAAACGAGGTGTCTTGGTGGCATGCTGGAATAGCAGCTGCCAAGCATTGCCATGAAACGGACACTCGCCAGTGGACATCTCGTATAGAACACAGCCCAGCGAGTAGAGGTCACTCCGTTCGTCCGGTGAGCCGTCGGACTGCTCGGGCGCGGCATAGGCCGGCGTTCCGACCTGGGCTGTGGCCTTACCTTCTTCGACGACTCTGGCGATACCAAAGTCACAGAGCTTGGGTCGGTCACCGGATAGAAGCATGATGTTGGCTGGCTTGATGTCTCGATGGATGACTTTCTTGCCATGCGCGACGCCAAGCGCCTCGGCAAGACGGGCGCCGATGGAGACAACACGTCCGATGGGCAATCCGCTCCGGTGTTCCTTCATAACCTTCGCCAGGTCACTGCCGCGGAGAAGCTCCATAACAAAGAAGAGTCGACCGTTGTCCTCGTCGGCGTCATGGACGACCACGATGTTGGGATGCTGGAGCCGACCGCAGATCTTGGCCTCAGCCCGGAAGCGGTTGATTTTTCGCGGTTCACGCTCCATGTGACTGGGGAAGATCTTGACGGCGACGTCTCGGGACAGACGAAGGTCGAAAGCCTTCCAGACCTCTCCCATGGCTCCTGCGCCAAGCTTGGAATCCAGACGGTACCGACCAGCCAATGTGACCTCGGCGAGCACAGCACCCTCCAGATCCATGTGATCGAGCATGTGAGGCTTGAGACGGATCGTAGCTGTTCAGTAGATCTGTACCGTGTCGGAAACGTTGGCGCCACATAGCTCTTCAGCTCTTGGAAGCCATGCCGAACGGTATGTCTCACGTCAAAAAGTTGCAGCACGAGACGCTGCGCGTTCTGGCGGGCCAAGAAGGTCGCGTAGTGGGGCGGGCCGGGTTGAGCAGCCCGAGCCAGGTGGTATCGGGAAGATGAGAACGACTGACGCGTCCTGCGGCCCTAGGGTGTTCCCCGTGGGGGGACTGACACAGTCATGGGCGTCCAGCGATGCCGTGCGGGCGAGCATGCGATCCAACAAGGGCCGAGACACCAAACCGGAACTCGCCCTCCGTCGCGCCATCCATGCGATGGGCCTCCGGTATCGGGTCTCCTACCGTCCGCTTAAGAGCGTTCGACGCACTGCGGACCTCGTCTTCACGAAGGCCAAAGTGGCAGTGTTCATGGACGGATGTTTCTGGCACGGCTGTCCTGTCCACCACACCGTTGCCGTTACCAACGCAAGCTTCTGGGCGGAAAAAGTACGTCGCACGCGAGAACGCGATGCCGAAACGGATCGCCTCCTGCATGAGGCGGGTTGGCATGTCGTTCGCGTTTGGGAGCATGAAGACCCAGCCGAGGCGGCCCTGCGGGTGGCATCGGCTGTCCGACCGCACCGCACTCACTAGTGCTTGCACTTCCTTTATTTCCAGCAGAAATACGCAATAAGCCGCTTTATAGTCCTCAAGGCTTGATCCGCCCGACACTGCTCGACGACGGTGGTGAACATCGACGGTTCCACGATTACCGGAACCGCCTCACACGGACAGGGCCGCTGGGATCGGTCTGCGCGGACGCCATGATCGTGTGGACGCATCAGAACTCGGCCGGGCCGGCTGTCGCCGGTATCGAGGGTGATGCGCCGCAGGTCTCATTCGGCGCCGACCGTCGTCGAGCCGAGATCGTGTCGCCATATGACGGTGCCGCAAAGCCTGGGCGAAGGCCGGTAAGTTCAGCCGATCTCGAGACAGGCCGAGCGAAAGGCTCATGCCGCAGTCGGTGATTCGCCGGGTGCGGGCTCGAAGCCCGGCGACGGCCCGCATCTTGTCACCATTCCGAAAAGATCCGCACCTCTGACCGATCTGTCGGTTTCGCACCCACACTGCTGCGGTGACTGCGGATAAGGCCCATGGGGCCGGGTTCTACCTCTGAGACTCAATCGGTCACCGCAACTCCTCACTTCAGTCACATGCTCAGGACTCCAAACAACCTCTAGACCCCCAAGATCGAAAATGTCCCGTCATATCACCTCCACAGCACGTCGAGAGGGACCCCGTCGTGAAGGGCGTTACTCCGTGGCTGGATGCTGTTTCGCGAACGGATGGCCATCGTTCGTCTCATGCCTTGCCGTAGGGCTTGTCAGGTATATTCCCGGCGAGGCATATTTGGGGGGTGCCTGTGGATGTGTTCGCTGTGCTTGCTGAGCCGACGAGGAGACGGATCCTCGATCGGCTGCTCAGGGCGGAGAGCAGTGTCGGGCAGCTTGTTGACGTGCTCGCGGTCAGTCAGCCAACCATGTCCAAGCATCTGAAGGTGTTGAGGGAGGCCGGTTTCATTTCCTGTCGTACGGCTGCGCAGCAGCGCATCTACCGGATCGAGCCCAGGCGGTTCGAGGCGCTCGATGAGTGGCTCGCGCCGTACCGCCGGCTGTGGGAGCGGCATCTCGACGCCCTTGAACGCCATCTCGACAACCAGGAGGAGCAGTGACGAACTCCGAGGTCGGCTATCAGACCGACGGGGGACGGTGGACTCTCGTCTTCGTCCGGGACCTGCGGCACTCGCCAGAGAGCGTGTGGGCAGCGCTCACGGACCCCGCCCAACTGGGTGAATGGTCTCCCTACACCGCCGACAGGGACCTCGGGACGGTCGGTGAGACGACGCTGACGATGCTCGACGACGGGCCGGGGATCTCCGCGGGGATGTCCGAGTTCGTGAGCCGCGCGGAACCGCCGACTCTGCTCGAATACACCTGGGGCGGTGACCGGCTGCGCTGGGAGTTGGCCGCGCTCGGCTCCGGGACACGATTAACGCTGCGGCACACGCTCAAGGAGCGCAGGTGGATGCCGGAGGTCGCGGCCGGGTGGCACCTGTGCTTCAACGTCGCCGAACACCTTCTCGACGGATACCCGGTGGGTCCAATCCGTGGGAAGAAGGCGCGTGACCACGGCTGGGAAGGGCTGCGCGAGATCTACGCCAGAGAGCTGGAGATCGTCGAAGATCACTGCCTCAAGGCCGTGTGACCGGCTGAGCCGGGCGGATCCGGGCGGATCCGGGCGCTCCATGCCGCGCCCCAATCCGCGCCCGCACCGTAGGCGCACCGGCCGCCATCCAGGCCCATGTCGTACGGCCGCGCTCACGGCCGCCTCTATACCGTCTGCTCCCCGGGTGTCAGGAAGAGAGAACAGAAAAGCCGCCCCTTTCAAGTCCATTTATCGGAAAATGCTCTGTTTTTTTCGCCCCTTCTCCAGGCATTACCGGCTGCATATGATTCGAGCCGGTTGACTGAGGGACACTGCCTCCCGCCTGTGAGGAAGGGGCACCATGGACCGGCCCACCGCACGTACGTTTCCCATCCACCGACCGGACCCGTACGGCGTCCCCGCGGAACTCGCCGAGCTCCGCGGGGAACCGCCCTGCCGCCTTCACTTCGCCGACGGCGAGGAGCACTGGGTGCTGAGCCGCCATGCCGACGTCCGGGCCGTGCTGGCCGACCCCCGGATCAGCGCCGACGACAGGCTCGCCGGCTTCCCCCAGCTGCTGCCCGGCGCCAAGCCGGGTGAGTTGTCGTTCACCCGGATGGATGACCCCGAGCACGGACGGCTGCGGCGGATGCTCACCTCCGAGTTCAGCGTCCCGCGCGTCGAGACGATGCGGCCGACGATCGAGGGCGTGGTCGACGGCCTGCTCGACGACCTGGAGAAGGGCGGTGGCCCGGCCGACCTGGTCCGGCGCTTCGCCCTGCCGGTGCCGACGCTGGTGATCTGCGGGCTCCTCGGCGTGCCGTACGAGGACCACGCCTTCTTCCAGACCCGTAGCGCGGCCATCCTGTCCTCCAACCCGCCCGAGGTCGCGGGGCCCGCCTTCGCCGAGATCGCCGTCTATCTCGACCGGCTCCTGACCGACAGGGAGCGTGAGCCGAAGGACGACCTGCTCAGCAGGATCGCGGCGCGGGTGAACGCCGGCGAGCTCACCCATGACGAGGCGCTCGGCATGGCGCGGGTGCTCCTGATCGCCGGGCACGAGACCACGGCGAACGCGCTGGCGCTGAGCGTCCTGACCCTGCTCGACCATCCCGGGCAGCTCGCCGAGCTGCGCGCGGACCCGGCTCTCGTCCGTCCCGCGGTGGCTGAGCTGCTGAGGTTCCTGACGATCACGCAGGGGCCCATGGCGCGGATGGCGACGGCGCCGCTGGAGGTGGGCGGGGTGACCGTACAGGCCGGTGAGGGGGTGGTGCTCTCCCTGCTGTCGGCCAACAGGGACGAGCGCGCCTTCCCCGAGCCCGACCGGCTGGACCTGCGGCGTGATCCGAGGTTCCATGTCGCGTTCGGGTTCGGCCCGCACCAGTGTCTCGGCCAGAACCTGGCCAGGGTCGAGCTTGAGGTCGCGATCTCCAGGCTGTTCGCCCGCTTCCCCGGACTCGCTCTGGCCCGTCCGGTCGAGGAGCTCGGTCTGCGTGTCGACTCGGTGATCTACGGCGTGCGCGAGCTGCCCGTCACCTGGTGAAGTCGTGAATGAGCTTCCAGACCTGGGCGGGTGCCTCCTCCTGGGCGAAGTGGCCGACGCCGGGGATCAGCGCGGTGACCGGCCGCAGGACGCCCACCTCCCTGAAGCCCTGGGCGTAGGCGGTGATGTCGCCGCCCTCGCCGTCGCCCCGCAGGTAGAGGAGGGGTGTGCCGACCGGTTCCGCCTCGGCGAGGGCCGCGTTGTCCAGCGCGTCCTGGGGGAAGGCACGGTAGAGGTCGAACCCCGCGGTGAGCGCCGTGTCACGCGCGTAGGCGGCGGCGTGGGCGCGGCGTGACTCCGGGGTGATCCTCGCCGGGTCGACGGAAAGCACGTCGTAGAAGTAGTCGAAGTAGGCGGCCTGGCGTCCCCTGACCAGGGTCTCCGGCAGGGCGGGCACGGCGTGGAAGCCGAAGTGCCAGATGTACGGGTTCGCCAGGACGTCCTTCCAGGGGGCCACGCCGGGGATCACCGTGTTCATGATCACCACACGGGCGGCGCCGTACCGTCGCAGGTAGGCGTAGGCGATCATGCCTCCGGCGTCGTGACCGACCAGTGTGAGGTCGGTGAGGCCGAGGCTCAGGACGAGTTCGTGCACCATCCCCGCCAGGCGGAGTTTGGACCCGCCGGGGGCGGGCCCCGTGGAGTCGCCGATCCCCGGCAGGTCGACGGCCAGGAGCCTGGCGTCCGTCCCCGCCGCCTCCATCACGCCCCGCCAGGTCCGCCATGATTCCGGCCAGCCGTGCAGGAACAGCACCGGCCTGCCCAGGGGGTCGCCCGTCTCGACGACGTGCAGCGGGGATCCGGCGATCGGCACGTGGGTGTGCCGCTCCTCAATAGACATGCTTCATGTCTACCAAACGACATGAAGCATGTCTATCGACTAGGCTGGGCCGCGTGAGTGACTTCGAGCGGGGCACGGGTTTCCTGCTGGCGCGGCTGGGGTCGCTGGCGGCGCGGTCGTGGGCCGCCTTCCTGACGGGCCACGACCTCACCCAGGCCCAGTACGTCGTCCTCGCGACGCTCGGCGCGCAGGGGCCCGTCGGCCAGCGGCGCCTGGCCGAGCTGGTCGCCGTGGACGCCCGCAACATCGTGCCGGTCCTCGACTCCCTGGCCGCCAGGGGGCTCGTCGAGCGCAGGACGCACGAGACCGACCGGCGCCGCCGTACGGTCGCCCTCACCGAGGGCGGGAACGCCCTGCTCGGCACCCTCGCCGTCACGGCGGCGGCCGAGCAGGACCGTTTCCTGCACGCGCTGGACCGGCGCGAGCGCGAGCGGCTCAACCACCTGCTCCGCGCGCTCTACGCCTCGCACGTCCCCGCCCCGGGCTGAGGGAGCCTCAGCCCGCGCTGATGCAGAAGGGGTGCCCTTCGGGGTCGGCCAGGACCGTCCAGCCGTCCCCACCCGGCTGGAAACCGGGCCTCGTCGCGCCGAGCGCGAGCAGTTCCTTCGTCGCGGCCTCCACGTCGGCGACCCTGAAGTCCAGGTGGGCGTGCTTGGCCGCGTCGGGCCACCCCGGGCCCCGGTAGTCCTCGATCCGCTGGAAGGCGAGCTGGATCGGGCCGTCCCCGAGGTAGGCGGTCTCGTCGTCGCTGTAGGTGATCCTCCAGCTGGTGGCCTTGCCGTAGAACTCGGCGAGCGCCCGGGGGTCGGCGCAGTCGATGATGATGGCGGTCGGTCCCGCGAGAGAGGTCATCGTGGCTCCTGTGGTCGTCGTTTACGTAACCAGCTTCCCGCCTACGCCGGTTATGGTCTTGAAGATTCTTGCGGGCCTTTTCTGTCGCACCCGCCGGGTAACGTCCCCCCGTGCTGTCCGCCGTGCCCCTCGCCGTCCGCCCCCACTTCGCCGTGTCCACGGTGACCTGCCGCGCCCACCACACCCGGTGGTCGGAGCCCGATCCCGGCGGGGCACACCGGCTGGTCCTGGTACGGCGCGGCAGGTTCAGGCGGTGGGCCGACGGCGTCGAGGCCGACCTGGACCCGACGATGGCCTACCTCGCGGCGCCGGGTGAGGAGGAGCGGTTCGCCCATCCGGCCGGCGGTGACCTGTGCACCTCCGTGGCCGTCTCCCCGCGTCTGTGGGACGGGCCGTGGACCGGCACGACGGTCTACGTGGACGCCCGGGTCGACCTGGCCCACCGGCGACTGCTCGCCGCGGCGCGCGGCGGCGACGTCGACTACGCGCTCGCCGAGGAGCTGCTCGGGCTGGTCGCCGCGGCCACCGGCCACCGTCAGGGCCGTCCGGCCAACCCCGCCGACCGGGCACTCGTCGCGGCGGCCCGTGAGGCGATCGTCACGGACCACCCCGACGCGGCCGGGCTGTGCCCGCTGGCCGCTCTCCTGGGCGTCTCGCCGTACCGGCTGAGTCGTGTCTTCTCCCAGGAGATGGGCGTCTCACTGACGCGATACCGCAACCGGGTCCGTGTCGGCCGGGTGATCCGGCGCATCGAAAACGGCGAAGGCGGCGAAAACCGCGAAAGCGACGAGGGCGGCGAGGGCACGGCGCATGGCCTCGCCGCCCTCGCCGCCGACCTCGGCTTCGCCGACCAGGCCCACCTGACCAGGACCGTCCGCGAGCACCTTGGTCACACCCCGACCGCGCTGCGCCGCCTGCTCGGACGGCGCGGCCGGGGTCAGACGGCGATCACCAGGTGACCGGGAGCTCGAAGACGCCGTAGTTGATGGCCTCGTCCTTGAAGCGCAGCGCCTCGACCGGTTCGGCGAGCCGCAGGCCGGGGATCCGCGCGAACAGCGTGTCGAAGGCGATCTGCAGCTCCAGGCGCGCCAGGTGCTGACCGAGACACTGGTGACCGCCGAAGCCGAACGCCACGTGGTGGTGGTTGCCGCGGCCGATGTCGAACTCGTCCGGCCTGGCGAACTGGTCCGGGTCCCGGTTGGCCCCGGTGATGAGGGCCAGGGCGCCCTCCCCCGCCCTGATGACGGCGCCGCCGAGTTCGACGTCCTCGGTCGCGACCCGGGAGGTGGCGATCTCGGCGATCGTGAAGTACCGCAGCAGTTCCTCCACGGCCGCCGGGGTCCTCGCCGGGTCGGCGCGGAGCGCGGCGAGCTGGTCGGGGTGTTCGAGCAGCAGCAGGGTGCCGAGCGCGATGATGTTCGCCGGGGTCTCGTGCCCGGCCATCAGCAGCATGAAGGCCATCCCGACGAGGTCCTTGTGCCCGGGGACGCCCGGCTCCCCCGGCCTGGCCGCCAGCCTGCCGATCACGTCGTCGGTCGGGTCGCGTTCCTTGTCGCCGACCAGCGCGTCCAGATAGTCCGTCAACTCGACCATGGCACGCCCGCCCTCCTCGGGCGAGGGCGCGTTCATCACGGTCGAGGAGATCTTGAGGAAGAAGTCACGGTCGGCGTACGGCACGCCGATCAGCTCGCAGATCACCATGAGCGGGACCGGGTCGGCGAAGGCCCGCACCAGGTCGACCGGGCGCGGCCCCTCCAGGATGCGTTCGACGTGCTCCTCGACGATCTCCTGGACACGTGGCCGCAGCCGGCGCAGCCGCTGGACGGTGAACTCCCCGGCCACGGCCCGCCGGGCGATCGTGTGCTCCGGCGCGTCCATGCCGATCAGCGAGGTCGAGAACTCCGGCGCGGGCACCTGGTGCTCGTACAGGACGGGGAAGCCGGGGTGGCGCATGTCCGAGCTGAACCTCGGGTCGGCCAGCATCGCCCTGACGTCCCGGTAGCGGGTGACCGCCCAGGCCAGGGCACCGGTCGGCAGCCTGACCTTGGAGATCGTCGGACGCTCGCGCAGTTCGGCGTAGCCGGGGGGCGGCTCGAACGGGCAGGTGCGCCGCATCGGATAGGACAGCGTCGGATAGGTCGCGTCGGTCATCGGTTCTCTCCTGGAGGGGTGACGGTCGACGGTGTTCACGCTTGGAGCTGCGGCCCCGGGGCCTTCGGCCGCGACAGGCCGGACGTCCCCCGCGTACGGCTCCCGCCCCAGCGGCGCATCGCCGGGATCTCGACCACGGTCCGCAGGACCCAGGCCGCGAGCACGCACAGCAGGTAGGCGCCGACGAGGAAGGCGATCCCGGTCGGGGTGTTCCACTGGGTCCGGGTGTAGTGGTTGGCGTATCCGACCCACTCCCCGGCGAACGCGGCGTGCACCGAGAACAGCACCGGGATGTGCACGATGTAGAACGCGAAGGAGAGGTCGCCGAGCCTGACCATCAGCCTGCTGTTCATCACCCTGGAGCGGCCCGCGAGGTCCGACGTCGCCACCGAGCCGATGAGCAGGGCCATCGGGATGGGGTAGAGCGCGGCGAAGACGAAGTTCTGCGGCAGGAAGTACAGCACGACGTAGACGGCCAGCACGCAGAGCGCCGAGACCACGACCGGGACGCGGACCCAGCGGCCCGTCTGGACGATCCTGCACAGGATCATGCCGAGCACGAACTCAAGCGAGCGGGTGATCGGGAAGAAGTACAGGAACCACTGCTGGGGCCACGAGCCGACCCCGAAGACCTTGCTCGGGCCGTACCCGGCCAGGAACGGTTCGCTCAGCAGTGGCATGGCCAGGGCCAGCAGCCCGACGCCCGCCAACCAGAACCACAGCCTGCCCGGCTTGATCCGGTTGACCAGCGCGTACAGCAGGGGAAAGGCCGCGTAGCACAGCAGCTCGACGGAGAGCGTCCAGGTGGGGCCGTTGAGCTGGTAGTACATCAGGTCCGCGTCCGGCCACCAGTTCTGTACCAGGAACACGTTCGCGACCGCCGGGACGAGCCTGATCGTCTCCCCTGCCGCGACGAAGGTGAGCGCCGAGACGACGAGCACCACCAGGTGGTTGGGGAAGACGCGCAGCAGCCTCCGCCGCCAGAAGCGGCGCGCACCCGGCCTGGCCGACCAGGTCAGCACGAACCCGCTGAGCACGAAGAAGAACGAGACCGCGAGGAAGCCGAGGACCCCGTTGTCGATGAGGGTGTTGTAACCGGCGGCGACGCCCTTGTCGGCGAACACCGAGGCCGCGGCGCCGTGGGCGACGAAGACGAACAGCATGCCGACGGCGCGCAGGCCGGTCAGCGACGAGAGGTTTCCTGGAGTTACTTCCTGCGTGGCGGTCATCGGCGGTCACTCTCCCGAAAGTCGACGGGCCGGGGCGGGCCCCGGTCTCCCGGCGGAGATTTCCTCCCGCTCAAAGGTCGGAACCGACCGCGGTTCCTTGACAGTGCCACAACTTCTCCGGCCCGATTTCTTTGAAAATGCTGTGAAGCCCGAAAAGAACGACGGCGGACGTCAAGAACGCGGCCCCGGCTCCGACATATCCGTGAGGACGGCTCCTCGCGGACGGCCCGGATCGGGGACGGGTGCCGCGACGGGTGTGCCGGGCCACCGAGCGCCCGCACACGGAAAGAGCCGCGAAAGGGCCGCGAAGGAGCCACGGAGAAGGCCATGAGGAGGCGTCACCATGCCGTACCGGATTGGAAGACCTGAGAGAAGTCCCTGCTCAGAGCCCTGCCGTCGGTAACCGGACCTCGCACTCGAAAAACCCCGCCCGGCCGTCGTAACGGCACGGAGAGTTCGCACCAACCGCACACCGGCTCTCCCCCGCCGAACGGGAGGGGGCCTGTTTGGAGTCGCGCCACATGGTCGAGTCGTCGAGCCTGTCAGAACCCCGCCCAACCGGACTTCCGTCTCGTCTTCCCTCACTCACGGGAATGCGATTCGTCGCCGCAACCATGGTCTTCGCCCTGCACGTGATGGTCGAGGGGATTTTCGCCTCCGGCGCCTCTCACCCGATGCTCTTCAAAATGCTCGCCCTCGGCGGAGGAGCGGGTGTCGGTTTCTTCTTCGTGCTCAGTGGATTCGTGCTGACCTGGTCGGCGCGCCCCGACGACACGCCGCGGAGGTTCTGGCGGCGGCGTTTCTTCAAGATATATCCGAACCACGTGCTGACCTTCCTCGCCGCGGTCCTGGTCATCACCCTGCTGGTGGGAAACGCCGTCGGCCTGGCGGACGCCGTACGCAACCTGTTCCTGCTGCAGGCGTTCTTCCCGCAGGCGCGGACCATCACCGGCGTCAACCCGGTGGCGTGGTCGCTCTCCTGTGAGGCGTTCTTCTACCTGTGCTTCCCCTTCCTGCTCGGCCTCGTGCGCAGGATCAGGCCGGAGCGGCTGTGGATGTGGGCCGTCGGCGTGGTGGCGGTGATCTTCCTCGTCCCGCTCGCCTCCGGCCTGCTGCCCGCGCAGCAGCCGTACCCGATCCTCGGGGTGACCGAGTGGGAGACCTGGTTCATCTACCACTTCCCGCCGGTGCGGATGCTGGACTTCGTCTTCGGCATCCTCCTCGCCCAGATGGTGCTGACCGGCAGGAGGATCCCCCTCGGCTACACCGGGTCCGTGCTGCTCAGCGTGGTCGTCTACGCGCTGACCCCGCTGATCCCGCCGACCTACGCCTTCGTCGCGGCGTTGTGCGTCCCGCTCGGGCTGGTCATCGCCAACGGCGCCGTCGCCGACCGCGACGGCAGGCGCACCGGCCTTTCCGGGCGGGTGTGGGTGTGGCTCGGCGAGGTGTCCTTCGCCTTCTACATGTGGCACCGGCTGATCCTGATCACCGGTCACGACCTGCTCGGCGCGGGTGAGGCGTGGCCGACCCCGGTCGCCCTCGCCATCAGCGCGCTGCTGTTCGCCGTGACGCTTCTGGTGTCGTGGCTGACGTTCCGCCTGTTCGAGGGACCCGTCATGCGCCGGTTCGGTACGGCGGGCGGCGCCCGGCGGGCCAGGCCCGGCGGTGGTCAGGTGGGCGCGCCGGTGTGAGACGGCTGTCCGGGCCCCGGTCCGCCCGACACGGCGGACCGGGGACTCGGGGCGTGGTCAGCTCTGCTCACCGCCCGCCCTGCGGAAGAAGACCGCGGCCAGAACGGCGAAGAGACCGAAGATGACGGTGGAGAGCACACCGGCCGCGTTGAGGCCCGCGGTGAAGGCGCCGTGCGCCTGCCGCAGCAGTTCGCCGGCCTGGTCGGCGGGCAGGCTCGCCGCGACGGAGGAGGCCCCCGCGACGGTCTCGCGGGCGGTTTCCGCCGCCGCCGCGGGCACCCCTTCGGGGACGGCCCCGGTCATCTGGTGCTGGTAGACGGCCGCCCCGATCGTGCCGAGCAGGGCCAGACCGAGCGCGCCACCGAGGAAGTTCGCGGTCTCCGACATGGCCGCCGCTGAGCCCGCGCGCTCGGGCGGGACCGAACCGACGACCAGCCCGGTGCCGATCGTGAAGAGCGGCCCGGTGCCCACCGCCAGGATCGCGATGCCGATCACGACCGGCACCGGCCCCCACGTCGAGTTCACCACGATCAGTACGGCGGCGCCGAGCGTGGAGACCGCCAGGCCACCGGCGATGGCGACGCTGGGCTTGAGGGACTTGGTGAAGGCCGGGGTGACCATCGTGCCGACCGCGACCGCGAGGCCCATCGGCGCGAACCACAGGGCCGAGACCAGCGGGGAGTAGCCGAGCACGCTCTGCAGGAACTGGGTGACCAGCAGGCCGACGCCGGCCATCACGATCCCGGCCAGCGAGAGCGCGAGCACGACCAGGGCGAACGAGCGCCGGGTGAACAGGCGCAGGTCGAGCAGGGGGTTCTCCAGGCGGAGCTGGCGGCGGACGAAGACGATCGCGAACACCAGGCCGACCAGGATCGCCACGACGGACACGGTGGCCGTGCCGTTCCCGGTGGCGAGGGTCTTGATCCCGTACACGATCGGCAGGATCGCCAGCATGGACAGCAGGACGCTGGTGAGGTCGAGCCGTCCGGCCTGCGGCGGGCGGAACTCCGGCAGCACCAGCGGCCCGGCGATGAGCACGACCACCATGATCGGCAGGGCCATCAGGAACACCGACCCCCACCAGAAGTGGTCGAGCAGGATGCCGCCGACCACCGGGCCGAGCGCGGCGCCGGTGAAGTTGCAGGTGGCCCACACGGCGATGGCCTTGCCACGCTCCTGGCCGTCGCGGAACATGTTGGTGATCAGGGCCAGGGTGGACGGCATCACCGTCGCGCCCGCGATGCCCAGCACCGTCCTGGCCGCGATCAGCACCGTCGGGTTGGGCGCGTAGGCACTGGCCAGTGAGGCGATCGCGAAGAACACCGCCCCGGTCAGCAGCAACTTGCGCCGCCCGATCCGGTCGCCGAGCGTGCCCATCGTGATCACCAGTCCGGCGACCATGAACCCGTAGGCGTCGGTGATCCACAGCTGTTCGACGCTGTCGGCGCCCAGCTCGGCGGTCAGCCTCGGCAACGCCAGGAACAGCACGTTCATGTCCAGCGCGACCAGCAGCGTGGGCAGCGCCAGCACCGCCAGCCCCATCCAGGTGCGCCTTGTCGCCTTTGGCTCGGTCTCCTCCGTATTACTGACGGACATATTGGGCTCCTCTTCGTGGATGCGTCCCGTTGGTGAGGAGGTGACAGATAGGGTTACCTCTCACTGAGAGGTCGGAACGGGTTCTCAGATCTTGCGCCGGGGAGTCAAGAATTCGACGCCGTCTCCGACCTCACCGTGGAAAGCCGGTACGGGCCGAGAGGAGAACCCCGTGAAGTTCCTGCTGATCATGCACATGAACCCCGAGATCTGGGACTCGCTGACCGAGGAGGAACGCAAGGAGATCATGAACGGCCACCAGCCGTTCATCAAAGCGGTCGAGGAGTCCGGCGAGCTGGTCGGTCACCAGGTGCTCGAAGGCCCCTCGACCAGCGCCGTCGTCCGGGTGAACGGCGGTGTCCCGGTGGTCTCCGACGGCCCCTACCTGGAGACCAAGGAGTACCTCGCGGGCTTCTACATGATCGACTGCGAGAGCAGGGAGCGCGCGTTCGAACTGGCCGCGATGATCCCGGACGCCTCCGTACCCGGCATCGGCATCGAGGTCCGGCCCATCATGTTCTCCGCGGGAAGCCCGGTGTGACACTGGAGGCCGGACAGCCCTGAGGTGAGCGGAGGGGCATGACAGCCGCGAACGGATTCGAGGACTTGCTGCGCTCGCTCGCGCCGCAGGTTCTCGGCACGCTCGCCCGCAGGTACGACGACTTCGGGCTCTGCGAGGACGCCGTCCAGGAGGCGCTGCTGGCCGCGGCGCAGCAGTGGCCGGTCGAAGGGGTCCCCGACAACCCGCGCGGGTGGATGACGACCGTCGCCTCCCGCCGCCTGGTCGACCTGCTCCGCGCCGAGCAGGCCAGGCGCCGCCGCGAGGCCACCGTCGCGGCGCAGCTCCCCGAGGTCGTGCCGGGGCCCGACGAGCACTCGTGGGGTGACCGGGACGACACCCTGACCCTGCTGTTCCTGTGCTGCCACCCCGCGCTGACCCCGGGCTCCCAGGTGGCGCTGACCCTGCGCGCGGTCGGCGGGCTCACCGCCGCGGAGATCGCCCGTGCCTTTCTCGTCCCCGAGGCCACCATGGCGCCCCGCATCAGCCGGGCCAAGCAGCGCATCAGGGCCGCGGGCGCGCGTTTCGAGGAGCCGCCGGAGCACGAGCGGGCCGAACGGCTGCGCGTGGTCCTCCAGGTGCTCTATCTGATCTTCAACGAGGGTTACACCGCCACCTGCGGCCCCGACCTGCACCGGACCGACCTGACCCGCGAGGCCGTACGGCTGACGCGCGCGGTGCTGCGGCGGCTTCCCGAAGACGGGGAGGTGGCCGGGCTGCTGGCGCTCATGCTGCTGACCGAGGCGCGGCGACCCGCGAGGACCGGTGCCGACGGCGCGTTGATTCCCCTGGCCGAGCAGGACAGGTCTCGCTGGGACGCCGCCGCGATCGCGGAGGGCACGGCGCTGGTCACCGGGGCCATGTCGCGCTCCGGTCTGGGCCCGTACCAGCTCCAGGCCGCCATCGCGGCCGTGCACGCCGAGGCGGCCGACCCCGAGGACACCGACTGGACGCAGATCGCGATCCTCTACAAGATCCTCGAACGGCTCACGCCCAACCCGATGGTCACGCTCAACCGGGCCGTCGCCGTCGCCATGACCGAGGGACCGAGGGCCGGTCTGCTGCTCCTTGAGGAGTTGGAGGGCGACGACCGGATGGCCAGGCACCATCGTTTCCGCGCGGTGCGCGCCCACCTGCTGGAGATGGCCGACGACCCGCGCGCGGCCCACGAGGAGTACCTCCTGGCCGCCCGGCACACGGCCAGCATCCCCGAGCAGCGCTACCTGCGCTCGAAGGCCGAACGCCTCGGGGGGCTGACCCCGGGACCCTAGGCCAGGGAGCCGAGGAACCCGCGGACGGCCGCGGTGAAGCCCTCGGGGTCGCCGGCGTAGACGAAGTGGTCGGTGGCCAGTTCGGCGAGGCGGGTGTTCGGACGGCGGTCGATCATGGCCTGGACCTGGTCGGCGGGGATGACGCTGCCCTTCGTGCCCCGGATAACGAGGGCGGGGCAGGTGGTGGCGAGCCAGGCGGCCCAGTGGTCACCCCGGTTGAGCTCCTCGGAGGCGAGCATGTCCTGGGGGTGGAAGGGCAGGCGCCAGGTGCCGTCGGGGTTCTCCCGCAGGGTCTTGGTGAAGTAGGGGGCGGCCTCGCCGAGGGCCTCGACCAGCGCCTCACGGGTGGGCGCCTGGTAAGGCAGGCTTTCCAGGAACGCCAGCGGGTTGGGCTCCCCGTCGATGCCGAGGACGACCGGCGCGTCCGCGTTGACGAGGGCGGTGACCCGCTCGGGGTGACGGGCGGCGAGGTGGTAGGCGTTGATGCCGCCCAGTGAGTGGCCCATCACCGCCACCCGGTCGAGGCCGAGGTGGTCGAGCAGGGCGAGGATGTCGGCGAGGTAGCCCTCGCGGGAGTAGTCGGCGGCCCGGTCGGACTCGCCGTGCCCCCGCTGGTCGGGTGCGATGACCCGCCACTCGGGGGCCAGCCCGGCGGCGACGGCGGCGAAGCTCGTTCCCTCCGACAGGTGCCCGTGCAGGGCGAGCAGCGGACGCCCCGGCCCGCCGAAGTCGACGTAGGACAGGCGGCGGCCCGCGATGTCCAGCTCCGCCCGCACCGGGGCCACCGTCGGCGCGATGACATGGTTCATGGTTCTCTCCTCAACTCGGCTTCCGTACGGCTTCGCGAGCGGGTTCCGGTACGGCCCGCTCTCTCGCCTGTCATGAAGGTACCGGCGATTTGGGCATTTGCGCAATGCATATGCCTAAGGCATTTGCGCAAGAGAGCGTGGCGCCGTGAACAGGGCGAGTAGCATCCCGCTATGGGAAATCGCGAGGACCTGCTCGCCGGGGCGAGGCGCTGCCTGGAGGAGAAGGGGTGGGCGCGAACGACCGTGCGCGACATCGCGGCGGCGGCCGGGGTGAGCATGGCGGCCATCGGCTACCACTTCGGCTCGCGGGAGGCGCTGCTGAACGCGGCGCTCATCCAGGCGATCGACGAGTGGGGCCTGGAGACCGGGCAGACGGCCTCCGCCGTCTACGACGACCTCACCGCGACCCCCGAGGAGCGGTACGAGGCCCTGTGGACACGGCTGTCGAAGTCGTTCGGCACCCACAGGAAACTGTGGGCGGCCAGCGTCGAGGCGCTGGTGCAGGCCGAGCACTCACCGGAGCTGCGGAGGTATCTCGCCGACGGCCAGCGGGAGGGCCGCCGGGGGCTGGCCTCGATCCTGCTGGGAGTGGAGGAGGACACGCTCCAGGAGGGCACGACGCGCACCCTCGGCTCGGTGCAGCTGGCCCTGCTGTCCGGCGTGATGATGCAGTGGCTGGCCGACCCGGAGCAGGCGCCGACCGGAGCCGAGATCCTGGAGGGGCTGCGGACCCTCGTGGGCCTCTTCGAGGCCACCGAGGCCGGGGCCCGGCAGGGGGCTTCCTGAGGGCCGGAGAGCGGCGTGCCGTGCGGTGAAGGTGTGCCCTCAGACTGAACGGGCGGCCCACCGGGCAGGTGGACCGCCTCAGAAAGCGCCCGGGCACGGGACCCGCGAGGGGTCAGCCCATGCTCTTGGCGCCGTCGAGGGACTCGCGGATGATGTCGGCGTGACCCGCGTGCTGGGAGGTCTCGGCGATGAGGTGGAGCAGGACCCGGCGCACCGACCTGCGCGCGTTCGGCGGGAACCACGGGGCCTGCGGCAGGGGATACGAGACGTCCAGGTCGAGTGTCGCGACCAGCTCGTCGGTCGTGCGGGCGACCTCCTCGTAGGCGGCGAGCAGGCTTTCGAGCGTCTCGCCGTCGAGCATGCGGAACTGGCCGGTCCAGTCGGTCTCGTTCATCGTCATCGCCTCGGGGTCACCGGTCGCGAAGCGCATCCAGCGGGCCTCGACGTTCGCCACGTGCTTGATGAGCCCGCCCAGGCACAACTCGCTCACGGTGGTGCGCGTCGCGGCCTGCTCGTCGGTGAGACCGGCGACCGTGCCCCGCAGGAAGGCCCGGTGCACGCTCAGCGTCTCCAGCAGGTCGGCGCGCTCACCGGTGAGGGTGTCGTTGTGGATCGTCACGGCGTGGGCCCTTCGAGTCGTCCAGCGGGGCCCGGCGGGAACCCTGCTCCGACAGATTAGGGCCCGCCACCGACAGTTTCGCGAGGCCGGGACACCCTCACACGCAACCTTGGCAAGCCCCTCAAATGCGGCAGACCACCTGACCACTACGCTCAGAGGCATGTTCGACCGGCTCATCTGCCAATGTCCGCTCTGCGCCGCGCACGACGAGGAACTCGACGAGTTCGACCGCGGCACCGTACGGAGGGTCGAGCGGGACGGGTGGGCCGTGGTCATGGTCCCCGAGGACGAGGACGGCCCCGGGTGGGCGTTCACCGTCGGGCTGTGGCACACCTTCAGGTCGCCGGAGGCGGCCATGTTCGGGCTGGACGTCGAGGTGATGCGCCGCTGCCTGAACACCCTCGCCGACCGGGTCGCGGCCGGTCACCTGATGGCGGACGGCCAGGAGCGGGACGACGTCATCAGGAACTACCCGGTCGTCACGCGTACGGTCGACCACAGCTGGTACCGCTCGCTGTTCGGTGTGGCGCTGCGTTTCTACCGCAGGCCCCCGCTGTCCTTCATGGAGGTCGTCTGGCCGGACAGGGCGGGCCTGTTCCCCTGGGACGCCCAGGCGACGCCCCGGCTGCGTGACCTGCAGCCCTCGCTGTGGCTGCCCAGGGACGACCATCCCCCGGGGCCGTGGACGAAGCTCACGACCGGCTGAGGGACGCGCCCCGCGTGGTCAGGGCGAGTTCACCCGCCGGCTCCGAGCCCGGCACGGTCGTGCGCACCACCGGCGGCCCGGAGCCGGGCCTCGGCGTCGGCTCGGCCGGACGTTCGAGGCCGTCGGCGCGCTCTCGGCCGAGGATGGCGCCGGCCTGATCGCCTGTGCGACGAGCCGTCCCCGGCACGTCGACCTGCGGCGGATCGTCGTGCTGCCGGCCCGGCGGCCGTAAAGCTCCGGCTCCGCCCCGGCACGGCACGAGAAACACGGAAAACGCGCTATATTTCATGAATTTGCGAACACCAGAGCGACATGCAACTTTTGTGCGATTGTTGGTCCGGTGTTCACCTACGGGGAGGGGTCCGTGTCAAGGCCGACGGTCCGGGAGCGGTTACGGTACTGGTTCGACAACACCATGTCGCGGGGCACGGTGGCGTTGATCGGCTGGCTGGCCCTCATCTCGCTGGGGCTGATCGTGCTGGTCAGCCTGCTCAGCCTGTGGCTGACTCCCAAGGACGCCGCGCGCAACAGCGGTCTGCCCGGCATGCTGTGGGTCTCGCTGATGCGCACGCTGAGTCCCGGCAAGGTCGCCAGCGACACCGGAAGCATCCTGTTCGTCGCCCTGATGTTCATCGCCTCCATGGGTGGCCTGTTCATCGTCAGCGCCCTGGTCGGCGTGCTCTCCAACGGGCTCAAGACCAAGTTCGAGCAGCTGCGTGAGGGCAGGTCCCGGATCATCGAGAACGGCCACATCGTGGTCCTCGGCTGGTCCGAGCAGGTCTTCACGATCGTCACCGAGCTGATCCAGGCGCACGCGAGCGGCAGGGGGTCGGTCATCACGGTCCTCGCCGACCGGGACAAGTCCCGGATGGAGGACGAGATCCGCCGTCACGTGGGGGACCTCGGCAGGACCAAGCTGGTCTGCAGGACCGGGCGGCCGACCGAGCCCACCGACCTCGACCTGATGAACCTCGACGCCGCCCGCTCGGTGGTCGTCCTGTCCCCGCAGGGCGACGACCCGGACGCGCACGTCATCAAGACGCTGCTCGCGCTGGCCAAGCGGGCGGGTGACCACCCTCCCGTGGTCGCCGCGATCGCCCGCACCGCGAACATGGCCGCCGCCCGGCTCGCGGGCGGCCCCGACGTCCACCTGGTGGACTCCGACGACACCGCCTCCCGGCTCATCGTGCAGTCGTCCAGGCAGTCGGGCATGTCGGTCGTCTGCATGGACCTGCTCAACTTCGACGCCGGAGAGATCTACCTGCGCTCCGACCCCGACCTCACCGGCCTGACGTACGGCCAGGCGCTCCCGGCCTACCGGACGGCCACGGTCATCGGCCTTCGGGGCCCCGGCGGCGTCATGCTGAACCCGCCGGCGGACACGGTGATCACGGCGCGGGACGAGGTCATCGTGATCGCCCAGGACGACTCGCTGATCCACCTCGCCGAGGGCGGCGCCGAGGCCGACGAGGAGGCGATCGTCGAGGCCCCGCACGTCAGGCCCGGCCCCGAGCGGACGCTCGTGCTCAACTGGAACGGCAGGGGCCGCCAGGTCGTCCACTACCTCGACGGCTACGTGGCACCCGGTTCCGCGCTGGACATCGCCTCCGACCATCCGGACGCCGCGATCCCCTTCGAGGGGCTGGCCAACCTGACGGTCAACGCCAAGGAGTGCGAGACCACCGACCGCTACGCGCTCGAATCGCTGGGCCTGGGGGTCTACCAGCACGTGATCGTGCTCTCCGACGACCGCTACCCCGCCGAGCACGCCGACACCCGCACCCTGATGACGCTGTTGCAGCTGAGGGACATGCAGACCGCGCTCGGCGAGCGGTACTCGATCGTCAGCGAGATGCACGACGAGAACAACCGGAGCCTGGCCGAGGTCACCGAGGCCGACGACATCGTGATCAGCGACACGGTCATCGGCCTGCTGCTCGCCCAGCTCGCCGAGAACCGGCACCTGGCGGAGGTGTTCGGCTACCTCTTCGACTCCAGGGGGTCGGAGATCTACCCGCGCCCGGCGACCCGGTACGTCCGTAAGGACACGCCGGTCGGCTTCGCCACGGTGATCGAGTCGGCCAGACGCCGGGGTGAGACGGCGATCGGCTACCGGCTGGCGAAGCGGGCGAACGAGGCGCCGCACTTCGGCGTCGTCCTCAACCCCGACAAGTCCCGCCCGGTCACCCTCGGGGAGGGTGACTCGGTGATCGTCCTGGCCGAACGCTGAGGCGTCCCCGCCTGGCCGTGGCGTGGTTGAGCGTCCTGGCCGGGAGCCGAGGTCGTCCTCGGCTCCCCGTGGGCGCCCGGCGCCCGGCCAGGACCGCCGCCGTCATGGCCGGCGGCATGACGAGCGGGGAGAGGTGCGGAGGGGTCACGACGACCCCGCCGGTGATCCGATTCAGGCGAATCCAGTGGCCGTTCAGCGGCTTTCCCGAACTTATGGTCATAAAAGCTGATATGCGGAACGGGCACCGGGCCGCCGGGGAGATCGACGGTCAGGCAGTGATCATGAAGGCCAGGCCCAGCAGGACGACGACGGGGATCAGCCACACCACGGCTTCGACGGCGAACTCCTTGTACACGGTCAATTTCTCCCTTTAAGTCCCACTAAATCCATAAATCTGGCCATGCGAAGCATATGCGGTCCCACGGGTGGCCCCGCACCCGGCCCACGACGGCCACCTCCCGCAGCGGTCAGCTCCCCTTGGCCGAGGCGTCCTCAAGGGGCTCGTCGGGCGCCGACACACGCAGCCAGCGCGTGCCGTACGGCTCAAGCGTGAAGCCCACCCTCCCGTCGGGGGGCAGGTCGAGCGTGCCGTCGACCAGCAGGTCGGTCAGCATCTGCCCCTCGTCCAGGCCGTCCAGGACGAACTCGGCCCTCGCCTCGCGGTCGGCGAAGTTGTGGACGGCGACCACGGTGCCGCCCTCGGCGTCGGCCCGGTGGACCAGCACCGCCTCGTCCGCCGTCTCCAGGACCCGGTAGGCGCCCCAGGCCAGCTCCGGAGACTCCCGGTAACGCTCGATCAGCAGGGTGATCCAGCGCAGCAGCGAGTCGGGGTCGCGGCGCTGGGTCTCGACGTTGACCTCACGCGGGCCGTACGGCCCGGCCGGGGTGGAGACGGGGGTCCGCTCGGCGACGGGTGAGAACCCTCCCGAGGGCGTCCACTGCATGGGGACCCTGACCGCCATCCGGCCCTCCCCCTCCGGGTTCTCACCGAGGCCGATCTCCTCACCGTAGAAGAGCACCGGCGTGCCGGGCAGGGAGAACAGCACGCTGTAGGCCAGGGCGAGCCGCCGCCGGTCGCCGTCGAGCATCGGTGGCAGGCGCCGCCGTACCCCCCGGCCGAAGACCTGCATGTCCTTCTCGGGGGCGAAGGCGTCGAAGACCTCCTGGCGCTCGGCGTCGGTGAGCTTGTCCAGGGTCAGTTCGTCGTGGTTGCGGATGAAGGTGGCCCACTGGCAGTCCTTCGGCGGGGCGGGCCGTTCGCGCAGGGCCTCGGCCAGGGCGGCGGGACGACCCCGGGCCATCGACAGGTGCAGCCGCTGCATCCCGATGAAGTCGAAGCACATGGTGACCTCGTTGCCGTTGCCGTCACCGAAGTAGGCCATCAGGTCCGGGTAGGGCAGGTTGACCTCGCCCAGCAGGATCGCGCCGCCGTCGCGGCGGTTCATGAAGGCGCGCAGGTCCGCCAGGAAGGAGTGCGGGTCGCCGCCGGCCCCCTCGATCAGGAACGGCACCGCGTCGACCCGGAAGCCGGAGAGGCCCAGCTCCATCCAGAAGCCGAGGATGCGGGCGATCTCGTCGCGGACCTCGGGGTTGCCCACGTTCAGGTCGGGCTGGAAGCGGTAGAAGCTGTGCAGGTAGTACTGGCCACTCCCCTCGTCGAGTTCCCAGATGCTGTCCTCCTTGTCGGGGAAGACGATCGCCTTCGGGTCGAAAGGTCCTGGCTCGTCCCGCCAGACGTACCAGTCGCGCTTCGGCGAGTCCCGGCCCGACCTGGACTCCCGGAACCACGGGTGCTCGTCGGAGGTGTGGTTGACCACCAGGTCGGCGATCACCCGGATGCCCCGGTCCCTGGCGGTCCGCATGAACTCCACGAAGTCGCCGAGGGTGCCCAGGCGGGGGTCGACCGAGTAGAAGTCGGTGATGTCGTAGCCGTCGTCGCGGCCGGGGGTGGGGAAGAAGGGCATCAGCCAGATGCACGTCACCCCGAGACGGTCGAGATGGTCGATCTGCTGGGTGAGTCCCCTGAAGTCTCCGACGCCGTCGCCGTTGCCGTCCTTGTACGTCTCGACGTCGAGGCAGTAGACGACGGCGTTCTTCCACCACAGATCAGCAGTGTGGGTCAGTCGCATGCGCCCGCACTACCCGGGCTTTACCCGTTTATGGGGTATTAAGTAGTGATCGTTCCCCTTATGGCGCCGGTACGGCTACGGTGGAGGCCGGACTGTGGAGGGGACCATGCGGCAGCTCAGGCACGGCGCGCCCTTCGGGTGGCTGCTCAGCCTGCTGTTCCCGCTGCTCGTCGCGGCCGGTCCCGGCGCCTTCCCCTCCCCGGCTTCGCTCACCGGTACGGCCGCCGCCCCCCGGCACTTCGCGGTCATCGCGGAGCGGCGCCCGCTCTCCCAGGAGTCGTCGGCGGGAGAGCGCCCGCACCTCCCGGGGACCCTCACCTCCGCCCTGCTCTCGCTCCTGGCCGGACCGGCGGGAAGCGGCGGTCACCCGGCCGTCGTCCCGCAGGCGGACTTCACACCCGCCCTGCTGCCGACCGGGCCACGGCCCCGCGCCACGGGCGAGGCGCCCTTCCCACCCCCGGCACCGGGGACCGGCCCCGCCAGAGCCCCTCCGGCCACCTCCACAGGCGCCTGAGCGCCACCTGACCGCCCGGCCACACGCCGGGCGGACGACACCGTCCGGGACGTTCGGGACGGCGAAGCACCCCGGCATGTCCGGAGTGACGGCGCCGTCCGGCCCGTTCCCTGACGGTCGAACCGCCTGGGACGTCCCGGAACACCTTTCCGGGCTTCGCCGTACCCGCGAACGTCCCGGCGCGCCCGCGGATGCCCTGACGGCGCCCTGACCAGTGCCTTTGCCAGTGCCTTTGCTCATGCCCTGGTCATGCCTCAACGGCGCTCCGGCGCACCCGCGGGCCGTAACCCAAGGACTTCTTCCAAGCCTGTGGAGGCTTCCATGTCGCGTGCCCCCGTGGTGCGCGCGGTGACGGCGCTCGCCGTCATCGCCATCTCACTCTTCGTGGCGTTCACCATGACGCCACGCCTCGGTCTCGACCTGCGCGGCGGCACCCAGATCGTGCTGGAGACCAGGGACTCCCCGACTGCCAAGGCCGACGCCGAGGCCACCGACCGCACCCTTGAGGTGCTGCGGCGCAGGGCCGACGCGCTCGGTGTCGCGGACGCCCCGCTGTCGCGTTCCGGCGAGCGGCGCATCATCGTCGAACTGCCCGGTGTGCAGGACCCGGCCAGGGCCGCCGAGGTCATCGGCAAGACCGCGCAGCTGACCTTCCACGCCGTCGAGGGCGTGGCGGACGAGAAGACGACTCCCGGCAAGGGCCGGCTCGTCATCCCCGACGAGGACGGCGCCAAGCTGCTCGTCGGCCCCGCCAGGCTCACCGGGGACGGCGTCAGCGGCGCCGAGGCGGGGACGGACCCGCAGAGCGGCGGCGGCTGGTTCGTCACGCTGGACTTCCGCGACAAGGGCGGCGAGGAGTGGGCGAAGCTGACCGGCGAGGCCGCCTGCAACGCCCCCGGCGACCCCAAGCGCAGGGTCGCCATCGTGCTCGACGACAAGGTCCTCATCTCTCCGCAGGTCAACGAGGGCGTCGGCTGCCGGGTCGGACTGACGGGCGGTTCGACGCAGATCACCGGCTCCTTCAGCGTCGAGGAGGCGCAGGACCTGGCCGCGCTGATCAAGGGCGGTTCGCTGCCCGTGCCCGTCGAGATCGTCGAACAGCGGACCGTCGGCCCGACGCTCGGCGCCGCGGCCATCCTGGCCAGCGCCCAGGCCGCCGTCATCGGCGTGCTGCTCACCGCGCTGTTCATCGTGGTGACCTACCGCCTGGCGGGGGCGATCGCCACCATCGCCCTGCTCTGCTACGCGTTGATCTCCTACGCCGCGCTGGTCGCGCTCGGCGCCACGCTCACCCTGCCCGGTCTGGCGGGTTTCGTGCTCGCGATCGGCATGGCCGTCGACGCGAACGTGCTGGTCTTCGAGCGCGCCAGGGAGGAGTACGCCGTCAAGCCCCGGCTGCGGCCCGCGCTCGACAAGGGCTTCCGCAACGCGTGGAGCGCGGTCGCCGACTCCAACATCACGACGCTGCTGGCCGCCGGCCTGCTGTTCTTCCTGGCCTCGGGGCCGGTGCGGGGCTTCGGCGTCACGCTGGTCATCGGCGTCGTGGCCTCGCTGTTCACCGCGATGGTCGTCACCCGGGTGCTGGCCCAGTGGGCGGTGAACCTGTCCCCGGTCGCCAGGCGGCCCAAGCTGACCGGTCTGGCGGACGTCGGCCGGGTCCGCAGGTGGCTGACCGAGCGTCAGCCCGCCCTGATGCGCAGGCGGATGCCGTACTTCCTGGTCACCGCGGCGCTGATGGTCGCGGCGATCGGCGGGATCACGGTCAGGGGGCTGGACTTCGGCGTCGAGTTCACCGGCGGCAGGCTGATGGAGTACTCCACGACCAAGCCGCTGAGCGCCGACGCCGCCCGCGAACTGGTCTCCGAGGCCGGGTTCCCGAACGCGGTCGTGCAGTCCTCGGACGAGGGCGTCTCGGTGCGGACCGGCCGGATCGGCGAGGCCGAGCAGGCGCGCATCGAGACGGCGCTGGAAGGCGGGGGCGGTACGGTCACCAAGCAGCGTGACGAGCTCATCGGCCCCAGCCTGGGCGAGGAGCTGCGCAGGAACGCCATGATCGCGCTCGGTGTCGCGCTCGCCGCGCAGCTGGCCTATCTGGCCTTCCGGTTCCGCTGGACGTTCGGTCTGGCGACGGTGCTCTCCCTGGTCGTGGACGCCGCGGCCGTGATCGGCGCGTTCGCCTGGCTGGGCAAGCCGATCGACGGGGTCTTCCTGGCCTCGATGCTCACCGTGATCGGTTACTCGGTCAACGACAAGGTCGTGGTCTTCGACCGGGTCCGCGAACTGTGGGGGGCGCGGCGCAAGGCGCCGTTCGCCGAGGTGGTCAACACCGCCATCCTGCAGACCGTGCCCCGTACGGTGAACACGGGTCTCGGCGCGCTGTTCATCCTCGGCGCGCTGGCCGTGCTCGGGGGTGACTCGCTGACCGACTTCGCGGTCGCGCTGCTGATCGGCATCGTCGTCGGCACGCTGTCCTCGGCGCTGGTCGCGGCGCCGCTGGCGATCGAGTTCGAGCGGCGTGGCAAGGCGGCGCCGCCGCGTCCCAAGGCCACGCGGAGCCGTACGAGGGAGGGGTCGGGAGCGGTCCTCTGAGCCTTCTCAGGACGCCCGGGGCGGGGCCCGCGCCGAGGTTCGGCGGGCCCCTCCTCGGGGAGGGGACGGGCCGCTAATGTGCTGGGAATCCGGTTCCCCCCGACCTCTGGAAGGCAGACACACCGTGGCGGAAGACTACGCGACGACGTTCAGGATCATCGATGTGGACGGTGACGGCCTCATCTCGGCGCCCGAGCTCGCACGGCTGATGGAGGTGCTCGGTCAGCCGCTCACCCCTCAGGGGGCGGCCGAGGCCGTGGCCAGGATCGACCAGGACGGCGACGGCCTCATCTCCCTGGAGGAATTCGCCGGATATCTCGGCTGATTTCCCCCGTTTCTCCTCATCGAGGGCCGTGGGGGCCGTGACGGCCCCCCGCCCGGCCTTCCGCCATAGTCGCCGGACATTTACCACTTCAAGTGGATTTATCCACTAATACGCCGCCTGAATAGCTGAAATTCGGTGGTGCATCGGCGATATGGCAAAGCATTCGCTCCTGCCCTTGCGGGCTATTGACTCTCCATTCACGACCTAATAACTTAAAGTAGCCAATGAGCTTCATAATGTAGCGATGAGGTGAGGTTCAATGCGTCACACGGTCACGTCGTCCGCCCGCTCACGGCACGGCCCATGAGCACCGTGCCCCCGGAAACGCCCCCCTGAACGCCTTTTCCGAGCACCGTACGCACCACGAAAGACTCCCACACGCACACCCGGTTCAGCTTTCCAGCGTGAGCTGACCCCAATCCTGCGCAGCGGATCGGTCGTCCCCTCGCCGACCTCCCGCCGACTCACCGCGACAGCGCGGAGCCAGCCGGAGATTCCCAGGCATACGACCGATCGGTCTCCAGGGTCCTCCATCCGGCTTTCTCCGCAGGAGGTGAGACATGGCCGGAGGTCTCGCACGTGAAGTGATCCGGTCGATGCGACCGACGTTCCCCACGGCGCCCCGCCGGGAACGCCACGACCTGGTCAATCTGAGAGACAACGAGAATCCCTTCGGCGGACCGCACCGCCACTATCCCGACAACGGGAACGACGACCTGGTCGCCGCCTACACCCGCGCGCTCGACGTCGTCGAGCCCGTGCCCGACGGCCTCACCCGCCCCAGGTGGCGGTGGGGGCCGGAAAGCGTCCTGATCACACGAGGCGCGGCCGACGGCCTCGACCTGGTCTTCAGGACGTTCTTCGAACCCGCCTCGGACGCGGTCGCCGTGACCCCGCCCAGTTTCGCGCTCTTCGACGAACTGGCCACGGTCTACCGGATCGCCCGCCTGCCCGTCCCGTTACGGGGAGAGCGGCTCGACCGGCTCGACGTCGAGCGGCTCGCCTCACTCCCGGTCAAGGGCGTCATCCTGTGCGACCCGGGCAACCCGACCGGCACCTGCCTGGACCGGCGGGACGTCCTGGCGCTCCTTGGGTCCTTCCACGGCCTGGTCGTGATCGACGAGGCCTACGTCGAGTGCTCTGGGCGTGTGTCGTACCGGCACCTGATCCCCGAGCACCCCAACCTCGTGGTCGTGCGGTCGATGTCCAAGGCGCTCGGCCTCGCGGCTCTGCGTCTCGGCGCCGTGTTCGCCCATCCCGACCTGCTCACGGCGCTGCGCAAGACGCGGCTGCCGTACGCCCTGCCGGGACCGGTGGCGGCGCGGGCCGTCGCCGAGCTGTCACGGCCGACGCGGCTGCGCGAACGGATCGCGGCGTTCACCGGGGAGCGCGACCGGCTGGCGGCCGGGCTCGCCGGATGCCCGGGAGTCGGGCGCGTCTTCGCCGAGGCGGGCTTCGTCACGGTCGAGGGGGAACACGCCCTCGCCGACGAACTCTGGCGGGCCGGCTTCGACACGCTGCCCGAGCCGATGGGCTGGCCTGGGCACGTGCGCGTCTCCGTGGGACGGCCCATGGACAACACCCGGCTGCTCGCCGTACTCAAGGGGACCGCCGGTACGGCGCAGGAGCCCTCGGTCGGTGTGAGGAAAACGACGTTCCGCATGGCACGCGGCGGGATCGCCGCGATCCGGGGGAGAGGACTCCAGGCATGAGCACCGAGACGACCACGGCGCTGTCCGTGACGACCGTCGCCCGCCACGACATCCGCGCCATCACCTCGGTCAAGATCGACGGCGACGTCCACCAGCTCGGCCAGCAACGCGACTTCCGCCGCAACGACGCCCTGGCCGCTTTCCTGCCCGAGGCGGGCAGACCGTCCTTCGCCTGGGTACGGCTGCGCGACGGGGAGAGCCTGGCCGTGCACCGGCATCCGACCAAGTCCATGATCCTGGTCTGCAGCGGCTCGGTGCTGCTGCTCGGCTCCGACGAACGCGAACTGTCCGAGGGGGACGTCGTGTGTGTGCCTCCGGAGAGCGACCACGGTTTCCGCACCCGTCCCGGTGAGGAGTTCCACGGTCTGTCCGTGCAGTTCGAGGGGGCCGGTCTCTACGAGGACGGGCACACGCCGAGAGCGAGCTTCGGCGGCTCCGGGGAGGCGCTGGCCGAGCTCGAACGCCTGAACGAGACGCTGCTCCTGCGCCACCGGGGCAACGCGCTGTTCACCCTGTTCGACAGCGGCAGGCTGACCAGGGAACCGGTGCTTCGGGCGCGTTTCCTGGCCGCTCTCTACGTGTGGGCGACCTACTTCCAGCGGATGCTCCACGCCCGCCAGGCCACCTGCTCCGAGGAGCGCCTGCGCGCGGAGTACGGCGAGCACCTGCGCGAGGAACTCGGTCACGACCGCCTGCTGCTCGAACAGTACGACGCGGGCACCGACGTCTACGACCCGATCCTCGAAGCGGCGGGAAGCTGGTTCGTCGCCCAGATGTACCAGATGGACGAGGCCCAGCGGATCGTGCTCGTGCACATGGTCGTCGAGTCGAGCGGCCACCTGTTCGGTCTCACCACCTCGGAGATCTTCCAGGAGGAGGGCGGCTACTTCGCCCTGCACGCCCAGGCGGACGACGACCACAGGAACGTCGGCAGGGCCCACCTGACGGCCCTGCCCCCCTCGGCCTTTCCCGCGCTCGCCGAGACCTGCAGGCGGGCGTGGGACCAGATGGACCTGGTCCACGAGCGCATCGCCGCCTGGACCCTGAAGGACGGATGATGATAGCCGCGACCGGGGGGCGTGTTCCCGCCCCCCACACCAGTACGGCCTCGCCGTACGTCTCCTGCGCCCCGCCCGGCGCCCGACATCCGGTGACCGTGATGTCCGAACGGATCGTGGACGTCTTCGCCGACCTGGGCTACCGGGTCGCCGACGGGCCCGAGGTGGAGGCCGAGTGGTTCGCCTTCGACGCCCTCAACATGGACAAGGGCCACTTCGCCCGCGACCGGGACCACACCTTCTACGTCGCCGACCCGTCGGACAACGGACGCGGCTGTGGCCTGGTGCTGCGGGGACACACCTCCCCGGTGCAGATCAGGCGCATGCTCTCCTCCCCTCCGCCGATCCGGATGATCTGCACCGGGCGTGTCTTCCGCCCCGACCCGCCCGACGCCACCCACAGCCCGGTCTTCACCCAGGCCGAGGGGCTGGTCGTGGACCGCGGCCTGACCATGGCCGACCTGGCGGGCACGCTCGACCACTTCGCGTCGGCGGTGTTCGGCCACGGCGTGGTGACCAGGCTGCGGCCCCACTGGTTCGCCTACACCGAGCCGTCCGCCGAGATCGACGTGGTGTGCGCCGTCTGCCGCGGCGTTCCCGAACGGGCGTGCCGTACCTGCTCGGGAGCGGGATGGGTCGAGTGGGGCGGCTGCGGGATGGTCCACCCCAGGGTGCTGGCGACCTGCGGTGTCGACCCGGCCGAGTACGGCGGATTCGCCTTCGGCGTGGGTGTGGAGCGCACGTTGATGCTCAAACACGGCCTCGACGACATCCGCGCCCTCGGTGAGACGCCGCTGCCCGAGGAGCCGCCCGGTCCGCCCCGCCCCGGAACCGTCAGGCGGGCGGCCGGGAGGGCGCTGGCCTCGGCCGGATACGTCGAGACCGTGACCTCCCCCTTCGTCGGAACCGCCGCCTGGGACGCCCTCGGCCTGGCCGCCGACGACCCGCGCAGACGCACCCTCACGCTCGTCAACCCGCTCGACGCCGGCGAACCCGAGCTGCGCACCACGCTGCTGCCCGGCCTGCTGGGCGCGTTGCGCCGGGACGTCGCACGCGGCCGGACGAACCTCGGCCTGTTCGAGCAGGGCACGGTCTTCACCTCCCCGGTCCTCATGGCTCGGGCGCCCCGCGTGCCCACCGGGGCGCGGCCCGGCGAGGCCGACCTGCGGGCGCTGCGGGACCTCGTCCCCGCGCAGCCGTACCACCTGGCGGCCGCGCTGGCGGGAGAACCCCGCTGGGCTGAGCTGGTCGACGCGGCCCGCACGGTCGCGGGCGCCTCAGGAGACGGCCTGCGGCTGACCACCCGGGAGGGAGGTCCTCCGCCGTGGCTGCCCGGACGCTGTGTCGCGCTGCTCGCGGGTCCGACCGTGCTCGGCCACGCCGGGCAGCTGAGTCCCGACACGGTCGGCGCCATGGACCTGCCGCCGGGAACCAGCGCCATGGAGCTCGACCTCGACATCCTCGAACGCCTCACGACCCCGAACAGCGACGATCTCAGAGAAGGTGAAAGACCGTGACCCCGGAAGAACTCGCTCACGCCTACCTTGACGGGCTCGAACGCGGCGACCTCGACGCCGTGCTCGGCCTGTACCAGGAGGGAGGGATCGTCCACTCCCCCCTGTACGGCCCCATGCCCGCGGCGGAGTTCTACCCCGCGCTGTTCGCCGACACGGGCCGCGCCAAACTGCTGCTGCTCGGCACGACACAGGGCAGGACCGTCACCGGAGCCCCGCTGGTGACCATCTGGTTCCGCTTCGACTGGACCCTGCCCTCGGGGCAGCCGGCGAACTTCGAGTGCGTCGACGTCCTCGAACTGGCCGACGACGGGCGCGTCACGGCGCTGCACATCATCTACGACACGGTGACGGCCAGACCCGCCTTCGAGGCGGAGAAGGGCGTGGGCAGCTCCTGGCGCCCGGTCTTCTGACCGGCCCCAGGGCGCTCCTCCGTTCGGTGGAAACACGAAACCCCAGTCCCACGGTTCGGGTCGTGGGCTGGGGTTTCCGCGTTCGGCCTGGGAAGGTCAGGCGATCGTCAGGTAGACCTGGCTGAAGGTTTCGGCGACCTTCTTGAGGTCGGTCGCCGTGTCCACCTCGGGGGTCGCCGGGGTGTAGACGGCGGCCATGCGACGCTGGATCGGGGCGAGCTTCTTCAACTCGTCCCAGGCGGTCAGCCGGGTGACGGTGCCCTTGGCGTCCTGGACCCGGGTCCAGACGTTCACCTGCTGGGCGGAGCCGTCCAGGACGGGCTTGGAGACCCTGGCCGCGATCTGCTCCGCGGTGACCTGGCCGACCAGGCCGGTCTCCTCGGCGGCGACCTGGCCCAGGGCGTCCCAGGCGCGGGCGCGGACCTGGATCCACTGGTTGGCCTGGGCCTGCTCCGGGGTGATCTTCCAGGCGGTGTAGCCGCCGTAGGTCAGGCCGTTGTCGAGGGAGAGCTGGTCGACCCGGCCGGAGATCAGGTGCGACTCGACCCGCTCGGGGGCCAGCAGCGGGTAGCGCTTGCGCATCTCGGTCTTGCAGGCCTCGTCACCGCCGCAGGCCAGCTCGGGGACGACCGTGTGGACGCCGAGACGCTTGCCCGGCGCGGCCTGGCGCAGCGCGGCGGAGGCGGCCGTGACGAAGGCCAGCACCTCGTCGTCGGTCTTGAAGGTCGAGTTGTAGCCGAGCTGGGAGCTGAACCGGATTCCGGCGACCTCGGGGCGGGCGGCCAGGGCGGCGACCCGCTTGACGGCGGCGGAGAAGTTCTGCGCCCCCGCCTTCCAGTCGTCGGCCAGCTCGGTGTCGATCCAGACGCGCAGGCCGGTGCCCTTGGCGGTGGTGATCACCTGGCCGACGGGACCCTGCGCGGCGGCGGTGACCTCCTGCGGGGTCGGGACCGTGGCGGCCGCCTGCTGGGCGGTCTGGGCCGTGGCGTTCTGGGCGGTGTTCGCCTGGCCGGTGGGCTTGAGGCCGCTGCTCTGCTCGGGCGCGCTCTGCGTGCCGTCGCCGCCCTCCTGGTAGCCGCCGACCGCGCACTCCTGGCCCGCCTCGCACTCGGGCGCGCCGTCGGCGTCCGCGCCCTCGGGGAGCGGGGTGTTCTCGTCGCCCACGGTGCCGTCGCCCTCAAGCTGGGGGCAGGAGCTTCCCGGGGCCGAGCAGTCGATGAACTGGCCGTCGGTGGCGGTGGCGGACTTGAGGTTGGCGTTGTCGTTCGCGCTCCAGAACTTCACGATGTCGTATGCCTCGTCCGGCTTGGCCAGCCAGCGGCACACGATGAAGGCGGGGGCGTCGTCACCCATCAGATCGTTGCAGCTGCGATCGTCGTCCTGTGAGAAGGCCGCCGCAGCCGGCGCCAGCGCTCCGATGACCGCGACGGCCGCGCCGACGGCAAGAGTCCGTCGCAGGTTGATTCGCATGTCCCGAACTCCCGGTGATCCAGTCAAAACGATCGTTTCGCACCCTATACAGATCTCTGATCCCTCAACAGGCTTAGTCAGGAAATAGCCAGAAACCCGCCATATCCCAGTCAGCTCAGCTTGGCCATACCGAAATGCCATACCGACGGTCCCGTACGGCGGAGGCCGCGCGGACATCACATTGGGACACCACGGATAATCGGGGCATGTTCCCAGCCCTGTGGACGCCCTGATGGCCGCGGAGTCCTCGCAGACCCTTGAGCGCGGTCTGCGCCTGCTGCGCCTGCTCTCCGACGGCAGGCCCGGCCGGACCCCGACCGAGCTGGCCGCGGAGCTGGGGCTGAGCCGCCCGGCGGTCTACCGCCTGCTCACCACCCTGCAGAAAGAGGGGTTCGTCAGGCGGGACGGTGAGGGCCGTCTCCATCTGGGCTTCGGCGTCCTCGTCCTGGCCAGGGCCGTACAGCCGTTGCTGCGTGAGGGCGCCCTGCCCGCCCTGCGGCGGCTCGCCGAGGAGGTCGGGGCGACCGCGCACCTCACGGTCGCCGAGGGGGAGGACGGGCTGGCCGTCGCGGTCGTCGAACCGTCGTGGACGGACATGCACGTCGCCTACCGCGAGGGGTCGCGTCACCCGCTGTCCAAGGGGGCCGCAGGACTGGCCGTGCTCGCCCTGCGCGAAGGCCGTACGGGCCATGTGGTCACCGAGGGGCACCTCCAGGAGGGGGCCAGGGGCATCGCGGCGCCCGTGCCCGGATTGCCGTGGCTTGAGGCGTCGGTCGGCGTGGTCTCCTTCACCCCGCTGGACCCCGAGGTCGTCGGCCCCCGGGTGGCCGCCTCGGCCGTCGAACTGTCCCGGGCCCTGGCCTGACCCCGGCCTACATGGTGTTGACGATCAGGCCGATGTGGGTGAAGTAGTTCAGCGCCCCGAACAGGGTGAAGGCGATTCCGGCCACCCCCCAGCACACCCCGACGACGGTCGTGAGCCCTCCCCCCTTGGCCCGCAGCGCCAGCGGGAAGAGCACCGCGCCCAGGCCGACCAGGACGTAGAGGCCGGAGATGAACGTCGCCTCAAGCAACGGCATGTCGGCGAAGGCCCCGGAGATGGGCTCCTGGGGCGGGGCGGCGAACAGGGTGTAGGTCCATCCGGCCGCCGCGATGCCGAAGCACCCGAGCCCCATGCCCGCGACGAACAGGGAGACGGGGCCCGCCGTACGGGCGAGCAGGGCGGGGCGGTCCAGCGCGGCGGCCAGCAACACGCCCTTGCGCCACAGGTAGAAGGCCGCGAACAACAGCAGCGCCCCGAAGGCCAGTGCGGGCTCCCCGAAGACGATGTTGTCGAAGGGGAAGCCCTGCCCGGCGAGCGGCCAGGTGAGCGTCATGTGCAGGCCGGTCGTCGTGAGGATCAGGCCGAGCACCCCGAAGGCCAGCGCCCAGCCCTCGAAGTGGTCGTTGATCCTGCCGCGCAGCACCTTGTGCCCGAGTGCGACCACCAGGACCAGCCCCACACCCGCCGCGACCGCCATGATCGTGTTGTAGGTGGGCATCCTGGCCCAGTCGATCTTCAGTCCAGGGGCCGCCCCCGCTATCCACATAAGGAACCATTTCCCTATGTAGTCACACCAAAACGGTCAGTAATCTCACGAGGTGCTGTGGACCGTGTAGAGCCGGGCGACCATCTCGTTGAGCAACTCGCGTTCGGCCGGGTCGAGGGGCGAGAGGAAGTCGGTCTCCACCTCGGTCATCCGCGTCACGGCCTCCTCGACGGCCTGTCTGCCCTCCTCGGTCAGCAGGACGAGCTGTTTGCGCCGGTCGGCCGCGCTGCGGGCCCGCCGGGCGTAGCCGAGCCGCTCCAGCTTGTCGATCACCGCGACCATCGTCGTGCGGTCGAGGCCGGACAGTCCGCACAGGTCACGCTGTGACGCCTCCCGGTCGTTGGCGAGGCTCATCACCCGCAGTTCCTTGCCCGTTATCCCCCACCGCCGCAGTTCGTCCTCGACCCGGTCGCGGACGAGACCGCCCAGGCGCAGGAGCAGGTAACCGGTCGCCGAGGAGATCCGCCGCTCCGCGCTCCACGTGCTCACCCGCCCAACCTACGGCCTGGGTCCGCCACGGCGTACAGGACCTCGCGCAGGCCGGGGACGTCCTCCCGGTCGGCGCGCCAGACGAGCCGCAGCGCCAGCGGGGTGGTTTCGACGGCGAGCCGTACGAGGGTGCCCTCGTCGAGCTGGGCGGAGACCGCGAAGTCGGGCAGCAGGGTGACGCCGAGACCGCGTTCGGCCCAGGCGCGCATGACGGAGACCCCGCCCGCCCTGACCCGGCGCATGTCCTGCCCGAACAGGCGCTCCCCGGCCAGCCAGAACGAGCAGGCGGGCACGTTGACCAGCAGGTCCTGGCCGCGCAGGTCCCCTCTGGTCACCTCTCGCCTCCCGGAGAGCGGGTGCCCCGGGGCGGCGACGAGCACGAGCCGTACGGTCTCCAGGTCGAGGAAGTCCAGCGGCGCCGACGGCAGGCCGAAGCCGAGCCCGCCGAGCCCCTCCCCCGCGTCCAGCAGCAGCGCCGCGTCCAGGTCGCCCTCGGCGACGTCGGCCAGCAGCCGGTCCCTGGCGGCGTCGGAGCTCACCTCGACCCGCAGTTCGGGGCGCCGCACGGCCAGCCGGGTGAGGATCGCGGGCACGTGGGTCGCGGCGATGGTCTCCAGCGCGCCCAGACGCAGCTCCCGCCCGCCTCCGGCGACGTCGAGTCTGGCCTGTTCGGCCTGGTCGAGGAGTCGCCGCGCCCACGACCGCATGCGCTCACCGGCCGGGGTCAGGCCCATCCCCCTGGGGCCGCGTTCGAACAGCGCCACTCCCAGGGACCTCTCCAGCACGCGGATCTGCGCCGAGACTGAGGAGGGCGCGTTGCCGAGCGCGTTGGCGGCGTCGGTGACGGTCCCGTGCCTGGCGACCGCCTCGAAGACCTGTAACTGGCGAAGCTCCATGTCGGGCGAACCCCCGGCGAGCGTTCGGATATTCCGAACGGAGCCTGCGTTCTCTCCGGTGGAGCCGTACGGCCCGGCCCACGACAGTGACCCGCATGACCATCGGTTCCACCAGGCGTTCCCTGGCGTTGTTCGGCATCTCCCTCGGCTACTTCACGGTCCTGCTCGACATGACCGTGCTCTCGGTGGCCGAACCTGATCTGGCACGCTCGCTCGGCGGCTCGGTCGCGGGCCTGCAGTGGGCCGTGTCGGGCTACACCGTCGTGTTCGGCGCCCTGTTGCTGTCCGCGGGGGCGATCAGCGACAGGTTCGGCGCGCACCGGGTCTTCCGGGCGGGCGTCGCCTTCTTCGGGGTCGGCTCGCTGCTGAGCGCGCTGTCACCCGACCTGTGGACGCTGGTGGCGGCGCGGGCGCTGCTCGGCGCCGCGGCGGCGGCCTGCGTGCCCGCCTCCATGGCGATGATCAGCACGCTCTACCCGGTTCCCGCAGAACGCGCCAGGGCACTGTCGGTGTGGGCGGCCGTCAGCGGGGCCGCGCTTGCCGCCGGGCCGATCGCCGGAGGGCTGCTGGTCGGCCTGTCCGGCTGGCGGGCCGTGTTCCTGATCAACGTCCCGCTGGCGGCGGCCGTACTGGCGCTGACGGCGGGGCGCGCGGTGCGCTGCCCGCGCGGCGACCGCGGGATCGGCTGGCCCGCCCAACTCGCGGTCTGCGTGGCCCTCGGGCTGGGCACCGACGCGCTCATCGCGCTCGGCTCGGGCGAGCCGGTCCACGCGCTGGGGTCCGGTGCCGCCGCCGTCGCCGCCGGGGTGGCCTTCGTGGCGCTTGAGAGGCGCGGCACCGAGCCGGTCCTGGCGCCCGCCGTACTGCGGGCCCCCGGTATGACGCCCGCGCTGCTGGCCGGTGCTGCGGTCAACTTCACGATGGCCGGGGTGTTGTTCGTGCTGCCGTTGCTCTTCCAGCGGACCCTGGAGCTGTCCCCGCTCGAAACCGGGGTGGCCTTCCTGCCGATGACGCTGCCGTTCGCCGTCAACCCGCTGGTCACCGGCAGGATCGTCGCCAGGTCGGGGCCGCGCGGGCCGGTGACCGCAGGCCTGGCCCTGCTGACCGCAGGCGGTGTGATCTTCGCGGTCGCGGTCACGACCGGGTCGGCCTACCCGCTCCTGGTCGCCGGTCTGCTCTGCACCGGTTTCGGGGTCTCCTTCGCGCTGCCCGCGCTGGTCACCACGGTCGTCGCGGCGGCCCCCACCGGTATGGCAGGCACCGCGGGCGGCCTGCTCAACGCGGCCAGGCAGGTCGGCGCCACCCTCGGTGTCGCCGTGATGGGCGCCCTGCTCACCCCGGCCCCCGCCGGCACGGCCCGCGCCCTCCTGGTGCCCGCCCTGCTCTGCGCGGTCGCCGCGCTCACCCTCGGGCGTTCACGGACGCCCGTCCTCAGGTGAGAGGAACTCCAGGCGGTTGCCGTGCGGGTCGGCGCTGTGGAAGCGGCGCATCCCCGGGAAGTCGTCGGCGAAGTCGACCGGGTAACCGGCCTCGCCCAGGCGCCGGGCCCAGTGGTCGAGGTCCTCGACCATGAGGCCGGGGTGCGCCTTGCGGGCCGGGCGGAAGTCGGCCTCGACGCCCAGGTGGAGTTCGATGCCGTGCCCCCTGAACCAGCATCCGCCACGGGCCGCGAGGAGAGGAGGCTTGGGGATCTCGGTCAGGCCGAGCACCCCCTCGTAGAAGTCGCGGGACAGTTGCTCGCTCCCGGGAGGACAGGCGAGCTGCACGTGGTGAATCATCACAACCCCTAAGTATCTCGATATCAAGATACTTCACCTCGACACGGGAGTCCATGTTTGACATCGGCTCACTCGTTGACGGAAGGTTGTACGTATAAAGGACAACAATGTCCGATAAACGGACGAGCTTGGAGAAGCGGATGCCGTACTACCGCGTCGTGGGTGAGATTCCCCGCAAGCGACACGTGCAGTTCCGGCGGCCCGACGGCGGGCTGTACGCCGAGGAGCTGATGGGTGAGGAGGGCTTCTCCAGCGACTCCTCACTTCTCTACCACCGGTACCTGCCCACGGCGATCATCAAGGCGGAGGCGGTCGAGGCCTCCCCCTCCGCCACGCTCACCCCCAACCTTCCGCTCTCCCCCAGGCACTTCCGCACCCAGGACCTCCCGACCGGCGGTGACCTGGTCTCCGGGCGCGGCCTGCTGGCGGGCAACGCCGACGTCCGCATGTCGTACGCCGCGACCGAGGCCCCCAGCGAGCTGTACCGCAACTCCATGGGCGACGAGTGCGTCTACATCGCCTCAGGACGGGTCACGTTCGAGTCCACCTACGGCGCGCTCGAAGCCGGGGAGGGCGACTACGTCGTCGTGCCGACCGGGACGATCCACCGCTGGGTCCCCCAGGGTCGCGTCACGGCCTTCGTCATCGAGGCCGCCGGGCACATCAGGCCGCCCAAGCGCTACCTGTCGAAGTACGGCCAGTTCCTCGAACACGCCCCCTACTCCGAGCGCGACCTGCGCACCCCGCAGGAGCCGATGCTCGCCGAGGGCGAGGAGGTCCCGGTGCTGGTCCGCACGCGCGGCGGGCTGACCCGGCTCGTCTACCGCAACCACCCCTTCGACGTGGTCGGCTGGGACGGCTGCCTGTACCCCTACGCCTTCAACATCAGCGACTTCGAACCCGTCGTGAAGCGCACCCACGCCCCGCCGCCGGTGCACCAGACCTTCGAGGGACCGAACTTCGTGGTCTGCTCGTTCTGCCCCCGGCCCCTCGACTTCCACCCCGAGGCCATCCCGATCCCCTACAACCACCACAACGTGGACTCCGACGAGCTGATGTTCTACGCGGGCGGCGACTACACCGCGCGCAAGGGCTCGGGCATCGACGTCGGCTCGATCTCGCTGCACCCCGCCGGGTTCACCCACGGCCCCCAGCCCGGCGCCGTCGAGGCCTCCGTCGAGGCCGTACGGCAGGGCCACACGCAGACGAGCGAACTGGCCGTGATGGTGGACACCTTCCGGCCCCTCGACCTCGGCTCGACCGGCCTGTCCGTCGAGGACCCCGCCTACGCCTGGACGTGGGCCCGGTGACGCTCTTCGACGCCCTGGTCGACGACGCCGGGCTCTTCCCGCCGACCGCGCTGCCCATGGCCAGGGCCCTGGCCAGGCACCGGGCGGACCTCGCGGCGGGCAGCCCGGTGCTGACCCACCGTTTCCTGTGCGCGGCCAGCCGGATCGGCGAGCTGCGCGAGCACCTGGACCACCCGATCAGGCTCGGTCTCGTCCTGGACACCCCCGACCTGCCGCCGCTCGACGGTCTCGACGTCGAGCTGGTCGAGGTCCCCGGGAGGGTTGTGGACCTCGGTGACCTCAAGGCCCGGCTGTTCGTCGAGGTCACCCCGGCCCAGCTGCCCTTCGACCCGCCACAGGGGGTGGGGCTCAAGGTCAGGTGTGGCGGGACGGTCGCCACCGCCTTCCCCTCCGCCCAGGATCTGGGCGCGTTCATCTCCCACTGCGTCGAACGCGGCATCCCGTTCAAGGCCACGGCCGGACTGCACAACGCGGTGCGCCACTTCGACCCGGCGCTCGGCGTCGACCGGCACGGCTTCCTCAACCTGGTCCTGGCGGTCTGCGCCGCCGTCGACGGCCGTGACCCGGCCGCCGTGCTGGGCTCGACGGACGTGGGCGAGCTGGTACGGCTGGCCCGCGAGGTCTCCGAGGACGTCGCGACCCGCGCCAGGCAGCTGCTGGTCTCCTACGGTTCGTGCAGCACGAGCACGCCGATCGAGGACCTGCGAGCCTTGGGGCTCATCGAGAACGCAGTAGAGGAGAACGTGTGATGTCCTGGGGTGTCGAACACCTGCCCTACGGGGTCTTCTCCCGGCACGAGGGGGAGACCCCGCGCGTCGGAGTGCGCTACGGCGAGCACGTCGTGGATCTCGCCGGAGTCCTGCACGACGAGGTGTTCGCCACCGGCTCGCTCAACGCCTTCATGGCCAGGGGCTCGGCCGCGTGGCGGGACACCAGGACGGTGCTCCAGAACAAGCTGCGCACCGACCCCGGCGCCGTCGAGACGCACCTGGTCCCGCTCGACCAGGTCAGGCTGCACCTGCCGTTCGAGGTGGCCGACTACGTCGACTTCTACTGCTCCCTCGAACACGCCTCCAACCTGGGCCGGATGTTCCGGCCGAACGAGGAGCCGCTGAAGCCGAACTGGCGCCACCTGCCCGTCGGCTACCACGGCAGGGCGGGAACCGTCGTCGTCTCCGGCACCCCGGTCGTCAGGCCGTCGGGACAGCGTGGCGCGGGGGTGTTCGGGCCGTCGGCGAAGCTGGACATCGAGGCGGAGCTGGGGTTCGTCGTCGGCACGCCGACCGCCCTCGGCGAGCGGTCGGGCCGGTTCGCCGACCACGTCTTCGGGGTGACGCTGGTCAACGACTGGAGCGCCAGGGACATCCAGGCCTGGGAGTACGTCCCGCTCGGCCCCTTCCTCGGCAAGTCCTTCGCCACCTCGATCTCCCCGTGGATCACGCCGCTGGACGCGCTGTCGGAGGCGCGGACCCCCGGTGCCGCGCAGGATCCCGAGCCCCTTGACTACCTGCGCAGGGACGAGCCGTGGGGGCTGGACCTGACGCTGGAGGTCACGCTGAACGGGGAGGTCGTCTCGCGACCGCCGTACCGGGGGATGTACTGGACGCCCGACCAGATGCTCGCCCACATGACGGTCAACGGCGCGAGCCTGCGCACCGGCGACCTGTACGCCAGCGGCACGGTTTCCGGCGCCGACCCCGACCAGCGGGGATCGCTGATCGAGCTGACCTGGAACGGCACGGAACCGCTCAAGCTGCCCGACGGCTCGTCGAAGACCTTCCTTGAGGACGGCGACACGGTCACGATCACCGCGACGGCCCCCGGCCCCGGCGGCACCGTGATCACCCTCGGCGAGGTCTCCGGCACCGTCCTGCCCGCCCGCTGAGTCGCTCCTGGTTCGAGGGACGGGTCAGCGGATCCGTCCCTCGAACCACACCGGCTCCGACGAGCACGGCACGGGCATCAGCCGGGTCAGTGTACGAACTTCACGCTCTCGAACCGGGTGTCCGTCGAGCTTCCCGGGGAGAGTTCCTTGATGACCCTGCCGTGGCAGCTGTTTCCCTCGTACAGCAGCGCGTCACGGTTGGTCTTGTTGGTGGCCCCGGCGGAGTAACCGACGCCGTAGCAGAGGTTGTCCTTCGGCGTGAGCAAGGAGTTCGGGAGTCCGGCGGAGGTGTACTCGAAGGTTCCGGACGCGGCGGAGGCCAGGCCCGGGGTGGCCAGGACGAGTGCGGCACAGGCGGCAAGAGCGCCCAGAGTAGTGGACATTGCACGTCGCAAGCTGATCACTCCTTGTTGTTGACTGGCAACAAAGAGTAATTGAAGGGGGGTCGAGAAACCAGGAGCCTCCACTTCCGGAGGCCCGGCCGAGCCGTCCGAGGGGCCGGGTTCAGCGGACCCGTCCCTCGTCCCACACCGGCTCCGCCGACTCGCGGACCCGCCCGTCCGCGCCGAAGACCAGGTAGCGGTCGAAGTCGTCGGCGAACCAGCGGTCGTGGGTGACGGCCAGCACGGTCCCGTCGAAGGCGTCGAGCCCCTCCTGGAGCGCCTCGGCACTGGCCAGGTCGAGGTTGTCGGTCGGCTCGTCGAGCAGCAGCAGGGTCGCCCCCGACAGTTCGAGCAGCAGGATCTGCAGCCTGGCCTGCTGCCCGCCGGAGAGCGTCTCGAACGGCCTGGCACCCGCCGGGGCCAGTTCGTAGCGGGCGAGGGCGGCCATGGCCTCGTTCAGGGTCAGCGCGTGCCCGGTGGTGATCAGTTCCGCGGGCGTACGGCCGTAGAGGTCGGGACGGACGTCGGTCTGGGTGAAATGCCCGGGAACGACCCGCGCCCCCAGCCGCACCGTCCCCGTGTGGCGCACGGAGGGGGTCGCCCCGTCCGCCGCCTGGGCCAGGAGCCTGAGGAAGTGGGACTTGCCCGAGCCGTTCGAACCCAGGACGGCCACGCGCTCGCCGTACCAGATCTCGGTGTCGAAGGACCGCATCAGGCCGGTCAGTTCGAGGTTCTCGCACAGGACCGCCCGTTTGCCGGTGCGTCCGCCCCGCAGTCTCATCCGGATGTTCTGCGCCCTGGGCGCCGCCTCCGGTGGCCCCGCCTCCTCGAACCTGACGAGCCGCGTGCGGGCGGCCCGGTAGGCGGAGGCGAGCGCGTCGTTGGCGGTCGCGCCCTGCCGCAGGGTGTGCACGGTGTGCCTGAGCCTGGTGTGCTCCTCGTCCCAGCGGCGGCGCAGTTCGTCGAGCCGCTCGACCCGGGCGGAACGCCCCTGGGCGTAGGTGGCGAACCCGCCGCCGTGCACCCAGACCCGGCGCGACTCGACGGTGACGACCCGGTCGGTGACGGTGGCCAGCAGCCGCCGGTCGTGCGAGACGAGCAGGACGGTCTTGGCGGTCTCCAGCAGGCGCCGTTCCAGCCACTGCTTGGCCGGGACGTCCAGGTAGTTGTCCGGCTCGTCGAGCAGCAGGACCTGGTCGGGACCGCGCAGCAGCGCCTCAAGGACGAGCCTTTTCTGCTCGCCGCCCGACAGGGTGTTCACCGGCCGGTCGCGAAGCTCCTCGTACGGCACGCCGACGGCCTCCGTCGCGCAGGTGTCCCAGACGACCTCCATGTCGTAGCCGCCCGCGTCGCCGTAGTCGGCGAGCGCCTGCGCGTAGCCGAGCTGGGCGGACTCGTCGTCCCTCGCGGCCAGCACGGCCTCGGCGTCCCGCAGGGTGGCGACGGCCGTACGGATCGGGTCGGGGGCGACGGACAGCAGGAGGTCGCCCACCGTCCTGTCGTCCCCGACCCCACCGATGAACTGCCGCATCACCCCCAGGCCACCCGAGTGGACCACCCGCCCGGAGTCGGGCCGCAGGTCACCGGCGACCAGCTTCAACAGCGTGGTCTTCCCCGCCCCGTTGGGGCCGACGAGCCCGGCCTTGACGCCCTCACCGACCCGGAAGGACACCTCGTCGAGCAACACCCGCCCATCCGGCAACCGATACCCGACCCGCTCAATCTCGACATGCCCCACGGTCCCTCCCCTCCCCGCTGGACCAACGATCGAGTCACTGGACCATTGATCCAGTGGTCGATCACCATACTAGACTTGGTCGTGTGGACGACGAAGAGGTGAGGGCATCCCGTACGGCTCGGCAGGGGGCCGGGGAGGTGTGGTTCCGGCCGGCGCGGGCCAGGAGGGAGGCTCCTCCGCTCAGCAGGGAGCGCATCGTGGCCGAGGCGGTCGCGCTGCTGGACGAGGAGGGGGCGGAGCGGCTGACCATGCGGCGGCTCGCCGAGCGCCTCGGCACCGGCTCGACCACGCTGTACTGGCACGTCAAGACCAAGGACGACGTGCTCGACCTCGCCCTCGACGCGATCTTCGGCGACGTCGGGCTGCCCTCGGGCGGCGGGGCGGACCGGTGGCGCGCGGACGTCACGGCCCTGATCGGCGGGTGGCGTGCCGCGCTGCTACGCCATCCCTGGTCGGCGGCCCTGCTCGGCCGCCCCCTCATGGGGCCGAACGTCCTGGACCGCGCCGAGTTCCTGCACGCCACACTGGTCGCCGCGGGCTTCACCGAACCCCACCTGTCCGCCGCGGCGTACGGCCTGTCCAACTACGTCATCGGCTCGGCGCTGATGCAGGCCACCTGGCTCGCGCGGGACGAGAGGGCGGCGCGGGAGGCGGCCGAGGAGCACCTGCGGACGCGTCGTGAGCGTTACCCCACCCTCGCCGAGTACGGCCCGCCGATCGGCAAGGACTGGGACACGGCCTTCACCATCGGACTTGACTTTCTGCTCGACGGCATCGAGACGCGGCGAAACACCCCCGCAGAATGACTACCGGGTTTCAAATATCGGCATACCGTAGGGAAGGGAACCTCCTGGACATCCGAGCCGTTCATTATTAAGGAGGGCCGGAGATGGATTACTGGGTCATCTGGTTGATTCTCGCGGTGGCGCTCGGCGTCGCTGAGATCTTCACGCTGACCACCGCCCTCGGGCTGCTCGGCGGCGCCGCGCTGATCACCTCCGTCACCGCCGCCCTCGGCCTGCCGCTTCCCCTTCAGTTCCTGGTGTTCGCGGTCACCACGGTGGCGGGAATGGTCGTGGTACGGCCCATCGCCAGACGCCACCTCAAACCGCCGCCCGCCGACAGACGGTTCGGCGTCCAGGCCCTGGTCGGCAAGTCCGCCTACGCCCTGAGCGAGGTGACCGGCAGGGACGGCCGGGTCAGGATCGGCGGCGAGGAATGGTCCGCCAGAGCGTACGACGAGACGCTGGTGATCCCGGCGGGAGCCGTCGTCGACGTCATCGAGATCGAGGGCGCCACAGCGCTCGTCTATCCCCGGGATTGACATCCTCCCCGCCACGAAGCGGGGGACTCCACGAAAAGGAGGTCACATTGAGGTTCACGGTTCTCAGGCCCGCCCGACGGCGAGCCTCCCCGCGCGACAACGGCATGCCCTGCCGTTCCAGCCTCCCTTCCCGCCCCGAAGGACGAGACCTCCAACTCGTAGACGACAGGTGACCACATGGACCCACTGCTGATCGCCGGACTGCTCGTCGTGCTGTTCGCCGTGTTCACGGTGTTGCGCGCGGTGCGCATCGTCCCCCAGTCCCGGGCACGCAACGTGGAGCGGCTCGGCCGCTACCAGACCACGCTCAAGCCCGGCCTGAACTTCGTGATCCCCTACATCGACCGCGTCTACCCGATGATCGACCTGCGTGAGCAGGTGGTCTCCTTCCGCCCGCAGCCGGTGATCACCGAGGACAACCTCGTCGTCGAGATCGACACCGTGCTGTACTTCCAGGTGACCGACCCGAGGGCGGCCGCCTACGAGATCGCCGACTACATCCAGGCCGTCGAGCAGCTCACGGTCACCACCCTGCGCAACGTCGTCGGCTCACTCGACCTGGAGATGACGCTCACCTCCCGCGACACGATCAACAGCCAGTTGCGCGGCGTGCTGGACGAGGCGACCGGCAAGTGGGGCATCCGGGTGAACCGGGTCGAGATCAAGGCGATCGACCCGCCCAAGACCATCAAGGAGGCGATGGAGAAGCAGATGCGCGCCGAACGGGACAAGCGCGCCGCGATCCTCACCGCCGAGGGCCAGCGCCAGTCCCAGATCCTCACCGCCGAGGGTGACAAGCAGAGCGCGATCCTGCGCGCCGAGGGTGAGCGCAGCGCCGCGATCCTCAAGGCCCAGGGCCAGTCCCAGGCGATCGACGAGGTCTTCCAGGCCGTCCACCGCAACGACCCCGACCCCAAGCTGCTGGCCTACCAGTACCTCCAGGTGCTGCCCGAGCTGGCCAAGGGCCAGGGCAACACGTTCTGGGTGATTCCCAGCGAGGTCACCTCCGCGCTCCAGGGTGTGTCGAAGGCCTTCACCGAGTCGCTGCCCCGGTCGAGCGCGACCAGGGAGACCCCCGCGATCGACGAGGCCGCCAAGGAGGCGACCGAGAGGGAGACCGCCCAGGCCGAGCAGGCCGCCGCGGAGGCGGTCGCCGAGGCCGCGGAGAGCGACATCGGCCCCCGCCAGATCGGCCCCGGCGCGCCTGCGATGCCCGACCCCCTGGAGACGAGGAACCGGGACAGAGCCGAACGCTAGATCTCTGGAAGATCCCCTCGGCCGCGGAGGAAAAGCCCAGCTCGGCACAAGCATGAAGCAATGCTGTGGGACGGGTTAAGAAAACCGCGATGGACACCTCAAGAACCGGCCCGGCACAGTGCGTAGGGTCGGAAGCTGAGGGGGGATCTTCTATGAAAGCGCTGGTCAAGGAGAGGGCGGAGCCCGGACTTCGGCTGGCCGATGTGCCCGAGCCGGTCATGGGCGCGGGTGAGGTGCTGATCAGGGTGCTGCGCACCGGCATCTGCGGCACCGACCTGCACATCCGTGATTTCGACGCCTGGGCAAGGCACACCCTGCGGCCCCCGCTGATCGTCGGGCACGAGTTCTGCGGCGAGGTCGTCGAGGTGGCGCCCGGCGTCGAGGACGTCGCGGTCGGCGACCTGGTCAGCGGGGAGGGGCACCTGGTCTGCGGCAAGTGCCGTAACTGCATGGCCGGGCGGCGGCACCTGTGCCGCAACACGGTCGGCCTCGGGGTCAACCGTGACGGCGCCTTCGCCGAGTACCTGACGCTTCCCGCGTCCAACGTCTGGGTGCACAGGACCCCGGTCGACCCGGATGTGGCGGCGATCTTCGATCCGTTCGGCAACGCCGTACACACCGCGTTGACCTTCCCGATGGTCGGCGAGGACGTGCTGATCACCGGGGCCGGGCCGATCGGGCTGATGGCCGCCGCGGTCGCCACGCACATCGGGGCCCGCAACGTGGTCGTCACCGACGTCAGCCCCGAACGGCTGGAGCTGGCGGGCAAGCTGGGGGTGAACCTGGCGCTGAACGTGGCGGAACGTTCCATCGCGGACGGCATGCACGAACTGGGCCTGCGCGAGGGCTTCGACGTCGGCATGGAGATGTCCGGGAACCCGAGGGCGCTCCGTGACATGATCGCCAACATGACGCACGGCGGCAGGATCGCCATGCTCGGCCTGCCCGCCGAGGAGTTCGCGGTCGACTTCTCGACCGTCGTCACCTCGATGCTCACCATCAAGGGCATCTACGGCAGAGAGATGTACGAGACGTGGTACTCCATGTCGGTTCTCCTGGAGAAGGGGCTTGACCTGTCCCCCGTCATCACCGACCGCTTCTCCCACCGCGACTTCGACGCGGCCTTCGACACCGCGGCGAGTGGCAAGACCGGAAAAGTCATCATGGATTGGACCGCCTGATGTTCGACAACGTCCGCGCCGACCTGCGTGACACCCTCGACGAGATCGCCGCCGCCGGGCTGCTCAAGCCCGAGCGGGTCATCACCACCCCCCAGCGGGCGGACATCGCCGTCGCCGGAGGCGGCGAGGTGCTGAACTTCTGCGCCAACAACTACCTCGGCCTGGCCGACCACCCCGAAGTGGTCAACGCGGCCAGGGAGGCACTCGACCGCTGGGGCTTCGGCATGGCCTCGGTGCGTTTCATCTGCGGCACCCAGGAGGTGCACAAGCAGCTTGAGGCACGGCTGGCCGACTTTCTCGGCCAGGAGGACACGGTCCTGTACAGCTCCTGTTTCGACGCCAACGGCGGGGTCTTCGAGACGCTGCTCGACGAACGGGACGCGGTGATCTCCGACGCGCTCAACCACGCGAGCATCATCGACGGCATCCGGCTGAGCAAGGCCCGCCGCCTGCGCTACGCCAACCGTGACATGGCCGACCTCGAAGCCAGGCTCAAGGAGGCCTCGGACTCCCGGCGCAGGCTGGTCGTCACCGACGGTGTGTTCTCCATGGACGGCTACGTCGCGCCGCTGCGTGAGATCTGTGAGCTGGCCGAGCGGTACGAGGCCATGGTGATGGTCGACGACTCGCACGCGGTCGGCTTCGTCGGCGTCGGCGGCCGGGGCACCCCCGAGCTGCACGGCGTCATGGACCGCGTGGACATCATCACCGGCACCCTCGGCAAGGCGCTCGGCGGCGCCAGCGGCGGCTACGTCTCGGCGCGCAGGGAGATCTGCGAGCTGCTGCGCCAGCGGTCCCGCCCCTACCTGTTCTCCAACTCGCTCGCCCCGGCCATCGCCGCCGCCTCGTTGCGCGTCCTCGACCTGATCAGCACCTCCGACGACGCCCGGGTACGGCTGCGCGCCAACACCGAGCGGTTCCGTACCCGGATGACCGAGGCCGGGTTCGACCTGCTGCCCGGCGACCACCCCATCGTCCCGGTCATGATCGGCGACGCGGCCGAGGCGGGCGCCATGGCCGAGCGGCTGCTCGAACAGGGCGTCTACGTGATCGGCTTCTCCTACCCCGTCGTACCGCACGGCAAGGCCCGCATCCGGGTCCAGTTGTCCGCGGCCCACTCGCTCGACGAAGTGGACCGTGCCGTGGAGGCGTTCGTCGCGGCCAGGAGGTGACCTCTCCCGGCCCTGACGGTTGACCGACGGTTGCCGCAAGTTCCTGACGGTTGACGAAAGTCAACGCACACCGGCGACGATCGGCGGCTGTGTGCCATATCCCCTGATTCCTACCTTCGTAAGGTCGTTGACCAGGGGATATGCGGAGGGGCCATGGATGACGGACTGTATCGGGACGTCGTGGAACTCGCGGCGAGAACGCCGGAGTGGTTTCGGGGGCTGGCGGAGACGGGCACCGACGGGATGCTCGTGGTGTTCGCCGTGCTGTACCTGTGGGCGTGGTGGCGGGCCAGGAGAGGCTCCGCCGGGATGATGGCGCTGGCGTTGCTCGGCCCGGTGGGTACGGTGGCCGCCTACGTGGTCAGCGAGGTCGTCAAGGTGGTGCTGCGGGAGGATCGGCCGTGCCGGGCGCTGCGTGGGGTGTCCACGATCGTGCCGTGCCCGCCGTACGGGGACTGGTCCCTGCCGAGCAACCACGCGACGCTCGCGGCCGGAGCGGCGGCCGGGCTGGTGCTCGCCTGGCGGGCGCTGGCGCCGTACGTGGTGGTGCTGGCGCTGCTGGGCGGGGCGTCACGGGTTTTCGTCGGCGCGCACCATCCGCATGACGTGGTGGTGGGGCTGCTGCTCGGCGGGGTGCTGGCGCCGGTCGTGGTGCTCGCGCTCAGCGGTCCCGCGACCGCGCTGGTCGAACGGCTGCGCGGACTGGCGGCGCTGCGCCCGCTGCTGCTCGCCCCCGGCGGTCTCACACCTGAGGCTCACTCCGGCCCGGGTCGCTCTCACTCGCGGGCCGCCCGCCGTACCGGATGACCACACCCGAGGCCCACTTCCCGCTGGGGTCGCCATCACCCAGCCGGTGGTCACGCTTCCGGCCCGGGTCGCCCACACCCGGCCGGATGATCACGCTTCTGACCTGGGTCGCTCTCACTCGCGGCGCACCAGCCGGGCGTCGTGGGCGACGACCGCGGCCTGGACTCGGTTGCGCACGCCCAGGCGGCCCAGGATCGTGCTGGTGTAGGTCTTGACGCTGCCCTCGGCCAGGTGGAGACGGCGGGCGATCTCCGCGTTGGACAGCCCGGCGCCGATCAGCGCGAGCACCTCCCGTTCACGGTTGGTCAGCACCGCGACCCGGTCACGGGCCTGCGCCGTCCTGGACAGGTCGTCACCGGTCAGCTCCCTGATGACCCGGGCCGCCACGCTGGGTGAGAGGTAGGCGCCGCCCCCGGCCACCGCCCGGACCCCAAGCAGGAACTCCCTCGGGTCTCCGGTCTTGAGCAGGAATCCGGTGGCGCCGTCGGCGAGGGCGCGGGAGACGTAGGAGTCCTTGCTGAACGTGGTCATGATCAGCACCGCCGTCGCGGGTGCCACGGCACGCAGTTCGGCGGTGGCGGCCAGGCCGTCCAGGCGCGGCATGCGGATGTCGACCAGCGCCACGTCCGGCCGGTGGGCACGCACCGCCTCGACCAGCTCCCGCCCGTCGGCGGCCTCGGCGACCACCTCGATCTCCGGATCGGCCGACAGGATCATTCGCACCCCGGCGCGGACCACCGCCTCGTCGTCGGCCAGCACCACTCGCACCACCGTCGTCCCCCTCTCATCCGGCCCTGCCGAACTCCCGTACGAGAACCTGTGGGCCTCTTCACCTCACATGGCCCCGCGGAACCCCCGTTCGAGCCCACGGACATCACACGTGTCCCCGCAGGACCCTCACGCGGCCCTGCGGAACCCTCGCGCGGCTTCTACGGGCTCCGGTTCGCGGGCAGGAAATCCTTGCTCGCCAGGCGCCCGCCCGCGAAACACAGCCGGAACAGCTCACGGTGCGAAGCGTCGAAGGGGTTGGCGTGGGTGCCGTAGTAACGGCAGTCCGTCCCCCGTGGCCTGGCCGGTTCGCCGGGCACCGGCCCGTCGATGCGGGAACGACCGGGCAGCACCCGCGCCACGGTCGTCTGGTCCTGGCCGGGACGCAGTCGCTGGAAATCTTCGGGGGTCAGCACCGAGGACGCGGCGTCGTAGATCATGAAGGCCACCACCACCAGGGTGACCACCGTGACGGCGGTGACGGCGGTGGCGACCGCGGTGACGCGCGTGCGGCGTGCCCTGAGCCGTGCCCTGGCCAGATGGGTCGCCGAGACCGAGACCGGCCCCGGCTCGGCGATCTGTCCCGGTGCGTGGGGCAGGCGCGCGCTCAGCTCGAACCCCTCGCCGGGTTCCCCGGCCGGTTCGATGCCCGCTCCCTCTCCGGGCTCCCGGCCGGCCCCTCTCCCGAGCCCCGCGCCCCTTGCCGGCTCCCCGAACCTCCCGAACCCTTCGCTCTTCGGCCCCGCCCGCAGGGAGCCGCCGCACAGCCGGACCCGCTCCCTGAGCCCTTCGAGCCCGTGTCCACCGGACGCGCGGTCCTGGGGGCGGCGTGCCGGACCCGTGGTCACCGTGACCACGGTCTCCGTGGCCAGGTGCTCGACCGTCACGATGACCGGGGCACCGGGGGCGTGCTTGGCGGAGTTGGTCAGGCCCTCCTGCACCACCCGCCGCAACGCCCGCTCGGCCATGGCCGACGGGAGAGAGCCGCCGGAGAGAGGGCCGTCTGAAGGAGGGCCGTCTGGAGGAGGGCCGTCTGGAGGAGGGCCGTCTGGAGGAGGGCCGTCCGGGCGGGAGCCGTTGGGGAGGGGGCCGTCACCCACGGTCCTCAGCTCGACCCGCATGCCCGCGGCCCGAGCCCGCTCGACCAGCTCGGGGACGCCCTCCTCCTGGGCGGTCCCGGTGTCGTGGTGCAGCATGTCCACGATCTCCTGCAGCCGCTCCGAGGCGGCCGTGACCGCCCTGCGCGCTTCGCCCGCCGCCAGCCGGTAGCGCTCGTCGAGGCCGGGAGCCACCTCAAGCCCACCGATCCGCAGCGCGACCAGCCCGAGTTCGTGCCCGAGCAGGTCGTGCATGTCACCGGCGATGCGGGTGCGCTCGCGGGCCCTGGCCTGCTCGGCGATGAGCCGCTGGGCGCGTTCGAGCTCCTCGGCCCGTTCCCAGCCCTCCCTCGCCAACAGTAGGTACTGCCTGCGGGCGCGTCCCGCCAGCCACGGCACGACCGCGCCCAGCACGGCGCCCGAGACCGCGACGAACCCGGCTCCCGCGTCGCTGACCAGCGGTGTCACCGTCCCCGCCAGGACCAGCAGCCCGCCGAGCGCGGCCACCGCCTGACCGGCCCTGTCCATCCGGACCCCGGCGAGGTAGGCGAACACCGCCATCGCCGCCAGCACCGTGAACGGGTTGCCGCGTGTCGCCTCGACCAGCCACAGCCCCGACCCCAGCAGCATCGCCGCCAGCGGCCGGGCACGGCCGAGCGCCGCCCCGGCGCCGATCACCGCCAGGCAGGTGAACGCCCCCCACCACGCGAGGGGATGGGCCGTCCTTGAGGTGAACCCGGCCAGCAGCACCGGCACGGCCAACGACGCCCACAGCAGCACCGCCGTGAGCGTCTTTCCCCCTGTCCCCGTAGCCATCCCGGCAACGTTATCCACCCCCGGAGGGTGCTCCCATCGCCGAAAGTCAACCTGTGGATAACCTCCATCGGGCCGGAAACAACCCCTGTTTGTACCCGTCTGTAAATAATTCCGGCGAAAATGGGCAGGTGATAGACACGCGACGGCTCAGGACCCTGCGTGCGGTGGCCGACCACCGGACGGTCACCGCCGCTGCCGCCGCGCTGCACCTCACCCCCTCGGCCGTCTCCCAGCAGCTCATCGCCCTCGAACACGAGGTCGGCCACCGGCTGCTGGAACGCGACGGCCGGGGCGTACGACTGACCGCCGTCGGCCGCATCCTGCTGGGTCACGCCAACGAGGTGCTCGCCCAGCTGGAGCGGGCGGACGCCGACATCGCCGCCTACACCGCGGGCACGGCCGGGGAGGTGACGGTGGCCTCCTTCGCCACCGCCATCGGCCTGCTCGTCGCCCCGGCCGTCGGCAGGCTCAAGGACAAGGAGCCCGGCATCCGGGTGCGCGTCTTGGACGCGGAGGGGGACCAGAGCCTCACCATGGTCCTGGACGGCGCGGTCGATCTCGCGGTCGCGGTCGAGTACCGGGGTGCCCCGGCGGAGACCGACCGCAGGCTCTCACGCATCCCGCTCTACTCGGAGCCGTTCGACGTGGTCCTGCCCCGCGAGCACCCGCTGGCGGGGCGGGAGGTGACGGTGGCCGACCTGCACGGCGAGACCTGGATCGGCCCCTACCCCGGCAACCCCTGCCACGACGTGATCGCGCTGGCCTGTGAGCACGCGGGTTTCACCCCCGAGTTCGCGCACTCCTCGGACGATTTCAGCGCCGTCGTGGCGCTGGCCGCCGCCGGGGCGGGGGTGGCGATGGTGCCACGCCTGGCGCTGCGCGGCCCCGACCTGTCGGGGGTGGCGGTCCGCCCGGTCTCGGGCCCCGAACGCCGTGTCTTCGCCGCCGTACGGCGAGGCGCGGAGCACCACCCCCTGCTCGTCCCCCTTCTGGACGCCCTACGGGACGTCGCGACTGAGCCGGGTCACCCCGCTAGCAGTTCCTGACGCTGTGCACAGGGGTCCAGTCGCCGCTGCTGTCCCTGCTGTGGGCCGGCGGGGTGGTGTAGATGAGCTTGCCGCTCTTGTTGTACATCCGCGCTCTCGTGCCCTTCGTCTGGTTGTTGTCCCAGGACCCGTTGCCGACGAGGGAGATGGGGTATCTGCCGCAGCTGTACATGTCGATCGTGGTGCCCCTGAAACCGGGCTCCCGCCAGGCGCAGAAGTGCCCGTAGGCCGCCTTGCCGCCGGCGCAACCACTGGCGGAGACGAGCCCGGCCTCGGGGGACAGGTCACGGGGAGCGTCCTCGTCGGGGAGGGCGATGAACACGTCCGCCTTCCCGTCGACGACGACCTTGTTGAGAGCCACCTGCCTGCCTCCCAGCGTGGACAGGTAGAGGTTCGCGCTGTTCTGCAGTGTGGTGATCTGTTCCTCGGTCAGCCCCGCGGCCCTGCCCTGCTCGGCGAAGGCCGCCTGCGCCTCGGGCGGGGTCACACTCTTGGAGTCTCCGGAAGGAGTCACGTTCGCGGGATCGTCGGGCGAGGTCGTGGCCCCTGCCCCCTGGGCGGTGAGGAACAGAGCCAGCGCGGCGCCCGACAGCACGGCCAGGGGCCGCGCCGTACGCCTTGCCGATGTGATGGCACGCATGGACAGTCGTCCTTTCGTTGGTGGAGAGGTTGCGACGCCTTCCGCGGAAGGTCCCCGGCCGTCTTCCTAGGCGCTCTTCACGACCGCGTTCGGGGATCTCACCGATGCGGGTGTGGCGTGACACGGGAGGCAGAAGACCGTTGGGCCGGTCGTCCGTGGTGCCCGCCGCAGGACAAGAGTGAACCGCGCGTGCTTCTGACGGCATTGCGTCTACGCGCCAGGTCGTTATCCGTAAGTGTCAGGCCCGTGCGCGACCGGAGATGTGCAGGCGCCGGTACGCCTGGGGGGTGATGCCGTAGGCGGTGCGGAAGGCGCGGGTGAAATGAGCGGCGTCGGTGAGTCCCCACCGGGCCGCGACCGCGTGGGCCGGTCTGCCTTCGAGCTGGGGGTTGGCCAGGTCACGGCGGCAGTGGTCCAGCCGTAGAGCGCGGATCCAGGCGGCGACCGTGCGTTCCTCGGTCAGGAAGAGCCGGTGCAGGGCCCGGACGGAGATGTTGTGCGCCGCGGCGATGGTCTCCGGCGAGAGCGCGGGATCGGCCAGCCTCCGATGGATGAAGGCGTGTATCCGCGCCAGCAGCACGCGTTGCCTGGTGTCGGGAGGGGGCGTCGTGCCCTTCTCCCCGGCGAGCAGCATCGTCAGCAGATCGAGCGCGGTCACACCGAGACGGGTGACCTCCCCGGGCTGGAACCGGTCGGCGTCGGTGACGAGACGGCCGAGGAATCCCAGGAGTAACGCGCCAACTCCCTCCCTGCTGGAGAAGACCCAGGGGGTGCACCGTTCGGACATGGTTTCGGGCAGGTGAAGCATCGTGCGGGGGACCATGGCGAAGATGCCCTGGATCGTGCCCTCGTCGTCGCCCGTCGTCAGTACGGAGTACGGGTTCCAACTGTTGTAGACCACGATGTTCGACGGGCCCATGGCGACGTGCTCACGGCCCTGCACCACCGCGCCGTGGCCACGGAGGGGAATCGCTACCTGGAGCAGTTCCGGTTCGGACTGCCGGATGTGCTTCATAGTGCGATGCGTCCATATATCCGAGCAACTGACCTTGGAGATGTGGACGGCACCGAAATCCATGCTGCGCATCTCCCCGTGGAAGTCGGCGGGAGACTCGCTGACGACCTCCAGCGGCAGCAGCGTCTGGGAGACCAGATGCCGCCAGTATTCGAACCGCTCGGCGGGCGCGACACCATCAGTGTGAATCACAGTGCGCACTGTCGTCCTCCTTATGAGGTCACTGATTTTCCTACCGTTCGTGTCCGTGCTGACCGGAACCGGAGGCCGCTCACCGCGGCCCTACAACCCCCTTTTTTCAGGATATTTCGTCATTCGTGAATTAACGCGAGGCTTGCACAAAACGTCATTATCATTCCGACCGAAACACCCTCTCGGCCGACCGGGACCGTACGGGCGATCGAACCAATTCTCCATTCACACCCATTCACCGCGTCCCGGCTCTCCGGCCCTCGGCACACGCCCGTTTCCTTTCCACAGGCGGTTCGCCGTCCGGTTTCGGAAGGCGAACACCGGACGACGGGTACGGCGAAGGCGGCGCGTGTGAAGGCGGTCGGAGAACGGGGGAACCGCCAAGCCGGAATTCCGTTCCGGCCGGGAATGCCGTCGCACTCCAGGAGATACCGCGACCGCCGCACTCGGGCTAGGAGGGAAAGACGGGCCCGCCCACCTCGGGAAGGCCGAGGGATTTCGGCGGGTCGAAAAAGTCCCCAAGCCCGGGAAAAGGGCCCCGTGGGATCGCGGGGATCTCGCACCAGACCGTACGGCCCCGCTCAAGGGAGCGGCAGCCCCAGGTCCCGCCGGAGAGCAGTCCGACGAGGACCAGGCCGCGTCCCCTCTCCGACAGGAGGGAGCTCTCCGGCGACGCCATGGGACAGCCCTGGTCCACGACCTCGATCCGCAGCAGGTCACCCAGCGCGAGCAGTCGCAGCGTCAGCGAGCCGTCCCCCGGCGCGCCGCCCGCGTGCAGCACGGCGTCGGTGACCAGTTCCGACACGGCGAGCCGGACGTTCTCGTAGGCGGGATGGTCCGTCCCCAGCCATTCACGGACTTCGTCGCGCGCCCGTGAAGCGGACTCTGGGTGATCGGGAAAACTGGTTTCGCTGTTTTTCTCCGGTCTCATGGGACGCCTTCCCCAGCCGAATTGGGCTGGATTTCCGTTTCACTCGGTTCGTTGACCAAGGCGCCGTCCTGCTCCAGGGCGGCACTCATACGGTCGCAAAGCCATGAGCCGAGGGGGTCATAAAGCCGTGCGCATTGCCTTCACAGTTCCGCGAACGCCTGCCGAACCTTCTAAATCCACCTACACAATGGCCTGGTACCGATCCGCGAAGCCGAGAGGAGCTGCAGATGGTCGTCCCCCCGGAACAGGAGCAGGAACAGGAGTCGGCAGCAGAACCGACAGACCCCATCGATCCCCACATTTCCCCGCGAATTAGATTCGGGACAGAACTTCGCAAATTCCGCCTCGCCGCGGGGTTCAGCCAGCGAGAACTCGGCAACGTCATCCATCTGTCGGTCAGCCAGCTCAGCATGATCGAGAACGGCCACCGCGCACCGACCCTGGCCCTGGCCAGGAGGGTGGACAAGGCCCTCAACATCGGCACGACCCTCGCCGGCCTGCTCGACCGGCTGAACCGGGCCGAGGCCCAGCTCCCCCGCTGGTTCCGGCCCTGGCTGGAGTTCGAGCGCGAAGCCGAGACCCTGCGCATCTGGGAGGCCCTGATCGTACCCGGCCTGCTGCAGACCGAGGACTACGCGCGGGCCATCCTGAGCCGCAAGCCCGGCGCCACCACCGAGCAGGTCGAGGACAAGGTGACGGCCAGGATGGAGCGGCAGGAGATCCTGAAGCGACGGATGCCGCCGATGCTGTGGATCGTGTTGGACGAGGGCGTGCTGTACCGCCCCATCGCCGACCCCGAGGTGATGCGGGGGCAGTGCGAGCGACTGCTTGAGGCCGGGGAGCAACTGCGCGTATCCCTACAGATCCTTCCCTACACCGCGCGGAACGTGCTTGGCTTGCTGGGAAGCTTCACCCTGGCGGACCTGCCGAGGGAGACCTGTCCAGTGGCCTACATCGACTCGCAGAGCCTGGACGACCGTGTCACCGACCGGGCGACCGACATGAAGAACCTGGCGTTCCGCTACGAGGCGATCCGCGCCGACGCCCTCCCCCGGCGCGAGTCCCTCAACCTGATCAAGGAGACGATGCGCAGATGGACGACCTGACCAGGCACCTCTCCACCGCCCGTTGGCACAAGTCCAGCCTGTCCGGTGACGACGGGAGCAACTGCGTGGAGGTCGCCGCCCTGCCCGGTGGGCACCACGCCCTCCGCGACACCAAGAACCGCACCGGCCCCGCTCTCATCCTCACCCCGGCCGCATGGACCAACCTCGTCGACGTCCTCAAGGCCGACGCCCTCGGCTGAACCGGCTTTCACTGGCCCCTCAGGCGGCGGGTGCCCGAGGGGCCAGACGAATCTCAAGCTCGGCGTCCAGCGCGCGGGCCAGCCGGTCCAGGATCGGCAGCGTGGGGATGCTCACTCCCGCCTCGAAGCGGGCCACCGCCGTCCGGGTCATCCTGGCCGCGCGGGCCAGGTCGTCCTGACTCCAGCCCCGCTCCTCACGCATCGCGCGGACGACCTTGCCCAGCTCGTAGGCGAGACGCGCCGCCTCGTAGACCTCGGCTGCGTCCGGCTCGTTCATCCGGCGCCCCCTGAGCTCCCGTCGGCTCACGTCGCCTCCCTCTCTCACGGTTCGTTATGACTCCTCGCGTTTACCCAAACACAAAAAGTAAGACTCTTCCATCGATATCGAGGCCCTGCCCATGTCGAGGAGACGACGCGACGATGACCACCTGGCGCATGTCCGGCCCGTCCGGTGACGACGGGAGCGACTGCGTGGAGGCCGCCGCCCTGCCCGGCGGACACCACACCCTCCGCGACACCAAGAACCGCACCGGCCCTATCCTGACTCTCACCCCGGTGGCCTGGACCGATCTCGTCAACGCCGTCAAAACCGGCACTCTCCGCTGAGCCCGTGCGAGAGAGGTCAGGGACGTACACTCGGCTTGTGAGCGCGGCACATGACTACGAAGATCTGCACGCCTTGGTCGACAGGCTCAAGCCTCATCAGGCGCGGCAGTTGCGTGCCGTGGCTCTGCGGCTCGTGGAGTCAGGTGAGACCACGGAGTCAGTTGAGCACGGACCCCCATTGAGACGCCGCCTGTCGTTCGCCGGAACCATGAACTCAGGTGTCGGAGATCTCGCCGAACGCCATGAAGAGATCCTGGCTGAAGGGTTAGATCGTCCGATGTGACGACGCTTCTCGACACCGGCCCGCTGGTAGCCGCCCTCGACGCCGACGACAAGGACCACGTCCGCTGTACCAGGTTCCTCGAAAAGGCGCCTGGACCTCTTCTGGTTCCGATTCCTGTGATCGTCGAAGTCTGCTGGCTGGTCGAGAAGTATCGCGGCTCCCTGGCGGAGGCCGCCTTCCTCGAATCGTTCGGCACCGGCGAACTGAAAGCGCTCCCTCTCGAAAACGAAGATCTCGTCCGTACGGCCCAGCTGGTTCGCACCTACCGGAACCTGCCGCTCGGCGCGGTCGACGCCTCAGTGATCGCTCTAACCGAGCGTTTACGTCTACCGGAGGTCGTCACGCTAGACCGCCGCCACTTCAGCGTCGTACGCCCTCGGCATGTTGATGCTCTACGCCTGTTGCCCTGAGCGATTTTCTGCCGAGCAAGGCCCACTCAGCCCCGGGGGCGTAGGCCGTTCAGGGCGGTTTCCACGAGGTTGTCGGCGTATTCGGGGGTCAGTGGGCCCGTGCGCTGGAGCCAGCGGTTGAGCAGGGGGCCCCAGAGCACGTCCACGGCCAGGTCGAGGTCGAGGTCCCCGGCCAGTTGCCCGGCTCGCTGGGCGATCGCGAGCCTTCGCTTCTTGATCTCCCTCATCGGCTCGTCGAGTCGTTCGCGGTAGACGGCGGCCAGGCCGGGATCGTGCGCGATCTCGGTGGTGAGCGCGCGCATCGGCTCGTCGTAGCGCGGATCGCTCAGCTCCACGACCGTGGCGCGCATGACCGTCTTGAGGTCGGTCTCCAGGTCACCGGTGTCGGGCAGCGCGGCCTCGCCTTCCTCCCCCTCGCTGAGCGCGAGGAAGGCGTCGAAGAGCACCGCCCCCTTCGACGGCCACCAGCGGTAGATCGTCTGCTTGCCGACCCCGGCCCGCGCGGCGATGCCCTCGATGCTCAGCTTGGCGTATCCGACCTCGCCGACCAGGTCGAAGGCCGCGGTGAGGATGGCCCGGCGGGAGGCGTCGCTGCGCCGGGAGGAGTTGGGCGTGCTCTGACGTCGCGTGGTCACGCGCCCAACCTAGCAAAACACAAGACGAGACGGACCGTCTTGACATACCCACACGATCCCCCTATGGTTGCCGACATCAAGCGAGACGAACCGTCTCGGTTCACTTAAAGAGGAGTTCCCGTATGCGCACCTCCCCACGTACCTGGTTCATCACCGGCGCGAGCCGGGGCCTGGGCCGCGCCTTCGCCCTGGCCGCCCTGGAACGCGGCGACCGGGTCGCCGCCGTCTCCCGCACCGTCACCCCGCACGACTTCGGCGACCGGTACGGCGACCGCCTGCTGACGTTGTCCCTGGACGTGACCGACCGGGAGGCCGTGTTCGCCGCCGTGGCCGGCGCCGTCGAGCACTTCGGCCACCTCGACATCGTCGTCAACAACGCCGGCACCCTGTCCATGGGCATGGTCGAGGAGTTCACCGAGGCCGAGGCCCGCGCCCAGTTGGAGGTCAACCTCTTCGGGGCGATGTGGGTCTGCCAGGCCGTACTGCCCCATCTCCGGGAGCGGGGGGCCGGGCACATCCTGCAGGTCTCCAGCATCGCCGCCCTCGGCGGCTTCCCGAGCACCGGGATGTACAGCGCGAGCAAGTTCGCGCTCGAAGGCATGAGTGAGGCGCTGGCCATGGAGGTCACGGGCTTCGGCGTCAACGTCACCATCGTCGAACCCGGCGGTTACTGGACCGACCTGTACACCAACCCGGCCATGACCACCCCCGCGGAGCCGTACGGCCCGCTCCGCGCCGAGCTGGAGAAGCAGTGGGCGGAGGGTTCGATCGACAGCGAGCCGCAGTTGGCCGCGGAGGCGGTGCTGAAGCTGGTCGACAGCGCGGAACCGCCGCTGCGGTTGCTGCTCGGGAGCATGGTCTACGACCTGGCCTTCGACGTCTGCCGACGGCGGATGGAGACGTGGGAGAGCTGGGAGGAGGTCAGCCGGGCGGCCGAGCACGCCGTACCGGCGCCGGGACTCTCCGGGTGACCGGGGCCGGGAAACCGGAATCCGGCGGGCGGATAATCTCTCACTCAGCGTTGTGCTTTTCAGGGATTATCCGTCCGGACAGACCGCGGCGAGCGGACGGCGGCAGCAAGGAGAAACGCCGGCGCGACCATTCCGAGCGGCCGGAAAGAGGAGCGTCAGAACGCCAGGTCCCAGACGCTCCATCCGGGCGCGCATTCCATTTCCCGGTACGTCGACCTGCCCACGTCCGGGGGCGTCAGGGTGTAGGCGAAGCAGTACCGCAGGTGGCCGCCATGGTCCACCTGCGTGTCGTAGTACTTGTGAATGCGGACCGAGACCTCGGTGCGACCGGCACGGACGTCGAACGCCGTGATCTCGGCGGCGTGTTCCTTCATGACGTCCTGGAAGGCGCTTTCCGGGGCCGTCGCCGGCAAGGCGGTGAAACCCCGGAAAAACTCGGCCGCCGCTTCCCGCACCTGGCGTTGGGCCATGTGGAGATTCTCCATCGCCTGATGCGTGTTGCCGGAGACGATCCAGCCGTACCCGGCCAGGAGGACCAGGGCGACCACGCCGATGACGGCCATGCCGACGTAGTCGTCGAGTGAGTGACGTTCCTCATCAGGTTTCACGGCGGCTCGACCCCCCGCCTCCAATATGACGGACGGGCCGCGGCGGCACCATCGCGCCGCCGTGACCATGCACGGCCCTCACGTGACGGTATATGTCGCCAGGCGGGACAATCCCCCGGATATGGGGCGAATTATCGGAAAAGGCCCATCGCCTGCATCTGGAGCACCCGACCGAGGCCCCCGGAAAACCACGCCACGACCCTGGCAAGACAGGCCATCAGAGGAGGAAAAGCGCTCACTGTTCTGCGAGGCTTGCCGGTGTTACGCTGCGAGAGTCCCGGTCATCCATAATTAGCGGGTCCGTATTCGCCTCTTCGGTCCGCTTTCGCCAGCGTGGATTTCCCTGGGGTCCGGGGCCGACCCCATCCTTCCCGTCTGGACCATTCGGATTCCCGGCAACGGGTCACCCCCACTTTGGAGCGTTACATGCCGAGCGGCTGCATCTTCATGACCCCAGGGGTTCTGCGCGACCTCAAGACCGAGGCGACCTACGACATCCCGGCCGACCTCAGGAACCACCCCGTGGGGAGTCTGGTGACCTACACCCTCGCCGGCCCCAGGACCGTCGGCTCCATCGCCCAGGGCCTGGTCGGCATGACCATCGCCGGGAACGCCGTCGACGACGAGGCCGGAAGGCTCATCCCGCTGAGCCCCGCGTTACGGGACGCCTACCCCGAGCGCACCCGCGTCCGGTTCTACGGCACCCCCGACGAGGTGAACAGGGTGACCGCCCTCGGACTCGTCATCGGCACCCCGGCACGCCGGACCGACCTCGTGGACCTGACGGAGAGCGCCCCCGCCGACCTGTCCGACCTGGGCATCTCGATCGAGCAGGACGCCGAGGACAAGTCCGACTTCCCGGCCAGGCAGCTCTACTACTACGTCGGCCCCGAGCGGGCGTGGACCACGCGCATCCACACCTGCACCGCGCTGGCCATGTGGAGCCGTACGGCGGGCATCTCCTACCTGTCCCACGCCGATTCGAGCACGCCCCCGGAGCGGATCGCCGAGCGCGTCACGGAGTTCTTCACGGACGTGATCAAGGCTGGGGCCGTTCTCAGCACGCCCGGCGAGCTGAGCGTCGTCCTGTTCACCGCCGAGGACACGCTGACCGGCAGGGGCAGCTCGGTCCAGAGCGTCCTGGGCGCGCTCGACCACCTCGGCGCGGCGCACACCAGGGTCTTCTACGAGCACGCCAGGTGCCACATCGCCGGCCCCAGCGACACCGTCGTGGTCTCGGCGGGCGCCGCCCCCCGGGTGCTCCTCAGCTACGCCGACCACGTGGAGCACCTGCTGACCCGCTACACCATCAAGGGTGAGCGCAACGTCCGGGACATCCTCGTCGAGGTGCTGAAGACCGCCCAGGCGAACCACGAGTTCGAGCCCAAGGCCTATCTCGCGGCGAAGAAGGCGAGGTCACAGGGCGACGACCAGCTCCACCGGCTCCTCGTCGCCCTGGCCGGCCTCACCGAGGAGGACGCCGCCAAGCGCTGGGGGTGACCTGCTCGCGTGTGGAGGTGGGGGCCGGAACCGCCTGGCTCCGGCCCCATGCTCCCCGGCGGAGTGCCCACAGGCCGGTCTGTCATACCTTGTTGTTCCCGTCCCCACGAGGAGGTCGATCGTGTCCTTCCCACCGCCCGGCATGGTGCTCGGTGACGTCCCGTCGCGCGCTTCCTCGCGGGAGGCCGTCACCCGCTGAGCCGAGAACCCGCCGTCACCAGGCGGGAGACCGTCCACACCGCGACGAGGCGCTCTTCATGACCATCACTGGTTCGATCATGAGGAGCCCCGAGTGCTCACGATTCACTGGACCGAGGGCGGCGCGCCCCGGTCCGCTCTCTGGCGTTCCGAGAACGGCTCGCCACCGCCCGCCCGCGTGCTGGTCGCCGACGACCGGCTCACCGCCGACGCCGCGTACCGGCTGGCCCGCCAGGGCGTAGGACTGCTGTGGCGCGGCGACTTCCACAACGCCCGACAGCTCATGCGCGCCATGGCGCGACGTGTGGAACGGGCGCCGTCCGAGGCGGCTGTCTCCCCGGCGTCCCCGGCGCGGGCCTTCCACCTGCACCGTCAGGCCCGTTCCCGGCGTGCCGTCGTCCTGGGCAGGCTGCTGGTGCCACTCGACCACGAGCACGCCGTACCCCTGCGGCGTGCCCCGGACGTACGGCGGGCCTGCACTCAGGTGTACGGCCCCGCGCGAGGGCCCTCGGTGGTCTCGCTGCCCGAGTTGCTCGGCGTCGTCGGCGCCTGCGAGTGGCGCGGCAGGGGGGTCGAGGTGCCCGCGCTCGGCGGGCGGATCCACCCGCACTACGGCGTCTTCTCCCCGGTCAGAGGGGAGTACGCCGACCTGGTCGCCCGCGCGCCGCTCCCGTCGCGGTCACTGGCGTTCGACGTCGGCACCGGGACCGGCGTGCTCGCCGCGATCCTCGCCCGCCGGGGTGTCGAACGGCTGGTGGCGACCGACCAGGACCCGCGTGCCGTGGCGTGCGCCCGCGACAACGTCGAACGACTGGGACTGACCGGCCGGATCGACGTCGTGCGCGCCGACCTCTTCCCCCCGGGGCGCGCGCCGCTCGTCGTCTGCAACCCGCCGTGGCTGCCCGCCGAGCCGTGCTCCCCGCTCGACCACGCGGTCTACGATCCGGGCGGTCGTGTGCTCCGGGGTTTCCTGAACGGGCTCGCCGAGCGTCTCGAACCGGAGGGTGAGGGCTGGCTGATCCTGTCCGACCTGGCCGAACACCTGGCCCTGCGGACCCGTGCCGAGCTGCTGGCCGCCTTCGGGTCGGCGGGGCTGCGGGTGGCGGACAGGCTGGAGGTACGGCCCCGGCACCCGAGGGCGACCGACCCGAAGAACCCGCTGCACGCGGCCCGCGCCGCCGAGGTCACCTCACTGTGGCGGCTCAGGCCGGTTCGCTGAGGGCCAGGGTTCCGTTGCGGCGCAGAAGTTCGACGGCGTGGACGGTGGCGTGTCCACGCCAGTCGAGCACACCGGCCGGGGAGATCCTGGCGTACTCGACGGTCCATCCGCCGTCGTCCCGCTGCTCCCCGGCCAGGCGCTCCAGGTCGGCGGCGATCACCTCCGGCGTGAAGAGGGCACGTGCGGGACGGCCTGGCAGGGGCGCGAAGTCCAGCGGGCGCAGCACCTCGTTCTCGGTGCCGCCCTCGACGGCCACCACACCGTCCGCGGGGACGTGCTCCCCCAGCCGCCGCAGGAGCCCGGCCGCCTCGGGGTGGGTGTCGTGCACGGCGTCGAGGAACAGTACGGCGAAGAGCAGCACGTAGGCGGTGGGCCGTTCCTCGATCGCCCCGATCACGTCCAGGCAGTGGCGGGTGGCACGGGCCAGCCACGGGTGCCCGGCCACCCCCCGGTCGTGTACGGCGACGCGGTGCGCGGCGGCCGCCGTCACGGCGGTGATCTGCAACGACGAGCCCGGGGTCGCGGCCCCGGCCGCCCACCAGGGGGCGGTTCCCTCCCGGACGGTCAACGGCAGGGCGAAGGGCAGCCCGCCGTCCGGCAGCGTGACCGTCCCAAGCCAGTCGCACAGCTCGACGGCCCGCCCGGTGGTGACCGGGGCGACGTCCCCGAACACCTCGAAGGCGTGCAACGCGGCGCCCGGCTGGCTCTCCGGCGAGCGCAGGTCGGCCTCAAGGCCCCAGCCGTAACCGCCGTCGGCGTTGCGGTAGCCGTCGAGCGCGGCCAGCACGGCACCGGGGTCGGCCCGGCCCGTCAACAGTTCGAAACGACGGCGGTCGAGGACACGCGCGTGGGTGGCCATGAAGGACGTCGCCGTGGCGAGATCAATGCTCATGGCCCCCATCGTCGCCGGGCCGTACGGCACGCGTCTTGCAGGAAACGGTCTTCCTGACTAGTCGTTCCCGAGGGATTCGAGCCAGGCGGGCGGCCTGAAGTCGGGGTCGCCGGGGGAACCGAGCGCGTCGAGGGCTGCGACGATCTTCCTCTCCTCGTAGGTGAAGTGCGACTCAAGGATGGCGGTCAGGCCGTCGAGGGTGTCGCGCACCCGCCGTGCCTCCTCGGGGCCGGGAGGCCGGTCGCCGAGTCCCTCGACCAGGTTCTCCAGGTCACGCAGGATGCCGGCGACGAGCTGGTGGTCGTGTTCGAGCCGCTCGATGACGGGGCGCAGTTCGGGGAATCGCCCGGCGAGGGCGGGGAAGGCTCCGGCGTCCTCGCCGGTGTGGTGCAGGGTCAGCGCGGAGCAGAAGGCCAGGCAGTGCGCCCGCAGCCGCCGTGGCCGTTCCATGCGGCCTTCGAGGTAGGTGTCGACGTCGTCGCCGAGCCTGGTCAGCTCCTCGCGGAGCCAGTCGTGCACCTCGATCAGCTGGTTGCCGAACGCCGCGAGGCGATCGCCCGGGTTGGTGGGGGTTTCCATGGTCGTCCCATGTTTCGGCGCCTCCATGCCCTCGGCGATCTCCTTGCCGGGTGCACTGCGACGCTGAGGCGGGATTCCATCACCTCCGGCCGCCGCCGTCAATCCGTCTGGCGTGCCCAACCCCCGTGAACGGCAATCTTTCCGAGGCCCGGGTTCGGGGCTTCCGCGCTGCCGGATATGGGCCGGAAAAGGCCTTCCAAATAAATCCATAAATCCGACTTAACGGATAAATCACTTCGTATTCTGGGCTTGTCGATCGTGTCCTCCGGCGAATGTTCCGGGGGCCTGGTCAGAGGAGGATTCCATGGACCGCAGGCATCGTCCCAGCCCGGCGCTTCTCGCCGCTCTCGCCCTCTCCGGCGTCGCGTTCCTCCCCGCCACCACCGCGTCGGCGCAGGTGACGCCCCCCGGTGACAAGCCACCGGCCTACCAGCAGGCCTACGAGAAGGGGTACGCCGACTCGGCCCACATGTGCGACAAGGCCGCGAGCTTCTCCTACGAGGAATCGGACAGCTGGGACAGGAAAGGCTGGGTGGACGGCTACAACGCCGGCCATGCCGCCCAATGCTGACGTGGGGGAACCTTCCGCGACGGACGCCTCCCCATAATTTCCCGCTTCAGCGTTTCTCGTTCCTGTTCTCGGAACGGGCGCAGACGACGGCCTCGGTGAAGTCCCGGTAGCGGATGACCTCGTCGCCGATCGGATCCAGCACGAGGTCCCTGGCCACCTGGTCCACGTTCGCCCGCAGCGCCCGTTCCGCCCTGCGCGCCCTGCGACGGCCGCCCGCCCAGGCCGCCAGCCGTGAGAGTCCGGCGATCAGCAGCCCCAGCAGGGCGCCGCCGACCAGCAGCGCCGTCGGCCAGGGCACCTCCCCCACCGTCGGCAGGTCCGGCCGGGGCAGCCTGAGGTAGTCCAGGCCCGCCAGGCCGAGCAACCACAGGCCACCCGCCAGCGTGACCGCGAACACCAGCCACTGCGCCGCCCCGACCACCCGCCACCACACGGGCCGCCGGGCCGAGCCGAGCGACGTGGCGGCGATCGCCCGGTCGAGGCCGTCCTCAAGCTCGTCCCCGTGCGCCCTGGCCGCCCGCCGTACGGCCGTCGCCCACGGCTCGGGCAGCCCCTCGGCGGCGGCGTCGGCGGTCCTGCGGATCGCGATGTCCATCCTGGAGCGCTGCACGGTGGACGCGACGGGCATCGACGTACGGCCGACCAGCCCTCCGGCCTGGGCGGTCCCGGTCCGGGCGGTTTCCGCCCGGACGGCGAGACGCAGGCGGCGCAGCGGGTCGGGGCGGAGGCGGCGCAGCCAGCGGGTCGGCGGCCAGCCGGTCGCGACGATCGAACGGTGCCGGTGCGAGGTGGCCACCGCCCTGACGACGACCGGTACCCCGGCCGCCTCGGACAACGCGGCGGTCAACGGCCCGGCCAGGCCTTCGACGTTCTCCTTGGGGCCGGAGCCGGTTCCCGAGGCGGTGTCGAGGCGGGCGGCGGCCGTACCGACGTCGGCGGCGAGGCGGGCGGCCCACGAGCGCCGGTCGGTGACCCGGGCGGCCAGCAGGGCGCCGAGTTCGCGCATGCCCTCCCCGGTGCGCGCGGAGACCCCGAGCAGCGGCACCCCGCCGAGGCCGTCCTCACCGAGCAGCCGCCGCAGGTCGTCGAGACAGCGCCGGGCGGCGTCCCGGCTGAGCCGGTCGACCTGGTTGAGCACGACGACCGTCACGTCCCGGTGCCCGGAGAGCGGGCGCAGGTAGCGGTCGTGGACGGCCGCGTCGGCGTACTTCTGCGGGTCGAGCACCCACACCAGCAGGTCGACCATCTCGACCAGCCGATCGACCTCGACGCGGTGCGACGGCTCGATCGAGTCGTGGTCGGGCAGGTCGAGCAGGATCAGCCCGGCCGCCTCGCTTTCGACGTGCGGCACCTCGTGGCGGCGGGGCACCCGGAGCCAGTCGAGCAGCGGCGCCGCCCCCTCGCCCTCCCAGAGCGCGGCCTGCGCGGTCGAGGTGGTCGGCCTGGTCACCCCGACCGTGGCCAGGCCGGTACCGGACAGCGCGTTGAACAGCGACGACTTGCCGCTTCCCGTGGCCCCGGCCAGCGCGACCACGGTGTGCCCGACCGACAGGCCACGCCGTACACCCGCGCGGGTGACCACGGAACGCGCCCCGGCGACCGCGTCCTCGTCCAGTCGCCCGTCGGCCAGGTCCGCCGCCCTGGCCAGCGCGTCGAGCCGGTCGTCGAGGGAGGCGGACTCCTTACGGCGCAGCAGCTTCACCACCCCTCCACCTCCCCAGGTCCACCCCCGGGAACCTCCCTCGGCCCGCCCCCGGAAACCTCACGCGGCGGCCCGTCTCCGGGGCCACCCCCGGAACGCGATCCGTCTCCGAGTCCGTCCCCGGTCGCGGGAAGCTCCCCTCGGCGGTCCTGTACGGCCCGCGCCACCTCCCGTAGTGCGGGGCCGGCCTCCCCCGGTGGTTCGACGGCGTCCAGGAGGCCGGTGAACCGGTCGGCCTCCTCGTTGAGCAGGATGGCCACCCTGGCACGCAGGTCGGTGCGGGCCTTGACGGTGAGGGTGCGCACGGCCTGGTCCCCGAAGACCGCCTCAAGGAGCTTCTGGCTGAGCACGCTGGTGCCTCCGGCGATGCCGACCTCGATTCCGGTCAGGCCCCCTGTCGAGGCGAACACCGCGAGCATCAGCAGCAGCCCGGCGCCGTTGACGCCGTAGGAGGTGAACCTCGCCACGCTCCGCCGGTCGGCGCCCTCCTCACGGACCAGGTCGAGCACGTACCCCTGCCAGCCCCTGACCGCCGTCTCGGCCCTGGCGGGCAGGTCGGCCGAGGCCCTGCCGAGGCGTCCCGCCGTCACGACCCCCGCCTCCTCAAGCAGGGCACGGCCCGTGGGACGCGCGGTCCAGGCGTCGAGCGCGCGTTCCGCCGCGCCGTCGGCCGAGGCCCTGATCAGTGCCTCGACCCCGCTCTCCAACGCGATCCGCAGGTCGTTCTCCGGAGCCGGACGGCCGGTGACCAGTGCGACCAGGCGGTCCCTGAACCGGCCGACCCTGCTCTCCAGGGAGCGCATCAGGTCTCCGGTGCCGATGAAGTCCTGCCAGCGGGCCAGCACCTCACCGCGCAGCAGCGACCCGTCGAGCATGCCCTCGTCGAAGGCGGCCAGGCCGAAGGTGTAGGCGTCGGCCGTCAGCGAGCGCAGTTCCCCGGCGGCGGCGTGCTGGTGGTCGACGGCCTCGGCCAGGGCGGGCACCCGTACGGCGAGGCTCTCCAGCGCCCCGGACAGGGTCTGGCGCACCACCTCGGCGCGGGCCCGCGAGTCGGCGGCGATGCCGGTCAGCCAGTCGGCGACCTCCCGTACGGCGGGGCGCGGCAGGCGGCCGTTCTCCTCGGGCAGGGTCAGCTCGGGCACCTCGAACAGCCGGGTCCCGCCGAGGCCGTTCTCTTCGAGGAGCCTGGCCAGGTCCTTCCTGACGACGCCCATGGCCTCGGGGGGCACCCGTGACAGCACGACCGCGAGCGCGGTGCTGCGTTCCCTGGCAGCGCGCAGGAAGCCCCACGGCACCTCGTCCGCGTAGCGGGCGGCGGTGGTCGTGAACAGCCACAGGTCGGCCGCGGCGAGCAGCTGGGCGGCGAGTTCGCGGTTGGCGGCCACGACCGAGTCGATGTCCGGCGCGTCGAGCAGGGCCAGGCCCGCGGGCAGGGAGGGCGCGGTGACCACGCGCAGTGTGCCCGGCTGCCCTCGGGCTCCGGTCACCCGTGGCAGGCCCGGCAGGACGTGCTGGGCGGTGAACCACGCCTCGTCGGCGGGGCTGGTCACCAGGGTGGGCGCGAGTGTGGTCGGCCGCAGCACGCCGGGTTCGGTGACGTCGGCGCCGACGACGGAGTTGACCAGGGTGGACTTGCCCGCCCCGGTCGAGCCGCCGACGACGGCCAGCAGCGGGGCGTCGAGCGCGGTGAGCCGGGGGATCAGGTAGTCGTCGAGCTGACCGGCCAGTTCCTTCTGGGCGGCGCGCCCGGCCCGCGCGTCTCCGGCCGCCAGGGGGAACAGGTCGCGGTCGAGATGGCGCCGCAGCTCGCGCAGCGCCGCGGGCAACCCGTCGCTCCGGCTCATAGGAGCGGTTTTCCCCGGTAAATGCCCCCTAGACATGATTTTGCCCCACCGCTCGACCGGATCACGGGGGCGAACCCGGTAGAGCGGTGGGGCCTTAACCCCGAAGTCCGCGTGAGGGCTACGTCCGAGCTCGTCTCCCCCGCAGCTGGAGGCGAGCCCGACCCTTCCGCACGACCGCGGGGTGATCGGGGGTCACTCGCTGTTCATTGGAACACCCGAAGCTCAGCGTCACTTGAGCCGAAGCTGAATGTCCGCTGAATATTCAACCACTCTGAGGCGGCCGAAGGACATACCCAACCCCCCGCAAGGTGTGTATGAGCCTCGGTTCGGCCATATCCACCTTTCGACGGAGATAGGAGACATAGGACTCGACAACCCCGGCGTCTCCCCCGAAGTCGTAGTTCCAGACGTGGTCGAGGATCTGCGCCTTGGACAGCACCCTGCCCGTGTTGACCATGAAGTAGTGCAGCAGCTTGAACTCCGTCGGCGAGAGCCGTACGGCCTTGCCCGCGCGCCAGACCTGGTGCGCCTCCTCGTCCAGCTCAAGGTCGGCGACCTTCAACCGGACAGGAAGGTCCAGATCCCCCCTCGTACGGCGCAGCACGGCCCGGATGCGGGCCAGGACCTCCTCAAGGCTGAACGGCTTGGTCACGTAGTCGTCGGCGACCCGCAGGCCGGTGACCTTGTCGTCGGTCGCGTCCCTGGCGGTCAAGAAGAGGACGGGGATCTGCCCGCCCATCGCCCGCAGCCGCCCGGCGACCGTGAACCCGTCCATGTCCGGCAGCATCACGTCCAGCACGACCAGGTCGGGGCGGATCCGCTCGGCGAAGTGCACGGCCTCCCTGCCGTCCGCCGCCGTCACCACCTCGAAGCCGGATCTGCGCAGGCTGACGGAGAGCAGCTCGCGGATGTTCGGTTCGTCGTCGACGATCAGCAACCTGGCTTCGACCTTGTCCAGCACATCACGAGGCTTGCTCACCCCCCTGGAACGCAGCTCAGGTCCGGCTGAACGTTTCCTGAGAGAGGAGATCGTCATCGTCGGACCCCGCCCTCGTTGATCGCGGTCGCGGTCACGGAGCCGTCCGCGCCCTTGGCGCCCTGCACGACGACCGTGCCGCCCGTGGTCAGGTCGCCTACCTTGCCCTGCTTGGAGATCCGCACGTTCGTCTGGTCGGTGGTGTTCACGGTGACGACGGTCCCGTCCTGCTGCTGAAGGTAGACCTTGCCGCCCTCGACCTTCTGCACGGTGCCGACGGTCACGCCCCCCTGACCGCCCCGCTGTCCGTTGCCGAACCCGCCCTGGCCACTTCCCTGGCCACTGCCTTGGCCGCTGCCTTGGCCGCCGAACCCACCGCGTCCGCCGTAACCGCCGGGAACCCCGTAACCACCGGGGCCCTGCCGCATCGCGGCGGTCCGGTCGCCGGTCGGCCCGCCGAACGCCTTCTGCGCCTGGATGCCCACGATCACCCCGACGACGAGCGCGAGGGCCGCGCCGAGCACCAGCGTGAGTCTGGAGATCCCGCGCTTACGCCCGGCCGCGAGCTCGCCGTCCAGGTCGCCCTTGAACGGGGAGGTCTCAAGCAACTCCCGCGCCGGGGTCCTGTCGTCCGCGCCGTCGCCCATCTCTTCTCCTCGCGTAGGTCGTACAGGTCGTCTGTGGCTCACTCGTGGCGCAGTGCCTCGATGGGCCTGAGCTTGGCCGCCCGGTTCGCCGGATAACCGCCGAAGAACAGCCCGATGCCCACGGAGACACCCAGGGCCAGCACGATCGACGACGGCACGAGCACCGGTTCGATGCCGGCGATCGTGAAGCGGGTGCCGACGAAGGCGATCGCGACACCCGTCAGCCCGCCGAGCAGGCTCAGCACCGTCGCCTCAAGCAGGAACTGGCCGAGGATGGCGCTCCTGGGCGCGCCGATCGCCTTCCTGATGCCGATCTCCCTGGTCCGCTCGGTCACGGTGACCAGCATGATGTTCGTGATGCCGATGCCGCCGACGAGCAGCGAGATCGCGGCGACCGCGCCGAGCAGGCTGGTGAAGATCCCCACGGTCGAACTGACCGTCTCCTGCAGGGTCGCCTGGTTCAGGATGCGGTAGTCCGCGCTACCCGTCGGGGTGACGCCGTGGCGCTGGTTGAGCACCGCGGTCACCTCGTTCTGCGCCGAGGTGGTCGTGTCGGACCCGGTCGCCTGCACCACGATCGAGCTGAGCGCGCCGAAGCCCGTCAGGCTCTGCTGTACGGCGGGCAGCGGCACGATGGCCACGTCGTCGGCGTCCTGGAAGCCGAAGCCGGAGGAACCCGACGTCTTCAGCACCCCGATCACCGTGAACGGCACCCCGGAGACGCTGACCTGCTCGCCGACCGGGCTGGCCGTGCCGAACAGCTCGTCGGCGACCGTCTTGCCGATCACCATGACCTTCCGCGCCGCGAGCACGTCGTCGTTGACGAAGTAGGAACCGGTCTCGACGGGCTTGTTCATCGCCTCGAAGTAGCTGGGGTAGGTGCCGACGAGCTGGGAGATCGTGTGACTGGCCCCGTCCCGTACGGCGGTCGCCGAACCGGTGCTCACCACCGGGGAGACGCTCCTGGCCGAGGGCACCTGCTCGGGGTCGGCCAGCGCCTTGGCGTCGTCGAGGGTGAGCTGCCTGGCCTGGGTACGGGGGCCGTTGCCCTGCCGGGAGGACCCGACTCCGACGGGGCCGCCGATCCCGCCCCCGGCGAAGGAGGCGGAGACGGTCAGGGTGTTGGCCCCGAGCCGCTGGATGCTCTTCTGGATGCTCTGCGAGGCGCCCTCGCCGAAGGCGACCAGCAGGATCACCGCGGCGACCCCGATCAGGATGCCCAGGGTGGTCAGGAAGCTGCGCAGCTTGTTGGCGGCGAGGCCGCGCAGCGCGAAGCGCAGGATCTCCAGCCTGCTCACGAGGCGCCTCCCGGCGTGGACTGGAGCCTGACGGCCGAACGGGGCGGGGGGCCGCCGACCGGCGCCTGGCGGCGGTCGTCCACGATCAGCCCGTCCACCAGGCGGATGACCCGCTTGGCGTGTGCGGCGACGTCGTCCTCGTGGGTGATGAGCACGATCGTACGGCCGGACTCGCTCAGCCCGTCGAGGATCTCCAGCACGTCCCCGGTCGCCTTGGTGTCGAGGTTGCCGGTCGGCTCGTCGGCGAGCAGCAGGGCCGGGGAGGTGACCAGCGCCCTGGCCACGGCGACGCGCTGCTGCTGGCCGCCGGACAGTTCGTTGGGCTCGTGCCGTACCCGGTCGGACAGGCCGACCTGCTCCAGGGCGGCCAGCGCGCGGGCCCGGCGCTCCTGGGCGGTGACCCCGCCGTAGGCCATGGGCAGTTCGACGTTGGCCAGCGCGCTCATCCTCGGGATGAGGTTGAACGACTGGAAGACGAACCCGATCTTGCGGTTGCGCAGGATGGCGAGCCTGCGTTCGTCCAGGCTCCCGACGTCCACGCCGTCGATGAGGTAGCTGCCGGAGGAGGGGACGTCCAGGCAGCCCAGGATGTTCATGAGCGTGGACTTGCCCGAGCCCGAGGCGCCCATGACGGCCACGTAGTCACCCCGCTCGACGGTGAGCGAGACCCCGCGCAGGGCCCTGACCTCGGCGTCGCCCCTGCCGTACACCTTGGTGATGTCGGTGAGGGCCAGGACGGGGGCGGTCATCTGACGCCCCCGAGCCCGCCGCCACGGTTGCCGCCGCCTCCACCGCCGCCGAGGCCGGGGAAGCCGCCCTGCTGGTTGGTCCCGGTCGCGGCCGGGCGGACGACCTGGTCGCCCTCGGCGAGTCCGGAGGTGATCTCGGTGAGCGTGTCGCCCCTGACCCCGACCTCGACCTGTACGGGGGTCTGGGCGCCGTTGCGCAGGACGGTCACGGTGCTGCGCCCGCCCGTCGTGGTGACCACGGTCGAGGGGACGGCCAGCACGTTCTCCGCCTGTCCCACGGCGACCTTGACCGTGGCCGTCTGGCCGAGCCTGATCTCGGTGGGCACCTGGACGAAGGAGATCGTCACCGGATACTGGACGACGTTGTTGCTGGTCGCGGCGGTCGGCTGGATCTGGGTGACCTTGCCGGTCGCGGTGACGCCGGGCAGCGCGTCGAACGTGACGGCGGCGCTCTGACCGATCTTGAGCTTGGTGATGTCCGACTCGGTGAAGGTGCCGACGAGCTGGAGTTTTCGGGTGTCGGCCAGTTCGACGAACCCGGTCGAACTCGTTCCGGTCGAGCCGCTCGCCGTCCTCGACGAACCTCCCGAGGAGCCCGTCGAGGAGCCCGAGGAGCCGGAGGAACCCGAGGAGCTCGCGGAGCCGCCGCTCGCGGGGCCGCCGACCGTGCCGTTGACGGCGGTGACCGTACCGGCGAACGGCGCCTTGATGACGGTCGCCGCCACCGTGCGTCCGGCCGCCCGGTAGGTGTTCCTGGCGTTGACGTACTGGGCGTAGAGGGCGGCGGTCGAGGTGTCGTCGTCCGCGGAGTCGAGTGCCGCCGCGGCGGCGTCCAGGCTCTCCCGCGCCGCGCTGTCGTCCAGCCTGGCCAGGATCTGCCCCTTCCTGACCTTGTCCCCCACCTCGACGTAGATCTTCTTGACGGTGCCGTTCGTCCCGAAGCCCAGCGAGCGGGCCTGGGCGCTCTCCACGGCGCCCGACGCGGAGACCGAGGCGGTCACCGTACTCCGGGTCACCGTGACGGCCCGTGCCGCACCGCCCGCGGCCGAGGTGGCGTCCGCGGAGGAGGAGGTGGATCCCCCAAGAGAGGAGAAGGCGATTCCCACGCCGCCCAGCAACAGGACCGCCAGGGTCCCGTTCACGAGCAGCGTCCTACGCCTGGTCGACAGCTTCACAGCGCTCGACCCTGGCGTATCAGTCTTGGGCTAAACCCAACTCTTGCTGAGTGTTTCCTGCAAGCCTTCCACCGATATGGACATACAGGAAATATTCAGGTTTTTGTGAGCAGGTAGTGAATCGGGCACGCCAAGATGGTCCGCCATGAGACCGACCAACCTCCCGAAACCCGCGCGCGTAGGAGGACTCGCCCTGGCCGCCCTCGTCCTCGTGGGCGCGGGCGTGTTCTACGCCCTCGACGACGGCGCCGAGCGGGCACCCCGGGTCGAACTCGTCGCCACCCGGCGCGGAACCGTGACCGCCGCGGTCTCGGCGGCGGGCAACACCGTGGACGAACGGACCAGGGAACTGGCCTTCGGCGGTTCGGGAACGGTCAGGAAGGTCTACGTCAAGGCCGGGGACAAGGTGCGCAGGGGCGAGGTGCTCGCCGCCATCGGCTCGGCACCGGCCCGCGAACGGTACAGCGCGGCCAAGGCACAGCTCGCGGCGGCCCAGGAGGCCCTGGACGCCGCCGAGGATAGAGCCGCCTCCCCAGCCCCGGCCCAGCCCCAGAGCCAGTCCCAGGGCCAGGGCCAGGGCCAGGGCCAGTCCCAAGGGCAGTCCCAGGGCCAAAGTCAGGATCAGGGCCAGGCCGGTTCCGGCACGGCCGGTGGGGCGCAGTGTCCACCGGCCTCCCCAGCCCCGTCCCCGACCGGTACGGCCACGCCGAACCCCTCACCCGGGCGCAGCCGTACGGCCGAGCCCGGCCGGACGCTGGTGCCGGGCGGCACCCCCTCCCCCACTGTGCCCTCCACCGTGACCCCCACTGTGCCCCCCACTGTGCCCCCCACCGAGGCCCCTGCCGTCACCCCGACCGCCCTGCCCAGTGACGGAGCGGGCCGGGCCGGGGCGGGTGCGGTCGTGCCCGCCGGATACCTCGTCAAGACCGGGCCCACCACCGTACCGACACCGACGCCGACCACCAGGGCGAGGCGGCACGGCGGGGGGTCGGGCCACCCCGCGCCCGCCCCCACCGTCACCGTCACCGTCACCGCGACGGTCACGGTCACCGCGATCCCCGAGGTCACCCCGACCCGCTCCGGCCCCTCGAACCCGGCCCCCACGGCCCCGGAGGCGACCCCCACCGCGAAACCCACCCCGAGGCCCACCACCAAGCCCGGTGAGAAGCCCGGTGGAAAGCCCACCGAGAGGCCCACAGGAAAGCCCGCCCCCGGCCCCACCACGTGCGCCGGCACAGGAAACGGCAACGGAAACGGCCAGGGCACCGGGCAGGGCGCCAAGCGCGGCACCGGTCAGAACGCCCAGGGCCAGGACGCCTCCCGCCTTCGGAACGGCGGCGCAAAAGGCACGGACGGCATCGGCGGCGGGCAGGGGGCGCTCAGCGTCGACCAGGCACAGGCCCAGGTCAAGCGGGCGCAGGCCGAGCTGACCGACGCCCGCGAGGAGCTGAACGGGGTCCGGATCACCGCCCCCGCCGCCGGAACCGTGATGTCCGTCGCGGGCGCCGTCGGGGACGAGGCGGGCACCGGCGCCTTCGTCACCCTCGGCGACCTCGACGAACTCCAGATCGAGGCACTGTTCACCGAGTCGGACATCGGCAGCCTCAAGCTGGGGCAGCGCGCCACGATCACCCTGGCCACCCGGGACGGCAAGAAGTACGACGGCACGGTCACCCACATCGCGCCGACCGCGACGACCACCGGCCAGCTCGTGAGGTACGGCGTCACGATCGCCTTCGACGAGGCCCCCGCCGACCTCCTGGTGGGCCAGACCGCCACGGTCACCGTCACCGTCGCCCAGTCCCAGGCCGCCCTCTACCTGCCCGCGCAGGCCGTACGGACCAAGGACGGCGTCTCGCGGGTCACCGTGCAGGGCGGCGGCGAGCGTGTGGTGACGACGGGCGTGCGGAGCGACCAGTACGTCGAGATCACCTCGGGCCTCGCGGAGAACGACCGGGTGGTCCTGCCCACCGGAGCCACCGCCGACGGCTTCCCCGACGGCACCTGGCCCGGCGGCCTCTCGTAGCCCGCCCCGGCCGGGCGGAGGGACCGTGCTGTCTCACCGTCCGGCCGCCGGCTCATCCCGTACCGCCCCGTCCAGCCCGACGTGTCCGGCTTTCCGTCCGGCCGTCGGGGTGCTCAGGCGGAGTCGGGGGCGAGGGGGAGGGTCACCCGGAAGGTCGAGCCCTTGCCGAGGTCGGAGTCCACGGCGACGGCGCCACCGTGGGCGTCCACGATGGCGGCCACGATGGCCAGGCCGAGGCCGCTGCCGCCGTCCTCCGGGGCGCGACGACCCCGGGAGGAGTCGACCCGGTAGAACCGTTCGAAGACCCGCTCGCACTGCTCCGCGCTGAGCCCGGGCCCCTCGTCGGTCACCTCGACGACCGCCATGGAACCCTGCGCCGACAGCGTCATGCGGACCGGGGTGCCGTCCGGGGTGTGGGTCAGGGCGTTGTTCATCAGGTTGCCGACGACCTGGCGCAGCCGTACCTCGTCGCCGGAGACGATGAGGGCGGCGCCGTCCACGGTGAGCGTGACCTCACGGGAGGGCGCGAGGATGCGGGCGTCGTGGGTGGCGTCGGCGGCGATGGCGAGCAGGTCGACGGGGCGCATGGCCATGGGCCGCTGCTGGTCGAGTCTGGCCAGCATCAACAGGTCGTCCACGAGCAGGCCCATCCTGACCGCCTCCGACTCGACCCGGCGCATCAGCGGCGCGGGATCGACCTCGGGGGCCTGCCGGTAGAACTCGGCGAACCCCCTGATCGACGTCAGCGGCGTGCGGAGCTCGTGGGAGGCGTCGGCGACGAACCTGCGCATGCGTTCCTCCGAGCGGCGGGCCGACAGCTCCGACTCCGACCTGGCCTCGAAGGCGGACTCGATCTGGGCGAGCATGCTGTTCAGTGACTGGCCGAGCCTGCCGACCTCGGTCGCCGGGTTGGCCGCGGGGACACGACGGCTCAGGTCACCGGCCGCGATGGCCTGGGCGGTGCGCTCGATCTCCTCAAGCGGGCGCATGCTCCGCCTGATGATCACCACGCCGACCCCGGCGAGCATCAGCATGAGGCCGCCCCCGCCGAGCAGTTCGACCAGGGCGAGCTGGCCGACGATCTGCCTGACCTCGGACATGTCCACGGCCACCACGACGCTTCCGCCGTCGTCGAGGGGGAAGCGGTGGACCCGCCACTCGTCGATCTCGAACGGGTAGCTCCTCACGAAGGCCGGCAGGCGGGGGCCCCGTTTGTTCTCCACGTCGGTGCCCTGGAGCAGCAGGTCGATCTCACCGTGCGGGTCGCGGATCTCCACCCGGGTGTCGGACGGCACCGGCCTGCCGACCAGTGTGGAGGGGCCGTTGCGGTGCAGACGGCGTATCACGCTGTCCGCGTTCAGCTGCGCCTGGCTGTCCACCCGGTCGATGAGATAGCCCCGCATGATCGAGACACTGCCGAAGCCGATCAACGCCAGCGCGATGGTGAGCAGGACGAGGACGACGGCGATCAGTTTGACCCTGAGCGGAGCGGCTCCGATCATCGGCCTCATCAGTGTCCCGGGGGCAGGCGGAGCACGTACCCGACGCCGCGCAGGGTGTGGATCAGCCGGGGATCGGCGTTGTCGATCTTCCTGCGGAGCACCGAGACGTAGGACTCGACGATCCCGACGTCCCCCCGGAAGTCGTAGTCCCACACGTGGTCCAGGATCTGCGCCTTCGACAGCACCCGTCCCGCGTTGACCATGAAGTAGCGCAGCAGTTTGAACTCCGTCGGCGACAGCGAGACCGGCTTGCCTCCGCGCCACACCTCGTGGCTCTCCTCGTCGAGCTCGATGTCGGCGAAGGTGAGCCGGGGCGGCCTGGCGAACAGGTCCCCCGCCCCCGTACGGCGCAGCACCGCCCTGATGCGCGCCACGACCTCCTCAAGGCTGAACGGCTTGGTCACGTAGTCGTCCCCGCCCGCCGTCAGCCCACGGATCTTGTCCTCGGTGGCGTCGCGAGCGGTCAGGAAGAGCACGGGCGTGTCGCTGCCGCCGCCGCGCAACCGCCGTACGACGTCGAAGCCGTCCATGTCGGGAAGCATGACGTCGAGCACGATGAGGTCGGGACGATAACGCTGAACCGCGGCGACGGCCTCGGTGCCGCTGCCCGCCGTGTTCACCCCGAATCCGGCGAACCGCAGGCTGGCGGCCAGCAGTTCGAGGATGTTGGGCTCGTCCTCGACGATCAGGAGGCGAGCCTCGGGAGAATCGGTCACGGGTTTATCTTCACTCGCCCACATGAAAAAGGAGTTAATTGGTCAATACTGAGGTTAACCCCACGATGTGCCTGGCGATCGCAAGACTGGAGGTCGCGGCCGGTGAGGGGGCGTTTCTCACCAGCGCCACCCGGCCATGCACGTCGACGGCGAAGTCGTCCAGCATGCTCCCGTCCCCTGCCACGGCCTGGGCCCGTACGCCGCCGGTCGTCCTGACCAGGTCGGAACCGGTCAGTTCGGGGACGTAGCGGCGCGCCGCCGTCAGGAACGAGCCCTTGAGCATCGAGCCGGTCACCTCCCGGACCCCGGTGCGCCAGTGGCGGGCGGCCAGTTTCCTGGTGCCCTTCCAGGTCAGGATCCTGCGCAGGTCGGTGAGATCGATGTCACGCCAGGAGTAACCCTCAAGCGCCAGCGCCATGACCGCGTTGGGGCCGACCAGCACCTCACCGTCGATCCTGCGGGTCAGGTGCACGCCCAGGAAGGGGTAGCGGGGGTCGGGAACCGGATAGATCAGGCCCCTGACCAGGTCCTTCGAGGCCCCGGCCAGCGCGTAGTACTCACCGCGGAAGGGCACGATCCGCACGTTCCCCGTCGCCTTCGCCATCCTGGCGACGTTGTCGGTGCCGAGCCCGGCGCAGACGACCAGGCGGTCGAAGGCGAGCCTGCGCCGTCCCGCGATCACCTCGACGCCCCGGGCGGTCTCCCGCAACGCGCGCACCGGGTGGGACAGCAGCACCGAGCCGCCCGTCTCCTCCACGTCCTTGGCCAGACGGCGGGCGACCGCGGGGAAGTCGGCGATGGCGGTGCGCGGGGAGTGCACCGCGGCCACCCCGACGGCGTGCGGCTCGATCTCGCGCAGCCCGAGCGCGTCCAGCTCGGCGATTCCGGGGACCCCGTTCTCGCGGGCCCGTTCGGCGATGGCGTTCAGCCCGGCGCGTTCCGAGGGGGTCGAGGCGATCACGAGCTTGCCGACCTCGTCGTAGGCGATGGCGTGCTCGGCGCAGTACTCCCTGAGCAGGGCCATCCCGTCCCGGCAGAGTTCGGCCTTGAGCGAGCCCGGCTTGTAGTAGATGCCCGCGTGGACCACTCCGCTGTTGTGGCCGGTCTGGTGCGCCCCGACGCGGTCCTCCTTTTCGAGGACGGTCACCGTGGCCCCGTGCGTCAGCGCCAGCTCCCTGGCGACGGCCAGGCCAACGATCCCCGCACCGACGACCCCGACCTTCACGTCCCTACCTCCCTGATCGCCGCCGGAACGCCCATGTGCGAAAGCTAGCGCCATCCTTCTCCTGACGTGAAGGACTTACCGCGCCTTATTGGGCCTTGCTGGGGATCGTAACCATACGTTCGCGGCGCTCCACTCGGGGCACCGCGACCCGCGCGTCCCTCAGTGGGAGGCCGCGGTGATCGCTGTAGCATTTTCCCCGCTCAGCGCCTGATCCCCCCGGCCAGGTGTCCTTCGGATCGGGGGAGAACAGATGGAGAGACCGCGTTCCCGGGCGTGCCTGAGTGCCGCCCTCCTCTGCGTGACCACATGGACCTGTGCGACCGCCTGGGCCGCCGTCGACGTCCCCCCGGCCTCGGCGTCCCCGGCGCCCGTCCCGACTCCGGCCTCGGTCCCCGCCTCGGATCCGGCCTCAGGGTCGGTCTCGGGCTCGGCGGTCTCGACTCCGGCCCCGGAACCGGGGCCCGCTCCCGCGTGCAAGCTGGTCAACGGCGGGTTCGAGGAGCCCGGCAGTCTGCACGGACAGGGCAACCTGCGCTCCGGTCTGCCCGGGTGGAGCACCTCGGCCGATGACGGTCTCATCGAGATCTGGGGCCCGGACGTGCCCTCCGTACGGCCCGACACGGGCAGGCAGTTCGCCGAGGTCAACGGTACGGCGACCGCCACCCTCTCCCAGGACGTCAGGACCGTGCCCGGCGCGACGCTGACCTGGCACCTCGCGCACCGGGGGCGTTCCGCGGGCGAGGACGTCCTCCAGCTCAGGATCGGCGGGGTCACCCAGGTCCCCATGGGCCAGAACACCTCGGACATAGCCGACGACAACGCGGGGTGGGGTCACTACACGGGCAAGTACTCGGTCCCGCCGGGCCAGACCGTCACCCGGTTCGAGTTCGTCTCCATCTCCACGGCCGACGACCAGCCGGACCAGGGCAATCTTCTCGACTCGGTGGAGATCTCGTGCGAGCCCCCGTGCGTGCGAAACGTGCCGCCGACCTCGCCCTACCTCTTGCTGACCGGCCCGGCGAACAGCGAACTGACCGGCGGCCTCTCCTCCTCCGACCCGGAGGGCGGCGAGATCACCTACCTCCTGGACGGCGCCGCGAGCCCCCAGGTGTCGATCACCTCGGAGGGCCGGGTGACGCTCAGGCCGATGGCCCCAGCGATCTGGGAGGTCCCGGTCAAAGCCTGTGACCGGGACGGTTCGTGCACGAAGGGCCGGATCGTCGCGGTCATCTCCGCCCCGGCCACCCCCGCCGTCTCCGCTCCGGCCGTCTCCACCCCGACCGGCCCGGCCGTCTCCACTCCCTCCTCCACGACCTCGACCACTCCGGCCACCACTGGCACCGCCACGACTCCGGCCTCCACGGCCCCGGCCGCTTCGGCCCCCGAGACCACCGGCGATCCAGCCGAGCGCGCTGAGACCACCGAGACCACCGGAATCACCCAGGCCGCCACCGCTGACACCGTCACGACCCCGGCCACGCTCGCCGTACCCCCCGCCGGAGGGTGATCGACGGTCGGCCGGGTCAACGCATCCGGCCGACCATCGCCCGCAGCCTGCGCACGTCCCGTAGCCGTGCCTCGTAGGTCGCGCCGACCACCACGAGCAGCAGCCCGCCCAGTGCCATCGGCACCCAGCGCGGCACGGTCACCATGGCCCGCGCGATCCACGGCGAGAGTTCGTGCAGGACGACGACGGCCAGGGTGAGGCCGCCGAGCAGAGCGGGAGCCTGCAGCCGTGCCCGCGCCCCGACCAGCAGAACGACCAGGCAGACCGTGCCGAGCAGCAACGGCCTGACCCATCCCGTCCCGTTGAGCGTCGCGACCGCGCTGGGCAGCAGGCTTGAGCCGAGGGCCGGGCCGTACGAGAGCCAGGAGGAACGGGCCCTCCCACGCGCCCGCCACCAGCCGAACCCCAGCAGGACCAGCGAGAACGGCACCGTGTAGGCCTCGACCACCGTGATGTCCGAGGCCAGCAGCCGCAGCCAGGAGGCCGTGAGCAGCAGGGCCGTCCCCACGTATCCCGCCCGGCGCCGGTCGGGACGCAACGCCGTACCGGTCATCATCACCCCGGCGATGGCGCAGGCCAGCGAGGCCGTCACGAGGCCGTCGGCAGCGAGCGCCAGACCGGCCAGGGCCAGGGCGTATCCGGCCGCCTCCGTCCCGGCCGCGAACGTCTCCTTTCTGAAGCGGCCCGCGACGGCCGCCGCGACGCAGGCCACGGCGAGCACGCCGAACGCCGCCGTCCGCGCGGGCCAGTCGAGCGCCAGGCCCACGGCCAGCGCCTGCGCCCCGGCGAGCAGCGTCGCCGTACAGGCGCCCCCGGCCCGCACCCACCGCTCCCGCCCGAGGAACGCGGTCGCCGCCGCGACCAGTGCCACGACCGGCAGTGTGACCAGCGTGGCGGTCTGGGCGACGAGCGACCAGGAGAGCGCCAGCGACGCCGTCCACAGTCCGGTCACCGCGCCGAACCTCCACCCGGTACGGCCACGCGCCGCCGCCCACGCCGCGGGCCCCAGCCCCACGACGAACAGCCCGACCTCCACCGGGTACGGCAGGCCGACCGAGAGCGGCAGCGTCGCCAGGAGCACCGGCAGTGCGACCAGGGCCGCCTTGGACGCCGTCCCGCGCCCCGCAACCTGCCAGGAGACCGTGACCGCCGTGACCGTGAGCAGGGCCGCGACCACCACGAGGATCGGAAGGTGAGCCGGCAGGAACCGCTGCCCCGTCCACGGGAAGAACAACGGGCGGTAGAAGCCGACGATCCCGGCGAGAGGAACGGCGATCGACGACACCGCGCACGCGCCGAGTGTCGCCCCCAGCCCCAGCCCGGCCCCCCACCTGGGGTCACGCCGGACCACCGGACTCCCGCCCTTGGGCTCCTCCTTGGCGCCGTCCTCCTCGGAGTCGGAAGGCGCCTCCTCGACGGCTTCCGAAGTGGCGGCCTCCGGGATGACAGCCTCCGGAGTGACGGCGGCGCCGTACACCAGGCAGGCGGCCACCGCGAGCACGGAGCCGGTCGCCAGGGCGAGCGCGAGGCCCTCGGCCGCCGGCTGCAGGCCCGTCCCCACCGCGACCGCCCAGATCAGGCCGGTCGCCGAGAGCACCGCCATGACCAGCGCGACAGCCCGCACCCCCGGCTCCCGGCCCGCGACCGTCGCCACGGCCCACGCCACCAGCGCCACGGCCAGCGCGGCGTACGTCTCGGTCCGCCCGGCGAGCGCGGTGACGACACCGATCAGCGTCACCGGTACGGCTGTCGCCGCGAGGGCCCGCGCCCACCACACCCCGCCCGTCAGGGTCATGCGGGCCACGAGCGCCACGGCCAGGACCGACGGGACGACGAGGGCGGCCGAACGGCCGAGCGCGAAGGCACCGGGAACGGCGAGCACCGCGACCGCACCCGTCACCACGGCGGACAGGCCCAGCGACCGCCGGGTGCTCTCCCCGCGAGGACCGGTGACCGGCCACCGCACGGCCGCGACCGCCAGGGCCGTGGCCAGCAGGGCGGGAACGACCGCGGCAGAGGCGAGCGGTCCGGCCCACCCGTCGTCGAGGACGGCGGGCCACGCCCACACCCGCTCCAGCAGCCCGAACGGCATGAGCACCTCGGCGGCGACCCAGGGCACGACGGGCAGCGCCGTGAGCCCTGCCACGGCCCCCGCCGAGACGGCTCCGGCCCGGCGGATCCGCGCGTTCAGGCCCGGCAGGTACAGCGCGACCGCGACGGCCACGAGCGCCCCCAGGGTGTACGGCACACCCCGCCACCCGGAGGGCAGCGACGGCCAGACCGGGGCGGCCAGGCCCATGGTCAGCGCGAGCGCCGACCCGGCGGTGAGGAACCCGAGCGCGACCCGCCCGGCCCGTCCGGCGACGACGAGCCCGAGGGCGGCCAGGCCGACGAGCAACACGCCCCTGACCAGGGCGACGGCCGGTCCCCCACCGGTGAACTCCAGCACCGAGTCCAGGAGTCCGTAGAGCACGCCCAGCGTCCACGTCACTCCGAAGCAGACCCTGGCCGTCGCCCACCCGTTCTTCGTCTTCCCCTCCGATGTCCTGAGCAGCAGCAGGAGGGCGGCGTCGAGTGCGGCGTCCGCCGCCAGGGAGGCGGTGAACCACGGCGCCGTCGTGTCGAACGCGAGCAACGGCAGCGGGATCTGGGCGAACACGACGGCCACGGGGAGCGGCAGCCGCAACGGCAGCAGCCGGGAGTATCCCGCCATGGACAACGCGACCAGTCCGACCAGCGCGGCGGCGTAGTGGCGCGCTTGCGGGCCGTCCGCGCCGAACAACCCTGCCTGCCGGGCCGCGTAGCCGTCCAGCAGGAGCAGCGCGACGCCGAACATCGCGATCGTCTCCGCGGTCGCGTCCAGTTTCCTGCTCGTGAGGAACCTCGGCGCGGCGAGGGTGAGGGCGGTGACCCCGGCCAGGATGGCGGCTCGTCCGCCGATGCCGATGTGCCCCCAGCTGACCACGGTGAACACCACGGCCGCGACGATCAGCAGCAGCCCGCCGAGGGTGAGCAGCAGGTTCTGCACCGCCTTGGGGGAGAAGTCCCTGCGGGGAGCGGCCTCCCCCGCGAGCCCCACGGGAGCCGCGGGCCCCACAGGAGCGGCGGGACCCGCCGGGGCCCCGGGTCCCACCGGAGCCGCGGGGCGGGCGCTCTCCGCGCGCAGCAGGGTGAGCAGGTGGTTCCTGCGGGCCAGCAGGGTCGTCTGCCTGGCCCGCAGCCCGGCCAGCTCCACATCGAGCCGCCACAGTTCGGCCGCCGCGGGCCCTTTCAGCGTCAGCGCGCAGCGGGGGCAGCGCTCGAAGGCTCCCGTGACGGGCAGGCCGCACCCGGGGCAGCCGGGCCTTGTCTGGTCGTGCATGACACGAAGGATGCCCAGCCCAGGTTGCGAACCGCTTGCGGAGCCGTACTCAATCTCGTTTAGGTACTTATCGGACGCGGCGCGCGATGAAGGTGATCAGACCGGTCGCACCGGCCGCCGCCGCCAGCCAGAGCGCCACGGCCGTGCCCGGCACCCCCGCCTCACGGTCGTCGGCCTCCCGCGCGTCGGCGACGAGCGTGGGCTTCACAGCCTGGGCGGCCTGACCGGTCGGGGTCGGCGCCGGGGAGGGTGCCGTCTCCCGCAGGACACGTTCGGGCAGCGGCACCCGGTAGACAGGGCTGTTCCTGCCCTCGCTGCCGGTCAGCACCGCCTTGCCGTCCGGCGTGTAGGTGATCGACTCGGCCTGTTCGAGCTGCGGCATCGACAACCGGGCGATCTGGTCCCCCGACGGGCGGTACACGGTCGCCGAGAAGTAGGTGCGGATCACGTAGCTCGACCCGTCGGGCGCGTAGGCGGCGTCGGTGGCCATGATGGGGGCGGAGCCGACCTTGCGCAGCACGTTGGTCCTGTCGGTGCGCAGCCGTTTCGGCGCCGCGTAGACCGCCCCGACGAACGCCTTGCTCACCACGTACAGGCGGCCGGTGGTCGGATTGACCATGATCCCTTCCGCGTTGTGGCCGCCGTCCTCGTACTTGAACCGGTAGCGCGTCGCGGGGATCACCGCGTCGCGCATCGTGGCCGGCTCGGGGACCCGGTACACCGAGACGTCGGGCCACGCCCCGTCGAAGTTGTCGCCGATGTCGGCGAACCAGAGCACCCCCCGCCCGGTCTTCGGGTCCTTGGAGGCCGCCATCGCCTCCCAGTCACGGGCCGACCCGCCCTGGAGGGTGAACTTCGCCCTGGTGCGCCCGTCCGGGCCGACCGCGAAGAAGATCGGCCCGTCGGAGCTGTCGTTGTGGGTGTAGTAGATGTCCGGGTGCGTCGGCGAGACGGCCAGCCCGCTCGACTCGGTGATCCGGCTGTCCTTGAAGGTGAACAGCCGGTGCCCCTCCTCGTCCGTGTCCGCCGCCGCGAGTCCCGGCGCCAGCGTCGCCCCGGCCAGGACGGCGGCGGTCAGCACGCGAATCACGACATACCCCGGTCTACTCCCCATCCCGCCATCATGCCCTGTGGGGCACCGGATCGGGGGGAGACACGGATCAAGGTCTCGCCTGGAGCGCACTCCAGGTGCCTAGGGTGGACATATGGAATACACGCAGCTTGGCCGTACCGGCCTGAAGGTCAGCCGCCTCTGCCTGGGCACCATGAACTTCGGTCCCCTGACCTCGGAGGAAGACTCCTTCGCGATCATGGATCACGCCCACGAGCTGGGTGTCAACTTCTTCGACACAGCCAACGTCTACGGCTGGAAGCAGGGCGAGGGCATCACCGAGAACATCATCGGCCGGTGGTTCGCCCAGGGAGGTGGCCGTCGTGAGAAGACGGTCATCGCCACCAAGCTCTACGGCGCGATGGGCGACTGGCCCAACGAGAACCTGCTCTCCGCGCTGAACATCCGCCGCGCGGCCGAGGCGTCGCTGAAGCGGCTCCAGACCGACTACATCGACGTCTACCAGGCCCACCACATCGACAGGAACACCCCCTTCGAGGAGTTCTGGGAGGCGATGGACGTCCTGAAGCAGCAGGGCAAGATCCTGTATGTCGGGTCGTCCAACTTCGCGGGCTGGCACATCGCCAAGGCTCAGGAGGCCGCCGCCCGCCGTAACACGCTCGGCCTCGTCTCCGAGCAGTCGCACTACAACCTGATCGTCCGCGCCCCCGAGCTTGAGGTCATCCCCGCGTGTGAGGACTACGGCCTGGGCCTGATCCCGTGGAGCCCGCTGGCGGGCGGCCTGCTCGGCGGCATCCTCAAGAAGATCGACAAGGGCCGTTCCGCGTCGGAGCGCATGGTCGAGGAGCTGAACAAGCACCGCGCCAAGATCGAGCGCTACGAGGCGTTCTGCGAGGAACTCGGCGAGGACCCGGCCAACGTCGGCCTGGCCTGGCTGCTCCACCAGAAGGTCGTCACCGCCCCGATCATCGGCCCGCGCACCCACGAGCAGCTCGACGGCACCACGAGGGCCCTGGAGATCAACCTCGACGACAAGGCCCTGGCCACCCTCAACGAGATCTTCCCCGGCCACAAGACGGCCCCGGAGGACTACGCCTGGTAGAAACCCCTGACCCCGGGCGAGGGGTTTCTCACCCCTCCCCGGCGGCCGGCCTGCCGCCTGCGAGCCGATCACGGCATCAGGTGACGAGGGCGCCGATCACCACGAGGAGTACGAGCAGGGTGAGCACCACGGGCAGGAGCCAGCGACGGGGACGGTCCACGCTCTGGAGCTTAGCTCCGCCCACCGGGTGCCGACGCCGCCAGGGCGTACCTCACGCGTCTCGTAGCGGACCACGGGCCCGGGATTCCGGTGGAGAAGGCGGCGAAGCGCGGCGGGAGGTCGACGCCCGGAGTGCCGGAAGGATCACCGGTCCGGGATCCCTTGACGTGCGCGACTGGTCAGGTATGTTCCAGACAGGAAAGTTTCCTAAATAAAAGCCCTGGCCAGGCTCTCTTTTTCGGAACCCCGGAGGCTCTCACCTTGCGCACCGCGATGATCTCCACCCCGAAGCGGATCGCCCTCACTCTCGCGGCCGCCGTCGCCGCGGCCACCCTGGTCGGCGTCACGCCGGCGCACGCGCAGATGCTCTGCCACGTGCAGCAGGACACGTGGGTCTACTCAGCCCCCGGACGAACGGCCCTCTACCTGGTCCCCGCGGGCGGAGGCTTCTACCTGGACTACTGGTGGAACGCCGGCGGCTGGGCCGCCGGTCACGGCGTCGGCCAGGCGGACGGCTTCATTCAGGGCCTGAGCTGTTAGTCATGGCGGGCGGAGCACCCCTTTCCCAGGGGTGCTGAGCCGGGCACGCGGGGACCTCAGAAGACCGGGGTCCCGAGAAGCACGAGCACCGCGAGCACCACGGGCAGGAGCCGGCGACGGGAACGAGCCAGGCTCCGGCGCTCAGCTCCGCTCACCGGGTGCCGGGGATGCCAGGGCGTACTCCGCGAGCGTCTCGTAGCGGACCGAGGATCCCAGGTGGCTTCTCACCAGGTGCACGGTGCCCACCTCCCACGGGGTTCCGGCGAAGGGTCCGAGTGCCTCGACCAGGTCGCTCACGTCGGTCTCCGCACGTGTCCTGGCCAGGGTCAGGTGCGCTCTGAAGCGCTTGCGGTCGTCGACCCGTACGGCTCCCGCCCGCCGCGCCCCCGCCGCCACGGAGTCGGCCAGGCGGGTGAGCGGGAGGTGGGCGCCGGACAGTCCGGACCAGAGGATCCTGGCCCGGCGGACGGAGGGAAAGGCGCCCGCGCCGGTCAGCGCCAGCGTCATCGACGTGTGGCGCGAGGCGGCGCGGGCGAGCCTCGTCTCCAGCTCCGGCAGCGCCTCCGGCGGCACCTCGCCCAGGAACGCCAGGGTCAGGTGCCAGTTGGCGGGGTCGACCCAGCGCAGCTCGGGCCACGCCCCCCTGAGGGGACGCAGCGCGCGGGCCAGTTCGTCACACGCCCGCCGGGGCGGCAGCACCCCCACGAACAACCGCACGGGACCTCCTGCCGATCGCCTTGGTCAGCATTATCGCCGCGCCGACACCGAGCATCGTGAGGACCCCGCCGACCGCGACGCCCGTGCGGGGGCCGCCCAGTTCGGCGATCCAGCCGAGCACGGGGGCGCCGATCGGGGCGCCTCCGGTGAACACCAGTACGTAGATGCCCATCACCCGGCCGCGCATCTCGGGAGAGGCCGCGAGCTGCACGCTGGTGTTCGCGGTCGTGTTGACCGAGATCAGCGCGACGCCCGCGGGGACGAGCAGGAGCAGGTAGAGCGGGTACCACGGGGCCAGTCCGGTGACGACCTGGAACAGGCCGAACGACAGCGCGCCGCCGATCAGCAGTTTCCTGCTCGGCCGTACGCGCCGGGCCGCCATGAGGGCGCCGACGAGCGCGCCGACGGCGAACATGCTGGAGGCCAGCCCGAAGGACGAGGCACCGGCGCCGAAGACCTCGCGGGCCATCAGCGCTATCGACATCGAGAACGACTGTGCGCACAGCGAGACGAACCCGACGAGCAAGACGGGCAACAGCAGGTCAGGGCGTTCCATGACGTAGCGCAGCCCCTCACGGAGCTGTCCCTTGGCCCTGGCCACCGGTTCCGGCGTGGTCAGCTCCGAGGTCCGCATCAGCGCCAGCCCGCCGAGCACGGCGAGGAAGGACAGGGCGTTGAGCACGAAGATCGGGCCGGTGCCGCCGAGCGCGTAGATCAGCACACCCGCGAGGGCGGGGCCGACCACGCGGGCCAGGTTGAAGCTGGAGGCGTTCAGCGCGATGGCGTTCGGCAGGTCCTTGCGGCCGACCATCTCGACCACGAACGACTGCCTGGTCGGCACCTCGACGCACAGCACGAGACCGAGCGCGAAGGCCATCACGTAGACGTGCCAGACCTGCGCGTTCCCCGTCAGGGTCAGCACGCCCAGCGTGAGCGCGAGCAGACCCATGATCGACTGGGCGGCGATCAGCACCGGCCGCTTCGGGTAGCGGTCGGCGATCATCCCGCCCCACAGCCCGAACAGCAGCTGCGGCAGGAACTGCAGCGCGGTGGTCACGCCGAGCGCGGTGGCGCTGCCCTTCGTCAGGTCGAGCACCAGCCAGTCCTGCGCGGTGCGCTGCATCCAGCCGCCGACGTTGGAGACCACGCCGCCCATGGCGAAGAGCCGGTAGTTGTAGACGCGCAGCGAGCGGAACATCCCGCCCCGCGTCTCGGGGACCTCCTGCGCGGACCCGGTCTCGACGGCCTGCACCTCGCTGGCCGCCGCCGCCCGCGCGATCCGCCCGCGGCGGGCCCGCGTGCTGAGCTTCCGCACGGGCACGGCGAGCACCCCGACGAGGCGCCTGCGAGAAGAGGGCCTGGAGACCGTCCCGGCGGCCTCTTCCTGAGTGGTCTCAGCGGCGACCTCGGGGGCTGCCTCGGCGTCCTGCCGGACGGCCGAGGCCCTGGGTTCCTCGGGGTCGCCTAGTTCCGGCTGAGCTTCTCCAGAATCGGAGCCGCCTGCCTGAGCACGGCCCTCTCCTCCGGTGACAGCTCCTTCAGCCGCTGCGTCAGCCACGCCTCCTTGCGGCGGCGTTCCTCCCTCAGCAGGGCCGAGCCCCGCTCGGTCACGCTCACGCTCACCTGCCGCCGGTCGGACGGGTGCGGTGTGCGTGACACCAGCCCCCGCTCTTCCAGCGCGGCGATCACGCGCGTCATCGAGGGCGGTTGCACCTTCTCGTGCTCGGCCAACTCGCCGGGGGTTATCCCGGAATGCCGTTCCACCGCGACGAGCGTCGCGACCTGGGTGGGGGTCAACGAGTGTCCCCCTGCCTGCCTGCGAAGGCGTCTGTTCAAGCGTGCCAGCGACACGCGCAGTGCCGAAGCCAGACCGGCGTCGCTGCGCAGGCTCGCGACGGGGTCCTTCCTGGGAGGGTTCGTTAGCATAAGTCATTACCTTTGCTAACTATATACCCGCTCATGTGATTCCCTCCGCGCGAACTTTTCTCGATGTGAGCCGTACAGAGCCTGCCAGAGCCCCTCGGTCGCGACACCGACCGACCGGTCACGGATGATCACCCCGACTCCGCAACGCGACCCCGATAACACGCTCTGTAGCAAGGAAAAGTATGACTTGCATCACATAGGCCAATGAAAGCCTCAAACATACCAACTTAACCAGACGGAATACCAGATTATGACAAACCTGCCAATCCCATCAGAAAAGTCGCCCCACAGGCGATCTATCCAATTGATCACTCGCCGAGTTAGATGGCGAAGGATATTTATTTCCTCCTTATATCCATAACCAGGGCAAGCTGGTCTCCCCCGCATGCCCTTAACCGGGCGGGAGTGGTCAGGCATGGCGATGCGGGCTGCACGGATTCGCAAGGCCGGCGTAATACGTAGCAGCAGATTCGGCATGGGAGCATCCGGGCCAGGTCGCTGGATGGTTCGCATGGCACTGGTCTTCCTGATCGCGGCGATCCCAGGACTCATCCAGTTGCAGGGACGGCCCGTGGCAGCGGACCCCGTTCCGCACCATCTGAACGTTCCCGCCCCACCAGGCTCAGGCGCAGCTGACAAACTTCCCGTTCAGTCCTCGGGAACCGCCAAAGGACTCCCCCATCTTGTCGGCCCGGAGGCGACGCGCCCGCTCAAGGCCGCCCGTGGCCCCGCCACGAGCAAATGGAAGCGCCCCAAGGGTGCGCTACCGGTGCAGAAGCCTTATCAAATGACGGACGAACCGGCCACCGGTGGGCTGAAATCCCCACCGCCCTTGCCGTGGGCGTCAAAAGCACCCGAGCAGAAAAGCAGGAAAACCGAAGGTAAGAAACGGTCGGAAACTCATGCCCAGAGTGCCGGCTTCAAGAAGCAAGCGCCCTCGAAAGGACACGCTCCAGCCGCTGGATCCCCCGTACGCGCGCTGACCGCCGGTGCGAGGAAAACGCGAATTCCGACGACGTCCGCGACGGCGTCGGTACCGACCGTTTCAGCCCTGAGAGCCGGACCTGGTACGCAGAGTTCGGGAGTATGGATCCTCTCCTCACCGACGCCGTGGTTCGAGGCCAAGGTCACCGACCCCGACGGCCGCAAAGTCGGGCTGGACGTCCAGGTGGAGCACGACCCCTCCGTACCCGCACAAGGCACGGGATACATCTGGAGCTACGGCACCGGATGGACAGGCACCTCAGGCACCACCGTACAAACAGCACAGTCAGACCCACTCACCGACGGCTGGCTCATCCGCTGGCGCGTCAGAGGCACCACCTACACCGGTAGCGCCACCGCCGTGAACGGACCATGGTCGGAATGGCAGACAGCGAAGGTCGACGTCAGCAAACCCTCGGTGTCGTCCCTGGACGCGGGCCCGGGGACCGAGGGCGACGGCCTGTGGACGCTCTCGTCGCTGGAGCCGTGGTTCGAGGCCAAGGTGACCGACCCCGACGGCCGTAACGTCGGGCTGAGCGTCGAGGTGGAACACGACCCCTCGGCAGCAGGCCAGGGAACGGGGCGGATCTGGAGTTACGGAACCGGGGTGTCGGATCCTTCTGGCTCCTACGTCTGGGCGGAAATGCCCTCGGACGAGTTGAAGGACGGCTGGCTGATCCGCTGGCGTGTCCGGGGATCGGTCATGACAGCCGACCATGGAAGTCTGTACGGCGCATGGTCACTGTGGCAGACGGCGAAAGTGGACATCAGCAAACCCACGGTGACCTTTCCGAACGCCGGACCCGGGACCAACCAAGGGGCGGGTCTGTGGACGCTCTCCTCGCCCAGGCCGTGGTTCGAGGCGAAGGTGACCGACCCCGAAGGCCGTAACGTCGGGCTGGACGTCCAGGTGGAGCATGACCCCTCGGTACCCGCACAAGGCACGGGACGCATCTGGAGCTACGGCACCGGATGGACAGGCACCTCAGGCACCACCGTACAAACAGCACAGTCAGACCCACTCACCGACGGCTGGCTCATCCGCTGGCGCGTCAGAGGCACCACCTACACCACCGGCAGCGCCACCGTGAACGGCCCATGGTCAGGATGGCAGACGGCAAGGGTCGACATCAGCAAACCCTCGGTGACCTCGCTGCGCGCCACCCCCGGGACGTACCAGGGCGGTGGACTGACCGTGATCTCATCACCGACACCGGCGTTCGAGGCCAAGGTCACCGACCCCGACGGCCGCAAAGTCGGACTGAGCGTCGAAGTGGAGCACGACCCCTCGGTACCCGCACAAGGCACAGGACGCATCTGGAGCTACGGCACCGGATGGACAGGCACCTCAGGCACCACAGTACAAACAGCACAGTCAGACCCACTCACCGACGGCTGGCTCATCCGCTGGCGCGTCAGAGGCACCACCTACACCGGTAGCAGCACCGCCGTGAACGGCCCATGGTCGGAATGGCAGACGGCAAGGATAGAAGTCAGCAGGCCTGCGGTGACCTCGCTGCGCGCCACCCCCGGGACGTACCAGGGCGGTGGACTGACCGTGATCTCATCACCGACACCGGCGTTCGAGGCCAAGGTCACCGACCCCGACGGCCGCAAAGTCGGACTGAGCGTCCAGGTGGAGCATGACCCCTCGGTGCCCGCACAAGGCACGGGATACATCTGGAGCTACGGCACCGGATGGACAGGCACCTCAGGCACCACCGTACAAACAGCACAGTCAGACCCACTCACCGACGGCTGGCTCATCCGCTGGCGCGTCAGAGGCACCACCTACACCGGTAGCGCCACCGCCGTGAACGGACCATGGTCGGAATGGCAGACGGCGAGGGTGAGCATCAACAACCCCGCGGGGACCGGCCTTGGTGTCCTGCCGGGTATGCAGGCGGCCGGGGCGTGGACCCTGTCGTCCCTGACACCGTGGCTCTACACCAAGGTGACCTCCTCGGGCGGCGCCTCCTCCTATCTGGGCGTCGAGATGGAGCACGACCCCTCGGTGCCCGACCAGGGCTCCGGACAGATCTGGGCCGGGCAGGGCACAACCTCATACCCCTCGGGAACCAACGCCTGGGCACAGGTCCCCACCACGAAACTGTCCGACGGCTGGCTCATCCGCTGGCGCGTCAGAGGCGTCACCACCACCGGCACCAACGGCCCATGGTCAGACTGGCAAACCGCAAGAGTCGACCTGAAGAAGCCGTCCGTGACCGCTCTGGGAGTGACGCCGGGGACCATATCCGCAGGACTGTCAAGAACGGTCTCACTGACTCCATGGATATATGGAAAGGTCACCGACCCGGAGAATCGGGCGTCGTACCTGAGCGTCGAGATGGAGCACGACCCCTCGGTGCCCGACCAGGGCTCCGGACAGATCTGGGCCGGGCAGGGCACAACCTCATACCCCTCGGGAACCAACGCCTGGGCACAGGTCCCCACCGCGAAACTGTCCGACGGCTGGCTCATCCGCTGGCGCGTCAGAGGCGTCACCACCACCGGCACCAACGGCCCATGGTCAGACTGGCAAACCGCGAGAGTCGACCTGAACGAACCCGCCGTCGAGGGTGTCGGCATGAACCCCGCGACGCGGGGATCGGTGTCGTGGACATCGGCGTCACTGGTCCCATGGCTGTATGCGAAGGTGACCGATCCGCAGGGCCGGGCGTCGTATCTGGACGTCGAGATGGAGCACGACCCCTCGGTGCCCGACCAGGGCTCCGGACAGATCTGGGCCGGGCAGGGCACAACCTCATACCCCTCGGGAACCAACGCCTGGGTACAGGTTCCGTCGGGAAAACTGTTCGAGGGTTGGAAGATCCGCTGGCGTGTCAGGGGTGTCACCACGACGGCTGTGAACGGTCCGTGGTCGGACTGGCAGTTCGCCACTGTGGCCGGCCTGCCGTTCACGGTCTTCTCTCCGGACAACAACATGCAGGTCGGCACGCTGACGCCGACGTTGTCCACGCACGCGCAGCCGATGAACGAGGCTCCCGTCACCTACTGGTTCCAGGTCTGCGCCGGAACGAAGCCGAACTGGACATGGTGTGAGAGTTCCCCTGAGTGGACCAAGTCCGGCGCGTGGAAGGTTCCCGAGCAGAAGCTGAAGTGGGGTGAGACCTACTGGTGGTACGCGAAGGCGGCGACCAGCAGCGCCACCGTCACCTCAGCGTGGCGGGCCTTCACTCCCGTCCCCGAACAGGGAACGCTCAGTTCGCTGTTGACCTCGGGCACCGAAGGGCGTGAGTTCAACCACGCGTCGGGGAATTACACGCACACCGAAACCGACCTCGCCGTCGCCGTGGCGGGACCGCCTCTGACGGTTGCGCGCACCTACAACAGCCTGGACCCGCGTACCGACGGCGCGTTCGGATCCGGCTGGACGACCCGCTGGGACATGCGGATCGACAACGAACCACAGACGGCGACGCTGCTTGTGACCTATCCCGACGGAGAGCAGCTACGGTTCGCCGCCAAGGGGGACGGCACCTACGCGGCTCCCCTGGGAACGTACGCGACACTCGCCGTACTCCCCGAGGGCGGTTGGCGGCTGATGGACAAGTCCGCCGCTTCCTACTGGTTCGACTCCTCCGGCCGACTGACCAAGATCACCGATCACCGGAGTCGCACCCAGGAACTCACCTACGGAACCGACGGCAAGCTGGCCAAGGCGACCGCGACCGGTGGCAGGTCCCTCACCTTCACCTGGAGCGGTGGCCACATCGCCAGTGTGTCGACCGATCCGGTGAACGGCACTCCCATCACCTGGAACTACACCTATGACGGCGACAAGCTGACGAAGGTCTGTCCCCCGGCGACCGGCGGCGCCTGCACCGTCTACACCTACGGTGACGCCTCCCGTTACAGCAGTCTGGTGCTTGACGCCGCTCCGGTGGGCTACTGGCGGCTGAACGAGACGGCGACCGCCCTCGGTACGAAGATCCCCAGCGCGACGGCTTGGAAGACGGAGACGGACGACGCCAAACTTGCCGGTGTCCTTCCTGACGCCACCGCCGCGACTCCCGGAGCACTCACCGGCTCTCCGAACACGGCCATCCGGTTCAAGGGAACGGTGAACTCGGCCTATGTCTCGGTGCCGTCGACAATGATCAGTGGCCAGGGAAACTCGCTCGCGGTGGAGGCCTGGTTCAAGACGACCGGTTCGGGCACCGTGATCGGCTACCAGAACTCGGCCACCGACGTCCCCTCGGCCTTCACTCCCGTGGTCTACGTCGGCAAGGACGGCAAACTGCGCGGCCAGTTCTACAACGGCAAGCCCACTCCGATCACCTCGGCCACACCCGTGAACAACGGCGCCTGGCACCACGTGGTGTTGTCCGGCGCGGAGAACACCCAGACACTGTTCCTGGACGGCCAGGCGGTCGGCACCCTGTCAGGAACGATCATGCATGTCGATCAGTGGGAGACCAGGATCGGCTACGGTTACGGCTCCCCCAGCTGGCCGTCCACGACCAGTTCCACCGCGGCCTTCCCGTTCGCCGGTGACATCGACGAGGTCGCGGTGTACGGCAAGCCGCTGGGCGCCCAGGTGGTGAAGGCGCACTACGCGGCGCGGCTCCCGCAACCGCAGGTGACCAAGGTCGTCGCCCCGTCGGGCCGGACGGTGGCGGAGAACGTCTACGCCGCCGACGGTGGCCGCCTGACCACGCACACCGACAACAACGGTGGGGCCTGGACGCTGTCCTCGCCCGTGTACGCCAAGGAGTCCAGCACCCTGACCAGCGCCACGGTCACGGTCACGGACCCCCACTCGGGCACTCTGACCTACGTCAGCGACTCACTTCACGGAAACCGCGCCGTTTCCCAGACCGACCAGCTCGGCAAGACCACCAAGTACACCTACGACACCGGTGGTTTCCCTGCCAAGGTCATCGACCCCAACGGCAACGCCATCGAGATGGCGTACAACGTCCGTGGCAATCTGCTGGCCAAGAAGACCTGTCGGACGGCCGGCAGTTGCTCCAGCGAGTACTTCACCTACCGTCTGGACGTCGACAACCCCTTCGACCCGCGTAACGACCTGAGGGTCGCTCACCGTGACGCGAGGTCGGCCTCTCCCACAGACGAGACCTACCAGACGTCCTGGACCTTCAACGCCTTCGGCGAGGAGACCAAGCAGACGACACCGGTCACCCCTGACTTCCCACAGGGTCGTTCGACGACGAACGTCTACACCGACGGCACCGAACCCGCGATCGGCGGCGGCCTCACCCCGGCGGGCCTGCTGAAGTCCGCCAAGGACTTCAAGGGCAACGAGACCACCTACGCCTACACCGCCGCGGGCGACCGCGCGACCGAGACGAGCCCGACGGGTCTGGTCAAGAAGTACGAGCACGACGCGCTGGGACGGGTCTCCAAGGAGACCGTGGTCTCCAGCGCCTACCCGGACGGAGTTGCCACGGCCATCGTCTACGACGCACTGGGCAGGGTCGTCTCCCGAACCGACAGCGGCGTCAAGAACGACGTCACCGGGGTGACGCACACCGCCCAGACGACCCATACCTACGACGCGGACGGCCTGCCGCTGACCGAGTCGCAGGCGGACCTGACAGGCGGCGACCCCCAGCGCACCACCACCTACACCTATGACTCCTACGGCCGGGTGGAGACCGTCACCGCCCCCGAGGGGGGAGTCCAACGGTTCGCCTACAACCACAAGGGCCAGAAGGTCAGCTTCACCGACGAGCGCGGCACGACCTACACCTACGGCTACACCACCCGTGGTGAACTGGCCGAAACCACTCTGAAGGGCTGGACCGGCAGTCCGCTCAGCCCGCAGCCGGCCACGGACGTGGTCATGCTGTCGTCCGCCTATGACCCCGCCGGGCGGCTGGCCTCCCAGACGGACGTGATGGGACGCACCACCGCCTACACCTACTACACCGACAACCTGCTCTTCGAACGGATCGCCAAGGGCGTCAAGCTGAACGGCTCGGCCACCGCCCGGGACGTGGTGCAGGACTCGCTGGTGTACGACGCGGCGGGCAACCCCATCCGCAAGACCAGTGGTAACGGCACGCTGCGCGTGGACGCGGTATACGACGCCGCCGGGCGTGTCACCTCGCAGGCCACGGATCCGGCGGGACGGAACGTGGTCACCACCGCCGGTTACGACGCCAACAACAACGTGACCAAGGTCACTCAGACCGCGGCCGGCACCGATCGCACCGAGATCAGTGAATACGCATACAACGCGGACAACCAGCCCATTCGCCAGGTCACGCGCAACGGCGACGAGGACTTGATCACCACGCTCACGGTGGACGATCGCGGCCTGGTCACCGCCATGACCGACGCGCGCGGAAACGCCCCCGGAGCCGATCCGGCCGCCTTCACCTCCAACATGACCTACAACGCGGCAGGCCTGGCCACTCAGGTTCAGCTGCCCACGGTCACCGTGGAAAGGCCTGGAACGGCACCGGCCGGCCAGCGTCCCACGACCAAGCTGGGCTACAACACCTTCGGTGAGCAGACCCAGCAGGTGGACGCCGAGGGCCGCACCACGACCACGACCCTGGACAAGGCCGGTCGGCCCGTCGAGCAGACCTTCCCCGCCTACACACCGCCCGGTGGGCAACCGATCACTCCCAGGACCACCGGCGCCTACGACGCCGCAGGCCAGTTGATCAGCGCTGTCGACCGGCGCGGCCAGACCACCACCGCGGTCTACGACGCGTTGGGCCGCAAGGTACAGGTCACCGCCCCCAAGGTCGGTACGGCCGCGGCCGGAGTCTGGACCTACGGCTACGACCTCCTGGGCGAGGCGCTGTGGACAACCGACCCCACAGGAGCCCGTTCCGAATCCACCTACGACGACCTGGGCCGCCAGATCACCCTGACCACCGTCGAACGCAAACCCACCCAGGCCGCCTACGTCACCAAGCTCGAATACGACGACGCGGACCGGCTCGTCAAGAGCACCCGGCCGACCGGAGAGTCGAGCACCCGTGCCTACGACGCGACCGGAGCGCTCATCGGACAGACCGACCCTCTGGGCAACACAACGACGTTCGGCTATGACCTGGCCGGACGCCCCGTCAAGACGACCAACCCGCTGGGCGTCTCCAGTACGGCGAGCTACGACCTCGCCGGGCGGAGAATCCAGACACAGGAGCTGAACGCCGCCGGAACCGTCCTGCGGACGGAGAAGGTCGACTACGACCCCGCCGGTAACCCGATCAGCCAGACTTCGGCGGAAGGTCACATCACCACCCGGATATTCGACGCCGCGAACAGGCTGGTCGAGCTCCGGGAACCGGTTTCGGCCACCAAGAAGATCATCAGCACCTTCGGCTACGACGCCTCCGGGGCCCGGACCCGCTCGACCGACGGTCGTGGCAATGCCACCTTCACGACCTACAACAGCCTCGGCCTGATCGAGTCGGTGATCGAGCCCAGCACCGCCGCGCATCCGAACCTGTCGGACCGGACCTGGACCACCGGTTATGACGCCGGCGGAAACCCCGTCGCCACCGCCGTCCCCGGCGGAGTGCGGATCGACCGTACCTTCGACGAACTGAACCGGCTGGTCAAGCAGGTCGGAAGCGGAGCGGAGGCCGCGACGGAGGACAAGGTCTTCGGCTACGACCTGGCCGGCAGGCTCACCAGCGCGAACGACCTGAGTTTCACCCTGAACGACCGCGGCCTGCTGCTGAAGACCGCCGGCACGGGCGGCGACATCAGCGCCTACGCCTACGACGCCAACCAGCGGCTCACCCAGCGCGTTGACGCCACCGGCACCTCCGCCTTCACCTGGGACAACGCCGACCGGCTGACCCAGTCGGTGGACCCCGTCAGCGCCACCACGATCGACTACGCCTACGACCAGGCCTCGCGCCTGACCGGCATGACCTACGGAGCCGGAGGAGCCAGGCGCAGTTACACCTACGATCCGCTGAACCGCCTGACCAAGGACGAACTCACCACGTCGGCGAACGGTCCGATCGCCTCCATCGAGTACGGCTACGACCTCGACGACAACCTGACCACCAAGACCACCGCGGGTACGGCAGGCGCCGGAACCAACACCTACACCTACGACTGGTCCAACCGGCTCACTTCGTGGACCGCCCCCGGCGGCGCCAAGACCGACTACGAATGGGACGACTCAGGCAACCGCACCCGGGCGGGGACCAAGACCTACACCTACGACGAACGCAACCGTCTCACCTCCGGTGACGGCTACACCTACACCTACACCGCGCGTGGCACCCTGGCCGAGCAGACCAACGGTCAGGTCCACCTCTCCAAGTTCGACGCCTTCGACCGGCTCATCAACGACGACGCCGTCCAGTACGACTACGACGCCCTCGACCGCGTCGAGACCCGCACCCAGGGCCAGCAGGCCGCCCATTTCACCTACGACGGTCTGACCAACCAACTGGTCACCGTCACCGACGCCAACAACGTCAGGAAGGCGGCCTTCGGCCGCGACGCCCTCGGCCGTACTCTTGGCATCAACGACGGCACCGGTGCCCAGTTGGCCTTCTCCGACCTGCACGGAGACCTGATCGGCGTCTTCACCGCGACCGGCACCTCCCTGATCGACTCCACCGCCTATGACCCCTTCGGCGAAGTGATCACCCGTACCGGTAACGCCCACACGCTCGGCTACCAGGGCGGCTACACCGATCCGAGTACAGGCAAGGTCAACATGGCCGCCCGCTGGTACCAACCGACCACCGGCAGCTTCGTCTCCCGCGACACCCTGACCCAGAACCCCGACCCCTCGGTCCAGCTCAACCGCTACGTCTACGCCAACGACAACCCCCTCACCAACATCGACCCGGACGGCCACGCCGCCAGAGCGACTACGAAGAAAAAGTCGAAGACGAAGACGAAGACGTCGTCCATAAAGCCCGGAAAGAGCATCAAGTGCCCCAAGGGCACCAAGAAGGGCAACAACTCAATCTGTAGCGACGCGGCCGGCGAGTACAGGGAGTGCAAGGGAGAAAAGTACAGCAACGGAGTCTGTCAGGACATGAAAGACGACTACGTCGGCTGCCGAACCGAGAAGCGGGCCGGGAACTCCAAGAGCAACGCCGACATCTGCTCAGATTTCGCAGACCAGTATCTCGTGTGCCGGAAGGGAAGCGACTACCAAAGCAAAAAGAGCGACGACGTCTGCAGCGGCGCCGGCCGAGAGGTTCGCCGCTGCCAATACGGAGAGCTCGACAGCAGTAAGAGGGGATACGGAGAGTCGACCGGGGCCTGCGGAAACGTGCGCTTCGACTACTACTCGTGCCGCGCGGACAAGCGAGGCGACGACCAGGGGTGCAGTTCCTTCTCCGAGGTGAAATACAAGTGCTCGCTGCACCGCGACGTCCGATGCGACGATCTGGAGGACAAGTTCCTCTCGTGCTACAAGAAGGGCAGAGGAGGTTCGGCGAACGAATGCGCCTTCGGCGCGAACATGTTGGCCCACTGCCGTGACAGCATGAACAGAGGGTTCTTCGACAAGAAGAGCACCTGCGGCGACGCATGGAATACCTTCCTCAAGGAATGCCAGGGCTCACGTGGCTCCTACGGGGAGAAATGCACCAAGGGCGAAAGCTGGCAGGACGTCACATACTCCATCTGCGAGAAGCGCGCACAAGGCCACGGGTGCGTGAGCTACGTCAGCGGGCAGGACATCGGAAAGGTCCAACAGGGTGGTGGCCTGACCATGGTGTTCGTGTTCGCCGGACTCGATGTCTGCACGGCCGTCGGTGGCGCCGTTCCGCAGGTCGCGGGTGTCTGCGGAGTGGCGAAAATCATCGGTTCCACCATCGAGGAGATCCGGAAGGACGTGATCAGTTCCGCGATCGCCGGAAGCGCGGAACACGCCGAGGAGGGTGGTCTTCAGATGAGCACCACGACCAGTAACTGTGTGGCCAAGAACCCCTCGAAATACACCTCATCGGGCCAGGATTGTTCTCCGAAGAACGAGCACGTCGTGAGAACGCAGTACGCACCATTGTGAGCCGAACGGTTTGGAGAACGAGATGAACGACCTGGCCGGAGCCCGGCAGACGGACGCGCACGACAGCACACGCTGGAAAACACGTGCGATTCTGTTTGCCGTGCTCCTGGCCGGCTCCTTGGTCGCGGCCGGACTCGCATGGAGTCATGAACACGGCAGGGCGCTGGCCCAGGAGCGCGTCGCGCTGGCGCACGGGCTCGCGCTCCACGCCGCGGAGTTACGCGACGCCGACTTCGACGCGGCCAGGAAGCTCGGCACGGCCGCGGTCGGGATCCACTCCGACGAGCAGACCCGGGCGGGGCTGGTCGACACGCTGGTCGACACATACGGCAGAGCTCTCTCGCCTCTCATTCAGGAGCCATCTCACGAGGTGACGGTGAGCGGCGACGGGCGGGTCGCCCTGAGCAACGACGGAGGCGAGGCGAACGTCTGGGACCTCAAGTCCTGGACCGACCCGAAGGCCATCAGAAAGCCTGACCAGGTTCCCCCATTGAAGGGGCGCGAAGGAGCATCCGTGAACACGACCGCGCTGTCCTTCGACGGGAGGACCGCGCTCACCGGTGACGACGGCAACACCACGACCGTGTGGGATCTCACCGACCTGGCCAAACCGGTCCGGCTGGCGACGATGGAGGCCGACCGGACCGCCCAGTCCACCAACGGCGTGAAAAAGGTGATGTTGTCACACGACGGCCGTACGGCGGTGATCGTCGACCACGACGGCGTCATGACCGTGTGGGACCTGGCCGACCGGTCCCATCCGAAACGCCTGTCAGCAACAGGATCGGACACCGTCCCCATCCGCGACTTCGCGCTCAGCGCGGACGGCCGGACCGTCGTCGCCGTGGACGATCACAACAAGGTGGCGGTCTGGGACGCCGCCGCCGAGCACCCGGTCAAGGCGGCGGATCTGGACCTGTCCATGAAGTTCTCGCAGAGCGCGACGAGGACGGCGATGAGCGCGGACGGGCACGTCGTCCTCGTCCAGAGGGCGGGGCAGATCGAGATCTGGAATCTCAACGACCGAGCGCACCCGGTGCGCCACACCACGCTCGACCTGTCCTTCGACAAGCTGTACGGCACATACGACATGTCCCTGACTCCCGACGGGAAGCGCGTCCTGGTCGCCGGGCCGAGCGGTTCCGGCACCCTCTGGGACCTCTCCGACCCGGCCAAACCGGCCCGGCTGGCCACGCTGAACGGGCACATGCCGGAGGTCGAATCGGTGGCCCTCGGCACCGACGGCCACCTCGCCCTGATGGCCGGTTCCAGCGGGGTCTACTTCTGGAACCTCACCGGCCTCGATGAGATCGTCGCCGACCCGAAGCAGGCGTCCTGCGACCGTTACAGCGCGGAGATCAGCAAGGCCGAGTGGGCTCGTTACGCGGGTGGCGAGGACTGGTCGGAGTACAAATCGGAAGACTCGGACAGCGTCAGTGTCTGCCTCATCGATTGGTGGTCATGACAGACCGGCGACGGCGGCGCCGAGTTGGAGGACCGTGACGTCCACCTGGCCGTGGCCGTCCTTCCAGCCCGCGACCACCGAGCAGCCGCCCTCCTCAAGGAGAGGACCGAGGGGGGCGTCCGCGCCCAGGTAGGTCAGGCCCTCGGCCTCGGCCACGTCGCAACAGCCCAGGCTGAGGTGGGCGCGCAACCGGGAGTCGGCCACGGCGTCGAGGGCCGGGGTCCACGTCTCGTCGGCGTTGCCCTCGAAGGGGATCAGACTGCCGGGGCCATCGCCGATGCCGGTCGCGACCCGCATCGCGTCCAGGAGCGAGCCGTCCGAGGCGATCCTGGCGTAGCAGACGTGCCAGTTCTCCGCCAGGATCGGGTCGGCGAGGTCGAGGTCGTGACGCCACAGCACTGGTGCCAGGTCGGCGCCCCGTACGACGTCGGGGGCGAGGCAGGCCCGTGCCAGGTCCGCGGCGAAGGCGTCGGTCAGGCCGTGACTGGAGAACTGGAAGAGCGAACGGCCCGCGTCGAAGCGCAGGGGTGGCTCCCCCATGTCGTACAGGTAGAGGTCTCCGACCTCGATCGGCTCGCCTCCGGTCAGGATCGCCGGGTTCAGCCAGATCGGGTCCCTGTCGATGCGTGTCTCGTGGAAGAAGTGCCCGTGGTAGTAGGCGGCGTACTCGGCACCGCGGTCGTACCCGGCGAGCGGACGGCCGAGAAGGGCCCCGAAGGCGGCGGACAGCGACGCCTTCCAGGCCACGGCGCCACCGGTGACAGAGGTGTAGCGGGTCATGCCTTGAACTCCTGGGGGGAAACTACGCCGGCCGATGGTCAGGTGGACGGCAGAGCGCCAAGCTTGCAGGCCTTTCGACTCTTGTATGGCAGATTCGCATGGTCTCATGGAGCGGACAGCCGTACGACATGAGAATTCACCGCATGTTCCCGCACGTGCCCCACGGTGGCCGGATACGGCTGCGCCCCACGGGGTAGCCGTGCGCCGAACATCACGCCGGTGGCGCCTTATCGTGAGGAAGTGATCACAGTTGGGGTGGACCTCGCCGCTGAAGCCGTCCGTACGGCGGTCGCGTGGCTCGACTGGTCCGATGGCGGAGCCCGGGTCCGTGAGGTCGTGGTCGGCGCGGACGACGATCTGATCGTCGAGGCGCTCATGGGCGCGGACAAGGCCGGGGTGGACTGCCCGTTCGGCTGGCCGGACAGGTTCGTCGACTTCGTCACGGCCCACAGGAACGGACACGTCGAGGTGCCCGCCGAGGTGGCGGGCCGTACCTGGCGCGGGGACCTCACCTACCGGGTCACCGACCGGGTGGTCGTCGAGTCGACCGGCCAGAGGCCGTTGAGCGTCTCGGCCGACCGTATCGGGCACACCGCCATGCGCTGCGCGGCCCTGCTCGCCGAACTGGCCCGGCGGGGACAGCCGGTCGACCGCGCCGGGAACGGTGTGGTCGTCGAGGTCTACCCGGCGGCGTCGCTCAGGTGCTGGGGACTGACGTCCAACGGCTACAAGCGGGCGGCGAACCTCGGCACGCTCGGACTGCTGGTCGACCAGCTCCAGGAGACGGCCTCCTGGCTGGATCTGGGGACGCACGAACAGTTGTGCCGACGTTCCGACGACGCCACGGACGCCGTCGTCGCCGCGATCACCGCCCGCGCCGCGGCTCTGGGCCGCGTGACGGCCCCCACTCAGGAGCAGGCTCCCACAGCGCGTTCCGAGGGGTGGATCGCGCTTCCCACCGGCGCCCTGCGGGACCTCGGTCGAGGATGACCCCGTACGGCTTTGCCTGGGGGAAGGGCTCGTCGCCTACGCTGGAGCCGTGAACCAGCCTCGCCCGCAGGACCTGCGACCGCTGCGGACCAACGACACGGCCACGATCCTCGTGGGGACCGTCCTGTGGGCGGTCGCCCTGGTCGTGCTCCTGGTCGTACGGCCCGCCCCCGAGCAACAGTGGTGGATGTGGACCTGCGTGTCCGGCATCTGCGGCGGCTTCTTCGGCCTGTGGTTCGTACGGCGCCGCGACCGGCGGGCCTCCAAGGCGTCCCGGGAGGAGGACGAACCCGCCCCCCTCCCCTGAAACCCTGAACACTCCTGAACGACCCTGAGCGGCCCGGACGACCGGCCGGAAAAGGGTCAGGTCGAGGCGGTCCAGCTGTCGAGGTCGGCCTCGGCCAGCAGCAGCGGGACGGCGGCCGGGTCACGGAGCAGGGCCGCCACGGCGAGCCGGTCACCCCACTGGCCGGACGCCCACGCCAGCCCGCGTGCCAGGCCCTCGACCCCCGAGGCGTGCACGGTGCCCTCGTGGAAGCGCCAGGTGGCGGCGACCCCGTCCACGAGCAGCTTCTCGTGCTCCACGTAGGTCGTCGGCGCCGTGGGCAGCAGCGACCGCACGGCGGCGGGCACCTCGCGGACCGCGCCCTCCGAGGTCACCTCCCCGGCGGCCTCCTCCCCGGCCAGCGGCAGGTCGAGCAGCTCGGACAGCGCCTCGGCCAGGTCGAACGGCGCCAGCACCAACGGCCGGTCGGCCACCAGGGGCAGCAGGTCGGGCGCCTCGACGACCACCGGCTCCCCCGCCGCCGGATCCGATTCGGAGTCCGATTCTGACCCGGACGACAGCAGGTGACCGTCCTCGACGTCGGCGACGACGATCTCCCCGTCAAGCACGGCCCGCACCGCCCGAGGCGGGGCGACGCGAACCGGGTCAACCCCCGCCAGAGCCACCCACAGGGCACGAAGCTGGGCCCGGTCCACCTCGACGGAGGGGTCGCCGAGCAGTTCGAGCAGCTCGTCGGGGCCGCCGTGCGAGGCCAGCAGGTCGGTCAGGGTCGTCCGGACGCCGATCATGGACAGCGCCGCCTCGTCCACGACCGCCGGGGCGTCGCCGTACAGGCCGAACAGCAGCGGGTCGGCGTTGGGCAGCCGCAGCTGGGTGGGGCGGCGCCCGCCGAGGACCGGGTGGGTGGACAGCCACCACGCCGTGTAGGAAGGCACCTCGACGACCTCGCCGGCGACCAGCAGCCGCAGCGGGTTCAGTACGGCGCGCAGCGGCGGGCGGGAGAGCAGGGCCAGCGCGGAGGGCCAGTCGGCGACATACTCCAGGTCGCGGACCGCGGAGAACTCCCTTGCGACCGGCGGCACGTCCACCTCGGGCAGCAGGTCGAGCACGGCTTCGAGCCACTCGTCCTCGCGGTCCAGGTCGTGGTCGCAGTCGTCGGGGTCGATCATCACGTCGGTGTCGTTGACCACGGCGAAGCCGTCGAGCACCCCGGCCGCGGCCAGGACCCGCGGGCCGTACCGGTCGACGAGTTCGGGGGCGGCCGTGCCGAAGTGGGTCTCCTGGTCGAGCAGCCCGGCCAGCGAGCCGTCGGCCAGCAGCAGCTCACCGGCGGGGTACAGCTCGCCGTCGGTGCCGCGCAGCGCCAGGTTGGACAGCCAGGGGGCCTCACCGGCGACCAGCCCTGCCGCGTCGACCAGGGCGAGCACCGCCTGGGCGACCGGCTCGGCGTCCGCGCTGTCCAGGGACTCGGCGACGGCCGTACGGGTCAGCGGGTCCTCAAGGACCGTCCTCGGCGTGGCCTCGGCGGCGCCGAGCCGCAGCAGCAGCGGGTGGGCGGCGTCCGGGTGGACGACGCGCAGCCCGAGGGGGGCGAGCACGGCCGGGTCGAGGGAGGAGCCCTCGGTCAGCAGCAGCGTGCCGCGCGGCCCCCTGACCAGGCGGCCGTCGGCCAGCGGCACCGGCAGCGCGCCGAGCGCCTCGGGGTCGTCGGCGGGCAGGACCTCGTACAGCGACCGCCACCAGGACGGCTCCCGGTCGGCGACGACGTCGCCGGACAGCATGTCCACCACGTCGGCCAGCTCGACCCGCCGTACCCCGAGCGAGGTGATCGCCGGGTGCCTGGACGGCCATCCCGCGGGCAGCAGGCCGGGGACCATGGGGGCGACCTTGCGCAGCAGCTCGCCGGGGGCGGAGACCACGGACGCCTGCCGCCCGGTCACGACCCACTCCTCACCCGTGTCCTGCCGGCTCTCCGCGTCGGCGGGCGGAGAGAGGGCGGGCAGCAGCGCGGCGTCGGGCAGCCTGCGCAGGATGGCCCTGCGGATGTGGGCGTCCAGCTCGCCCTTGCCCATCAGGCCGGGGACGAGGTCGAGCAGCTTGGAGGTACGGGCGAGGCCGGACAGCAGTTCGACGTAGGCGTCGGCGGCGCGCTCGACCAGGAAGTCCGTCAGCGGCCCCATGGCCACGTGCCGCCGGTCGGTGGCCATCGGGAACGAGGCGATCAGCAGCGCGGGCAGGTCGAGCGGCTCGTCGCTGGGCGTCGGCGCGTGCACGACGGGCGGCACCCGGGCGGGCAGCGGCCTGGGCTCCTCCTGCCCCGTCGCCGTACCGACGACAGGAACCGCCCAGCGGACCAGCCAGTACGGCCTGGCCCGCTCCTCGGTCGGCCGGTCGGCGAACAGTTCGGCGGCCTCCTCGGGGGAGAACCGTCCCGAGGTGGAGACCACCTTCCAGCCGTCGGGCAGGATCGTCCGCGTCTCGCCCTCAAGGTCGATCTCGATGGACTCAAGGGCGGGCAGGCCGAGCAGCAGCGCGGCGCTGGTCTCCTGGAGCATGCGGCGCACGGCGTCGACGGCGGCCTTGTCGCGCAGCGGCAGCCGTACGAGGGTGTCGAAGCCGCCGGGCACCTCGACCGGCCCCGCGGGGAAGGGCAGGCGCAGCAGCGGCACGTGCCCGCCACGCTCGGCGAACTCCTTGGAGAGGGCGACCTCGGCGGCCACGAGCACGGCGGTCTGGTCACGGGACCAGCGCACGACGCCGGAGCCGAGTGAGCCGATCACCGGCTCGTCGCAGACGGAGACCACGGCCGCGAAACCGACGCCGAACCGCCCGGCGGCGCCGGAGTCGTCGCGCTTGTTGGAGACGCGCAGCGTGGACAGGCTCTCGATCCCGGCGGCGTCGACCGGGGCGCCGGTGTTGGCTGCCGAGAGCACCCCCTCGCGCAGCGAGAGGCGCAGCCGTCCGGGCACCCCGGCGCGCAGCGCCGCGTCGGCGGCGTTCTGGGCGAGCTCGACGATCAGCCGGTCCCGGTAACCGCCGAGCGCGAAGTCCTCCTCCGCGTTGGCGTCCTCGCGGAACCTCGCGGGCGAGGCGATCCAGGCCGCGAGTACGGCGGAGCGCATTCGGTCGGTGCCGAAGATGTCAGTCACAGCGATGAGTCCAAAGGTCGGGGGCCCCACAGGTCACGTCGCATCGGGGCACGCCGGGGTCTTCCGGCGTGCCTGTGATGACGTCGGATCAGGAGTGACCCAGCGGCTCGGCGGCGGTGTCGTCCACGGAGCCGGCGAGGTCCGTCTCCGAGGACTCCTCTGCGATGTCGTAGGCGAGGTCGTCGAGGATCGGCGACGTCGGCTCGACCTGGTGCGGAAGCACGGCGGCCTCGGAGTGCGCGCCGCAGCCGTGGTCGGCGGCGACGACACGGCCGTCGTCGGGGGCGTACTCGTTGGTGCACGCCCCGAAACCGATGCCCAGCGCACCGGCGAGCGGCCAGTAGAAGCCGCAGGTCGAGCACTGGGCGGGCGCGGCGTGCGCGAGCGGGGTGTGCGGCCCCGACTCACCCGAGTGCCAGCGGCGCACGGCGCGGTCCCTGCCCGTCGGGGAGAGCACCCTGGCCCTGCCGAGGCCGTACTCGAAGATCATCTGTCGGTCGACGTCGTCCTCGGTCTGGGTGAAGCCGGGCGCGAGGCGTACGTCGTCCGCGGAGGTCGGCAGCAGGTCGCCGACGCCGAGGTCGCCGGGGAGCAGCCGTTCGCTCCACGGCACCCACTCCGGCGGCAGCAGCGCTCCGGTGCCGGGCAGCAGCACGACCTCACTGACCGTCACCTTGCGCGCCCGGGAGGCCCTGACGACGGTGACGGCCCAGCGCCACCCCCGGTAGGCACGGTCGAGGCAGGTGAAGTAGTGGGTGACGACGCGGTCGCCCTCGGGTTCGACGCCGAGGTGGTCGCCGATCTCCTCCGGTCTGACGTTCTCCTCGATCGCGGAGCGGGCCAGGTCGACGGCGGCGGCGCAGGCCTCGTCGACGACGACGGCACGGGTTCTCGGACGGGTCACGAGTCCTCCTCCGCAGGCCTCGCGACCTGACGGCCGCTGTCCCCACTGCCTAGCTCGCTACGCTGACTCACAGTTCATTCTCACCCATGCCCGGAGCGAACAGCACCTTCACCGGCCCCGGGCGGGGTCGCGCCGGGTCGCCGCCAACGGACCGTAACGCGCTCTCCCCTCGACCGGCAACCTGTCCCGTTGTTCACTGACCATTCAAGGCTTAGATAGGACGGACCGCCACATACATCCCATCCGCCCTATGGGTAAGACTGGATGCGTGGCAGGTGGCTGGGAACAAGCACGCAGGACGGCAGGTGACGTCTCCCGCCGGATCGGACGCTCCGCGGTGGGCGCCGGCCGGGCGACGGCGCGCGCGGGCCGGGGGGCGGGCCGGATGACCGTCCGCGCCGGGCGGGGGGCGGCGAGCGGGACCCGCCGGGTCGGCGCGGCCTCCCGGCGGCTGACCCACGCCCAGGGCGCGGGCCGTACCGGGCTCGGCCAGCTGATCGAGCTGACCGCGCTGGAGAGCGCCGGTGACGCGCTGGTCACCGCCGCCCTGGCCGGGACGCTGTTCAAACTGCCGGTCAACGAGGCCAGGGGGCAGGTCGCCCTCTACCTGCTGATCACGATGATCCCCTTCGTGGTGGTCGCGCCGTTCGTCGGGCCGGTCCTCGACCGGTTCCGTTCGGGCAGGCGCTTCGTGATGGCGGGCACCCTGTTCGGCCGGGGCCTGCTCTGTTTCGCGATGGCCGCGGCGATCGTCCCCGGTGACGTTTTCACGATCTTCCCGGCGGCGCTGGCGGTGCTGGTGTTGTCCAAGGCCTACAGCGTCTCCCGGGCGGCGATCATGCCGAACGTGCTGCCCGCCGACATCGCGCTGGTCACGGCCAACGCGAGGGTCGCCCTGTTCGCCCTGGTCACGGCGGGTGTGGCGGTGCCGGTCGGCGCGGGTGTCAGCGCCTGGCTCGGCGCCGAGTGGACCCTGCGCGCCGCCCTGGTCCTCTTCCTGCTGCTGGGCGTGCTGGCCGTACGGCTGCCGCGGCACGTCGACTCCCCCGACCTCGACGTGCTCGACGGGGACCCCGACGAGGAGGGTCAGGAGCGGCCCGCCCGCTGGCGCACCCTGCTGAACGTCGGGCCGGTGGTGACCGAGGCGATGGCGGCCAACGTGGCCGTCCGTCTCTACTCGGGGTTCCTGCTGTTCTATCTGCTCTTCCTGGTGCAGGACAGGAACCTGCCGGGGCTCGCCCCTCCGGTCACGATCGGCCTGCTGGCCGTGGCGGCGGGCGTCGGAGGCCTGACGGGTACGGCCGTCGCCTCGTGGACGCGCGGACGCTCCCCGCAGGTGATCGTGCTGCTCACGCTGGCGCTCTCACTGGTGACCACGGTCGTGGCGGCCGTCTTCTTCACCCTGTGGGCCGCGGTCGCCGTGGCGCTGGTCGCCGCGTTCGCTCAGGGGCTCGGCAAGCTGGCGCTCGACGCGATCGTGCAGCGGGAGATCGGCGAGGAGGTGCGTTCGTCCACCTTCGGAGTGGTCGAGGCGTTCCTCCAGGTCTCCTGGGTGGGCGGCGGCCTGGTCGGACTGCTGCTTTCGCTGTTCACCGAAGGCTCGGCCGGACTGACCGTGATGGCCGTCGTGCTCGCCGGCTCACTGGGCTGGCTCCTCGTACGGCGCCGCAGGAGGGTGGACGCCCGGGACGCCAGGGTCGAGGCGGCCAGGGCGGCCCGGCCCCGCCCCGAACAGGACCCCGGGAAAGACCCCGAGGAACACACCGAACGGCGACCGGAGGAGCGGCCGGCCTCCCCTGTGGGGAACGGCTCAGGCCACACGACGACCACCGTCGTCCGGCGTGACGCCCCTCCGCCGGACAGGCGTACCAAGCCGCTGACCAACCCGCACGGCTGACCCTCCGCTGGATGGACCGCCGCCCGCCCCTCCACACGCGGGAGAGGCGGTTCTCACGCGGGGAGAGGCGGGCGGAACGGGCCTGCGGGAGGCGGTCAGTCCTCCAGGTCGTCGGCCACGGCGCGCAGCACCGCGGCGATCTTCTTCGCGTGCACGGCCTCGGGGTGCTTGCCCTTCTGGTAGGACATCGACACCGAGTCCAGCAGCTTGATCAGGTCTTCCACGATGACCACCATCTCGTCGGGCTTCTTGCGCTTGCCCTTGGGCTTGGCGGTCTTGGCGAGAGTCGGGGGCTGGTCGATCACACGCACCGAGAGCGCCTGTTGTCCACGGCGCCCCTCGGCCACGCCGAACTCGACCTTCTGTCCCGGCTTGAGGGATTCCACGCCACCGGGGAGCGCGGAAGAATGCACGAACACCTCACCGCCGTCGTCGCGGGTGAGGAAGCCGAAACCCTTGTCGGCGTCGTACCACTTGACCTTGCCACTCGGCACAGGGGTGACCTCGTTCAGACTGTCGTGAAAAGGAATGGATGTAGGTTATGCCCAGCGCGGGCTGGGAGCGACCGTGTATTCAGCCCTGAATTACACGAATACGGTTGGGCTGCGCCAACCGCCGTACCACTCGGCGAACTCGGTCAGATCGGCGAGCACCACATCCGCCCCGTGGCCGCGTAGTTCCTCCACCAGATGGTGCCCGGTCGCGACCCCGACGCTGAACGCCCCGCCCGCCTTCGCCGCCTCGATGTCGGCCACGTGGTCCCCCACGTACGCGGCGGCGCCGAAGGCCACCAGCGCGGGCCCCTTCGCGGGGCCGAAGACCGATCCGGCGACCTCGTCGACGTCGAGTCCCAGGGCTCTGACCGTCCGCTGGGCGTCCGGGAGGTTCTTGCCCGTCACCACGATGACCCTGCCGCCCGCGCGCCGTACGGCCTCGACGGCCTGGGCGGCTCCGGGCATCGGGGTGGTCACCGGGACGGCGATCGAGGGGTAGAGCGCCCGGTAGAGCGCGACGGCCTCGGGGATGCGTTCGGCGGGCAGCCAGTTGGCCAGCTCCCACTCCAGGGGCGGCCCGAGCCTGGAGACCACGACGGCGCTGTCGATGGGCACCCCGACGCGCGACGCCAGTTCGTCGTAGACCGCGGCGATGCCCGCGCGTGTGTCGGCCAGTGTCATGTCCAGGTCGAACCCGACCGCGTCCATCGCCCCGCCCACGCCCTTTCCTCTCCCGCCCGCGAAAACCCCCGCGAAGCCTCACAGAGCTCCCACAGAGCCCCACAGAGCCACGAAACCCTCGTGAGAGCTCTCGCGAAAAGGCCTTCTCCTGCCGAAGGCCCTCGCGGAAAGACCCTATGGAGTCCTCCGTGCGGCGCTCCCGGCAGGATGCCAAATCCCCGCCCGGCAGAACCCGCACTTCGTATTTTCGCTGGATAGGGTCGCGGTGGAGGTGTCTGCACAGAGATGACCAGATCGACGCGTGAGCGCATCCTCGAAGAGGCCCTGCGCCTGTTCGCTGAGCGAGGCTACGCGGCGACCTCGGTGGCCGAGATCGAGTCAGCCGCGGGGCTGTCCCCCGGCGCGGGCGGGCTCTACCGGCACTTCAGGTCCAAGTACGAGGTGCTGGCCGCCTCGGTGAACGAACGTGTCGTGCGGGTCGAGGCCAGGGTCGCCGCGATGGGCGCCGCCGACCCCGCGGCCCCCGTCACGGAACGGCTGACGGGCCTGTGCGAGGCGGGGCTGGCCGTGGTCCGTGAGGAGGACGAGCTGGTCCGCGTCTTCTTCCGCGATCTCGGGCGCTTCCCCGAGCTGGTCGAGGTCGTGCGGGCGAGGCTGCTGCAGCCGATGTTCGACGCGATCGGCTCCTGGCTGTGCGCCCAGCCCGAGTACGCCGGAGCCGGCCTCGACCGGTCCTCCGTCGGCGCGGTGCTCGGCGGCTCCCTCGTCCACTGTCTCCTCTTCGAGGAGACAGTCGGCGAACCCCCTGGCCGGACGGAACGCGAGCGTTTCGTCACCTCCTGGGTGTCCCTCGCACTCGGCCTGCTGCCCGTGGCCCAAGGATGTCCACGTGAACCCGAACTTTCCCAAACCTAGCTTTGTCGGTCAGGGCTCCTACCATTGACGGAATGAGCACGGAGTTCACCGAGTGGCTGCGCGACCGGAGCGACGAGCAGCTGCGGGCGCTGGTCACGGTGCGCCCCGAACTCATCACGCCGGTCCCCGCCCACGTCGAGGGCCTGGCGGGGCGGGCGAGCAGTCCCTCCGCCGTCGGGCGCGTGCTCGACCGGCTCGACCGGTTCACGCTCTCGGTCGTCGAGACGCTCGTCGTGCTGCCCTCCCCGGCCGACCAGCGGGCGCTGCGCGAGCAGATGGCCCGCGCGCTGCCCGAGGGGGTCACCGCCACGGCGCTGCGGGCCGCCCTGAAGGAGACGGTCGAGCGGCTGCGGACCCTCGCCCTGGTGTACGGCCCGCAGAACGCCCTGCTGCCCGCCCCCGGGGTGCGGGAGATCCTGGAGACGCCCGCCGGGCTCGGCCCGCCCGCGGTCGAGGCGTTCAGGCACCATCCCGCCGAGCGGCTGGCCGAGCTGATCCGGGACGCCGGTGGTGAGAGCGGCGACACCAGGCAGGCCCTGGCCGAGCTGCTCGGTGACCGTGAGGTCGTCGCGCGGCTCGTCGAGGGCGTCTCGCCGCAGGCCAGGTCCGCGCTCAACGAGCTGGCCTGGGGGCCGCCGAGCGGCCGGGTGCCCAACGCCCGCAGGCAGGTGCGCGCCGCGAACGCCCACTCCCCGATCGAGGAGCTGCTCTCCCGCGCGCTGCTGGCCGCCACCGGCGACGAGAGCGTCGCCCTGCCCCGCGAGGTGGGCCTGTTCCTGCGCGGCGGCCGGATACACCGTGACCTCTCACCCGTCCCGCCCCCGCTGGACGGCGCAGGCCGTGACCAGGCGCTGGTCGACCGCACCGCGGCGGGGCAGGCCTTCACCTTCGTGCGGGCGGTCGAGGAGTTGTGCGAGCGCTGGAGCGCCGACCCGCCCGGGGTGCTGCGCGGCGGAGGGCTGGCCGTACGCGACCTGAAGCGGACCTCCGGCCTGCTCGACCTGCCCGAGTGGGCGACGGGGCTGGTCATCGAGGTGGCCCACACGGTCGGGCTGATCGCCGCGAGCGGTTCGGTCGACGGTGACTGGCTGCCGACCCCGCTCTACGACGCCTGGCGGATCAAGAGCACCGAGGACCGCTGGGTGGCGCTGGCGTCCGGCTGGCTGTCCACGGACCGGGTTCCCGGGGTGATCGGCGAGCGTGACGAGCGTGACCGGCTGCTCAACGCCCTCCACCCCGACCTGCGGCGTTCCTCGGCCCCCGAGGTGCGCGCGACCACGCTCGGCCTGCTCGCCGCAGCGGGCCCCGGGGTCGCGCCCGGCCTTGGGTCGGTGCTCGGGCGTCTGACGTGGGAGCAGCCGCGCCGTCGCGGCGGCAGGCGCGACCAGCTGGTCGAGTTCACGCTGCGTGAGGCGGAGCAGATCGGGGTGACCGGTCTCGGTGCGCTCGCGGGCCACGGCCGCGCCCTGCTGTCCTGCGGCGGCCGTTCCGGGGCGGTCGCCCTGGCCCTGGCGCCGTTGCTGCCCGAGCCGCTCGACCACGTGCTCCTGCAGGCCGACCTGACCGCCGTGGCGCCCGGTCCCCTCACCGGTGATCTGAGGCGCTGGCTGGCGCTGGCCGCCGACGTCGAGTCGACCGGCGGCGCGACGGTCTACCGGTTCTGCGAGCAGTCCATCAGGCGGGCTCTCGACGCCGGGCAGGGCGCCGACGAGATGCTGTCCATGCTGGAGCGCCACTCGACGACGCCCGTGCCGCAGCCCCTGAGTTACCTGGTCACCGACGTGGCCCGCAGGCACGGCCGCATGCGCGTCGGTACGGCAAGCGCGTACATCAGGTGTGACGACTCCTCCCTGCTCGACGAGGTGATGGCCGACCGGCGGGCCGTCCCGCTGCGGCTGCGCAGGCTCGCCCCCACCGTGATCGCCTCCAAGACCTCGCGGGGGACGCTGGTCGACTCGCTGCGCGCGATGGGATACGCCCCGGCCGCCGAGTCCCTCGACGGTGACGTGATCATCGCGCAGCTCGACGTCCGCAGGACCGAGGGGCAGCCCCTCCCGCGTCAGGTCGTCACGTTCACCGGCCCGGAGGCCGAGGTCGTCGCGGCGGCCGTACGGGCGGTCAGGGCGGGTGACGCGGCGCACCTGGCCCGCAGGGCGCCCGTCGACGCCCCGACCGGGCAGGTCCCGCGCTCCCCGGCGACCGCGACGATCAACGCCCTGCGGGAGGCCATCCGGCAGGGGTCCCAGGTCTGGATCGGCTATCTCGACTCCCAGGGCAACGCGACCAGCAGGATTCTCGAACCCGCCCGGATGGAGGGGGGCTACCTCACCGCCTACGACGAGACCCGGGCGGCGGTGCACCGCTTCGCCCTGCACCGCATCACCGGGATCTCCGACGTCGAGTGAACGCCCGGATTTCCGGGTTTCCCCTACGGTGGGATCGTTGGCGCACGAAAGAAGGAAGTGAGAGGCTCCCGTGAGCAGTGGTCCCCCCGAAGGCCCCAGCGCGAACCCCGACGACTGGAAGAGCCCCTACAGCACCGGCCCCGGGCAGACCCCCGGCTACGACGCCCCCACGTACAACCAGCCTCCCGCCTACGGCCAGCCTCCCGCGTACGGCCTGCAGAACACCCAGCCGAGCCAGGGGTCGGGTCAGCAGCAGCCCTCCTACGACCAGGGCTACGGCCAGCAGCCCGGCTACGACCAGGGCTACGGGCAGGGCTACGGGCAGCCCGGCTACGGCCCCGTCCAGGGTTACGGCGAGTCGCCGTACGGGCAGTACCCCCCGGCCTACGGCCCCGGCCCCTACCCGGGTCCCCCGCAGAACGTCGACGGCGTCAGGACGCACGCGATCATCGCGCTGGTCGTCGGCATCCTCATGGGGCTGACCTGCTACGTCAGCATCGGCGGCATCACCGGAGCCGTCCTGGCCGGCGTCGCGCTCGGCAAGGTCGAGCGCGACCCCCAGGGGGCGAAGGGACTGCTCAAATGGACCTGGATCAGCATCGGCATCAACGTCGGGCTGGTCGTTCTGGGGGTCGGCGCCATCATCCTCGCCGGAGTGAACGGCGCCTTCGACTGAACCCTCCGGGATTGTCCCGGGTCTCGGCGCCGTTGGACATACGAGGTCGGGGAGGCGGTGGGCGAGTTCCCCGGGTGAGTGCGACCATGGGCTCGCCCGCCGTACAACGAGGGAGAAGCCGTGAGTGACGGACCGCTGATCGTCCAGTCGGACAAGACCCTGCTGCTTGAGGTCGACCACGACAGGGCCGACGAGTGCCGCAAGGCGATCGCGCCGTTCGCCGAGCTCGAACGCGCCCCCGAGCACGTGCACACCTACCGGGTGACCCCGCTGGCGCTGTGGAACGCGCGGGCGGCCGGGCACGACGCCGAGCAGGTCGTCGACGCGCTGATCGGCTACAGCCGCTACCCCGTGCCGCACGCCCTGCTGGTGGACATCGCCGAGACCATGGCGAGGTACGGCAGGCTCAGGCTCGACAAGCACCCCGTCCACGGGCTCGTCCTGACCAGCACCGACAGGGCCGTCCTTGAGGAGGTCCTGCGCTCAAGGAAGATCCAGCCGCTGCTCGGTGAGCGCATCGACGCCGACGCCGTCGCGGTCCACCCGAGTGAGCGCGGCAACATCAAGCAGCATCTGCTCAAGCTGGGCTGGCCCGCCGAGGACCTCGCCGGATACGTGGACGGCGAGCACCACCCGATCACACTGCGGGAGGACGGCTGGCTGCTGCGCGACTACCAGCGGGAGGCCGCGCAGGCGTTCTGGCACGGCGGTTCCGGCGTGGTCGTGCTCCCCTGCGGCGCGGGCAAGACGATCGTGGGCGCGGCGGCGATGGCCCACGCGAAGGCGACGACGCTGATCCTGGTGACCAACACCGTCTCGGCCCACCAGTGGAAGCAGGAGCTGATCAGGCGGACCTCGCTGACCGAGGACGAGATCGGCGAGTACACCGGGACGAAGAAGGAGATCCGCCCGGTCACCATCGCCACCTACCAGGTGATGACGACCCGCAGGCAGGGGGTCTACCGCCATCTGGAGCTGTTCGACGCCCGTGACTGGGGTCTGATCGTCTACGACGAGGTTCACCTGCTGCCCGCCCCGATCTTCCGGATGACCGCGGATCTGCAGGCCAGGCGGCGGGTCGGGCTGACCGCGACGCTCGTGCGCGAGGACGGCAGGGAGGGCGACGTGTTCTCCCTGATCGGCCCCAAGCGCTACGACGCGCCGTGGAAGGAGATGGAGAACCAGGGCTGGATCGCCCCGGCCGACTGCGTCGAGGTGCGGGTCACCCTGAGCGACGAGGAACGGCTCGCCTACGCGATGGCCGAGGCCGAGGAGCGCTACCGGTTCTGCGCGACCACCCCGTCGAAGACCCGGGTGACCGAGGCGCTCGTCCGGCGCCATCCCGACGAGCAGGTGCTGATCATCGGTCAGTACATCGACCAGCTCGACGAACTCGGCGAGCACCTGGGCGCCCCGGTGATCAAGGGGGAGACCAAGGTCAAGGAGCGGGAGCGGCTGTTCCAGGCGTTCCGCGACCGGGAGATCCAGGTGCTGGTCGTCTCCAAGGTGGCGAACTTCTCCATCGACCTGCCCGAGGCGGCGGTGGCCGTACAGGTGTCGGGAACCTTCGGGTCACGGCAGGAGGAGGCCCAGCGGCTTGGCCGGGTGCTGCGCCCGAAGGCCGACGGTGGCGGGGCACGGTTCTACTCCGTGGTCAGCCGTGACACGGTGGACCAGGACTTCGCCGCGCACCGGCAGCGTTTCCTGGCTGAACAGGGATACGCCTACCAGATCATCGACGCTGACGACGTGCTCGCTGACGACTAGCGTTCCCATGGCGAACACGCCGTCGTTCGTGTCAGGTCCACGAGATTCCGCAGGCTTTCTCCAAAGCGACCACCCCCTCGCTAGGCCTCGACGGCCACTGGCGACATACCCCCATGATCTGCGCGCGTCACTGGATTTTCCCGCCTTTTTAGCGATTTGGACGCACAAACACGGACGGTGGTAACGCGCTCACGCAAGGGATGCGACCGTTAATCGGTTTGAGCCGTCGAGGCGCGTCGCTAGGCTGGTGGATTCGCTGCCTGATGGCCACCACCGCTTACCGAACAGGAGGCGCTTTCCCGTGTCCGGACATCCATTGTCCCCCGACATATCCCTGGACCCCCTCACAGAGCCCACAGACCTCACAGAATCCTCGGGGTCCTCAGGGTTCGCGGAACCCACGGACCCCGACGAGATCCTCGCCGCCGAGCGCGAGCACCTGGCCCTCTCCCGGACCGCCCTGCGCGCCATGCGCGAGCACGCCCAGTCCCTGTCCTCCGACGCCGCGGGCGACTGGGTGTCCCAGCAGATCCTCCAGGCGCTGCTCGACCAGCGGGTCGCGGCGCTGGCCGACCACGCGGGCACCCCGCTGTTCTTCGGCCGCCTGGACCGCGCGACGGACGACGACCTGCCCGCGACCGTCCACGTCGGCCGCAGGCACGTCCACGACGACCGCAGCCGCCCCCTGGTCATCGACTGGCGGGCGCCGATCTCCCGTGCGTTCTACCAGGCCAGCCCGGCCGAGCCGATGGGCGTCAGACGCCGCCGCAGGTTCGGCTACCACGGCGGGGACCTGACCGCCTACGAGGACGAACGTCTGGACCAGGGCGACTCCCCCGGCGGCGGCGCCGGGCACAGCAGGATCCTCACCGAGGAGATCGAACGGCCCCGCTCGGGGCCGATGCGCGACATCGTCGCGACCATCCAGCCCGACCAGGACGAGATCGTCCGCTCCGAACTGGGCACGACCGTGTGCGTCCAGGGGGCGCCGGGCACCGGCAAGACCGCGGTCGGCCTGCACCGGGCCGCCTACCTGCTCTTCACCCACCGGGAACGGCTGGCCAGATCCGGTGTGATGATCGTCGGCCCCAACCGGGCCTTCCTGTCCTACATCTCCTCGGTGCTTCCGGCGCTCGGCGAGGTCAAGGTCGACCAGACCACCGTCGCCGACATCCTGGGCGACCACGCGACGCCCGAGGACCCCGCGGTCAGCGCGATCAAGGGCGACGCCCGGATGGTGCCCGTGCTCAACCGCGCGTTGTGGGCGTACATCGTCAAGCCGACCGAGGGCGTGCTGTTCACCAAGGGGGTCAACCGCTACCGGGTGGCCGACTACGAGGTCCGCGAGATCGTCGCCTCCCTGCGCGGCACCACCCGCTACGCCCCGGGCCGCGCGGCCCTGGCCCAGCGGCTGGCCCACGCGGTCCTCGTCCGGATGGAACAGCGCGGCGAGTCCCCCGACGACCGGGTGCAGGACGCCGTCGCCAGGTCCAAGCCGGTCAAGCAGCTGGTGGACACGGTGTGGCCGAAGGTGACCCCGCAGCAGGTCCTCCACCGGCTGTTCAGCGACCCCGCCTTCCTCGCCGACTCGGCCAGGGACGACCTGACCGCCGAGGAACAGGCCGTGCTGCTGTGGGCCAAGCCGTCGAAGACCTTCCGCTCCGCGAAGTGGTCGGCCGCCGACGGGGCGTTGATGGACGAGCTCGGCGACATGATCGAGCGGACCGCCCCGCTGGGTCACCTGGTCGTCGACGAGGCCCAGGACCTGTCGGCCATGCAGTTGCGGGCGCTGGGACGGCGGTGCCGTACGGGGTCGGCAACGGTCCTGGGTGACCTCGCGCAGGGCACGACCCCCTGGTCGGCCCGTTCGTGGAAGGAGGTCCTGGCCCACCTGGGGTTCGAGGAGGGCGTGGTCACCGAACTGACCCTCGGCTTCCGCGTTCCCCGTGAGGTCCTCGACTACGCGGCCAGGCTGCTGCCCTCCGTCGCCCCCGGCCTCGCCCCGCCCCGCTCGCTGCGACCCGGCGTTGGTTCCCTCACCGTACGGCCCGCCGCGGACCTGGCCGCGTCCCTGAGGGAGGTGGTGGGCGCGACACTCTCCCGCGAGGGCTCGATCGGCGTGATCGCCCCCGATGCCGCGGTGGCCGAGGTCTCCGCCATCCTGGAGGCCGTGGAGCACCGGGTGCTGAGCCAGGACGCGACCGAGGAGCACCGGCTCCTGGTGATCCCCGCGAGCCTGGCCAAGGGCCTGGAGTACGACCACGTCATCGTGGTCGAGCCCGCCGACATCGTGGCCGCGGAACCACGCGGCCTCGCCCGTCTCTACGTGGTTCTGACCAGGGCGGTGACCTCGCTGACCGTCCTGCACACCGGCGACCTGCCCGCCCAGCTCCGCTGACCGGTTCCCCCTGCGTGCCGTGAAAGTCCGTCCGGCCGAAAAGGCCACCCCTCCCGAAGGCCCTGGCGGCCGGAAACGTCCGGTCTCCGAACGCGGCGGCCGTGAAACGCACGCCCGGCCCGGGTAAAACACCTGGCCGACCGGAAAGGCCCGCCTTACGGGCCGGTGAGAAATCGGGTGGAAAACAAAAAGGGGCGACCCCGACACCTCGGGGTCGCCTCTTTTGGGAAAGCTCCGGACTAGAAGTCCATGTCGCCGCCGCCGGGAACGGCGGGAGCGGCACCGGCCTTCTCGGGCTTCTCGGCGATGACGGCCTCGGTCGTCAGGAACAGCGCCGCGATCGAGGCGGCGTTCTGCAGCGCCGAACGGGTCACCTTCGCCGGGTCGATGATGCCCGACTCGAACAGGTTGACGTACTCGCCCGTGGCGGCGTTCAGGCCCTCGCCGGGGGTCAGGTTGCGCACCTTCTCCACCACGACGCCGCCCTCAAGACCGGCGTTGACCGCGATCTGCTTCAGCGGCTCCTCAAGAGCCTTGCGCACGATCGCCGCACCGGTGGCCTCGTCCCCGGCCAGTTCGAGCTTGTCGAACGCCTTGGCGCCGGCCTGCAGCAGCGCCACGCCACCGCCGGGCACGATGCCCTCCTCGACGGCCGCCTTGGCGTTACGCACGGCGTCCTCGATGCGGTGCTTGCGCTCCTTGAGCTCGACCTCGGTCGCCGCACCGGCCTTGATGACCGCCACGCCACCGGCCAGCTTGGCCAGGCGCTCCTGCAGCTTCTCGCGGTCGTAGTCGGAGTCGGTGTTGTCGATCTCGGCACGGATCTGGTTGACCCGGCCCGCGATCTGCTCGGCGTCACCGGCACCGTCGACGATCGTCGTCTCGTCCTTGGTGACGATGACCTGACGAGCGCGGCCGAGCTGGTCGAGCGTGGTGGACTCCAGCTTCAGACCGAGGTCCTCGCTGATGACCTGGGCACCGGTCAGGATGCCGATGTCGCCCAGCATGGCCTTGCGGCGGTCGCCGAAGCCCGGAGCCTTGACGGCGACCGAGCGGAACAGGCCGCGGATCTTGTTGACGACCAGGGTCGCCAGCGCCTCGCCCTCGATGTCCTCGGCGATGATCAGCAGCGGCTTGCCGGCCTGCACGACCTTGTCGAGGACCGGGAGCAGGTCCTTGTTCGCGGAGATCTTGGAGTTGACGACGAGGACGTAGGGGTCGTCGAGGACGGCCTCCATGCGCTCCGGGTCGGTCACGAAGTAGGGCGAGATGTAACCCTTGTCGAAGCGCATGCCCTCGGTGAGCTCAAGCTCAAGGCCGAAGGTGTTGCTCTCCTCGACGGTGATGACGCCTTCCTTGCCGACCTTGTCCATCGCCTCGGCGATCATCTCGCCGATCTGCGGGTCACCCGCGGAGATGGAGGCCGTGGAGGCGATCTGCGCCTTCGTCTCCACGTCCTTGGCCAGCTTGGAGAGCTCCTCGGAGACACGCTCGACGGCGGCCTCGATGCCCTTCTTCAGGGACATGGGGTTGGCGCCCGCGGCTACGTTGCGCAGGCCCTCGCGGACCAGCGCCTGAGCAAGCACGGTGGCCGTGGTGGTGCCGTCACCCGCGACATCGTCGGTCTTCTTGGCGACTTCCTTTACGAGCTCGGCCCCGATCTTCTCCCACGGGTCCTCAAGCTCGATCTCCTTGGCGATGGAGACACCGTCGTTGGTGATCGTGGGGGCGCCCCACTTCTTCTCCAGCACGACGTTGCGGCCCTTGGGGCCGAGGGTCACCTTGACAGCGTCCGCGAGCTGGTTCATGCCACGCTCGAGACCGCGCCTGGCGTCCTCGTCAAACGAGATCATCTTGGCTGCCATACGGCTAGACCTCCCAAACACAGGGTGGCTTGCACCAGACCGAGGCGACGCCCGCGACGGCATACGGGCCCGCGACTCCGTTCGGCGGGCCCCATCGTCTCGATCCAGGTTTGGCACTCTCCAATGAGGAGTGCTAACCACTGTTTAGCACTCTCCCCCGACGAGTGCAAGCCAAGGACCTTTGACCTGAGTGTCAGCTTAGGCGAAGGCCCGGCCCGCCGATGGGAGCGACGAGCCGGGCCGACATGCCGAGGGCGATCCGCGCGAACTGCGCTGCCGCGGGATGCGCCAGCGGGTTCCCGACGAGCTGACGGAGGACGAGATCAGACCGTCCGGACCGATTCCGCCTGAGGTCCCTTCTGTCCCTGCGTGATCTCGAACTCGACCCTCTGGCCCTGTTCGAGCGCACGGTAGCCATCCATCATGATCGCGGAGTAATGGACGAAAACATCCTTACCACCGTCTACCGCGATGAAGCCGTAGCCCTTGTCCGCGTTGAACCATTTGACGGTGCCTTGCGCCACTTCCGACTCCTCTTACTGGGCTTGAGGACGTCGCCCATTCCTCTCGCGAGGTCCTCAATCTCCGAGGCGGAGACATCGCCTACGTCGATCGCCCTCGACCATACCTGTGAGAGCCCGTGGGGCAACAGAGTCAACCAGCAAACTACCGCTTTACGGACGCATTCAACACGCCAACATAGTTTTGCTATCACTACTAGTTAGTTAAATATTACATTATGTCTTCGCACAAAAATGTGAGCTTGCATCACAAAAGACGACACCCGCACGCGGCCAGGCCGGTGCGGGTGTCGTGAGGGTGTTCCGGGGGCGCCGTTCCATGACAGTGGACGACATCGGGATCCGGGAGGCCGTCCAGGGCCCGCCCAGGGCCCCGCGCGGCCTCCGCCGGGATCAGCCTCCGGCGACCGCCGGAATGATGGAGACCTGAACGCCGGACGGCGTCACCGTGTCGAGGTTGTCGGCGAAACGGACATCCTCATCACCGACATAGACGTTCACAAAACGGCGAATCTTGCCCGATTCATCGAGAATACGGGCACCGATCCCGGGGAAGTCGGCGTCGAGCTTCTGCAGAACCTCACGCAGGGTCCCGCCCTCGCCGTTCACCTCGGCCGCGCCGCCGGTGTACGTACGGAGAATCGTCGGAATCCGTACAGAAACGCTCATAATTCAGTACCTTTCAGAGCTCTAGGCGACGACAGCGCGGAACGCGTCGAGTGAGGGCCGGATGACAGCGGTGGGACGTGCCTGGTCAGCGACCGCGTCAAGGGTCTTCAGGCCGTCACCTGTGTTGAGGACCACGGTCTCCGCGTCGGGGTCGAGCCGACCCGACTCGACCAGCTTGCGCAGCACCCCGACGGTGACACCGCCCGCCGTCTCGGCGAAGATGCCCTCCGTCCTGGCGAGCAGGCGGATGGCGTCCACGATCTCGGGGTCGGTGACGTCCTCGACCCCACCGCCGGTGCGCCTGGCGATGTCGAGCACGTAGGGCCCGTCAGCCGGGTTGCCGATGGCCAGCGACTTGGCGATCGTGTCGGGCTTGACAGGGCGGATCACGTCGTGGCCCGCCTTGTAGGCCGCGGAGACCGGGGAGCACCCCTCGGCCTGGGCGCCGAAGATCTTGTACGGCGTGTCCTCGACGAGACCGAGGGCGATCAGCTCCTTGAACGCCTTGTCGATCTTCGTGAGCTGGGAGCCGGAGGCGACCGGGATGACGATCTGGTCGGGGATCCGCCAGCCGAGCTGCTCGGCGATCTCGTAGGCCAGGGTCTTGGAGCCCTCGGCGTAGTAGGGCCTGAGGTTGACGTTGACGAAGCCCCACTTGTCGCCGAGCTCGTCACCGATGAGCTCGGAGCAGAAGCGGTTGACGTCGTCGTAGGTGCCGTCGATGCCGATCAGCTTGCCGCCGTACACGGAGGCCATGACGATCTTGCCCTGTTCGAGGTCGGCGGGGATGAACACGCAGGCGTCGAGCCCGGTCCTGGCGGCGGCGGAGGTCACCGCGCCCGCCAGGTTGCCGGTCGAGGAGCAGGACAGGGTGTGGAAGCCGAAGTTCCTGGCCGCCTCGACGGCGATGGCGACCACGCGGTCCTTGAAGGAGTGCGTGGGGTTGCCCGAGTCGTCCTTCACGTGCAGCGAGCGCAGGCCCAGCTCACGCGCCAGGTTGTCGGCCTTGACGAGCCTGGTCCAGCCGGGCTCGGTGTTGGGCTTGGAGGCGACGTCCGCCGGGACGGGCAGGAGGGAGCGGTAGCGCCAGATGTTGGCCGGCCCCTGCGAGATCTGTTCCCGGGTGACGTTCCCGAAGTCGTAGGCGATCTCAAGGGGCCCGAAACACTCGATACAGGCGAAGCTGGGACCGAGGTCGTAGCGGGCACCACACTCACGACAGGAGAGAGCGACGGCGGGACCGAAGTCAAGAGCAGTGGTGGTTGCGGTGTTCGCGAGCGCCATGAAGCGAGGCCTTTCCCTCATCTTCGTCTGCGACCACCCTGGTCACAGACCGGAATTGGCACCTGTCCCGGTCGACCCCTCGCCAGATCGCGAGTCTTGAACCGGGAGGGTTGCCGGGGCTTCGCAGGGCCGGTCCCTCCACCCCTCTGGATGAGCAATGTTCAGTTGTGGACCTGACATGCAGGTCTCAAGCACTCTACCTCGCCTTGTGCCCCTCCTGACCAGTTGTCTCACCAAACGAGATGAAGTGTGTCATTAACCGGACAAACCTCAGAAGCCGTAGGCGTCGCCGAGCGCTCCCTGGACGTACTTGCGGGCCTGGTGGATGCGCGACTTGGCGGTGCCGAGGGGGATGCCGAGCTGCTCGGCGACCTCGTTGTAGTCGAGCTGGCAGATGTCGCGCAGCACCAGCGCCTGGGCCAGGTCGGGCTTGTCCGCCTCAAGGGCCTCCATCGCGTCGAGCAGGTCGAGGCGGGAGCCCGCGATCACACTCACCCTGGCGACGTCGGGCTTGTTGTGCAGCGGCAACTCCTCCGAGCTCTGCTCGGCGGAACGCCGCTTGAGCGAGCGGTAGGTGGTGCGCGCGCAGTTGGCGGTCACGATGTGCAGCCACGTGCTGAACCGCGCCCGCCCCTCGAACCTGGCGATGTTGCGGGCCACGGCGAGCAGGGTGTCCTGACAGGCCTCCTCGGCGTCCTGCCGGTAGGGGAGGATCCGCCCGCAGTGCCGCAGCACCTCGGGCTCGATCCGCTTCAGCAGTTCGCCCAGTGCCCGGTGGTCGCCTCCGGCGGCCGCACGGGCAAGTTCCTCGGTCGTCTCGTCCAGCGCCATCACGGGTTCCCATCAACGGTCACGGTCGCTCGACATCCTATGGTCGCCGGTTATCGTTTGGTTAACCTTCGGGACAAGCCACGTCCTCCCGGGCGAGGAGGTCAGATGAGTGGGATTTTGGTGGCCTCGAACCGCGGCCCGGTCTCCTTCACCATGTCTGAGGGCGGCGCGCTGAGCATGCGCAGGGGCGGCGGCGGCCTGGTCTCCGGCCTGTCCGAGGTGTCCAAGGAGCTCGACGTCCTGTGGGTCTGCGCCGCCCTGTCCGACGGCGACCGCGGTGCCGTACGGCTCGCTCCCGGGGGGCGGCTCGACCAGGCGGGATACGAGACCGGGGCGCTGCGGATGCTCGACATCCCCCCGGCGACCTTCCAGCGGGCCTACAACGCGGTCGCCAACTCGACCCTGTGGTTCGTCCACCACCTGCTCTACGACACCCCGAACAGGCCGCACTTCGACGCCAGGTTCGGCAGGGAGTGGGAGTCCTACCAGGCCTACAACGAGGCGTTCGCGATGGCGCTGGCCGAGGAGGCCTCGCACGGCGCCAAGGTCATGGTGCAGGACTACCACCTGGCCCTGGTCCCGGCGATGCTCAGGAGCGAACGGCCCGACCTGCGCGTCTCCCACTTCTCCCACACGCCCTGGGCCCCTCCCGAGTACTTCGGCCTGCTGCCCGACGAGGTCGCCGCCGAGTTGCTTGAGGGCATCCTGGGCGCCGACCAGGCGGGTTTCCTGACCGACCGCTGGGCCGGGGCCTTCATGGACTGCTGCGAGAGCGTCCTGGACGCGCGGGTCGAGCGCGCGGGCCGTACGGTGACCCACGCGGGCCGGACCACCCGGATCGGCGTGCACGGCCTGGGCGTGGACGGCCGGGCGCTGTGGGAACGCGCCCGCGAGCCCGACGTCGAGTCCCACATGGCCGCCCTGCGCGAGCTGGTCGGCGACCGCAGGCTGATCGTGCGCATCGACAGGACCGAGCTGTCGAAGAACATCGTCAGGGGCCTGATCGCCTACCGGGAGTTCCTCGCGGCACACCCCGAGTGGCACGGCAGGGTCGTGCACCTGGCCTTCGCCTACCCCTCCCGCCACGACCTGCCCGAATACCGTGAGTACACCGCGGCGGTGCAGCGTTGCGCCTCGGAGATCGAGGACGAGTACGCCACCGAGGACTGGGATCCGCTGATCCTCAACGTCCAGGACGACTATCCCCGGTCGCTGGCCGCCTACCGGCTGGCCGACGTGATGCTGGTCAACCCGATCCGCGACGGGATGAACCTGGTGGCCAAGGAGGGGCCGGTGCTGTCCCCGAACAGCGCGCTGGTCCTGTCGCGCGAGGCGGGGGCCGCGGCCGAGCTGGGCGCGGACGCGCTGCTGGTGAACCCCTACGACGTCTCGGCCACGGCGCGGGCCATCCACGAGGGCCTCGTCATGCCCGAGCATGAGCGCGCCGTCCGGGGGGACAGGCTGGCCCGTCTGGCGACCGCCCTTCCCCCGCAGCGCTGGTTCGCTGACCAGCTCGCCGCACTCGGCTGAGATTTTGCCCTGATATGAGATAGTTCAGGGGACTTCGCGCTTCATTGACGTTCGGGGGAACCCGTGACCGCCAGGCTCACCCGTGACCGTCCGACCTGGCTCGTCTACCTGCAGCTCGGTGTCTTCGCCACCTACCTGTACGGCCTCAGCGCCGCCCTGCCCATGCTCCGCGCCGAACTGGGCCTCTCGCAGACGGTCGCCGGGCTGCACGGCACCATGATGGCCGTCGGCGGCGTCCTGACCGGCCTCGCGCTGCCCCGGCTGACCCGCCGCCTCGGCACGCGCGTCACCGTCTGGACGGGCCTGACCGGGATGAACGTGGGGGTGCTGCTGGTCGTCCTCGGCCACACACCGCAGGTCACGCTCCTCGCGTACTGCCTGGCGGGCGGGATGGGCTCGATCAGTCTCTACACGAGCATGTCCGTCCTCGGCCGGCACCACGGTCCCGCGGGGCCGTCGGCGATCAGTGAGGCCAACGCGGTCGGCGGGACCATCGGCCTGTTCGCCCCGTTCGTCGTCAGTCTCGCGGCGCAGAGCGCGCTCGGCTGGCGGACGGCGCTGCTGCTCACCCCGCTGCTGACCGTGCTGCTCGCGCTCGCCATGGGCCGCGTGTGGGTTCCCACGCCCGCCCAGGAGGAGCAGGCGGCGCCCTCCGGGAGCGCGGGTTCCCCGGGGCTCGGCATGCGCTTCCACCTGGCGGGGGCGGTGCTGTTCTGCTGCGTCGGGCTTGAGTTCTCGTTCAACCTCTGGGCGGCCAAGCTGGTCAGCGACAACACGGGCCTGTCCGCGGCGGTCGCGGCGAGCGCGCTGACCGCCTTCACCGCCGGGCTGGCGCTCGGGCGCTTCGGCGGGGCCAGGCTGGCGTTGCGGATCCCGCCCGCCTCGCTGCTCATCGGCGCGCTGGGGCTCACCTTCGTCGGCTGGCTGCTGTTCTGGACGAGTACGGCCCCGCCGGCGGCCTACGCGGGGCTGCTCGTCTCAGGGGTGGGGGTCTCGCTGCACTTCCCGCTCGCGCTCTCACGGGTGCTGACGGCCACGGCCGGACGTCCCGAGCGGGCGACGGGCGTCGCCTCCCTCTATTCGAGTTCGGCGACAGGTGTCGGGCCCTTCCTGCTGGGAGCGCTCGCCGACGTGTCCGGCACCCAGCAGGCCTTCCTCATGGTGCCCGTGATGATCGTGCTGGCCGTCGGCGGCATCCTGGTCAGCTCCAGGTAGCCGCCGCGAGCACGGACGCCAGGCGCGGGTTGTCCCACACGTCCACGACGAGGATCTTCGAGGTGGGCAGGAACCACTCACGCTGGTGGAAGGTCCCGGTCCGCTTGCTGCCGTTGTAGCTGTAGCACTCGCCGCGCCAGCCCTTGAAGGCGGCCTTGTGCCCGCGTCCCACCTGCCGCAGCCCCGAGGCGTACGCGTTGCCGAACGTCTGGCCGCTCTTGGCGTCGAACGGGCAGCGCTGCACATCGGTGGCGGGGTAGTACGGCTGGTCCCCCCGGTAGGCGGAGAACAGCTCACGCCCGTACTTGATCTGCTTGGGGCCGAAGACCCAGAACGCCTCACAGTTCGGGGTGAAATACGCCGAGTGCGGCTTCGCGCACCTTCCCGTGACCACCTTGACGCCGTCGGCGCCGCCGTAGACCCGCCAGCCCGAGGGAAGCTTGAGGGTCATGCCGCGGAAGGTGAAGGTTCCCGAGGCCTGCGCGGTCGAGGCCGAGGCCGCCTGGGGAACGGTGAACAGGGTGGCGCCGGCGAGCACGGCGGCGGCGAAGGCGAGTTTTCTCATGCCGGGGACGTTAACCGTCCCCACTTGTCGGTCACTTAACGTTCAATGGCATCGGCGATCGACGCCAGCAGGTCCATCACCCCCTCCGGGCCGTCCACGACGATGTCGGCCTGGGCGGCGACCTCCGCGCTCGCCTCGGCCGAACCACTGAACACCGTCACGCCGGGCAACCCCGAGGCCCGTACGGCGGCGAAGGCCGCCAAATCCCCCAGGTCGTCACCGGCGAACAGCACCGAGCGCGCCCCGCGTTCGGCGAGGAAGGCGCCGAGCGCCGCCCCCTTGTCCGTCCCCGGAGGCCGCAGCTCCAGCACGAACTTGCCCGGCTCGACCGCCAGCCCCACCTCGGCCGCGAGCTTGGCGACCGGGTCGCGCAGCGCCTCAAGCGTGGCCTGCGGTTCGGCGGTCCCCCGGGTGTGCACGGCGACCGAGCGCTCCTTGTCCTCGAACCTGGCGCCCGCGACACCCTCGATCAGCCGGGGCAGCTCGGCCCTGGCCCTGTCCAGGCCGGGGTGGACGGGCGGGGCGGTGAGCGTGCCCGCCTCCCAGCGTTCGAGACCGTAGTGGCCGAGCACGACCACCCCGGGCACCTCGGCCAGCGAGCCGTACTCGACGGCCGTCGCGGCGGGACGGCCCGTCACGACCGCCACGGCGCGGACCCGTCCGCCCAGCCTGGCCAGCAGCTCCGGGCCGCGCGGGTGGATCCTGGCCGCGTCGGGGTCGGGCACGATCGGGGAGAGCGTGCCGTCGAAGTCGAGGCCGATCACCGCTCCGGCGGGGTCGGCCAGGATCGCGCGCAGTCCTTCGGGGGTCTCCATGGGGTGTTCTCCCGCTCGTCGTCAGGCCAGGATCGTACGGCGCGGCGTCAGGCGCGCATGACCGGCTCTACCCCGGACGTCAGGGACGTAGTCCCCGCCTCCTGGCCGCGCGCTCGCGTCTGCGCGTCTCGCGGAGCCTGCGCAGGCGCTTGATCAGCATCGGGTCGTGGGCGAGCGCCTCCGGCCGGTCGATCAGCTCGGCGAGCAGCTGGTAGTAGCGGGTCGCCGAGATGCCGAAGGCCTCCCGCACCGCCTGCTCCTTGGCCCCGGGACGTCGCCACCAGCGGCGCTCGAAGGCCAGCAGTTCCCGCTCCTTCTCGGTGAGGGGCCTGGGAGCGTTCTCCGGTCCCGTCCCCTCGCCGGGAGGTGGCACATCGTCCATCGCTGTCGCCTCCCGTCGCGCCCCCGCAGGCCGTACGGCTCCGCGCGATGCCAGGATAGTCGGGAATTTCCTGCTGTTCATGGCCGGTTCGGAGACGTACAGTCACCAGATGTGACTCCAGTGATCACCCTTCTCACCGACTACGGGCTGGCGGACGGCTACGTCGCCGCCTGCCACGGTGTGATCGTCCTGACGGCGCCGCAGGCCCGGATCATCGACGTGTGCCACCTGGTCCCCACCGGAGACGTACGGCGCGCCGCGGCGATCCTGGCCCAGACGATCCCCCATCTCCCGCCCGGCGTCCACGTCGCCGCGGTGAGCCCGGTCGGCGCCTCGCGCAGAGCCGTGGCGATCGAGGCCGGCGAACACGTCTTCCTCGGCCCCGACAACGGGGTGCTCTCGTGGGCGGTCTCCGCCGCGGGCGGGGCGCGGACGGCCTACGAGCTCACCAACGAGGACCTGTTCAGGAAGCCGGTCTCCCCGACCTTCCACGGCCGTGACGTCTTCGCCCCCGTGGCGGCGCGGGTGGCGACCGGACTGCCCCTCGCGGAGCTGGGGCCGCCGATCCCGCCGGAGCGGCTGGTCGCGCTGCGCGCGCCGACGTCGCTGGTGCGTGACGACGAGGTCGAGGGCGAGGTCCTCTCTGTCGACGGCCACGGCAACGTCCAGCTGTCGGTCAGCGCGGCCGACCTGGCGGTCGTGGGCGTACGGCCCGGCGGCTCCCTGGTGGTCTGGCTGGGCAGGAGGCACGCCGCCGTGCCGTTCAGGGAGACCTTCGCCGCGGTGTCTCCCGGCGAGCTGGTCGCCTTCACCGACTCGGCGGGGCTGGTCGCGCTCGCGGTCAACGCCGGGGACGCCTCCCAGCGGCTCGCGCTGCCGCCGGGCGCGCACGTGCGCCTGTCCTCGGGCCCCCGCCGTACCCCTCTCGAATCCCTCTGAGGAGGGGTCAGACGAAGTGGCAGGCGACGGCGTGCCCGGTACTGAACCGCGCCTGCAGCGGCGGCTCCTGCTCCGCGCACACGTCCCTGGCCTTCCAGCACCGGGTGCGGAAGCGGCAGCCCGACGGCGGGTTCGCGGGTGAGGGCGGGTCGCCCTGCAGGACGATCCGCCCCCGTGTCTCGCGGCCCCGGGGGTCGGGCACCGGCACCGCCGACAGCAGCGCCTGGGTGTAGGGGTGGGCCGGCCGCTCGCAAACGTCGGCCTCCGCGCCGAGTTCGACCAGTTTGCCGAGATACATCACGCCGATCCGGTCGGAGACGTGACGGACGACCGACAGGTCGTGGGCGATGAAGACGTAGGCCAGGCCGAACTCGTCCTGCAACCGTTCGAGCAGGTTGACGACCTGGGCCTGGATCGAGACGTCGAGTGCGGAGACCGGCTCGTCACAGATGATGATCTCCGGCCTGAGCGCCAGCCCCCTGGCGATGCCGACGCGCTGCCGCTGACCGCCGGAGAACTGGTGCGGGTAGCGGTCCACGTGGTCGGGGTTGAGACCGACCACCTCAAGCAGTTCCTGCACCATGCGGCGCCGCTCACGCTTGGGGACGACCTTCCTGTGGACCTCGTACGGCTCTCCCACGATGTCGCCGACGGTCATCCTGGGGTTGAGCGAGGTGTAGGGGTCCTGCATGACCATCTGGATGTTGCGGCGGACCTGCCTGAGCTCGGAGCCCCTGGCCCGGGTGATCTCGCGTCCGTTGATCCGCACCGAGCCCGAGGTCGGCCTCTCCAGGGCCATCAGGAGCCTGGCCAGGGTGGACTTGCCACAGCCGGACTCACCGACGATGCCGAGCGTCTCGCCGCGCCTGAGCGTGAAGGACACCCCGTCGACCGCCCTGATCTCCCCGATCCGCCGCCGCATGACGACGCCCTGGTACATCGGGAAGTGCTTGACCAGGCCGCCGACCTCCAGGATCGGTTCACCCGTGGCTGCCATCGAGGACCTCTCTCCAGTAGTGGCAGGCGCTGTCGCGTGTCGGCCCGATCCGGTAGCGCGGCGGCGCGTCGGTGACGCAGTTGTCCTGACGGTAGGAGCACCGGGGGTGGAAGGCGCAGCCGGAGGGCATGGCCAGCGGGTCCGGCGGGGTGCCCTCGATCGCCGGCAACGCCCTGCCCTTGCGGGCGAGGCGGGGGATCGACTCCAGCAGGCCCCTGGTGTAGGGGTGCGCGGGCGCCTGGTAGACCTCGTGCACGGGAGCGGTCTCGACGACGCGACCGCCGTACATGACGACGATCCTGTCGGCGGTGTCGGCGACCACGCCGAGGTCGTGGGTGATCAGGATCATCGCCATGCCGCTCTCCCGCCGCAGCTCGGCCAGCAGGTCCATGATCTGGGCCTGGACCGTCACGTCGAGCGCCGTGGTCGGCTCGTCGGCGATGAGCAGTTCGGGACCGAGCGCGATCGCCATCGCGATCATGATGCGCTGGCGCATGCCGCCGGAGAACTGGTGCGGGTAGTCGTGCACCCGCTGCGCGGCGGCGGGGATGCGGACCCGGTCCATCAGTTCGACGGCCCTGCGCTCCGACTCCCGCCACGACACGCCCTCGTGCACCCGGAACATCTCCCCGATCTGCGCGCCCACGGTGAAGACCGGGTTCAGCGCGGACAGGGCGTCCTGGAAGACCATCGCGATCCGCCGTCCCCTGATCCTGGCCCGGTCGTCCTCCCGCAGCGCGAGCAGGTCGGTGCCGTGGAAACGGATCGTTCCGGCCGGGACACGGGCGGACGGCGTGTCGAGAAGCCCCATGATCGCGTGCGCGGTGACCGACTTGCCCGAGCCCGACTCACCGAGTACGGCGAGCGTCTCCCCCGCATCGATCCGGTAGCTGACGCCGTTGACCGCCTTGACCACGCCCTGCCTGGTGACGAACTCCACCTGCAGGCCGTCCACGGCCAGCAGCGCCTCCCCGCCGGGGACGTGCCCGTCCCGCTCGGCCGTCGAGGACCTCCACACGGCTTTCCCTACCTCAGTTTCGGATCGAGGGCGTCGCGTACGGCGTCGCCCAGCATGACGAAGGCCAGCACGGTCAGGCTCAGGAACAGCGCCGGGAACAGCAACGGCTCCGGGGCCTCAAGGAAGCGCCTCCTGGCGTCGGAGATCATGAGCCCCCAGGAGATGTCGGGCGACTGGAGCCCGACCCCGATGAAGGAGAGCCCGGCCTCGGCCGCGACGAACGTCCCGAGGTTGATCGTGGCGACCACGATCACGGGGGCGATCGCGTTGGGCATGATGTGCCGGAACATGATCCGCCCCGCGGAGGCGCCGAGCGCCCGCGCGGCGAGCACGTACTCCTGCCCCTTCACCGTGATCACCGCCGCCCTGGTGATGCGGAACGTCATCGGCCAGGCCAGTACGGCCAGCGCCAGGACGACCGTCCAGACGCTTCCCGTGCGGAAGACCGACAGGATGAGCAGGGCGCCGAGGACCGAGGGGATCGCGAAGAAGATCTCGGTGACCCGGGACAGCAGGGCGTCGAGCGCCCCTCCCGCGAACCCGGCCAGCAGGCCGAGCAGGCCGCCGACCAGCGCGGTCAGGGCGGCGGTCGTCGCGCCGATCACCACCGAGTTGCGGGCGCCGTACACACTGCGGGCGTAGACGTCGCAGCCCTGGTTGTCGGTGCCGAACCAGTGCAGGTCGCCCACCCCCTGCCTGGCGTCCGACAGGTGGCAGGTCGCGGCGTTGTGCGGGTCGATCGAGGTGAACAGCCAGGGGAAGGCCGCCATCAGGAGGAAGACGGCGATGACGAAGGCCGCGCCGACGAACATCGGCCGCCGCCGCAGGTCCTGCCAGGCGTCGCTCCACAGGCTCGCGGGCTTGGACGGCCCGCCCGCCGGCCCCGTGGGTGTGTCCCTGGCGTGCCTGCCGCCGGTCGACCCGCCTCGCCCCCGGCGCCCGGCCGCGGTCTCACTCATAGCGGATCCTCGGGTCGAGCACGGCGTAGAGCAGGTCGACGACCAGGTTCGCCAGGACGTAGATCAGCACCAGGAGCGTCACCACGCCCACGACGACGGGCTGTTCGCGCAGGGAGACCGAGGTGAACAGCTGCTGACCGATGCCGGGCAGGTTGAAGACCGTCTCGGTGATCACCGCGCCGCCCATCAGCGTGCCGAAGTCGGCGCCGAGATAGGTGATCAGCGGGATCAGCGCGTTGCGCAGCGCGTGCCTGCCGACGACCCGGCGCCGGGGCAGCCCCTTGGCGGTCGCGGTGCGGATGTAGTCGGCGCGCAGCGTCTCCACGAGGCTGGTCCTGGTGAGCCTGGTCAGGTAGGCGATCGAGGTCCCGGCGAGCACGAGGCCGGGCAGCAGGTAGCCGCGCCACCCCTCGGCCAGGCCCGCGACGGGGAAGAGGTCAAGCCCGGCCTGCTTGAGCCTGACGCCCAGCAGCAGTTGCAGCACGAAGCCGGTGACCAGGGGCGGGATGGAGATCAGTATCAGCGTGGCGGCCAGGACCAGCGAGTCCTGCGCCCTGCCGTGGCGCAGCGCGGCGTACAGGCCGAGGCCCACCCCGGCGAGCGCCTCCATGACCAGGGCCGTCATCGCCAGGTTGGCGGTCACCTGGAACCGGCCCGCCAGGATGTCGGAGACCGACCCGCCGGAGACCGTGACGCCCAGGTCGCCGTGGAACAGGCCGGTGAGGTAGTGCCAGTACTGCAGCAGGAACGGGTCGTCCAGGTGGTACCTCTCCCGCAGGACGGCGGCGATGTGCGGGTCCATCCGCTTGTCCCCGGCGAGCACCTCCACGGGGTCACCGGGCAGCGCGAAGACCACGGCGTAGACGAGCAGGGTCGCGCCAAGCAGGACAGGGATCGCCTGGACCAGGCGCCTGATGATGTAGCGGCCCATTCAGCCTCCGGTACGTACCACGTCGGGGACGCTCTTCCCGGGCCGGTCGCTCACACGGCGCCGGGACCCGTCAGGGCCGCTCCCGGCGCCGGGGAACGGCCCCGCCCTCTCTCAGCCGACCTTCTCGATCTTGTTCCACTCGACCAGGTTGATCAGGTTGATCTTCAGTCCCCTGATGCGCTGGGAGTAGGCCGCGTTGGTGCGGTAGTAGAAGATCGGGATGTACGGCAGTTCCCTGACCAGGATGTCGTCGGCCTGCTGGTAGTACCTCAGGCCGTCCTTCAGCGAGGTCGCGCCGTCGCCCTGGGTCAGCAGGTCGTCGAACTCCTTGTTCGACCAGCCCGCGTAGTTGGAACCGGTCTTGATGGCGTTGGTGGAGAAGACCGGGGTCAGGTAGTTCTCGACCGAGGGGTAGTCGATGAACCAGCCCATCCGGAACATGCCGCCGTAGTCCTTCTTGACCAGGCCGTCGAGGAGGACGGCGAACTTCTCGAACGTCTTGACCTTGACCTCGACGTCGAGGTTGGCGCGGAGGTTGTTGGCGATGGCCTCGATCCACTCCTTGTGCGCGCCGTCGGTGTTGTAGCCCAGCTCGATCAGCTTGGGGCCGTTGTTCTCCTCGTACTGGATCTTGGCCCTGGCGGGGTCGTAGGTGCAGGCCGCACAGATGCCGGGGCGGTAGCCGTCCAGGAGGGGGTTGATGAAGTCGTCGGCCGGGGAGCGCGTCCCGGCGAAGACCGTCTCGGTGATCGTCTTGCGGTCGATCGCCATCGAGATGGCCTCGCGGACCTTGATGTTGGAGTAGGTGCTGTTGAACTGCAGCGGGAAGCCGATGTAGCCGATACCGGCGTCCGCCTGGTCGATGTAGCGCTCACCCAGCTCGGCCTTGGCGCTGGCGATCGCCGCGGGCGGCAGCGCGTCGTGGATGTCCAGCCCGCCGGAGCGCAGGTCGTTGAAGGCCGTCTCCGAGTCCGCGTAGATCTTGAACTGGAGCTTGTCGAACTTGGGCTTCGTGCCGGGGAAGCTGTCGTAGCGGGTCAGGTCGATCGTCTGGTCGACGCCCTTGTTGTACGGCCGGTCCATCTTGAAGTAGCCCTGGCCGATCGGCTGCTTGGCGTAGGTCTCGGTGACCTTGCCCTTGTCGTCGAAGGCGGCCTTGGGCAACGGGTAGAAGGCGACGTAGCCGAGCATCGTCTTGAACTGGGAGAACGGCTTGCTCAGCGTGACCTGGAGGGTGTGCTCGTCAAGGGCCTTGAGGCCCCGCATCGCCTTGACGGTGACCGGCTTGCCCTCCGGCGGGTTCAGGTCCTCCCAGCCCTCGATGCGGCTGAAGAAGCTGTTGGCGCCCTGGGCGTTGTCGCGGTTGGCGGCGTAGTTCCACGCGTCGACGTAGTTTTCGGCGATCAGCGGTTCCCCGTTGTGCCAGGTGTAGCCCGACTTGAGCACGATCTTCCAGACCCGGCTGTCGCTGGTCTTGATGGAGTCGGCGACGTTGTTGACGACCTGCTTGTCGTCGTTGTAGCTCACCAGCGGGGCGAAGACCGCGCCGAGCACCTCGGCGCCCTCGGTCTCGATGGTGTCGCCCGGGTAGAACGGTTTCTGTGGCTCGGCGATCCGCATACGTACCGGCGGATCGCCCGCCGCCGTGCCCGTCGCCCCCTGGCCGCCACACGCGGCCAGGCCGAGAGCGAGCAGCGCGATACCAGCGATGACCTGTGCGCCCTTAGTAACGCGCATTACGGTGTTTCCTCCCTTTGCAGGCGGCGCCGCCGCGGACTACCGAAGCCCGCGCGACCGGCGGAGGATCTCGTGCCCTCCGCTCCCGCCGTCCCGGCTGACGCGCCGACGTCACACCGGTCGGACGCGACTATCCCGTACCGCTCCACACCGAGTTGTCTCTGTGATGTTGCAGTTCGGTCACGTACACGTCCGGCGGATGCCGTACGGCCGCCAACTGGCCCAGCCCAACTTCACAGCAGGATATAAAGCCGACATAGAGTCATATGCGATACGGGAAGGGTCACGCAAAAATACCCTCGCGTCCAGGATGCTCGCGTTCATCGCCCACGGGTGGGCCGCGGCTGGGCTAACGTTGGCGAGGTCGCGGGGGGTTCGAGGCTCCGGCGGCGAACCGCACAATTGCCCTGGAACCTCTTTCTCGGAGATCCCGTCCAATGTGTGCGGCGGACCACCGCCGCAGGCACCCCATCCACCCGCATCCAATAGAGTCCTTGCCATGAGCCAGCCGGAATCCGCGATCGCGGACGCCCAGGCGGGCGGCCCGAGTAACGGCACCCCTGCCAAGCCGCAGGAGCCGCTGGCCAAGCTCGCCGAGCGTTACGGACTTCGGCGTGCCATCGCACGCCCTCGTCTGACCGTCTACCTACGCCAACTGTGGGAACGACGGCACTTCGTCATGACGTACGCGACCTCGCGCAACGTCTCGAAGTACAGCACCTCAGCCCTGGGCCAACTCTGGCAGGTCCTGACGCCCCTGCTCAACGCGGCGATCTACTGGCTGATGTTCGGCGTGATCCTGGGCGCCCGGGGCAACATGGACCCCAACGTCTACATCGCCTTCCTCGTCACCGGGGTGTTCGTCTTCACCTACACCCAGCGCTCGGTGACCAGCGGCGCGAAGTCGATCTCCGGAAACCTGTCGCTCATCCGTGCCCTGCACTTCCCCAGGGCCGCGCTTCCCCTGGCCTACACGATCCAGGAGTTCCAGCAGGTCCTGATCTCCATGGGCGTGCTGATGGTGCTCGTGCTGGTCACCGGCCAGCCGATCACCTGGATGTGGCTGCTGATCCCGGTCGCCCTGCTGCTGCAGACGATGTTCAACATCGGCGCCAGCATGGTCCTGGCCAGGGTCGGCTCGACCGCACGTGACCTGAACCAGCTGCTGCCCTTCATCACGCGCACCTGGCTCTACGCCTCCGGGGTGTTCTTCTCCATCCAGGACAGGGTCGTCGCCCAAGGGCACATGCCCCAGTGGATCGCCGACCTCATGTACTTCAACCCGGCGGCCTCCTACATCGAACTGATGCGCGACCTGCTCATCCAGTTCCACCCCACCCGCCCCTGGGTGTGGTTCACCTGCATATTCTGGGCACTGTTCGCCCTGATCGGTGGCTTCTGGTACTTCTGGCGAGCCGAGGAGAAGTACGGCCGTGGCTGAGTTGACCGAGGAGCTGCCCCAAGTGAAGGCCGACAAGCCTGCCGTCCCCAGCACGGACGTCAGAGTGCATCCCGCTCCGGAGAAGGCTCCACACCCCCGCGCGGGCACCCCGACGGTCATCGTGGACGACCTGCACATCATCTACCGCGTGTACGGCGCGGCCTCGGACAGCGAGAAGGGCAACGCCGCCAACGCCCTGATGCGCCTGGTCAAGCGCCAGGGAAGGCCGGAGATGAAGGAGGTGCACGCCGTACGGGGAGTGTCCTTCGTCTCCTACCACGGCGACGCCATCGGCATCATCGGCCGCAACGGCTCGGGCAAGTCGACACTGCTGCGCGCCATCGCCGGACTGCTGCCGCCGCACTCGGGCGCGGTCTACACCGACGGCCAACCCTCCCTGCTCGGCGTCAACGCCGCGTTGATGCGCGAACTGACCGGCGAGCGCAACATCGTCCTCGGCTGCTACGCCATGGGCATGACCCCCTCCCAGGTCAAGGAGAGGTACGACGACATCGTCGACTTCTCCGGCATCGGAGAGTTCGTCCAGTTCCCCATGTCCACCTACTCCTCGGGCATGGGCGCCAGGCTCCGCTTCGCCATCGCCTCGGCCAAGGCCCACGACGTGCTGCTCATCGACGAGGCCCTGGCGACCGGCGACCGCGAGTTCAAGCGCAAGAGCCAGGAGCGCATCATGCAGATGCGCGAGGAGGCGGGCACCGTCTTCCTCGTCGCCCACAACCTCGACGTGATCGAGGAGACCTGCAACCGCGTCATCTGGCTGCACAAGGGCAAGATCAAGATGGACGGCGACCCCAAGACGGTCCTCGCCGCCTACAACGCCTGAGACACCTATGTGATCACCTGACAGGGCAGGATGAGGAGCGACCAAGAACTACGCTCCCATCGGAGGTGAATCCGTGTCCTCACGGCCACCGATTCCTTATGAGTTCCTGCCCCAGGTTCCCGCGCTGACCGTCGAGAGTGACGACGTCCGCGACGGCGAGACCCTGTCCCTGACCCACGTGTTCGACCGGTGGGGGTCCAACGGGCAGAACGTCTCTCCGCACCTGCGCTGGTCGGGCGCCCCGGAGGGCACCCTCAGCTACGCGGTGACCTGTTTCGACCCCGACGCCCCCACCGGCAGCGGGTTCTGGCACTGGCTGCTGTTCGACATCCCCGCCGACGTGACCGAGCTGCCCGCGGGCGCGGGTGGCCCGGACACCACCTTCGGCGTGCACGGCCGCAACGACTACTCCATCAACGCCTACGGCGGCGCCGCCCCGCCGCCCGGCTGGCCGCACCGTTACGTCTTCGCGGTGCACGCCCTGGACGTGGAGAAGCTCGACGTGAGCCCCGACTCCCCGCCCGCGGTCGTCGGCTTCAACATCACCGCCCACACCGTGGCCCGCGGCTACATCGCCCCGGTCTACGAGAACTGACCCGTCCCCAGGCGGGCACCGGCGTGTCGCGTCACGACCGCCGGCGTCCCGCCTGGTCGGCGGCGCGCCACCTCGGGACGAGCCACACCGGACGGCAATTGACGGACATCGTGATCGACGTTCCGCTATGATTCGAACGTTGTTTCGATCCGAGGAAGTCGTCATGGAGTGGGAGCGCGCGATGCGAGAGTTGTCGGCCGCGATCGACCACCTGGCCACAGAGGACCCGTCCGAGATTCCACGCCTGCAACTCGCCGAGCAGCTCATCGAGCTGCACTGGCAGATGGCCAGGCTTCAGGCCCAGATCGCCCGCCGCACCTCCGTCCGCCCCCCGCGCCCCCAGGACCCGCAGAACCTCTGATCCACCGCGGAAAGCGATCAACACGGAGGGCTGCGGGAAACGCACCGGCCGGAAACCCCTTCCGGCCGACCGATCAGGCCGTCAACCGCCGGGCCAGGGGCACGCGCTCGGCCAGTGAGGGTTCGAAGGGGAAGCGGTCGGCGAACGCGGGGCGCAGATCGGTCAGCCAGACCGCCTTCGGGTCATACTCCGCGAAGAAGGGCTGTCCGACCAGACCGGGGTCACGCGCCTGGATGAGGTGGAGCACGAAGACCTTCCTGCCCTCGACCTCCGTGACACCGTCCACGCACACCTTGCCCGGCGTCGCCGACATGGACGGCCCCCGCACCGTACGGCACAGCCCCGAGACGCTCGCGTAGGCGTCCCTGAAGATCTCGTACCCCCTGGCCAGGGGAACCGCGAAGTAGTCCTGGGGCCCCGTGTCCCGCTCGACGAACATGTAGTACGGCACCATGCCCATCGTCTGCTGGGCACGCCACATGGACGCCCAGGTCTCGGGGCGGTCGTTGATGGACCTGATCAGCGGGGCCTGGGTCCTCACCACCGCGCCCGTCGCGCGGATCCGCTCGACGGCGGTCCTGACGACGGGCGGCTCCATCTCGCGGGGGTGCGAGAAGTGCGCCATGAAGGCCAGGTTCTTGCCGGCCTCGACCACGGAGGCGAACAGGCGCAGCGTGTCGTCGGCGTCCGGGTCGGACACGAAGCGCTGCGGCCAGTAGGCCAGCGACTTGGTGCCGATGCGGATCGACTCCAGCTGCTCAAGGTCGAGCAACGGCTCCAGATAGCGCCTGAGCACCGGCTCCCCCATGATCATGGGGTCGCCGCCGGTGATCAGCACCCCGGTCACCTCGGGATGCTCCTTCAGGTAGCCGACCAGGCTCGCGACGTCGCCCGAGGCGAACTTCAGGTCGGGCTCGCCGATGAACTGGGCCCATCGGAAGCAGTAGGTGCAGTAGGCGTGGCAGGTCTGTCCTTGTTTGGGGAAGAAGAGGACGGTCTCTGGATATTTGTGCTGCATTCCAGGCACCGGGTCGTCCCCGACACGGGGGACGTTGAGGTTGAGCTGCCCCGCGGGATGCGGGTTGAGCCGCTGCCTGACCTCGTGCGCCGCGGCCTGGACCTCTCCCTGGGGAGCCTCCTCCCTCAGCAGGGTGGCCAGCCGGGAGACGTCGGCCTCGGGCAGCATGTCCGGCTGGGGGAAGACCAGCCGGTAGAGGGGGTCGTCGGGTGCCGCCGCCCAGTCGATGAGCTCGTCGACCACGTAGGCGTTCGTGCGAAAGGGCAGCACGGTCGCGACCGCCCTGACCCGGATCCGGCTCTCCTCGTCGAGTCCGGCCCGTCGCAACAGGCCGTCGAGGTGTTTCGCGGTGTAGGCGCGAAACCCGCGCACCACGCTCTCTTGCACGCTCACTAAGTTTTACCTCCGATTTTTGTTGCTTTTGACGTAAACCTCTCCCGCTTCTCGCGCGTCGTTGGCGCTTATATACCCGGACGTAACCAGCTCAGCGGCCGGTTCCCCGGTTCGTCATTTCTTTGCCATCCACCATCGCGATATATCTCGAATAGTCGTACAATCGCCCCATGACCTCCCCAGAACCCACATCTCGGTTCGCTCCCCTGTCCCCCGTGTCACGGGACCCCGGCCTCAACGGCGCCAACGGCGCCGGCCCCACCCTGCGCGCCTCAGACGCCGACCGCGACCAGGTGGCGACCGTACTGGCCGAGGCCCTCGCCTCGGGGCGCCTCACCAGCGTCGAGCACGCCGACCGTCTTGAGGCGACCTACTCCGCCGTCACGGTCGGCGAACTCGCCCCGATCACCCACGACCTGCCGGAGGTCACGACCCCGTCCGGCGGTCTGGGCGCCCAGAACCAGGAGGTCAGCGCGGTCTTCAGCAAGGTCGTCAGGAGCGGCCGGTGGATCGCGGGCCGTCACACGAAGCTGTCCTCCACCTTCGGCGCGCTGATCGTCGACCTGTCCGACGCGGTACTGCCCGGCCGGGAGATCACCCTTGAGGTCACCTCCCTGTTCGGCAAGCTGATCGTCAGGGTTCCCGAGAACGCCCACGTCATCGACGAGGTCGGCGCGCTGTTCGCCAAGCGCGGCATCTCCGGCGGGGTCGGCTCCGGCAACGGCCCCGTCATCAGGGTCACCGGCAAGGCGACCTTCGGTAAGATCATCGTCTCCAGGGAGCGAAGCGACTGGAACCTCCCGGACAGGCCCTAGCCCCTCCGTGAGAGGCCTGGGAAACACGCCCCGGTCCCCCCGACTGCGTCGTTCACCACGGAGCACGCCTACGATGCGGACAAACCATCCCGCACGAGGTGACCGCTTGCCCGAAACCGAGGCTCCCCGCGCCGCAGCGGCCGCCCCGCACGCCTCCTCACATGCCGCTTCGCAGGACATGGCGCCCATAGCCCTCGACGCGATGGGCGGCGACCACGCTCCCCACGAGATCGTGGCGGGAGCCGTACAGGCCGTCAGGGAGCACGGGATCGGCGTGGTGCTCGTCGGCGCGCCGCGCCCCCTCCAGGAGGCGCTCTCCCTCCACGACGCGACCGCCGAGATCCCGATCGTCCGCGCCGAGGAGGCGCTCGCCATGGACGAGGGCGCCCTGGCCAGCCTGCGCCGCCCCCGCTCCAGCATCGCCGTCGCCTGCCACCTCGTACGGCGCGGCGAGGCGTCGGCCGTGGTCTCCGCCGGATCGACCGCGGGCATCGTGGCCACCGGCAAGCTCAGGCTCCGCGGCCAGCAGGGAGTGCTCAGACCGGCCATCGCCGTCGCCCTGCCGACCCTGCCCTCCCCGACCATCCTGCTGGACGCCGGGGCGAACGCCGAGGTCAAGCCGGAGATGCTCGTGCAGTTCGCCCACCTCGGCGCGGCCTACGCCGAGACCGCGCTGCGGATCGAGGACCCCAGGATCGGCCTGCTGACCATCGGCAGCGAACCGGAGAAGGGCAACAAGCTCGTCAAACGGGCCCACGAACTGCTCTCCGCCGCCCCCGGCCTGAACTTCACCGGCAACGTCGAGGGCCACGACCTGCTCACCGGAACCGTCAACGTCATCGTCACCGACGGATTCACCGGCAACGTCGCGCTCAAGACCATGGAGGGCAGCGTCCGCTACGCCTTCGCCGAACTGCGCGGGACGATCCAGGAGAGCCCCGTCGCCAGGGTCGGCGGCATGCTGCAACGCGGCCGCATCAAGCGGTTGCAGCGCCGTCTCGACCCCGAGGTGCACGGCGGCGCCGTACTGCTCGGCCTGAACGGCACGGTGGTCATCGCGCACGGCGCCTCCCAGGCCACCGGCGTGAGCGCCGCGTGCGTGCTGGCGGCGGAGCTGGCCAGAACCGGCGTGGTCGGCCGCGTCGGCGAACGCCTGGCCGCGCACCGTCCCCATCGTCTGTGGTGACGCCCCAGGCGTTCCTCATCCCCGTATGGTGGGATTCGCACCGACCTCGGGGGGACGACACGTGGAGCAGCTGGCCGACCGAGGGCTGACCACGGCCGAAATCGCCGAACGCACGGCCCGGGGACAGGTCAACGAGGTGAGCAGGCGGTCGAGCAGGTCGCTGTCGGCGATCGTCCGCGCCAACGTCCTCACCCTGTTCAACGCGGTGATCGCCGCGCTCTGGGTCCTGATCATGATCTTCGGACAGTGGCAGGACGGCCTCTTCGGGCTGGTGATCGTCGCCAACTCCGCGATCGGCATCGTCCAGGAGTTACGGGCCAAGCGCACCCTCGACCGGCTCGCCGTCGTCAACGAGGCCCCGGTCAGGGTCAGAAGGAACGGCGCGGAGACCGAGATCCCGCCCAGGAAGGTCGTGCTCGGCGACCTGATCCTGCTCTGCCCCGGCGACCGCCTGCTGGTCGACGGCGAGATCACGGGCTCCGGCGGCCTGGAGATCGACGAATCCCTGCTCACCGGGGAGGCCGACCCGGTGCACAAGGCCGTCGGCGACCAGGTGCTCTCCGGCAGCTTCGTGGTCGCGGGCACCGGGTCCTATGTCGCGACCAAGGTCGGTGACGACGCCTACGCCGCCAAACTCGCCCAGGAGGCCAGCGCCTTCGGCCTGGCGCACTCCGAACTGCGCGCGGGTGTCACCAGGTTCATCAAGTACATCACCTGGCTGGTCGTCCCCATCGGCATGCTGCTCACCTGGAGCCAGCTCAACAAGGCGGAGGACTTCGGCCAAGCCGTCACCGGCGCCGTCGCGGGCATCGTCACCATGATCCCCGAAGGGCTGGTGCTGATGACGAGCATCGCCTTCGCCGTCGGCGTCGTCCGGCTCGGCCGCCGCCGCTGCCTGGTCCAGGAACTCCCCGCGATCGAGATCCTGGCCCGGGTCGACGTGCTCTGCCTCGACAAGACCGGCACCCTCACCGCGGGCGGCATGAACCTGGCCGAGGTGCGTTCCCTCGCCGACGACCCGCTCACCCCCTCGCTCACCACTGAGGCCCTGGCCGCGCTCGCCAACCTGGAGGAGACCCCCAACCCGACCGTCCAGGCCATCAGGGTCGCCCACCCCGCCCCGCCCGGCTGGCACGCGACCACGACCGTCCCCTTCTCCTCGGCCCGCAAGTGGAGCGGAGCGGAGTTCGCCGGCAAGGGCGCCTGGGTCCTCGGCGCCGCCGACGTCCTGCTCACCCCCGAGACCCCCGGGTACGGCCAGGCCGCCGACCTGGCCGCGACCGGCCTGCGCGTGCTCGCCCTCGGCAGGGTCGCCACCCTGAACGACCCCGTGGGCTCCGTCGAGCCCCGGGCCCTCGTCGTGCTCGAACAGCGCATCCGCCCCGAGGCCGCCGACACCCTGCGCTACTTCGCCGAACAGGGTGTCACCATAAAGATCATCTCGGGGGACAACCCCGAGTCCGTCTCCGCCATCGCCACCGCTCTCGGCGTCCCCGGCGGGCGCGACGCGGTCGACGCCCGCACCCTGCCGGAGGACGACCCGGACAAACTCTCCGAGATCCTCGACACGAACACCGTCTTCGGCCGGGTGACCCCGCACCAGAAACGGCTCTTCGTCAGCGCCCTGCAGTCCAGGGGCCACACGGTCGCGATGACCGGCGACGGCGTCAACGACGTCCTGGCCCTCAAGGACGCCGACCTCGGTGTGGCGATGGGCTCCGGCAGCGGCGCGACCAGGGCGGTCGCCCAGATCGTGTTGATGGACGACGACTTCACCAGCCTGCCCTCCGTGGTCGGCGAGGGCAGACGGGTGCTGGCCAACATCGAACGCGTCTCCAGCCTCTTCCTCACCAAGACCTTCTACGCGCTCGTCCTGTCGCTGCTCGCAGGAATCTTCGGGCTCGCCTTCCCGTTCACCCCCCGGCACTCCACGCTGGTCAACGCGCTGACCATCGGTGTCCCCGCCTTCTTCCTCGCGCTCGCGCCGAGCAGCGAACGGGCCAAACCGGGGTTCGTGCCCCGGGTGCTCCGCCTGGCGATCCCCTGGGGAGTGGTCTGCGCGCTGGCCGTCCACCTGTCGTACCTCCTGGCCGAGACCCGCGGCGCGACCCCGGAGGAGAGCCGTACCGCGGCCGTCATCACCCTCTTCCTGGTGACCTGGTGGGCGCTGGTCCTGATCGCCAGGCCGTACCTGTGGTGGCGCGTCACACTGGTCGGGGCCATGGTGGTGCTGTTCGCGCTGTCCCTCGCCGTACCGTTCACCCGCGAGTTCTTCGCGCTCACCCTCAGCGACCCCGCCGACGACGTGGTCTCGATCGCGATCAGCGTGGTCGCCGCGCTCGCCCTGACGATCGTCTTCCGGGTCATGCGACCGGTCGATAAATCGCCGGTTCAGGACAGACCAACCGATACCCTTGAGGTATGACCGACCCGCAACTCGTGCTCACCGAGCGCGTCCAGCAGGCGCTGGGCGCCGCCTTCGGTGCTGAGTACACCGACGCAGACCCGCTGATCCGTCCCTCGCAGTTCGCCGACTACCAGGCGAACGTCGCGATGAGTCTGAGCAAGCGACTGCGACGAGCCCCGCGGGAGGTCGCCCAGGAGATCGCCGACCGGCTCACCGACTTCCCCGGCACCGTCGAGGTCAGCGGCCCCGGCTTCCTGAACATCACCCTCTCCGACGACTGGATCACCGCCCAGGCCAACGAGTCGCTCGCCGACCCGCGCACGGGCGTGGCCCTGACCGGCTCCCCGCAGACCGTGGTCATCGACTACTCCGCGCCGAACGCCGCCAAGGAGATGCACGTCGGCCACCTGCGCACGACCATCGTCGGCGACGCGCTGGCCCGTGTCCACGAGCACATCGGCAACCGGGTCGTCCGGCAGAACCACCTGGGTGACTGGGGCACCCCCTTCGGCATGCTCATCGAGCACCTGCTCGACATCGGCGAGAAGGCCGCCGTCGCCCAGCTGGAGGCGGGCGAGGGCAACGCCTACTACCAGGCGGCCAGGGCCAAGTTCGACTCCGACCCGGAGTTCAACCAGCGCGCCCGCTCCCGGGTCGTCACCCTCCAGGCCGAAGAGCCGGAGACCATGCGGCTGTGGCACATCTTCATGAACGCCACCGTCCGCTACTTCAACAAGGTCTACACCCAGCTCGGCGTCACGCTGACCGACGACGACATCGCCGGCGAGAGCATGTACAACCCCGTGCTCGCCCAGGTCTGCGACGAGCTCCAGGAGCGCGGCATCGCCGTCGTCAGCGACGGCGCGCTGTGCGTCTTCCCGCCCGGCTTCACCGGGCGCGAGGGCCAGCCACTCCCCTTCATGATCCGCAAGAGCGACGGCGGGTACGGCTACGCCACCACCGACATGGCCACGATCCGCTACCGCGTCCAGGACCTCAAGGCCGACCGGCTCCTCTACGTGATCGGCGCGACCCAGGCCCAGCACATGTCGATGCTGTTCGCCTCCGCCAAGATCGCCGGATGGCTGCCCGACCACGTCCACGCGGAGCACGTCCAGATCGGCAGCGTGCTCGGCAGCGACGGCAAGATGTTCAAGACCCGTAGCGGCGAGTCGGTCAAACTCCTCGAACTCCTCAACGAGGCAGAGGTCCGCGCCGCCGAGGTCATCCGCGACAGCGACTACGGCGACGAGGAGCGCAGGGAGATCGCCCACGCCGTCGGCATAGGCGCGGTCAAGTACGCCGACCTGTCGGTCAGTCACGACAGCGAGTACGTCTTCGACTTCGACCGCATGCTCGCCCTGACCGGCAACACCGGCCCCTACCTGCAGTACGCCCAGGCGCGGATCCGCTCCATCTTCCGCAAGGGCGAGGTCGACCCGGCGCAGGCGACCGGTCCGATCGTCATCGGCCACCCGGCCGAACGGGCCCTGGCGCTGCGACTGCTCGGGTTCGGTGCCGCCGTCGCGGAGATGGCCGAAAGCTCCGCCCCGCACAAGCTCGCCGCCTACCTCTTCGACACCGCCAGCGCCTTCACGACGTTCTTCGAGAACTGCCCCGTCCTGAAGAGCGACGTCGACCCGGCCGTGCGCGCCTCCCGGCTCGCCCTGTGCGCCCTCACCCTGCGTGTCCTGGATACCGGTCTGGGCCTGCTCGGCGTCCCGGTACCCGACCGTATGTGAGCCGTTCCGCCGGATGATCACCTCGATTCGGCAAATCGAGGTGATCATCCGGCAAAGTTCGATTCGGCGCGCCTCCCGAGGGGGATGACCGAATCGCACTACGCTGGCGCGGTCATCGGTCACAACTTCGGAGAGTTCTCTGCCTTGAGCATGGACCTGACCGCGAACCCTCACGCCAAGACGGAGTTGCACCGCTACGCCGAGGCGCTCCTGACGAACCTGGCCGCCGACGCCACCTGCTCCACGATTCCCGCCCCCACGAGCTCGACGAACGTTCCCGACTACTGGCTGTCCCCCGCCGTCGAGGCCCTGCTGCTCCTCCTGCGGGGACAGGACGCCGTCGAACCGCTCGGCCGCGCCGCCCAACTCGACGATCGGCGCACCGCCCTGTTCCTGTGTCTCTCCCTGGCCCTGTGCGGGCAGGGCGAACGCATCCACGCCTCCTGGATGGGCACCGCCTTCGGCGAACTGTCCCTCGACCGTCCGGTGTCCCACGGCCAGCGCGCGCTCTGGCTCGCCGCCGCCCAGGGGGCGTACGGCCCGGCGGGCAAGATCTTCGTGCTCCGCAAACTCGACGCGGTCGCCGTACCCTCACGATCCGAACCCGCCAGATGGTTGAGCGCGCTGACCCCGCACGAACCGTCGATGGTCGTGCCGCCCTCGCTGGTCGACTTCCCCGAACTGGCCGAGTTCCCCGAGCTGGCGCAGCCGGTCCAGGCCTCCGCCCAGCTCACCCGCCTGCTCGGCCGCTGCACCGAGATCACCACGACCAGGGCCGCCGGCACGGGCCGTACGTCACGCGCCCTGTGGTCGGCGGAGGAGACCTTGACCGTACTGCGTGGCCTGGTGCGGCCGGAGCGCGTCGTGAAGGGGCCGCAGCGGCCGGAGAAGCCGCTCACCGAGCACCTGCTGGACGACCTGCGACCCTCCTCCGACCCGGCCCTCGCGGCCATCGCGCTGCACGTCGCCGCGCCGATCGTACGGACCGCCGCGGAGAGCCTGACCAGGGCCACGCAGGTGGCGCCGCCCGAGTCGGTCTCCATCCCGCTCCTCGGTCACCGGGTGATCCTGCGGCCCTCGGGTCCCGACCCCGAATCCCTGGCCGCCGCCGAACGGCACATCGCCGTGGAAGGCGTGCAGACCCTGGGCAAGCCCTGGCTCGCCTACTCCCTGCTGGCCCTGGCGGTGACCGCCCTGGTCGTCGCGGCCGTCACCCCGGCCACGCTGCCCTCCGCCGTGCTGGCGCTACTGCTGGCCGCGGGAGGGGCGCACCAGCTCTGGTCGCGCCGCCGACGTGAGCGGGCGGACGCCGAATATGTCACGAAGCAGCTCTCCGAGCTGCGGGAACTGGCCGACGGCGCGGTGTGGGCCCTGCACGAGTACGCCCGTGAGGCCGACAAACGCGCCCAGGGAGCCACCTCCGACCTGGCGGAACTCACCCGCCTGCTGCGCAGGGGCCCCCGGGCCGCCTAGCCGTACGGCCTCACACGACCCGGGGCACCGCTGTGACTTCGGGGATCAGGCGGTGGTGATCTCCACATCCGCGGGGGCCAGCAGGAAGACTTTCTCCGCGATGCGCTCGATGTGCCCCTCGCAGCCGTAGGCCAGCCCCGCCGCGAAGTCCACCATTCTTGTGGCTTCCGCGGTGCTCATGCAATTGACATCCATGATGACGGTCTGGCCTTCACGGAAGTGCTTGCCGATGATCGGAGCGTCGTTGTACTTACGCGGAGTGAGCATGACGATGCGGGAGGGCTCGACGACGGCGCGCCAGCGCTTGGCCGCACGCTCCGAGGCCGGCTGCCAGTCCTCGCCCTCGACCTCGTCCTCGTAGTCGTAGGCCTCGTCGTAGTCCTCAGCTCCACCCAGCCCCAGGTAGCTCGCCACCTTACGCACTGCCCCCATCGGCTTGTCCTTTCCTACAGGACCGCGCCGTACTCGGCCTGTCCCTACAACCTTGGACGTTAACCGACGAAGTAAGGTTCGCCGCGCGACACGCCCAGCGCATATTCCCACTTTGTACGGCTAGCGCACCGGTCCTGTCTGGCCTCTCTACCCGCTTTGGGCTGCTTATCTCCCACATGGCTAGAGTTACGCCATGCATATATACACAGTTGATTCGTTTACTGATCAATTTTTCAAGGGCAACCCGGCGGGGGTCTGTATACTCGATAACCCCACGCCGGACGGCTGGATGCAGGACCTCGCCGCGGAGATGCGGCACTCCGAGACCGCGTTCCTGCTCGGCGGACAGCCCGGCGAGCCGTACTCCCTGCGTTGGTTCACGCCGAAGACCGAGGTTGATCTTTGCGGTCACGCGACGCTGGCCGCGGCGCATGTGCTCTACTCCACCGGGCCCGCGCCGGACACCCTCAGGTTCAGCACCAGGAGCGGAATCCTGTCCACGACCAGGGAGAACAACGGCCTGATCAGCATGGACTTCCCCGGTAAGACCCTTGAGGAGGTCGCCCCTCCCGAAGGGCTACTGGAGGCACTCGGGGTCGAGCCCCGGTGGGTCGGTAAGAACGTCTGGGACTATCTGGTCGAGGTCGAGTCCGAGGAGACGGTACGGGCCGCCTCTCCCGACCTCCGCGCGCTGGAGGCCGTGGACGCGAGAGGGATCATCGTCACGGCCCAAGCATCGCAGCCTGGCGTGGACTACGTCTCCCGGTTTTTCGCCCCCCGGGTCGGCATCCCGGAGGACCCGGTGACCGGTTCGGCCCACTGTGCCCTGGCGCCTTGGTGGTCGAGCCGGCTCGGCTCGGACACGTTGCTCGGCGCCCAGCTGTCCGAGCGTGGCGGCCTGGTTCGCACGACCGTACGGGGAGACCGGGTGGAGCTGGCCGGCCGAGCGGTAACCGTCCTGTCCGGCGAACTCCACGCCCTCCCACCCCGCTCCTGAAACAAAAAAGGGGCAGCTACCGCCGCCCCTCAAACACCCACACGCACCCCAAAGCCAGACATACACAAAAAAGGAGGACAGCCCCCCCACGCCCCGCCTGGAACACCACCACACCACACCACACCACACCAAAAACCCCAGGGAACCCAGAACCAACCCCGCGGGGAACCCCACACAAAAAAGGGGCGGCCTTCGCCACCCCACACCCAGGGAACAACCCCCAAGAGCCACACACAAACAAAAAAGGGGGGGCCACCCCGAAAAGGATGACCCCCCACAAAGATTGTCCGGCGGCGACCTACTCTCCCACACCGTCCCCGGTGCAGTACCATCGGCGCTGAAGAGCTTAACTTCCGGGTTCGGAATGTAACCGGGTGTTTCCCCTTCGCCATAACCGCCGTAACACTATGAAACACACAAACAACCACCGCACCAACACGGGTGTTTGCTGTCTCAGAATTGCCTAGTGGACGCGAGCAAAACCCCACCACACCACAACCATGGTCTGTGATGGACACAAAAACCTTGAGGTCAAGTCCTCGGCCTATTAGTACCGGTCAGCTCCACACGTTACCGCGCTTCCACACCCGGCCTATCAACCCAATCATCCATT